>CAWCXH010000028.1:0-641525 GCA_963799495.1 uncultured Actinomycetota bacterium
GCGACGCCCAGATCGTCGACGGCACAGGCGCACCCGCCCGACACGGCTACGTGGGCGTGCATGACGGGCGGATCGTTGCGGTCGGCGACGTCGACGGGCAGGCCACGAAAACCCTTGACGCGGAAGGGCAGACGCTCGGGCCGGGCTTCGTCGACCTGCACACGCACTACGATGCGCAGCTGTTCTGGGATCCGACCGCGAGTCCGTCGGTGCAGCACGGCGTGACCACGGTCTTCGGCGGAAACTGTGGCTTCACACTGGGAGGCGCGCTCGACCCCGCGGGTGAGGTCTTCGAGTCCGCAGCCGACGGCTTGGCCGGTGGCCAAAGGCTCGACGCTGTCGGAGCCCGCAACACCAAAGTCATAACCGTCACCTCACTCCTGCACGGCCTTGGCAAGCGCCACGTACTTGGTCAGCCTCGTGGCGTCGGCGTGCGGACCGTTACTCAGCTCGCGTGTCGCTTCGCGGACCACCCGAATGACGACCCACGCGCGGGCTCGTTCCTCGTCGAAACCTGCCGCATCGACGAGCGCGTAGAAGCGCCGCTGTACACCGTCGCGGATGTGCCCGGTGAGCTCGTCCCAGCGGTTCCACAACATCGGGGCGAGTTCGTAGTGCGGGTCGCCGTTCATCGGCTTGGGGGCGATCACCAGCCAGGGCTCGCGGTCGGCGGCGAGCACACTGCCATAGTCAAGGTCGCAGTGGATGACGCTGCCGGTGCTCGCCGGATCGGCCGCCAGGTCACGGCATAAAGCAATCGCCTGCTCCACCAGCCGGTGCGGGATCGGCGCACTGCGCGGCAGCGCCTCGAAGTCGCGCGTCCACCGCTCGACATACGAAGTGAGCGGCCGCAATTGGGGCAGCGCAGGGACGTGGATGCGTCGGTAGAGCCCGGCAACAACCTCACACGCTTCGACGTCCGGCAGCGTGTCGAGATTCTCCGGCCGCAGCCGCTCCAGAAGCATGGCACGACGCCGCGGGTCCGCGCGGAGCAGCCGGACCGCACCGTTGCCGCCCCACCGCCGCAGCACGAGGTGCTCGTGTTCAGAGTCCGCGTCGGGAAAGCTGATCTTCAGGACGGCCGGCGCTCCATCGGATGTGCGCACGGGCAGCGCTAGCGAGCTGGACCCGTGCGTCGAAGCCCCATCGGGGCGGAGCTCCCACTGTTCGAGATGACTATGTGTGACGCTCGCGAGGTCGTCGACCCACGCCATCCACTCCGGCCCTCGGGCGGCCATCGCGAGGACTCCGGCGGGGAACTCGGTCACTGTCGGATCGTTTCACCTGGAGCCAGTGTCGAGCCATCGCACCTTGGTGAGGCCATGCTCGGCCATCTACGGCCGGGGCGCCGTGTGCAGGCCCGGCTTGGCCTCACCAAGCCAACGAAGGACCGAGTACGCACAGCGCACACCGAACTGGGTGGGACCTGCAGAACATGGATCAGGACGCCGCCAAGCAGTTCTACGCGTCGCTGCACCAGTGCAGCGCCATCTGCCCGTCGCGCCAGCGCTTGACGTTGCGGCTTGCTCACGGCAGACCGAGATCATCGACTCGACGGCGTTGGTCGAGTGGAGCGTACGCACCAGCGTGGGCGGCACGCCCAATCGCAGCACCGTGAGGGTCTCGTCGAGGCCCTCACGCAGGCTCGCCGCCGCAGGCATGGCGGTCGCCGATGACCTCAACGAGTTGCCGGCTGACCGTCGTATCCCCGGAGACCACAGCCGTTACCCAGACTGCCTACCGCCATAGCGGGAGGCACTAATTGGGTGTCAGCGATGACGTCATCGATTCAATGGAGCGCAAGCCTGGAAGGGCAAGGCGGATAGGCCATCGAAAGGAAGTTCCGTAACGCGAATCGGATTGAAGCACATCACGCCAATGTTGGCGGCGGGCGCTGCCGCGGTCGCTATCGGTGCGGCACCGATCGCCGCGGCCGATCCCGCTCCGGCCCAGCCGGCAACGATCGCTGCCGCCCCCACCGTGGATGCGGCCGGCTGGCACGGCGGCGGTTGGCACCGCGACGGTTGGCGTGGCGGCTACCCCGTCAAAGGTGATGTAGCTTCGGTCGACACAGCGATACGGGGCTGGCCGCTGCCGAGGAGTAAACGGTGGATGCGACACCATTCGGGCACTATCAGCTGAAGAAGCTGATAGGCCGGGGCGGGATGGGGCGAGGTCTACCGAGCCTACGACACCAGAACCGACCGCGTCGTCGCGCTCAAGGTGCTGCCAACCCCATCTAGCCGCAGACACCACGTTTCAGCAGCGTTTCCGACGTGAATCGCAGGCCGCAGCCGGCGTCAACGACCCGCATGTGGTGCCGATCCACGGCTACGGCGAGATCGACGGTCGACTCTATCTGGACATGCGGCTGATCGAGGGCCGCACCCTGGGGCCATTCTCAAGGAAAGTGACCAGCGCTCGGGGTGGCGTTTGCCGTCACGGTGGTGGAGCAGGTCGCGGCGGCATTGGATGCCGCACACGAAGCGGGTCTGATCCATCGAGGCGTCAAGCCGTCGAACATTCTGGTCAACGAGCGGAAGTTCGTGTACCTGATCGACTTCGGTCTGGCCCGCACGGCCGGTGAAGCGGGCTTGACCTCGGCCGGCAGCACGCTGGGCACGATGGCGTACATGGCCCCGGAGCGTTGCGAGGGTGGGCAGTCGCTGCGAGCTCCGACATCTACGTGCTGACCTGTGTGCTCTATGAATGCCTAACCGGGGCGCGGCCCTATCCGGCTGACAGTCTCGAGCAGCAGATCGCCGGGCACATGACGTCGCCGATTCCTCGCCCGCCGGCGGTTGATCCGAGGTTGGCGGCATTCGACGACGTCATCGCCACACGCATGGCCAAGAAGCCTGCGAAGCGATATCAAACGGCCGCCGACCTGGGCGCAGCGGCCCGGCGTGCGCTGAACGCGCCCGTGCGCACCACCGGCCGCAGCGGCCGTGCGCACCACCGGCCGCAGCGGGCGGCACGCGGCCCGTCGCACCCGGACACCCGCCCGCTTGTCCTGACGAGCCCTGGCCGCTTGCGGGAGGCGGGGTGTGGCAGGGGCGGGGCGCGGGGATTCGCGGCGACGCCGGCGCGGACTCGAACAGTTGCGGGAATTCGAGGCACCCGCCCACATACTCCTCGTTACTCGTCGACCACTCGACGGGTAGGTGTAGTGGTTGGTCGCTTCTTCGGATCCGCAGGCGTGCGCCATTCGAAAACGCAATCGCGTGCGATAGCACTATCCGGGCACCAATGTTCGTTGGGCGCCTCGGTCCGAGGCATGCGCAGCCGCAGCTCACCTCACATTGCAACCGCTGTCCTTGTTGTGGCAGTGAGAGCCCCCGCCGCACGTGCCGCAATTGCAACCGCACTTAACGTGCGCCTGGGGCCGTGCCCGCGGGGGTGGCTGTTGAATGTATACGTCTGAATCTCGGTCTGGACGGGGACGGTCTGGTCGTCGTGCCATGTCAACTCCCTAGAACACTCTGATGCGCTCACCGTAGCCCCGAAAGTTGGTCCAAATATGTGGAATTGACAGTGTGTTAGCTGACAAGCAATGCCCTCATGGATCGCTCGGCGAGCGCCAGCGGATCGTCGCGGATGCCGACGTGTGAGAAGTCGCCCCCGATGGTCAAGGACGCGATTCCGTGGAGCAGCGACCAGGTCGGTCCGCGCGCGCGCTGGCTTTGCCGTTTGTGACATCAGTAGGGACAAATTCTGTGCCAACGGACTCGCAGCATGGAGTGAAATACCGCCGCTGCGGGGACGTTTCGCCGTGACCGGGTGCGCTTCCAAGGTTGCGATCGGGGAGTCCGCAAGCGTTGCCAAGACCGTCCGCAGTTCGGCCAAACGTTCCGGTGTCATGGCGTCGCCGCCCGTCACATTCGGAACGTTGACTTCTTCGGTCGCCAGCGTCCACACCGGCACCAGTGCCTTATCGTCGGCCGTCACGAGTGAATCTCCTCCGCAGTTGAAACCCACCAAGGCGAACCATAGGCGGTGCCAATGACAAGCGCGGGCAACTGTTGAAGCCTCATAGCAATCCCTGCCCAGATGTCGGCGCAATCCGTTAACGTCCGCCCTTATGGACATGGGGGTATACGAGTCGCTGCTCACCGCAAACTGTTTAAGCAGCCACTAGGGACGACGATCTGCGGCCCGAGTACGGCAGCGTTGACGACGCTGAGCAGGCGCTGACTATCGCGCGGCACCTCGCGCCGATTATCGAACGGTCGTTGCGGTCGGCAGGTCCGCCGAGGAGAAGGTCGACTGACGCGCGAATTCTCGCGGTGTTGCCGGACGTCTACGCTGATGGCGAGGCGCTGCTTCGCTCGAGCTCGGCCAGATCACCCGTCTGGAGGAGGTGGGGAGCGCGAGAACGCCCTCGCCACCACTCGCCTACCCCGACCCGCCACCCCGTTCTCCGACGCCGCGCTGATGACCAATGCGCGCAATGAGCCCACCCTCGCCGCGGAGCTACGCGCTGAGCTCGCCAGCGCGGACCATGTCGATCTCTTGTGTGCGTTCGTCAAGTGGCAAGGACTTCGGCTGCTCGAGGATCAGCTCAACGAACTGCGTCAGCGGAACGTCCCGCTGCGCGTCATCACGACCACCTACCTTGGGGCCACGGACGCTCGCGCCCTTGATGCTCTAGTCGACGAATTCGGCGCCGAAGTCCGCGTCAATTACGAAACCGACCGCACCCGCCTGCACGCCAAGGCATGGCTGCTGCGACGCAACACTGGCTTCCACACCGCTTACGTCGGATCAAGCAATCTGTCCCATGCCGCGCTCGTGGACGGCCTGGAATGGAACGTCCGGCTGTCCGCGATCTCGACTCCGCACCTACTCGAGAAGTTTCGAGCCACATTCGACTCCTATTGGGAGAATAGGGAATTCGAGCTTTACCGGCCGGTCGAGGACGGCGTCCGGCTCCGCGCGGCGCTTGAGACTGCGTCGGGGAGTCGCGCGCGTGACGGGCTTACCGTCACCCTGTCCGGCCTTGAGGTACACCCCAAGCCGTATCAGGCCGAGATGCTCGAAGAACTTGACGCCGAGCGAACCATCCACGATCGGCACAGAAATCTGATCGTCGCCGCGACGGGTACAGGAAAGACTGTTATCGCCGCACTGGATTACCGCCGACTCGCCCGCGATATCCACGGTCGGGACCTCACGCTGCTGTTTCGTCGCCCACCGCAAGGAAATCCTGCAGCAGTCACGGCGAATGTATCAAGAGGTTCTCACCGATCCCACCTTCGGAGAGCTGCTGGTGGATGGACAAGAACCTGCCAAGTGGCGCCACGTGTTCGCCAGCATCCAATCCCTTTCGCAGAAAAGGCTTTCCGACATAGAACCAGATCGCTTTGACGTGGTAGTGATCGACGAGTTCCATCACGCCGAAGCCGCGTCGTACCGACGGCTGCTCGACCACGTGCAGCCAATCGAGCTGGTAGGGCTGACCGCCACTCCGGAGCGCGCTGATGGGGTCGATGTCCGCGAGTTCTTTGGCGGACGGGTTGCCGCGGAGTTGAGGTTGTGGGAAGCGCTCGAGCAGAATCTGCTGTGCCCATTCCACTACTTCGGCATCCACGACGGAACCGACCTCGAGACCGTGCAGTGGAAACGTGGGGGCTACGACCTGGCGGAGCTGAGCAATGTTTACACCGGCAACGATGCCCGAACCCGCGTTGTGCTGAAGGAGCTCGACGACAAAGTGGCCGACGTAGCGGCCATGCGCGCCTTGGGATTCTGCGTCAGCGTTGAGCACGCCCGCTACATGGCTCAGCGTTTCGTCGAAGCCGGTATCCCCGCACTGGCCGTATCCGCCGACACGTCCGCGGCCGATCGCCGCGATGCACTGACCGCGCTGCGCAACCGCGACATCAAGATCTTGTTCGCGGTCGACCTCTTCAACGAAGGCCTCGACATTCCCGAGGTCGACACCGTGCTGTTTCTGCGTCCGACCGAAAGCGCAACAGTCTTCCTGCAGCAGCTGGGACGCGGCCTGCGGCTTACTAGAGGTAAGACCGTGCTGACCGCCCTGGACTTTGTCGGACACCAACGCCGTGAGTTCCGATTCGATCAGCGGTTTCGAGCGATGAGTGGCGTCGGCGGCAAGGCGCTGCAGCGTCAGGTCGAGGAGGGCTTTCCGTTTCTGCCATCGGGCAGTCAGATCGTGCTCGACGCTGTCGCGCGGGATCTCGTGCTGGAGAACATCAAACAGCAGGTGGCCCCGCGATGGGCGGCGCTGGTGTCCGAGGTGCGTGCGCATCCGGACAACCAACTGGCGTCCTATCTCGATGCGTCCGGACGTGGCCTGGAAGATGTGCTGAAGAGCAATCGATCGTGGACGTCGCTGTGTCGCGATGCCGGCAAGCTCGGCGCAGACACCGGGCCTCGCGAGGCGGATCTCGTCAAGCGGGTCCGGGCGTTTGCCCACGTTGACGACCGTCGTCGGTGGACGGCCTACCGGTCGATCCTCGAAGGCACAGTTGGCATGGAAGGCCCCATCGAGCGACGCCTTGCCGAGATGCTGTTCTACTCGCTGAACCCGAACGGCGGTGGATTCGACAGTGCTGCATCAGGACTTGATGCGATCCGAGGTGAAGCGGTTGTCGACGAGCTGCGCCAAGTGATCGACATCGCATTCGACAATGCCCGCCGCAGCACGTACGAGTTGGGCAGCCTTGTGCCCGAGCTCGCCCAGGTACCGCTTGAGGTTCATGCGAGTTATTCCCGCGAGGAGATCCTTGCGGCGCTGGACTTCGCCTCCCTGCGTCGCACCCCGAGCACCATGCGCGAGGGGGTGGCCTGGTGTGAGGCGGCCAACGCCGACGCCTTCCTGATCACGCTGAAGAAGTCAGACCGCGACTATTCGCCGACCACGATGTACCGCGACTTCGCGCTCAGCCCAGAGCTGTTCCACTGGGAGTCGCAGTCAACAACGTCGTCGTGGTCACCCACCGGGCAGCGCTACATCCACCACCGCGAGCGCGGTTCCCACATCCTACTTTTCGTGCGGCAAGCAAAAACCAACGCGCTTGGCACTTCCCCATATGTGTTCCTGGGTCCGGCTGACTACGTCTCGCACGAAGGTGACCGGCCGATGGCCATCACCTGGCGGCTACGTCAGCCGATGCCAACGGAGATCTATCAGGCGTCCACAGTGGCGGTGGCGTAGTCGCGGCAGCGAGGCTCAAAGCCCCACGCGGCGCGAATGCGCATGATAGGAAGGGCCTTGGCTTGATGTTTGCTGCTTGCTGACAAAGTCCAGGCAGTCGATACCGACATGGGGGTGGGTAATGCCCGCACGACTGAGCAAGGAAGATCGACTTCAGCGGCTTGTCGACAAGACCAGAAAGCGCGTCGACGAGAAACCCGAGGCGACACGATCTCTTTCCCACAGCCCCGATAGTTTGCTTGGCGTGCTGGTGCGTGAGGCCGGCTACGAGCGGATCTCGTCCAAGCTCCTTGAAGAACTCCAAGACCGCTTGCGGGAGGCGGGGATCCGTACCTTCCCCGAGCTAACCGACCCGCACAACACCCGCAAGACGCGCATCCATTTCTTTGACCTCAACAAGCCTGTCCCAGGCTTCCAGCAGCCACAGCAGTTGTTCGCCGAAGAGAAGGAGCTGTCGCGGTTTCTCTGGATGAACAGGGCTGTGCTGCCGTACGTCAAGAAGGCGGGACTGCATATCCGCGGACAGGAGATGCGCATCGCGGACAACTGCATCGTGGATCTCCTCGCCGAAGATAAGAAGACCGGCGAGTTAGTGGGGTTCGAACTGAAGGCAGGAGAAGCCGACGACCGCGTGGTCGGCCAAGCCGCGAAGTACATGCGGTCACTTGTCCGCCAGGCGAAGGCGGAGGACCGCCCGGGCGCCAGGTTGCTGATTGTTACTGGACAACCTGACGAGAGCCTCGCAGAGCTTGTGCAGGCTCATGCCGAAAAGTATGGGGTCAAGACGCAGTGGCTGCTCTATCGCGTATCTATGGATCTGTCGGAAGCGAAATGAGCGATTACTCAAGTTCAACCGAACTCGACGATGACCTGCTTGAGCGGGTGCTCGCCGCCGTCCAGCCAGGCGATGAGATTTCGACACTTAGCAACAAGCGTCCGAACAGGATCGTCTCTGTAGGTCGGTCCGGCGTTGAGGTTGAAACACTTCGTTCAGATCGTCGGGGGTCTGGGCCACAGACTGTCCCGGCATGGATGATCGTCGCGGCGTGGCACCATCTTCGACAGAAGGGTGAGCTGAGCCAGAACGAGCTGCTCAATGACCTGAATGTGAAGCGCTCAGCGTTTGTCTGCGCGCTCTTGGCGCAGTTCCCAGATGTTGTTGTTCGTTCTACTCGGCCGACAGTCTTGGAGCTCATTTCGCGATGACCGCTGACGGGCGTCACGCCCAAGACGGCGGAAAGCTGATGTCCAACCGTTCGCTCTGCTTGTACCCCGACCACGTCGGCACACCGGAAGGCTGCCCGCGATAGATCCCGCGGGCCGCGGCCACGACCCGGTCATGCTGGGTCGGCCATTGCAATTGGGACGCGATCTCCTCCAACACCTCGCGTTCACGCTGCAGCACTCGGTCGACGATCCTCACCGCCGGCAGCGCGCCGCTCTTGTCACCGTTACAACGTGCGCAGGCGAGCACCAGGTTGGCCAGGCCGTCGATGCCGACCAACGACCACGGCAGCACATGGTCGATCGGGTTGTTGCCGGGCAGGTGCGTTCCGCAGTAGAAGCAGTGTGGTCCGAACGCTTCCTTAAACGGCTCGCGCACAGCCGCCAGGGCGGCGCGCTCGCGACCGAACAAGTGCCCCGCGACATCTGGGACCTCGGCGTCGAGGAACCTGTTCATACGGCGTACGTCCTCGACCCACATGATTTCGAGCGCCGGCTTGAGCAGCCCAGCCAGTCGCGCGAGACCGTGCGCAACACCTGGCTTCAGTTCGATGGCATCGCCGTGGGTACGCAGTGTCGACCGCGACACCTGGTCGTGCAAGAACGAGTCGTCGTAGAGGAAGGTGTCACTTGTCGATGCTCCGGGCAGTTTCTGCAGCCGATGCAACGGCTGCTGCGCCAAGCACAGCGCGATCTCGTCGATGGTCTTCTGGTACGCCGCAGGAGCACGGACCTTGGCGATGTCAACTGACAGGCCCGTGCGCCCAAGCGCGACTTCTTGGCGCAACGCGTTGGTGGCGATCAGGATTCGGGCGCGCGGCTGAGTCGACTGACGCAATTCGTGGCCATCGAACGGGCGAACTTGCTGCCAATAGATCTCGAGCACCCGATGAGCCAAGTCGGGTAGAGGTACCCGCAGCGTGTCGCTCGGCTGTGCCGGGAGGTTCTCGATGCAGTGTTCGATCAACGCCATCAACGTGGCGAGTTTATACGTCGCCGTGCGGAGGCCCGTCTCGAGGATCGCGACCACCCGCTGTCCAAGGAGCAGCGGATCGGTGGCATCACCGTCCACGGCGCATTCCCGATGTCGGCACCGAAGGGTAGAACTGCACCAACGCATTATGGCGAGAGGGATCGACGTCGTGGGAAAACTCGTGCGGGACAAGATCCCCGACATCATCCGCGCCACAGGCCGTACGCCGCGCGTCAGGATCCTTCCTGCGGAGGAATACCGGTCGGCGCTTGCATGACAAGCTGCACGAAGAAGTCGACGAACTGCTCGCGGCAGCGGATAGCCACGCCGTCGTGGAAGAAGCCGCCGATGTCCTCGAAGTCCTTGCCGCGATCGCCGCCGAACACGGCGCGACCCTCGATAGCATCGTCGACGTCGCACGACGCAAGCGCGCGCAAAGGGGAGGGTTCGAGATGCAGCTCTGGCTCGAAGGTGTCGACCGGGGGCCGACAGCACCTTGACTAACACCGTCACCGAGACGCCGCGCCTGGCTAACCCCGCCGAGCGGCGCACCTGGCAGGCCCTCGCCGACCATCTCGAACCCAACGAAATGGCAGCGTCGCCGTCGAGCCGCCAGACGTTCCGCGGGTCCGCCAGGCCGCCGGCAACGCGGTCTACTGGGACAGCTTCTGGGATGCCGACCAGGTTTTCTATGGCCATGTCCTCGGCTTCAAGGGGCTTGGTGGTCTTGGGATTGCGCAGCGCTTCCGCGATCGAGGTGTCGCCGAGTTCATCGTGTTTGAGGCGCATGATCCGGTCGGCGGCCAGGGGATCCGAGGTGAAGCGTGCTAGCAGCTCGAGTATCCGCGGTAGGTCTGGGCGCATCCGGCCACCATCGAATTGCCAAGCAGGAAACCAGGTCTGGTTACCGACAGCACTGCCGATCAGCTTGCCGCGGCTACGAAGCCGGTGAACCGCCTGAGGCGTACGCAACTTCAAAAGCGCCTGTACTTCCGGCGTCCGTATCGAACCATCGACGAAGTCCTCGACGAGCGCCGCGCGGCGCTGATCGCTCAGCTTGCGCGCTGCGATTCGCTCCAGGGTTCCCTGTGGAGTCGTCGGGGCGGTGAGCAACGCATCGAGGACTTTTGCGAATCGCCTGTCCTTCTGCGCCCGAACCGCCACCTGATGAGCGAGCGGGGCAACGGCGGCGGTCATGCCCAAAGCCTACGCCCGGTCAGATGATTGAAACAATCGAAACAGTCGGTTGGGGCGGACTGTGTCGCGCGACTCAAGATGGCATAACATAACAGATTCGATATAGTGACTATATGTCGTCGTATGGCGGAGATCTAATCCGAGAGGCCCGCCGGCGGGTCGGCCTCACGCAGGCCGAGCTCGCCGACCGTGCTGGCACCGCCCAACCCGCCATTGCACGCTGGGAATCCGGCCGCACCGCGGTGAGCCTCGACGATGTCATTCGCCTCGTCCGCCTCTGTGGGCTGGACGTTGAGTTGCAGATCGTCGAGCGCGATGACAGTGATCTCGCCCAAGCCGCCCGGCTTGCCCCGCTCACCGGTCAGCAGCGGCTCGACCGTCACGCCCGGCTGGCGCGTCAGCTCAAGGGACTGCGGGTCGCCAGCAGCCGAGCCTGACATGGAACTCGACCTCCCGCGCCTTCTCGCGACGCTCGACCGGCACAACGTGGCCTATGTGCTCATCGGTGGGCTCGCCGCCGTCTACCACGGCTCACCGTTTCCGACCGAGGACGCCGACATCACCCCAGACACCGACGATGCGAATCTCGACCGCCTCGCGTCCGCGCTACGCGAACTCAACGCACGGATCCGCACCGAAGCCGTCCCCGAGGGCGTGCCCTTCGCTTGCGACGCTGCGGGATTGGCCGCGTCGGAAACATGGAACCTTGTCACCGACGTCGGCGATCTCGACATATCGTTCCGGCCGTCGGGAACCCACGGATACCCGGATCTGCGCCGCGACGCGGTCTCCGCCGACATCTACGACGTCACGGTGCAGATCGCTTCACTGGCCGACGTGATCCGTTCCAAGCAGGCCGCCAACCGCCCGAAGGATCAACGCGTACTGCCAACGCTTCGCGAGATTCTGGCCAGACGGCGTGACGGCGACCTCCGGTAGTTTCGGCGTCCGTCTGGCTTGGGGACACGCAGAAGTGTGCGTCGCTGACGCCAGAAGCTATACCCTGCAGAGGCTTTGGTGCTCACGCACCTGAAGTCGCCTACTCCAGGCCGAGGGCAGAGCGTAGTCGCTCAGTGCTCATGCGCCCGGGGATGCCGTCATCGGCCGGAAAGCTATCCAGAAGTTTGATCAGGTCGCCGCGCCGAGTGGGATCGTCAGCTGCCTGCCGCGGCGTGTGACCGTCGAGTGCGGGGATGGGTTCATCAAGCCACTTGGCTTCGTACTCGCGGATGAACTCGTCGAGCATCGTGGCCACCTCGGGGGCGTCGGGGTTGAGCGCATCCTCGGCGACCGGCAACTGCGCCGCCAGTTCGGCGGCTTCCTGGGCGTCGCGAATCGGGCGTCGGGAGTCGTCGACGACGTGCATCGTGGGGTCGAGCCGAATCAACGTGGCCACAACGCGATCCATTCGCTCCGCGCTGTTGGTCTCGACCCGCAACGTGTCGCCGTCGCGCACCAGCACGGCCCGGATATGTGGCATGCCATGGGTGTTGACGTGTTCGTGCCACCGCGGCGGCTCCTCGCCGTCGACCCGATCGTAGGTCTCGTCTAGCGCGGCCGCGATTTTGTCCGGATCACCGAGGCGCACGGTGGCCTCACAGATCACCAGCGGTTCGCCTTCGGTGTTGGTCAGCGTCGCCGGCGCGAACCGTCGGCTCAACGCAGTCACCAGCTCCACCGGGTCGGGTTCGGTGTCGAGTAGGTCGATCAGCGCATCGCGCTCGTGCAGCGCGACCGGTTCTGCGCCGCCGAAGAACTGCATACTGTCGCCGGCGGGCACCACGCGTGCGCAGATCAGCTGACCGGGCTTGAGCTGGCGGCTGGCGGTCCGCTCGCGCACCTCGTGCATGTCACCATTGCGTACGTCGCGCACGGTGACGCTCTCACCGGGGTTCACCTTCTCCACTTCGAACACCGACCGGTCCACCAGCAGCCATTGCTCGGCCAACAGCCGCTCATCGTCGGGCAACAGCGACCCGCGCACCTGAAGGAATTCCGCGAACGCGCCACCCTCGAACAGCACGACATCCGTCACCAGCGGGTCAGCCATTCCTGCGGCCAGCGCCTCGGACAGGTCGTGCGTATGTCGGTATCGCTCGTAGCCCACCTCGGCCAACAAGTCTCGCCATCCGGCGATATGCACGTACTGAGTGGCTTTCTCGTACAACCAATTCACCCGTTCGGCTAGCGCCAGTTGCTCGCGGCCCAGATGGCATTTCTTGTACTTGCGGCCGGACCCACACCAGCACGGCTCGTTGCGGCCAAGGTCGCGGCGCGGCTCGGCCCGATGCGCCTCCAGCAGTACCACCAGCGGGTGGTCCGGCCCGGCGCCTGCGCGACGCAACAACCCCAACCCACGTTCGACATCACCGCGGTCGGAAGCGATGCGAGCCAAGTCGATCAAGGGCAGTGGCCAGTCAGGATCCATCGACTCGGCCGCCAACAGTTCGCGCTCGGCCTCCTCTATGTCGCCGATTCGCTCGAGTGCCACCGCGCGCAGCCACCTACACGCCACCCGCGCCGCGCGTGGCACTCTGGGCTCCAGCATCTCGGCGAACAGGCCCAGCGCGGCTGCACCGCCGCGGTCGGCGTCGACAGTCTCGGCCACCAGCAGCTCGGCAAGCAGCGGGTCGGCGAGCGCGGCCCCGAGCTCTCCGGCCACACCGTCAGCGCCGTCAGCAGTGCGTATTGCGGGGCTTTCGTCCGCGTCGTCCGCCTCGATCAGCAACAGCGACACCCGGTCGTACAACTCGACCAGCGAGGTAAGCGCCAGTGCATCGTCGAGGTCGAGGCCGTGTCGCTCGGCCAGTAGTTCACACCGTCGCTCGAATTGCCAACGGTCGAAATCGAATCCACTGGGAGCGAGCCACTCTCCTCGGTGTGCCAGACCCTGGTCCTCGACGATCTCGCTCAGCGGCGGCAGCTGATCGGTGAACAGTGCGGGGTCCGCGACGCACGCGGTCCAGACCGCCGCGTCGACGTAGGTCGGTTCGTCTTCATCGAGAGTCGCGGCCAGCCGCACGCATGCCGTCTGCCGCGTGATGACGTCGACTCGATCGAGGGCGAGTCCTTCTGCGGTCAACCGCAAACCCACCGTATCGCCCTCTGCCACGTCAAGCTTCGCCAGCGTGCCGGGCATCAGGAGTAGCGCCCCGGCTGGGTCGATCGCCTCGGCCGGAATGTCCCGCTCTTCGAGCAACTCATCGTCGTAACCGGCCAGCACGACACGGGCGGTCGAGCCGTCGGCGAGCCGCTGGTACTGCTCGTGCTCGCATAGTGCGGTGATCGGGTCCAGGTCCGGCGTCACGGTGAGCACGTCGTGGGCTGACTCGTCCGCGCTGACCCGGTGGGTGAACACCCGCCCGGCCAGTACCTCCGGCAGCCACACCCATCGGTCGTCGACCAGCTGCCGTGCCGGACAATTCATTTCGAGCACGTTCCACTGCAGTAAGGAGTCCGGATCGTCCATGCCGCGGTCCCGCAAGTGTCGCGTGATCGCGTCCTTGTGCAAGGGGCCGTGTTGGGTGAGTATCTCCGCAAGGGTTGAAATCGCGTCGAGCGTCGCCGCCACGTCGACCACCCTACGCGGGCGCCGCGCCCGCGCTCGGAAGTTATCCACAGTCTCGTCCCATTTGCTCCTCGACCTGTCGGACGCCGGACCGACACTCTCCTCAATCGACGCGCGAGCCGAACCGCGTCATCGGAGATGGGGGAGAAATGGGGAACAGGGCGAACTTCGTCATCGTCAAGGACCAGGACTGGCAGCTCTATTACTCGCATTGGGCGGGCTGCCGCATGCTCGACGCGCTGATCGGCGGGCCGGAACTCGCGCTGCGGTACGCGGCCTCGTTGCGGCGGTGCGAGAAGAATGAGTGGTGCGACCCGACATGGGCCGACGGCGGTGCGGTGGTGGATCTCGACCGTCGCCGGGTCTTGTTCTTCGGCGAGCCGCTGATGGTGGAGATGAACGAGCGCCGCGCCCTCATGGGTGTGCTTACCACGGTGTGGCCCGATTACGAGATCGGTTGGGCATACGACGGAACCGAAGAATTGGCTGGGTACGTGGGAGCCCAGCTGCGACCCCCCACGTGGGACACGCAGCCGACGCTGAAACTCGCTCGCGGCCGAAAACACCTGTGCCACCTGATCTCTGTGGTCGACGCCGACGGCCAGCTGCGGTTCTGGCCGCTGTGGTGGCACCTCAGCAAGGCGTGGCATGGGCCCGCATTGCTGGACAAGTTGCCCGGCCCGGGTATCCGCCGGATCAGGCTCGGCAAGATCCCCGAAGGCGGTGCTCACATCGACGTGCGTCGAAAGACGGTGGGCGCCTGGCAAACCGCCGACACGATGGGCTTCTTTCACGCTCTACCCGAGCTGTGGCCCGGGTGGCAGACCGAGGTCTGGGAGGACCGCTTCGAGGAGCATGTCAACCGATGCGACGGCGCTCTCCGCGTTCCCGAGCTGGACGTGGTCGCAGGCATCGACAGCGCCGAGGCGTGGATCCGAAAGCGGATATTCGAAAGCTTCGAGGACAGCCCGGCCGGGCACATCGTCAAACTCGCGGGACTGCTGGCGCCCGTCGCACCCGGATTCGTGGTCAGCCCCGACGCCGTGGGCGCCTGTGGCGTACGCCCAACCAAGGCTGAGTGGTCTCGATTCGTCAGCGCGTGCGACCTGGTGCGATCCGTCGCTGCTGAATCCGCGTAGCCGCTCTGGTCAGTGGTACCATCTGCTAGGTAGAAAGGTACCAATGGCTCTGAACATCAAAGACGACTCGGTCCATGAGGCAGTCAAGCGAATCACTCTGATCACCGGAGAATCCCAAGCTCAGGCGGTGGCGACGGCCGTGCGTGAGCGGCTGGCCAGGTTGGAGAAGGACGAACTCGCCGCCCGGCTCCTGGCCATCGGCCACAAGAGCGCAAGCCGCATGAGCGCCGACGCCAAAGCGCTAGATCATGGTGCCCTGCTCTACGACGACCGGGGGCTGCCAGCGTGATCGTCGATACGTCGGCCGTCATCGCGATCCTCACGGCCGAGGATGACGCGGCGATCTACGCTCACGCGATCGCCGATGCCAGCGTGCGACGACTGTCGGCCGCCAGCTATCTCGAGTGCGGGATCGTTCTAGACAACCAGCGAGACCCGGTCATCAGCAGAAGCCTGGACGAGCTACTTGCGGAAGCGGAGTTCGTGATCGAGCCGGTGACCGAGCACCACGCCCGGCTGGCTCGTCAGGCCTACGCAGACTTCGGCAGAGGCAGCGGCCATCGTGCTGGACTGAACTTCGGCGACTGTCTCTCGTACGCGCTGGCGCTCGACACACGCGAGCCGCTGTTATGGAAGGGCGACGATTTCGGGCATACGGGTATTGCGTCCGCGCTCGAGCGGTAGGTGCGTGCTCCCGTAAATGCTCATGCTTCCCCGCACCAGCTCCTGCTTGTTATGCCGTTCCTCATGGCGACAAAGTCGTCACCGGCGACATTGTCGCCAGGAGCCGGGCACCGCACCACAGCCGGCCGATCAACGCCATCAGTATCGCCAGCTTGTACGTAGCCGTGCGAAGACCGGTCTCCAGGATCGCGACCACCCGCTGCCCGAGCAGCAACGGATCACCGGCGTCACCGTCCACGGAGCACGTCACGCCGACGCCGATTTGCGCGGCCGGTCGGTGATCTTGCGCTCCCACCGCTCCTGGAAGGCGTGCACGCCGGCTCGAGTCCATACTTGGGGATGTCGAGAATTTTTCGCCATGCAGGTGGCGGCCCTTCAGGTCTGGCATTCGTTTCGCCCCTCCTGCGTCCCGCCCGAACGCGCAATCTTGACCGACATTGAACGGGCCTGTGCCGACAAGAGATCGGCGTCATCGCAAGCGAGCGCGGCATCTGTGGACGAATTTGGCGACGAATCGCAACCGAGGCGTGTGTCAGCCAGGTAGCGCTTCAGCTGCCCTGATCTGTGCGACTGTCGGCCAGCATGTCGGCGGAGCGTTTACCCGCTGTCCCGCCAGGTCCCACGTCGGGGCGTATCGGTTTGGCGGGGTGCGCGTCAGATAATCGCCTTGTGTCGGCGAAGCGAATGAACCGCGAGCAGTTCTTCCGGGTGGTGTCGGCGCTCGACGAGGATCGCCTGCGGAAGGCACTGTGGAACCTCTACTGGCGCGGCACGGCGGACGTGCGCGAGCGTATCGAGGTCGAGCTCGCCAGCGACGGGCGTACACGCGCCCCGCGTCCCGCGAAGGAGCCGGCCGATCCGGAGATGGTGCACTACGAGGTCGACGACTTCGTGTCGTTGGCACGATCCGGCGCGTACCTGGGCGGGAACCGGCAGGTGTCGCCGCGCGAGCGATCGCGCTGGCGTTTCACCTTCAAGCGGCTTGCCGACGAAGCGCAGGACGCGCTGCGTGCCGAGGATGCCGGGCCCGCAGCGTCCGCGCTGGAGCAACTGATCGACCTCGCGTGCGAAGCCCACGATTACGACTACTTCCGCTCGGACGATCCGGTGGCAGCAGCGGGTTTCGTTGTGTCCGATGTGGCGGCCGTATTGTGGGCGTGGACGTGGGAACGCCACGGGTTCCGGGCGTTCGCTGAATCCGCTGCGCCGCAGTTGATTCGGTGGGAGTCCAGTCACGGCTGGACTCGTTACGGCGAGGGCCCGGTGGCAGCGAAGGAGACGTCGCTCGCCGTTGCACTGGCGCACATGCTGCGCGTTGCGGACACGTGGGAAGGCTTCGCCGAGCAGTACGTGCGGGCGCTTGATGGGCTGTGCGACGGCGGCGCATCGACGCGCCGAATACGACATTCCGCCGCCCGGACCGAGCAGGAACGGTCGCGGGCGCTGGCGCAATGGCACGGCCTCCTGCTGGAAAACCTTGCGGACACCGATGGCGGCCTGCTCGACAGGATCGCCGGGCACACCGCTTTGGGCGGTCCGGAGCAGACGTTTGTCTCCGCACGGCTCGCGCACCGACGCGGCAACAGCGATGTCGCCCGCGACTTGACCGCGCAATGTCTACAAAAGCTGCCCGGCCACAAAGAGTTCCGCGAGTTCGCTGCCGAGATTGGCGCGGCGGCGCCGGGTTAGAGGACCTCAGCGGCCAGTCAACTCATCGAGCGCGAATTCCATCTCTGTCGGCTCGTTCACACGGACCCTGTCTCCATCGAGCGCTGTGACTCGTCGATAGATTTCGCCGTCGAGGCGGTAGGCGAGAAACCGGTCATCAGTCGGTGCGTCGGGATCGACGATCCAATAGTGCTCGATGCCCGCCTTGGCATACTCGTGCAACTTCATGACGTGATCTGTCCCACGCGAGCCCGGCGACACGATCTCGACGACGAGCACGACATCCGCCGCCGGGACCCGAGCCGAGCGCCGCTCGAACACGCGATCTCGAACCACGACGATGTCAGGGTCACGCACACTCGGCGGGAACGACACGCTCGTCGTCACCTCGATCTCGGGAACCGCCTCGAGTCCATCCGGCAGATGATCCTCGAGGAGGCGGGTGAGCCTTCTGGAAATGCGCTGATGCCATGGCTGCGGGCGCGGCGACATGATGAGGGTCCCCTCACTGAGTTCCCACCGTCGCGTCGGGTCGAGTTCAAGCGCATCCCATTGCTCGAGGCTCAGCAAACCGCGTGGCAAGTGTGCAAGGTCGGCCACCGCGCACCTCCTCTCGCATCGAACTCGAATACGTGCAGATTACGCGCAACGGCGATCACGTCCGAGTCTGGTGGACCCCACCGACAACAAATGCGCGCGCTGGTCGGATGCTCCTCGTCAATCGAATAGGCCGCCGTGGGCGGCCCTACTGCCGAGTTGTTCGGATCGCCCACCGTCGGATGGACGCGTCTGGCTCAGGCGGGCAGCGTCTGCACTCATTCAGTTCTCGCCACCGGCGGGCATCCGTTCCAGGGCTGCGTTGCGGAGTGCTTTACGTCCCCAGGCCAGCGTCGCGTCCAGCATGGTGCGCGCCCGATCTTCGCCGAGGGCGTCGGCTACGCGCACGGCGCCGGTCACCGCGGCGGCCGCATCGCGCGCTGGCAGCGACCGCGCGTCCTCGAGGACGTCGCGCACTGGTGCACGGCGTCGGCTGAGGATCACGGCCGGCTGCCCAGGCCCGCAGCGGCGGCCATACCGATCGGTGCGCGGTCGTGGGTGTGTTGGGATCGATGCGGATCGTCCGGCCCGGTCCCGGAGAGTCGAGAGAGTATTCGACGAAGGTGGTGTCGATCCACCAGATGGGGTGTCGATAGTGCAACTGTTCGTGCCACAGCAGCGCGTCTGCGAGCCAGTCCTGGTCATCATCGTCCAGAATGCCCGAATCGACTATGCCGGCAATCACTTTCGCGCTCGCAGTGTGCCATTGCCTGTCGGTGCACAGCAGCAGGGCGGAATCCAACGCACCTGCCGCGCCGCCGCGGTGGAGTCGCCGGAAGGCATCGACCGCCACGGCCGGTGGCTGCGGTCGGCCGATGGCACGCGACACCAGCCGCCGCCACAAGGTCAACGCATCGTTGATATCGGCGACCTCCATCGCCACCGGGTGAGACACCCATCCATGTTGACACCGATTCGCACGCCGATGAACTACCGCCGTCGGCATGGCGAGCCCGCGCGGTTTTCCGCGGTGGGCGCCGGTACGCGCGCCGAAATCGCGAGCGGACGATTCGCATCCGCCTCATTCGTCACACATCGGCGTGGGTGGTCGATCGTGTCAGTGGTCGCCGGTACGGTCCAGCGCAAGCAAGCACGCACCAGGCTGTGGGGAGGCCGCATGACCGTCACCATCGACGCCGGCGAGACGTCCACAGCAGACTTGTCCGCCTACCTGCCATTGCTCGCGCGGTTGCGCAATGGCGCACGGCTGCAACCGGATTGGTCCGCACTGGTCGATGACGCCGTCCAGGTCTGGGCACGGCCGGGGTTCGACACCTTCCTTGCGCTACCGCGGTTACGGTTCGAGCCGTTCGACTATCAGCTGCAGGCCGCGCGGACCGTGCTGCGGCGGATGCGCGGACGAGGCATCCTGGCCGATGAGGTCGGGCTCGGCAAGACGATCGAGGCCGGGTTGGTGCTATCCGAGCTACGCATGCGCGGGCTCGCCGATCAAGTGCTGGTGATCGTTCCGGCGGGACTTGTCGACCAGTGGCGCGACGAACTCGAGCGGAAGTTCGGGTTGCCGACCACAATCGCCCAATCCGGGTCGACACCTGCCCGCGATACTGGGATAGACCGGCCGGTCACTATCGCGTCGCTTGCCGCCGCTCGCCGCGATCCACTGCTGGGTAGGCTGACCGGCACCAACTGGGACCTGGTGATCTTCGACGAAGCGCACCGGCTCCGTAGCCCTCGAAGCGCGTCGGGCAAGCTCGCGCGCAGGCTCCGCGCCCGCTATCTGCTGATGCTGACCGCAACGCCGGTGGAGAACAAGTTGTCGGACCTGTACCAGCTGGTCAGCCTCGTCGCGCCCGGACTGCTCGGCACACCCGCCCAGTTCCGCGCCAAACATGGTGTGGCGTCGGTCGAGTCGAAACCGCGCAATCTCGAGGAGCTGCGCGCACGCACGCGAGAGGTGATGGTCAGACATCGCCGCAGCGAGGTTGCCGTGATGCTGCCGCCTCGGCTCGCCGAGACGACCTTGGTGGCGCCCGGCATCGACGAGGCCGGCCTCTATGCCGACATCGTCCGGCGAGTCAGGGCTGCGGCGACTGGGTCGGGACGCAGCCGGTTGGCCCTGCGCGGCCTGACCCGGTTAGCCGGCTCCAGCCCCGCGGCCGCCGCACCGACGCTGGCGAAACTCGGCTGGAACGACCTCGCCGAACGCGCCCGAGCCATCCCGGAACCGGACAAGGTGCGTGTGCTCGTCGAACTCCTTCGACGCCACGTCACCAGAGGCGAAAAGGTGTTGGTGTTCACCGGGTTTCGGCAGACACTGGATGTGCTCGTCGCTGCGGTCGAGCGTGCCGGGCTGTCGTCGGCGGTGTATCACGGCAGCCTCACACGGGCGGAGAAGGAGGCTTCGATCGCGAAGTTCCGCGCCGACACGCCGATCCTGCTCTCGACAGAGTCGGCGGGTGAGGGTCGTAACCTCCAGTTCTGCCATGTGATGGTGAACTTCGATCTGCCATGGAACCCGATGCAGATCGAGCAGCGACTCGGTCGGCTTCACCGGGTCGGGCAGGAACACGACGTGACGCTGACCAACCTGGTCTGCCGGGGCACCATCGAACAACGGGTCATGCACGTGCTCGAGGCAAAGATCAATCTGTTCGAACTGGTCGTCGGTGAACTTGACATGATCCTCGGCCGGGTCGATGACGACTTCGATTTCGAGAACGAGGTTTTCGATGCGTTCGTCGATGCCGTCGATGACGACGAGTTCGAGCGACGGCTCGACGCTCTGGGCAACGCGCTCGCCGAGGCGAGATGCAGCTATCTGCGAAGCAGGGAAGGCGTCGACCTGTTGGTGGGTGAGCCGGCGTGACAAGCACCGATGTGGGGCTGGACTTCTGGCTGCGGTATGTCGAGGGCAGCGGCGGGCTCACCGAATTCGATGGCGATACAACGCTGGTGATGCTCCCACCGACCCTGCAGACGATGCTGGAGCTGCCGGAGGTCCTGCAAGTCACCGCCGATCCCGATGTCGCTCGCGAGGACGGTGCGACCTTGCTCTCGGCCGGGCATCCCGCGCTGAGTCGGTGCGCCGACCAGGTGTTGGCGGTGGGTGACGTCGCCGCGCTGGCCGTCCCGGTGACCGCCACGCCGCCACCCCCGGCCGAGCATTTGCAGGCGTCGGCGCGCGATCAGTTCACCGTCGAGCACGGACGGGTCGACGCCAGGGGCGCACCGACCCGGTCGGTTCGCGCGATACTGCGTGTCGGGGCGCTGGTCGACTACACGCTGTCAAGCGACGACCACTACCAGGAATGCGCCGAATGCTGGGTGGATGTGCAATCGCAACGCCAGCTCTCAACCCACGTCAGTATGAAGCTTGCCGCCTTATCGGCAGTGCCGAAAGATGGTGCGCCGTTGCTCAACGGCGTGAGCGCGGCGATTCGATGTGCGGACCGGGTTATCGAGCAGTGCGCCGAGCGGCGGCGATCCGAACTCGGTGACGACATCGGCAAGGCGCGCGACGCGGAGCTTGACCGCGTCGAGACCTACTACCGGGATGCGCTCGCGACGCTCGAGCGTCGGCGCGCGCAAGCACCTGCCGATCGCCGGGAGCTGCTGGATGCACACGCCGAAAGTGTACGGAACGAGCGTGCCCGGCGGATCGAGGAAACTCGGCAGAAATACCAAGCGAGCCAGGAGATCCGACCCTATCGGCTGCACATCTACGAGATGCCGGTATGGCGGTTGCCGGTCGACATCCGTCGCGGCGACCGACGTTTCCCGCTGACGCTCGATTGGCTGATCCCGCTCGCCCGTTTCGCCGACGTCGCCTGTCCACACTGCGGTGCCGATGAACGACTCGTCGCCACCAAGACGAGGCTCGGGTGCGCCAACTGCGTTCCCCGGCCTACGGTCCGGCTCGCACCTGAGCCCACGAGACCGCTGGCAAAGCCGACTGCGAAGACGAAACAGGTTGTCACACCACCGCCTACACCGAGGCAGCACCGGCCGGTGGTGCGCGCCGATCCCGGCCCGACGCCGGCCAAGCTCGACAAACTCGGCGACAAGCTGACCCGAAAAGCGTGGGACGCGGTGGTTCGCAACGACCGGCGGCTGGCGCGTATCTGTGCGCCCGATTCGCCTGCGGCGGCAGCGATCCGGCTGTACGGCCCGTCGGGCGCCGCCTGGGCGGTCGGGCTCCCGCCGACCGAGGACCTGGTCGCGGTCGCATCACGCACAACAACGGCGTCGTCGGGCGTACGCCATGCATCCAACGGCTACGTGGATACCGCGGCGGGGCATCGCTTCCCCTTCCTGCTCCGGTGGCAGGCGGCGGGGAGCGCTGGACAGATCGACGAGATCCTGCCCTACGACTGGCCGTTCGAGTCGGCGCACTTGCGCCGATGGGTGCAGGGACCCGGCCGGGCGGGTGTGCACGCGCCGCCGCAACCCCGAGTCCCGCTCGGCCCTGTCGGCGAATCGTTGTGGCGGAGCGTGATTCCCATCTTTGGCCTGCCCGCCGTTCTGCGTTGCCTCGCTGCGCTGTGGCGGCTGCCCGACGAGGGCGTGTTTGTCGATTTGCACGGCCCCGCGGCGGTCGCGGCCGGCATCGAACGAGTGGTGTGCCTACGAGCGAACCTGACAACCGGCCGCTTCGCTGAAGTCGCTGCGGCTTACCGCGTCAAGGAAGCCGCGGTGCGGGCCGCCGACGCCGACCTGCAGAAGTGCCTACAACTTGGCCCGCAGAGGTGGTGGTAGCCCTCGGGATACCGCCAGTACGTCAGAGGTACATCTCTGCTAGAACGTCGGGCCTGGTACCGCCCGCTGCCCACCTCGGCCAGTAGGCTACCGCAGGCCGAGTGCGCCCCACAGCCAACCGGCGTCGGCGGAACGTTTCGGCGGCCTCGTCGCGCTGCCTAGGCTCTAACCCATCGAACGACGGCGTGGGCGACGCACGGCGGCGACGCACCCGTAACCCGGTGCCGCGTTCACTGTTCATATCGGTAGGGGCGCTCTCATTCGTGGCGGCCGCAATCGCCGTCTTGTGGTGATACGAGTGGGCGGGGGTGCATGTCAGGCATTGCGCCCACGCGCCGAGAAGTGGGGCGGTAATGACATGCCGCCGGCCCGCCTCCCCGATCTGCAACGCAAGCATCAGCTCGGTGGATTAGAACAGCGAAAGCTGGCGCGTGTCCTCGTCGCCGAACTTTTGGGGAATCGGCCGAGTGCCGCACCCGCACCGGCCACCAGAACCACCGTCCGAGCAACGCGGCGATGGACGGCGTCATGAACGATCGCACGATCAGCGTGTCGAACAGCAGGCCGAGCGCGATCGTCGTTCCGATCTGGCCGAGCACCAGCAGGTCGCTGAAAATGAACGACGCCATGGTGAAGGCGAACACCAGTCCCGCGGCGGTCACCACCGAGCCGCTGCCCGCCATGGACCGGATGATGCCGGTGTTGATGCCGGCATGGATCTCCTCCTTGAACCGGGAGACCAGCAGCAGGTTGTAGTCCGACCCCACGGCCAGCAGCAGGATGACGGCCAAAGGCAATATCACCCAATACAAGTCGACGCCCACGATGTGCTGCCAGACCAACACCGACAGGCCGAACGAGGCGCCCAACGACAACGCCACGGTGCCCACGATGACCAGCGCGGCGACCAGGCTCCGCGTGATGAACATCATGATCAGCAGGATGAGGCTGAGCGCGGCGATCGCGGCGATGATCAGGTCGTAGTGCGCCATGTCTGCGATGTCCTTGTAGGTGGACGCCGTGCCGCCGATGTAGATCTTCGACCCGGCCAACGGCGTACCCTTGACGGCCTCCTGGGCCGCGTGCCGCATCGCGTCGATGTGCGAAATGCCCTCGGGCGTCGCCGGATCCACGTCATGGGTGATGATCATGCGCGCGGCCTTGCCGTCCGGCGACAGGAACAGCTTCAGCCCGCGTAGGAACTCGGGGTTGCTGAACGCCTCCGGCGGTAGGTAGAAGGAGTCGTCGGTGTCCGACGCGTCGTACGCGGCGCCCAGCTGGGTGGCGTTCTGCAGCGCCGCCGCGGTCTGGTCGTAGATCCCCGACGTGGTGGCGTAGTTGGTCATCGTCAGGTCGCGGTTGGTCTGCTGATTTTGGATCTGAGGCGGAATCAGCGCCAACAGCTTCGGCTGGAGCTCATCCAACTTCGTGATGCTCGCCGAGACGTTGGCCAACTGATCGGTCAGCGCGTCGATGCCGTCGAGCGCGTCGAAGAGGGACCGCAGTGCGAAGCAGATCGGGATGTCGAAACAGTGTGGCTCCCAATAGAAGTAGTTGCGCAGCGGCCGGAAGAAGTCGTCGAAGTTGGCGATCTTGTCGCGCAGGTCCTGAGCCACGGCGACGGTCTGCTGAAACGCCACGGTCTGCTCGTGCGTCACGGCGCTGGACTGCTGCTGCAGCGCATATTGCTGCCGCAGGACGTCGATCGAGTCGTTGATGACGCCGACCTGCTTGAGTAGATCGGCGGCGCGGGCCTGCTGGTAGGGCAGGTTGTTGATCTGCGCCGCACTGTTCGCACTGATCTGGAACGGGATCGACGTGTGGTCCAGCGGTGTGCCCAGCGGCCGCGTGATCGATTGGACCTGGGCGATGCCGTCGGTGTGGAAGACGGCCTTGGCCACCCGCTCCAACAGGATCATGTCGGTGGGATTCCGTAGATCGTGGTCGGTTTCGATCATCAGCAGTTCGGGATTCAGCCGTGCCTTCGAGAAGTGACGCTCCGCGGCGGCGTACCCCACATTGGACGGGGCACTGGCCGGCATGTACCGGCTGATGTCGTAACTCACCTTGTAGCCGGGCAGCGCGGCTAGTCCGACGAAGGCGAGCGCCAGCGAGGCGATCAGGATCGGCCCAGGCCACCGAACGATCGCCGTCCCGATCCGCCGCCAGCCCCTCTTGGCCGTCTTGCGCTTGGGCTCCAGCAGACCGAACCGGCTGCCCACCACCAGCACCGCGGGCGCCAGGGTCAGCGAGGCGACCAGTGACACGAGCACACCAATCGCGGCCGGGATGCCCAGGCTCTGGAAGTACGGCAACCGGGTGAAGGACAGGCAGAACACCGCGCCGGCGATGGTCAGCCCGGAGCCGAGTATCACGTGCGACGTCCCGCGGTACATGTCGTAGAAGGCGGCCTCCCGGTCCATGCCTTCGTTGCGTCGCTCGTGATAGCGGCCGAGGATGAAGATGATGTAGTCGGTACCGGCGGCGATGACCAGCAGCGTGAGGATGTTCGTCGAATACGTCGACAGGCCGATGAGCCCGACGTTCGCCAGGAACGCGACGATCCCGCGGGCGGCTGACATCTCGATGAGCACCGTGACGAGCGCCAAGATCATGGTGACCGGCGAACGATAGACGATGAGCAGCATCACCGCGATGACCGTGACGGTCAACAAGGTGACCGTCACGGTGCTTTCGTTGCCCACCTCGAACTGATCGGCGATCTGGGCTGCCGAGCCGGCGACGTAGGCGTGGATACCCGGCGGTGCCGGCGTCTTGGCGATGATGTCGCGCAGCGCGTCGACCGACTCCAACGACAACGCCTCGCCCTGGTTGCCGGACAGGAACACCTGGACGTACGCGGCCTTCCCGTCGGGGCTCTGCGAGCCGGCGGCGGTGAGCGGGTCGCCCCAGAAGTCCTGTACGTGCTGGACGTGCTTGGTGTCCGCGTTGAACCGCTTGACCAGCTCGTCGTAGTAGCGGTGCGCGTCGGCGCCGAGGGGCTGGTCGCCCTCGAGCACCACCATCGCGGCACTGTCGGAGTCGAACTCGTGGAACACCTTGCCGATGCGCTGAAACGCCTGCAACGAGGGCGATTCGGGGGAGCTCAACGCCACGTTGTGCTCGGCGCCGACCGCCTCGAGCTGAGGCACCAGCACATTCGACAGGGCGGCGACGGCCACCCAGAACAACACGATCGGCACGCAGAGCCGACGAATCCACTTGGCGACCCGGTCCGTCGTCGTTGGGCGTTCGGCGAGCTGGTTGCTCATCCGGACTTGTCCAGGCAGTAGGTGTAGGCGTTCAACGTGTTGACCGTTCTCTCGTCCTTGACGACGTCGTCGATCTTGATCCGGCAGCCGATGGAGTCGGTGTCGCCCTGGGCGGAGACGTTGACGAAGACAGCCGGCTGGGTGGTGGTGGTGTCGTAGGACCACGGCAGCGTCGTGTCGTCGACCCGCTGCGGTTGGGCGTTCACGTCCAGATAGGTGATCGTCGCGACCGTGCCCGGGGCGCCGAATACCTCCATGACGACGTGCTTCGGGTTGAACGGAACGATCTCGTTCGCGGCCCCGCTGGGGGTGGACGTGACGTCCTTTGAGCCGAAGATGCCGTTCAGCCGGTAAACCGCGAATCCCGCCACCGCGACGACGAGCACCGCCACCAGAAGCATCCACTGTCGCAACAATCGGCTTCCGATCGAAAACCGCTGCATCCGTGACCCTTTCGACGAGCGGTGACTCGTTGACGGACGGTACGACACCTCTTCAGCAGATATCAATATCAACCAGGTTGACGGTACGGTACGGGACCGGACCCCACAAGCCGCACGGGTGTTCGCTCAATGCTCATGACCTCCGGACGTTGTGACGGGTGAGGCTGGGGATGAGCACGTTGTCGACGAGGTCTTGCACGGTACGGCTTGAAGGGGCTCGGCCGTTGAGGACCGAGCGGTAGATGAGGTAGCCGGGCAACACGTCCCAGAGGTCCTCGGTGATGGCGGAGGCGTCGATCTCGCCGCGGTCGACGGCCCTAGCGAGCACGTGTGCCATGAGCGCTTTTCGCTGGTCGAGGAACTGCTCCTGCATCATGGCGTCGAGCTCGGGGCTTCGGGAAACCTCCACGAGCACCGCCCGAATGGTGCCGGCATGGGTGCTGACGTGAGCGCAGATCGATTCCCGAGTCGCAGCAGATCGCCGCGTAGCGTGCCGGTGTCGGGGTCGACCGCGACCTGCCGGGTGCCCTCGACGAACGCCGCCATCACGAGTTCGGCCTTGGTCGGCCATCGCCGGTAGATCGTGGCCTTGCTGGCGCGCGCCGTCGTGGCCACCGCGTCGAGGGTCAGCCGGTCGTAGCCGTGTTCCTGGAGCAGCTCCAGCGTCACCGCGAGCAGCTCCGCCTCACGTGGCGACCACGGGCAATCCGCGCCGCCATCGGAACTCCGGATCACGGGGACCTCCATGGAACCAGTCAACTTGTGCGAACGAGTATCGGGCAATTCTGCTGCACGATCCGAGAAATCGCGCCAGCGGCCCGCGTACTTCAACGGCCCGCGGAGACCTCCGCCGCCCATGCCAGGAATTCATCGGCGGTGAACACCGGCTTACCGTACTCCTGCGCCTTGCGCGCCTTCCCGGACTGCGTGCCCGCCTCCGCTGTCACCAGCACCTCACAGCGCGTCTTCGTCACCGACTTCACCGGCGTCAACCCGGCCGACGCCGCCAGTTGCTCCATCTCCCAGCGCTCCACGATCTGTCCGGCACTGTCCTGCGCCGTCCCGGTGAAACAGATCCGGACGCCGGGCGTCAGCACCGAGCCGATGTCGTCGCGCTCCAAACACATTGACTCCGAGACGATCTCGACACCCAACAGCTGGGATGCCTCCCGCAGCCGCTCCACCACCTCCGCGGGCAACTGCATCCGCGATGCGGCCGCCCGCAGCTGATCGGCCACCGACTGCCGCGCCGCCGCATCCCACGACGTATCCACGCCCTCACGTGACGGCGCTCCGCCCAACAGCACCGCACCCACGTCCCGGCTCACCCGCAGCAGCGCCGACAACCCCGGCAGATGATCGGACGCCGGCGTCGCGCACCGAATGATCCCGGCTGACCAGCAGACCCGAAATCGACTCCGCCGGTTCAGGTTCCTCGAACGCCGACGATCCTTCCTCCGAATCCGACCCACCGTGCGAAGCCAACGCAGACTGCGCCCGCTCCAGCGCCGTCCCTCCCGACACCCGGACGCCACGCAGCTCCACACCCAGCGGCATCACCGTCACATACCCGAGCCTCTTCAGCTCGAAGTCGATCAACCCCAGCGTCTCGTCCACCCCGACACCCACCGGCGTGCAACCCGCCAGCATCGGCGCGATCACCGCCCACGCCTCCCGTAGCGTCGGCGCCAGCAGTACATCAGACACGTTGATCCCGAACGCCGTTCGCGCATCCGCCAGATCCCGCTGAGGATTGATCAGCGTCGTCACTGCCGTGCCATCGTCGAACGCCACCGCCAGCTCCACCGGCCGCGGCCGCGACATCCGACCCTCGTCACCGACCGTCAGCATCCCGATCGCGCAGTACCGGCGTGCACCGGTATCGCCGACCGAGGTTCGCAGAAACCGCGCGATGCGTCGATCCGTCTTCAGATCCTTCGGCAGCACAGGCCTTTTCAGCACCAGTCCGGCCAACGATGTGCAGCGGCTCAACGCCACATACAGCTGGCCCGTCGAGAACATGCCGCCGGAAAGGTCCACCACCAGCCGCTCCAGTGTCTGGCCCTGGGCCTTATGGATCGTGATCGCCCAGGCCAGCTTGAACGGCAGCTGCGTGTACGAGCCGATCACCTCCCGGGTCAGCGAGCCGCCCGCGACCACCGGGCGCGTCGCCTCCCACGTGTAGGGCGTCACGTCCGCACACGAGCCGTCGGCGAACTCCACCTCGACCACCGCCCCGTAGCGGTCGTAGTCGACGCCGATTATTCGGCCGATGGTGCCGTTGACCCAGCGGTCGCCCTGATCGTTGTTCAGCATCATCACCTGCGCGCCGACCTTGAACCGCAGCGTCTCCTCGACCGGCGGGTCGAACAACGACAGGTCACCCGATACCCGCGCGTGGTGGATCAACTCCTCGCCCGGTAACCGTTCCAAGTGCTGCCGGTTGCGTGCCGTCACCAGGCGGTTCGTCGGCGCCAACGTCAGCCAGAACTCGTCATCAGGCGGGATGAAATCCGCATCAGCGCGCGCGTTGAGCTGCTCCTGCGCATGGCCCAGCAGCACGCCCTCGCGGATCTCGTTGAGAATCGCCGTCATTCGGTCATCACCGAGCTGACGGAACACCGTCGTCAACGCCACGGTGGGGAAGTCGTCACGGCGGAAACGGTGCGCGGAGAAGAAGTACGGCGTCTCATACGT
This sequence comes from uncultured Actinomycetota bacterium, assembly GCA_963799495.1. Taxonomy (GTDB): domain Bacteria; phylum Actinomycetota; class Actinomycetes; order Mycobacteriales; family Mycobacteriaceae; genus Mycobacterium. The sequence goes on from CAWCXH010000028.1 coordinate 29,359, forward strand.
CGTCGAGAAGAACTCCGTCTCGCCGTCGCTGACGACGGGCGGCAACTGGTAGAGGTCACCCACCAACACGATCTGCACACCGCCGAACGGCGTCCCCGGTTGGGGTCCGAACCGCGACAACGCGGAGGCCACCATGTCGAACACGTCGGCGCGCACCATCGACGCCTCGTCGATGATCAGCGTCTGCAGCGACGCCAGCGTCTTGGCGAAGCGGCCCGGCCGGTACGCGCCGCCGCGGACATCGTCCAGCGTCGTCGTGGTGCGGAAGCCGAACAGCCGGTGGATCGTGTAGCCGTCGACGTTGAGAGCGGCGATCCCCGTCGGCGCGACGACGACCACTGCTCGGTCGGTCTCGGCCATGAAGAGGCGAATCAACGTCGACTTGCCCGTGCCCGCCTTCCCGGTCAGGAAGACATGCCTGCCGCCGGCCAGCAGCTCGAGTGCATGGCGAAACTCGTCGGTGAGGACGAGCCCCTCGCTATGCGCCACCACGAATGTCCAGGCTACTGCCCTAGCGGGCGACGAGGGAGCGCCTCGTTGACCCTCGCCAACGGCTCGGCGTGACGATGTGTGCCAGATCGCCGCGTCTAACGGTCGCAGTGTTTAGAGCCGGCGGTCGGTTGAGGTGGCGCAACCACATTCGCCAACTCGAAGCCCTCGGCTATACCGTCACCTCACCCCAGTTGCCTAAACCACCGACGTGAGGTCACCTTCATTTTCGGATTAGTTGACCCGCAATGGGCCGTGCCTGCACCGAATCCGTTTGTGCGGTTTCGTGTTCGGCGGATCCCGTGACCTCCGATGTTGTGGCCGTCTGTTCAGCGACGGGCTGTTGCCGAGCACTGAATTTGGCGACGAAGCCGTCTCTTTCGATGCACACCCAAGGTGGTCTCGGCACGTGGGTATGCTGAGGCGTCCTCGGCTCCGTGACAGCACACCGAGCCGGCTGCCGCCGAAGTTGCCGGCACAAGGTCGGTCGGCCACGGCTGGTGTCCCTTCTTGGGTTCGGCCGAACCCGTAGGGTCAGACGCCGACGATGGTCAGGAGATGTTCGATGCCTCGGAAGTCGTCGACGTTGCGCGTGTAGAGGGGCAGGTTGGCGGCCAGGGCGGTGGCCGCGATCAACAGATCGACGGCCCGGGGGCCGCGCGCCTTGCGCCCGGTCGCGACGATCGCCGCGTAGAGGCGTCCGTAGGCTCTGGCGGAGTCGCCATCGAACGGCAGTGGGTCGAAGGTGGCCTCGGCGCGTTGTAGGCGATCTTGACGTCGCGCGCGCTCGGCGGTGTCACCCGTCGCGTGAGGACCGGCTGCGAGCTCGGCCATGGTAAGGGCGCTAATCGCCAGTTGGCCGGGGAGCTGCCCGGCGTCGATCTGATCCAGGTCGATCACGACCGAGGTGTCAATGAGGCCTTGCGACGCACGCGCAGCCTCAGTCATGCGGTGCGATCTCCTGGCTGGCGGCCCGATCGAGGTCCGCGCGCAACCGGTCCAACTCGACGCGCGGAGCGCCTCTGAACGCCGCCACGGCCGCCTCGGCACTGACGAATCGATGCCGACGCAGTGGCGAAAGCTCGCCGACAGGAACCCCATTTCTGGTCACAACGAAGGATTCGCCCTGGTCAAGCTGGCGCATGATCTCGCCGCTGTTATTGCGAAGCTCACGTTGGGTGATCTCCCTGGTCACACCCGAAAGCGTAGCACGTGTGCTACACAGCCGGTGCACGTACACCGAACCGGCTTTATCGACTCGTCGTGATGGGTACGACGTCCGACAAGACTTGCGTTGTGGCGCGCGGTATCCCAAGACGAATCGCAGCGACCACCCAGCCATCCGCCTCGTGACTTATTGGCCGAGGGCGTGGTTGTGCGCGATTCCATGAGTTCGTCCTCATCGATCGCGATGCCGGAAACCTCGCACTCGTGGTCGCCGGCGACGATTGAGTGCCTATGGCGGGAAACCGAATGGCGCGTGCGCGCATACGGATCACCCCGGACCCGGGCCGGTATCTGTGGACCCGGCGACCACACTGAAGTTCCATCAGCGCAGCTTCGAGACCGACCGAGTCACCGGCGAAGCGATCACTAAACGGGGGCAATCGCCGGACGCTCGGACAAATGTCCTCCGGCGATGCATCGGCCCGCTCCAGCGACGGCACTTGACGGCTCAGCCAGCACCTCCATCGGAGATAATCGCCCTCGTGTCGGCGAAACGAATGAACCGCGAGCAGTTCTTCCGCGTGGTGTCGGAGCTCGACGAGGATCGCCTGCGCAAGGCACTGTGGAACCTCTACTGGCGCGGCGCGGCGAACGTGCGGGAGCGTATCGAGGTCGAGCTCGCGAGCGACGGGCGCGGTCGCCCGCCGCGTCCCGCGAAGGCGCCGGACGATCCGGAGATGGTGCGGGACGATGTCGACGACTTCGTGTCGCTGGCGCGATCGGGCGCGTACCTGGGCGGAAACCGGCGGGTGTCGCCGCGCGAGCGGTCGCGCTGGCGTTTCACCTTCAAGCGGCTCGCCACGGAAGCTCAGGACGCGCTGCGAGCCGAGGATGCCGGGCCCGCAGCGTCCGCGCTGGAGCAACTGATCGACCTCGCGTGCGAAGCCCACGATTACGACTACTTCCGCTCCGACGATCCGGTGGCTGCGGCGGGCTTCGTCGTGTCCGATGTGGCGGCGGTGTTGTGGGCGTCGACGTGGGAACGCCACGGGTTCCAGGCGTTCGCCGAAACCGCTGCGCCGCAGTTGATTCGGTGGGAGTCGCGGTACGGCTGGACCCGTTACGGCGAGGGCTCGGTAGCGGCGAAGGAAACCTCGCTCGCCGTCGTGCTCGCGCGCATGCTGCGCGTTCCCGACACGTGGGAAGGCTTCGCCGAGCAGTACGTAAGGGCACTGGACAGGCTGTGCGACCGCGGCGCATCGACGCGCCGAATACGACATTCCGCGGCCCGGACCGAGCAGGACCGAGCCAGCGCGCTGGCGGAATGGCACGGCCTCCTGCTGCAGAACCTCGCGGACACCGAGGGCGGCGTGCTCGACAGGATCGTCACCCACGCCGCCTTGGGCGGTCCGGAGCAGACGTTCCTCTCCGCGCGGCTCGCGCACCGACGCGGCAACACCGACGTCGCCCGCGACCTGGTGGCGCGATGTCTGCGAAAGCTGCCCGGCCACAAGGACTTCCTCGACTTCGCAGCCGAGATCGGCGCGACGGCCCCGGCGTGAACACCGCCTGCTCGGCTACCGCAGGCCGAGCGCGGCGCGCAGCCGGTCGGCGTCCATGCCGACGCGGCTGGCTTCACCGGCGGGGAAGGTGTCCAGGAGTTTGATCAGGTCGCCGCGCCGGGTGGGGTCGTCAGCGGCCTGCCGCGGGGTGTGGCCGTCGAGCGCCGGGATGGGTTCATCGAGCCACTTGGTCTCGTAGTCACAGACGAACTCGTCAAGGAACGCGGCCAGCTCGGGGTCGTCGGGGTCGAGCGCACCCTCGCCGGTAATGGGCATCTGCTTGGCCAGCTCGGCAGCCTCGCGGGCGTCGCGCAGCGGGCGGCGGGAGTCGTCGAGCACGTTCATCGCGGGGTCGAGGCGTGCCAGCGTGGCCAGCACACGGTCCATCCGCTTCTCGCTGTTGGCTTCCACCCGCAGCGTGTCGCCGTCGAGGACCAGCGCGGCGCGGATCCGCGGCATGCCCTGGGTGGTGACGTGCTCGAACCACCTCGGCGGCTCGTCGCCGTCGACCCGGTCGTAGGTGTCGTCGAGCGCGGCCTCGATCCCGGCCGGGTCGCCGACATGCACGGTGGCCTCGCAGATCGCGAGCGGATCGCCCTCGGTGTTGGCCAGCGCCGGCGGCGCGAACCGGCGGCTCAGCTGCGCCACCAGCGTCACCGCGTCGGGTCGCGTGTCGAGCAGGTCGATCAGCGGGTCGCGCTCGTGCAGCGCGACCGGTTCCAGCCCGCCGAAGAACTGCATGGTGTCCCCGGCGGGCACCACGCGTGCGCAGACCAGCTGCCCGGGCTTCAGCAGGCGGCTGGCCGCCCGCTCACGCACCTCGTGCGTGTCGCCGGTGCGCACGTCGCGCACGGTGACGGCCTGGCCGCGGTGCACTTGCTCGACCTCGAACACCGACCGGTCCACCAGCAGCCATTGCTCCGCCAGCAGCCGCTCGTCGTCGGGCAGCAGCGACCCGCGCATCTGGAGGAACTCCGCGAACGCGCCGCCCTCGAACAGAACCGCGTCCAGCACCAGCGGATCGGCCAGCGCCGCGGCCAGCGCGTCGGGATCATCGTCGGCGTAGCGGCAGCGTTCGTAGCCCGCCTCGGCCAGCAGGTCGTTCCAGCCGCTCAGCAGCGCGTGCTGGCCGGCCTTCGTGTACAACCAGCCCACCCGCTCGGCCAGTGGCAGCGCCTCGCGCCCGAGATGGCATTTCTTGTACTTGCGGCCGGACCCGCACCAGCACGGCTCGTTGCGGCCGAGGTCGCGGCGCGGCTCGGCCCGGTACCGCTCTAGTAGTTCCACAAGCGGGTGGTCCGGCCCGGCGCCGGCGCGGCGCAGCAACGCCAACCCGCGCTCGACGTCGCCGCGATCGGAGGCGATGCGGGCCAGATCGAGCAACGGCAGCGGCCAGTCCGTATCCATCGACTCGGCCGCCAGCAGCTCGCGTTCGGCCGCGTCGATGTCGCCGATCCGCTCCAACGCCACTGCGCGCAGCCAGCGAAACGCCACCCGCGCCGCGCGCGGCACCTTCGGCTCCAGCACCTCGGCGAACATGCCCAGCGCGGACGCCCCGGCGCGGCCGGTGCCGACCGTCTCAGTCAGCAGCAGCTCAGCCAACAGCGGATCGGCAAGCTCGCCCCCGAACTCAGCGACCAGATCGGCGAACCCGTCGACCTCGGGTGTTTCAGCGCCCTCGCCACCTGCGGCAAACGCATCCTCCAGCGGCTCGTCCGCGTCGGCGGCGTCGATCAGCAGCAGCGACATCTGGTCGTACAGATTGACCAGCGTGTACAGCGCGAACGCGTCGTCGGAGTCGAGGTCGTATCGCTCGGCCAGCGCTGCGCACCCGCGCTCGAAACGCCAACGGTCGAAATCGAACTCCCCGGGTGCGAGCCACTCGCCGCGATGTGCCAGACCGTAGTCGTCGACGATCTCGCACAGGGGCGGCAGCGGCTCGGTGAACACCGCCGGGTCCTCGACGCACGCCGTCCATACCGCCGCGTCGAAGTACACCGGCTCGTCGGCGTCGAGCATCGCAGCCAGCCGGGCGCCCACCGCGGAATGCGCGAGCGCGGTGACCCGCTCGACCACGAGTCCCTGCGCGGTCAGCCGCACCCCGACCAGGTCCCCCTCGGCCACGCCCATCGCCCCCAACGTGCCCGGCACCAGGAGCAGCGCCCCGAGCGGGTCGACCACCTCGGCCGGGATGCCACGCTGCTCGAGCAGGTCATCGTCGAACGCGGCCAACACGACCCGCGCCGCCGACCCGTCGGCGAGCCGCCCGTACTGCTCGTGCTCGCAGAGCGCGGTGATCGGGTCCAGGTTCGGGGTTACAGTGAGCATGTCGTGGGCCGCCTCGTCTGCGCCGAGCCGGTGCGTGAACACTCGCCCGGCTAGCACCGTCGGCAGCCACACCCACCGATCGTCGACCAACTGCCTTGCCGGACACTCGGTTTCGTCGAGAACCTGGTCCAGTACGGTGTCCGGATCGGCCACGCCGCTGTCCCGCAGTCGTCGTGCGATGTCATCCTCGTGCAATGGGCCGTGGTCGGCCAGAATTCTCGCAAAGATCCGCATCGGGTCGAACGCTTCCGCCACGGCGACCACCCTATGCCGCGGCTAGCCGAGTCGCGAGGTCCTCTACCAGCCGACGGGTTGGATCGAGACTGGACTGGCCAAAGTCTCGATGCCTCCCCCGGGCGAACTGCCGTCGACGAGGGGTACCGACCAGCTGGGTGAAATCTGGGTGATCGCGAGTGTTTATGAGTGCCGGTGAGTGTGTTGGAGGGTTCTTGTCGGTGCGGTCTGCCAGGGTTGTGTCATGCGTCGCGACTTCGCGCTTTACCTGATGGTTGGGGTGCGATGATGGCGCGGTTCGAGATCGCTGAGGGCTGGACGGCGCAGGCGTTCCGGTTCGCGTTGGATCCCACGCCGGCCCAGGTGAGCTTGTTGGAGTCGCATTGCGGGGCGGCCCGGTTCGCGTTTAACCACATGCTCGGCGTGGTGAAGGCCAACTTGGATCAGCGCACAGCCGAGAGGTCCTACGGCATTTCCGGCGACGATCTGACTGCGGCGCAGGGCTGGTCGTTGGCCAAGCTGCGCAAAACCTGGAACGCCCACAAGAACGAGGTGGCGCCGTGGTGGCAGGCCAACAGCAAGGAGGCCTACAACTCCGGTTTGGATGGGCTGGCCCGCGACCGCGCCCTGGCGAACTGGTCGACATCGCGGTCTGGTGAGCGGGCCGGGGCCCCGGTCGGTTTCCCGCGTTTGAAGTCCAAGCGGGCCGGCTGAAACGCCGTTCAAACGCGGTAAGTGTTGTTGTCGGCGCCGGCGCCGTCGAGGTCGGGGCCATAACTTGGATAAGACTTCAGTTACCGGATGATCACAAAGAGGGAGAAGGGCGATGGCCGCTTACGATCTTGCTGCGTTGTGGGATGCGCACTGTCGGTACGAGTTCGAGACGCGCGATGTTGACGCCACCATGTCCACCATGGTCGCTGAGCCCTACGTCAACCATGTTCCCACGATGACCGGAGGTGTCGGCTTCGAGAAGTTGCGCCATTTCTACGCCCACCACTTCATCGGGGTGAACCCACCCGACTTCGAACTCGTCCCCGTCAGCCGCACCGTCGGGGAGAGTTCCGTTGTCGACGAATTCATCGTGCGCTTCACTCACACCACGCGAATGGACTATATGCTGCCCGGCATCGAACCCACCGGGCGCAGGGTGGAGATTCCTACGGTGGCCGTCGTGCAATTTCAGGGTGACAAACTCGTGCATGAGCACATCTACTGGGATCAAGCCAGTGTGCTGGTTCAACTGGGTCTTCTCAATCCCAGCGGCCTTCCCATCGCCGGCGCCGAAACCGCCCGCAAGGTGCTCGACGTTTCCCTGCCTAGCAACACACTGATGAAACCGTGGCAGTAGCACGCCGTTTCCGCCGGGTCACTTCAGGGCATCAGCACCCTGAACCTGACGACCAGATTCTGGGGGGCAGCCGGGACGACACCACTGTCCGTCAACTGGGCGATGCATGGCACTGCTGCTGTTGCGGTGCGCAATCAACAGATGGTGGATCTGGGCGCCGACGCATGCCTGGTATTTCTGCAGAGGGATGCGTGAGTCCGCGCTCGGAGGGACACAAGAATCTGGGTCTAATGGTCGCGCAGCCCGAACATAGATCGCGCGATGGCGCCATATCGCTCGAGGCGCTCCTGATCGCCGAGGGCGTTGTACAGGACGATGCGCGTCGCGATGCCGCCGTACTTCTCCATCAATGCGTCTGCCAAGCCGTCCCAGGTCGACTCGGTGGCAAAGGCGGCGATGTGCTCGTCGGTGATTTGGGCCGCCATCCCCTTGAAGTCACCGGCCTTCTGCTTCTCGCGGATACGGGCGGTCGTCCCCTCGAACCCCGCCTCGTCCCAGATGAAGGCGTAGTTGGGCGTGCTGCCGTAGAAGCTCATGCTGGCCCGCACGAGCTCACGCTCGTTCTGGCGTTCTTCGTCGCTGTCACCGACGATCGTCATGACCGGCACGATCACCGCGATGTCAGACGGTGAGCGCCCCGACTTCGCCGCTCCCTCAGCCACATTCGGTATCACGTGACGCGCCAGATAGCCGGGCTCGCCGAGCGGATGGACATGTACTCCGTCGGCTACTTCACCCGCCATCCGCAGCATCCACGGATTCACCGCGGCGATGTCGATTTTGGGATCGGCTGCGTCGATCGGTCCCGGGCTCCACTGAGGAGTGATGAAGTCGAGGTCGTAGAACTCGCCGTGGTGATCGAGCGTCCCGGTTCGGAACGCGGTGAAACACGCCTTCACGGCCAGCACATAGTCACGCAGACGCGGACCGGGATGCTCGAATGCCATGCCGTATCGCCGCACGACATGGGTGCGCACTTGCGTGCCAAGACCGAGCCGGAACTTCCCGCCGGTCGCCTCCTGCAGTTCCCACGCTGTCGCCGCCGTGACGAACGGACTGCGCGGAAACGCAACCGCGACCCCCGTCGAGAGTTCAAGGCCCGGTGCCGCCTGCGACGTCACAGCCGCGTTGAGATACGCGGTCCGACCAGTCTCCGTGAACAGCAATCCAGAGAACCCCGCGTCCTGCACCCGCCTGGCCAGATCCCCGACCCTGCTCAACGGCTGCGGAGTCGTCATCACGTCGCCATGCACGGTCGAACACTACGCCCGCCCGACCGCCGACCATTGAACGACAACGCCTCCGCGATCACCGCAGCCGCGGTTTGTCGCTGAAAAGTCGCTACGAGCCGGGCATTTCGCGCAGTGGTCCGCCAGCGGTAACTGCTATATCAGACGTGACGCACACGCCAACGGGCCAGCGTTGTGGTACCGGCTCAGTCCGTGTCGTCGATGAACAGCGCCATCGACGCGGTGAATCCGTGCAACGCGTTGCGGCCCGCGATCGGGCCGATCTCTCCGGCGGCGAAGAAACCGGCGAGCGGAATCTCGCCCAGTAGTTCCTCGATCGTCGACGCGTCGTGGTCGGCGACCCCGAACATCCGCCGCCCCCGTCCGTTGCAGGTGAACAACAGCGCCCCGGCCGGACGCCCGGGCAGCTGCGCTCCCGCCCGCTCCACGGCCAGGCGCAGGTCCTTGTCGGCCCCAGCCGCGTCACGGACCTGGAACTGTACGGTCGCGCCGACCTCGACAGCCTCGCCGATTTCGATCGCCCCGGTCGAGGAGTCGGCGCCGAGCAGCGCGCGGATCATGAAGTCGCCCTGGCCCGGAGCCGCCAGGTGCTCGTCGACGACGATGCCGATCTGCAGGCCGTGGCTGACCAGTTCCTGGTCGTCGGGGTGCAGCCCCTCGACGATCTCGCGCAGGCGTCGCAGTGGCGGCTGACCGCCCAGCTCGGTGATCACTGCGCCGTCCGCGCCGGTGACGATGTACGGATCGCCAATCGGGCGGCAGCCCTGCGACACGATGGGCACCGCATGCATGCCGGGCAGGCGCACTCCGACCGCGCCGGAGGTCAGTACGTCGCGGTCGCGGAACAGCCGGGTGTTGCCCCGCCCCAGTCCGCCGCTCACCACGCCGCCGAGCAGCATCGTTCCGGGCAGGTCGTTATTGAGGTGCTCGACGAGCACGTTCGACGGGAATGTGTATGGATCCGGCAGCAGCAGATGCAGATCGTGCGCGGTCCGGTCGAACCGATACCCGGCGAGCAGACCACCCGACCCGGTGCGGATGAAGTCCAGGTGGAACGTCTCGGCGGCCAGACCGGACGCCAGCCACACCGCCACCGCGGCCTGGTCCTCCATCTCGTGGCGGCCGGCAACGATCGCCTGGGCCACGCAACCGATCAGCGCGGGCGGCTCGACCATCTCCTGCACTGCGGTGAGAAGCTCCGCAGCATGCTCGGTGTGTGATCGCGATCCGAGCAGCACAGCCAGCGACGGCGCCTCGCCCGCAAGCTCGTCGCTCGCGTGCGATGCGGCCTCCACCGCGGCCTTCCGCGCGTCGGGCGCGGTGGATACCCCCACTGCGATCCGCACACTTCCATGATGCGCCGCGGACTGCGGCCAATCACCGTGGCGCTGGAACCGGCAGCGGCGCAGCCCAGGCGCCCGTGCCGGCACTGTCGGCGGTGGGGCGGAGGCGGGGCCCTGATAATGCGCACCGCCAGGTGACCGACGTAGGCGGCGCCCCGACATCGAGCCGCCGTTATTCGAACTGTGTGCCTCGAGCGTCGAGGCGACGCAGCCCGAGCGCCTATTCGGCCGCCGCGTTGGCGTCGGCGCTCGGCCTCACCGTGGGCGCCGGTGCTGATCCTGACAGGTCCGTCTGAGCCATGGATCGGCGGGAGAGCGGGACTCCCAGCCCGGCAGCGCGCCTCAGAACTGCACACCGCGGGTCAAAGCACCGTCGACCACCAGGTTGGTTCCGGTGATGAAGCTCGCCGCCGAACTACTCAGGAACACAACGGCATTGGCGATCTCCCGGGGTTCCGCCATCCGGCCGGTGGGGTTGAGCCCGAGCGCGGTGGCGAACAGCTCGGGGTCGTTCTGCTCGATGGACGGCCAGATCCCGCCCGGGAAGTAGGTGTTGCCGGGGCTCACCGTGTTCGCCCGCACACCTTGGCCGGCGAGCTTGTAGGCCAGCCCCTGTGTGTAGTGGATGATCGCTGCTTTCATCGTGCCGTACGGCCCTGCGGTGAAATCGATTTCGCGTCCAGAAACACTCGAGATCGCCACGATCGAGCCGGCACCACTGGCCAGCAGGTGTGGCAGCGCCGCCTCCACCAGCCCCACGGTGCCCATCAGATCGACGTCGAAACTGGTGTGCCAGTTCTCGGTGCTCTCGGGGATCGCCAGTGCACTCACATTGGCCACCACGCCGTCGATGCCACCCAGTGCGGTGAAACTGCTGTTCACCCAATCCGTCAGGGCTGCAGCGTCACCCACGTCCACGGAGCTGCCGATCGCAATGGTGCCGTCGGCGGTGAGCGCGGACTGGGTTTCCGCGACCGCATCGGGGGTGCGCGCACAGTACGCAACAGCCGCTCCTTCGGCCAACAGTCCCTCGACGACGGCCCGGCCGATGCCGCGCGTGCCGCCGGTCACAAGGAAACGCTTTCCCGACAACCCGAGATCCATGATTTTCCTGCCGTTCTCGTCAGTAGGAGATGGTTCCCAGCGAAGCTGCCGCACTGCGCAACTCGCCGTGAATCCCGCCGTAGGCTGCTGTGGACGGTAGCAGCCGCTTGTCGATCTTGGTGACGGCACTGTAGTTGGGGTCGACGACGTTGGCGATCGGCACCAGCGATATCTGCGTCAGCAACTGGTAGGCGTCGAGTCGGTCCAGCCCGTATAGCTCACCCATCCAGGCGATCATGTCGACCTGACTAGCCCGCCATGCCTCTTCCAACGGCCTGCCCGAACCGATGCTCATCAGATGCGTATCGGTCTCGAGCCGGGGCCACGCTGGGCCACCGCCCTTGACCAGGTCCACGATGGCGGTGACGTTCATCGCGCCTTCGACTGCGGTGCCACAGGATTCGCCTTCGCCCTGGCGGTAGTGACCGTCTCCCAGGGAGAACAGCGCACCGGGGACATTGACCCGCAGGTAGCAGGTCGCGCCAACGGCCATCTCGGGTGTGTCCATGTTTCCGCCGAACGCCTCGGGCACCAGGGAGCTGCGTACCTCGCGCCGTGCTGGGGCGACCCCTACCGTACCGAGCATCGGGTTGACGGGTAGGTCCACTGTGAAGTCGCTGCCCTGCGCCGAGAACCCCAGTGTGCCTGCGGCGGAATCGTATTCGTATATGTAGGTCCGCTCCGGCAGCGGCGCCTGTAGCGTGGGACTGGCGGGAACGCTGGTCAGCCCGCCGAAGAACGGGATCAGCGTCGACGCACCCCAGGTGCGTGCCGGAGTCAGATCTGCCAGGTGGATCGCCAGAGTGTCGCCCGGCTCGGCGCCCTCGATCCAGAACGGCCCGGTCTGCGGGTTCAGGTCCTCGGTGTCGAGCGCTCGGGTGGCCACGTCGTCGCGGCTGGTGATGCGCCCGCCGTAGGCGTCCTCGGTCCATAGCGTGAGCACGGTTCGAGGTCGGATCCGCATGACGGGCGCCGCACCGCCGAACGTGTAGTTCAACTGGTCGGCCGACGGGATGAACGCGACGTGCTCCATGACGGTCATCCTTGTCGCGCGACGCGCTCAGCGCAGCATTACCGGCGGGTCGCGCCTGCGCACCGCTAATTCAGATTGAGGAACGGACTTATCGCGTCTCGGGCGAACTGCACGACATTGACCGTCGGATTTCCATCGGGATAACTCACCGTCGCCAAGATGTTGCCGCCGGCGTCCGTGGTCGGCGAGAAGGCGCTGCCGGACCATTCACTAATCGTTGATTTGAGAGCCGGCGGCGATCACCGCGCGACTTCGTTGCGCGACTGCGCCGAGATCCATTTTCATCACCCACCGGTCATAGCTGAAGAATCCGTTGACCTCGTTTTCCACATCGGTCGTCTGGGTGTAGATCGCGCCCGACAGACCGCCTTCCCGCACCGCCTTTTCCAGATCCCGGCTGACCTCGACGTACCGCTCGGTCAGCCGCGCCTGGCTGTCGGTCATCTCATAGGCCTGCGGCCGTCCCGGCCATCGGTTCCCGTCGAGCACCAGCCCGAGGCCGCCGTACTCACCGTCCACCACCACCCGGTGCTCGAGCGGTACCGGACGGTTGTCGTGCGTCGGCCGTTCGTCGTGCGCCGTCGCTGGATTGTCGTGCAGCACCGGACGGCCGGGTCCGACATAGGTGTGGTCGTCGTAGATGTCCCCGGCCCTGCTGTCGGCGCGCGATTTGCAGCAGTTCACCCCGCTGTTCGCGTTCACCAGCCGCGTCGGGTCCTCAGCTTTCACGGCGTTCGCGATCCTGGCGGTGTCGAACTCACCCCACCCCTCGTTGAACGGCACCCAGCCCACAATCGAGGTCACACTGCGCAGCTGATCGACCATCGCCGAGAGTTCCTTCTCGAAGTTCGCCTTCGCCGCGGGAACCGGATCCGGGGCCGGGCCCACGGGAATATCGACCGACACGTCCAGCGGCGGCATGTCCTGCCACACCATCAGCCCGAGCTTGTCCGCCCAGTAGTACCACCGCGCCGGTTCCACCTTGGCGTGCTTGCGCATGAAGTTCATCCCCATCGCCTTGGTCCGCTCGAGGTCGAACTTCAGCGCCTCGTCGGTGGGCGCGGTGTAGATCCCGTCGGGCCAGAACCCTTGGTCCAGCGGACCGTGGAGGAAGGTGATCTTGCCGTTCAACGCGATCCGCGGCCTTCCTTTCCCATCATTGACAACACCGATCGTGCGCAACCCTGCGTAGCTGGAAACCTCGTCGACAGCCTTCCCGACCGGGTTCAGCAACCGGACCTTGAGGTCGTAGAGGTACGGGTCGTCCGGAGTCCACAGGTGCGGGTTCGGCACCGGGACATGCAGCGTCTCACCCGCCGTGGCGACCGAATGTGCCACCTCCTCGCCATCCGGCTTGGAGACGACCACCTCGGCGCGTAGCCGACCCGCCCCGGAAACTCTTGGCGTGACAGTGAAACCGGTCAGGTCCGAGGTGATGTCGAGCTTGTCGATGTGCGCGGCGCGCACCGGTTCGATCCACACGGTCTGCCAGATGCCCGACGATCCGGTATAGAACGTTTCCTCCGGTCTGTTGCGCTGCTTGCCGACGGGGAAGGGGTTGGTCTCGTTGCGGTCGTCCACCCGAACGGTCAACTCTTGCAGCGATCCCGGCCGCAGCGCACGGGTGATGTCCGCGCTGAACTCCGTATACCCGCCTTCGTGGTAAGCCACCTGTTGGTTGTTCACCCAGACGGTGGCGATTTGGTCGACCGCGCCGAAGTGCAACAGCACGTGCCGCCGCCAGGTAATCGGCAGCTTGAAGAGCTTGCGATACCACATTTGGTCGTCGTGGCGTTGGATACCGGACAGCGCCGACTCCGTCGGGTACGGCACCAAGATCTGCTCGCGGTACTCGTTCGCCGGGGGAGGTGCCGCTAAAGCGGCCTGTCCAGACCGGCCCGTGTATTGCCACACGCCGTTGAGGTTCATCCAACGCGTCCGCGCCATCTGCGGGCGCGGGTACTCGGGTAGCGCGTTGTTCGGTCCCACTAGATGAGTCCACGGTGTCGACAAGGGCGGACTCTGCCCCCCGTGCCATTCCACGACCGCGTTGGCCGGCGCGTTCACCACTGCGATGCTAGCCAGAAGGCCCAACCACGCCGCCGCGAATCGTCTGAGCCATACGGACTTCAACACCACACAACACCAGTGACCGCGATCAGCGCGAAGCCACGCTCCTGTCGCTGGTGACGACGAGGTGACCGTTCTCGGTGTTGTTCGCGGCGATAGGACGGCACGGTGCCAGCGGCCATGGGTACTCCCCCCACATTGAAGATCGCTCAGGTCGATGTTGCGGCGCTTATCCCGAAGGACCCCCGGCGCACCGCCGGCATCGCAGCAAACATACCGGCAAGTCGTTGGAAAGGAAAGTAGATGTCGCCCCGCGACTCGCGCAGGACAGATCGACGTCGACGCGACCATAGTTGTACCGGGCCGCGGCCGGATCGTCTTCGAAAATCCGCACTGGACATTGCGCCGGGTGATTCTACACATCATCGAGGGGACGGCACGGCACTTCAGGCTCGCCGACAACATTCGCGAATCCACCGATGGCGCAACGATGTATCAGCTACTCGCAGCCATCGAGGGCTGGTCAGCAGAGCGACGCACCCGAGCTGCCAAAACGTGAAAGCTGAGGATCCCCGCACTAGCATTGCTGAAGGCACGGCCGACCTGCGGGCTACAGGTTGCGTGTTCCTCCAGCTGGACACTTCCATCACACTTGAACACAACGGCGACGGGATCGATCTTCGTCGGCTGCGGTTCCGCAGCTAAGCGCTCGGAGCGTTCACCAGCTCGTTGTCGCGGTGTGCCAGCATCGACGGCGATGATGCCGACCGATAACCATGTTCACTCGCGGTGGTCGTGGGACACCGCTACCTCGTCATCGATGCAGCTCGCCTGCGCCCGCGCCGTCGAAATCGGACTTCCAGGGCTGGCGTTCACCGAGCACGTCGACTTCACCGAGTGGAGCCAGCAGGACTCGGCCGAGCTCGCCGGCACTTCCGCGCCGACTGTCACCCAACCGGCACGCATCAGTCCCCGGCCACGCGTGGCGCCGCTCGACGTTGAGGGCTACTCCGCCGACCTGGCGCGTTGCCGCGAGGAGTTTCCCGATCTGCGCATCCTGTCGGGCATCGAAGCAGGAGAGCCACACCTATTCCCCGCCAGCGTGGCCGCCGTACTAGCAGCCGGGAACTTCGAGCGGGTGCTCGGAAGCCTGCATGGGATCGTGTACGACGGCACGCTCACAGGTATCGACGACGCATTGTTCGCCCATCTCGATGCGCACGAGGTGATGCGTCGCTATTTCGCCGATCTCGTCGCGCTGGTGGACGGCTCGTCAGTGTTCAATGTCCTGGCGCACTGTGACTATCCACGCCGTTACTGGCCGACAGCACGGGCGGGCGCCTACGCCGAAGCCGATTTCGAGGAGGAATACCGGGCGGTGTTTCGCGCCTTGGCGTCCTCGGGGCGCGCGTTGGAGATCAATACGCGTAGTCCGCTGGCGTCAGCGGACCTGGTGCGTTGGTGGTGGCAGGAGGGTGGGGGCGCGGTCTCGTTCGGCAGCGACGCTCACCAGCCGTTTCGGGTCGGCGAGCACTTCGATCGAGCGGTGGATGTCGTCGAAGCGGCCGGCTTCCGGCCTGGGCGCGATCGTTTCGATTTTTGGCGACGATGACGCTCAACCCGAAGCGCCAACAGCGTGCCGAACGGTGCGCCGCGCCGTCGCCCTGACCGACTCCCCGTCCGCGTCCAGCGGATCCCCCGATGTCGGCTCCGGTACGCCTGCGCGTACCGCCTCGAGCTGCGCGGCGAGCGCGACACCGAGAAACAGCGCGACCGAAGATAGATTCGCCCACAGAAGCAACGCGAAGATCCCGGTCAACGGGCCATAAGTACTGCCGAACGACGCGCTCTTGACGACATAGAGCGCGAGCAGCCCCGTCAACAGCAGCCACAGCGCAAGCGATACGCCGGACCCAAACGCCAGCCAGGAATACCCTGGCTGCCGCCGGCGCGGCGCACGTTCGATCACGACGGTGAAGGACGCCCATGCCAAAACAACTCCGAGCGGCCAACTCCCGATCGTCCACAAAGTCTGGAACGTGCCCCCCAAGCCGTACGCCGCCGCCAGCGCCTCGCCGAGCGCATCGCCTGCGATGATGACGACGAATCCCAGCTGCAACAGCAGCCCGGCGGTCAACGCCATCAGCAGTGCCCGACCGTACTTGCGCAGCGCCGGCCTATCGCGTTCGATGCCGTAGATGCGGTTGGCGCCCCGCTCGATCTGACCCATCGCCGTGGTCAACGCGACGATCGCGGCGAGCAGACCAAGCCACAACGCGACGTGACCGCCCGTCACGCCCTGATCCTGGGTGCGCTGCGCGGCCTGCTCCACCATGTCGGCCTGATCCTTGCCGGGCAGCACGCCTGCCACGGTCTGGATGATCACCTGCCCGACCTTCTGCTGATGCACTGCGCTGGCCAGCCCGACGACCGCGATGATGAGCGGGATGAACGACAGGCACATCTGCAGCGCCAAGGCCCGCGCGTGGGAGAAGCCGTCGGCGTATCGGAACCGAATGAACGAATCCTTGACCAGATTCCACCGCCCGTACCGCCGCAGCGTCGTCACGGCGTCGTCGGCGGAGAGTTCGTCGCCGGAGATGGTGATCGTCTCCGGCACGCGACTCGAGGTGCCCATCGAATCCTCCCTACTCGGTCACGCGGCTGCCGCCGTCGACTGCGGCACCCGCACGACGAGAGCTCCCGGCGCGACACGTGCATCGATACGACGGCCGTCGGCGATGACCTCGCCGTCCAACTGGCGAGGCGCCAAACGATCAGCCTCGATCGAGATCGCTTGTCCCCGAAACCGTTCCAGATGACGATCCTGCGTATGTGGCCGTCGCACGATCCGGTATGCCACCCGAAGCCAATCGCGAAGTGTCCGTGGCGCAACGACGACCACGTCGAGTATGCCGTCGTCGGCCGCGGCGTCAGGCAGTAGCTCGAGGCCGCCCTCCAGCTGACCGACGTTGCCGACCAGCACCGTGCGTGCAGACCGTCGCAGCGGCGGGCCGCCGTCGATGCGCAACCGCACTCGCATTACGGGGTCTCGCAGGTGCCGGAGGGCATTGGCCACGTAGGCCGGCCAGCCCGCTAACCGCTTCATGCCTTCGGTGGTGTCGGCCATCATCGCTGCGTCGAAACCCATTCCGGCCATCACCGCGAACGGCTGGTCGCCAACCAGTCCCAGGTCGATGCGGCGGTCAACGCCGTTGATGGCCGCTGCGAGCGCGTCGTCGAGCCCGAGCGGAATCCCGACATTGCGGGCAAGCAGGTTGCCGCTGCCGAGCGGAAGGATCGCAACGGGCAGGTCAGTGCCGGACAGCGCACCGAGGCAAGCCATCACGGTGCCGTCGCCGCCGCAGATCACGACGAGTTGGACACCCGCCCCGACGGCGGCCTCCGCCATCCCGAAGCCCGGGTCCTCCGGCGTTGTTTCCAGCCACAGGGACGGTGACCAACCGGCGGCCGCAAGCGTCCTGTCGATCTGCTCCCGCACCTCCGCCACGTCCGACTTAGCCGGATTGACGATGATCGCTGCGCGCATCATCCATTCACCAGCCTCCTGTCGGCGTCGACCGCAACGTCGCGGCGGCCGCCGGCGTCATGACGACGCACATAGAAAATGACGATGCTCAACCAGATCGCGCCCAGTAGCGCGCCTGCGAGTACGTCGGTCGGATAGTGCATGCCCCGGTACACGCGACTGCCCGCTATCGTCAATGGGACTGCCGCGCAGGCGATTACCGCCACCACCGAGACCCACCGCTTCCGGCTGTGCCAGACGACGATCGCGGCGATCGAGCCGTAGAAGCACACGGCCGCGGCGGTATGACCCGACGGGAACGACGACGTCGGCGGCGCGACGTCCAGATGCGTCACAGTCGGCCGCGGGCGGTCGATGAACAGCGTTGTCGCCATGAAGATGGCGGTCTCGCCCACCACCGCGTAGATGACGACCAGTGACTCACGCCAGCGGCCGAAGGCCCAGCGGAACACCGCCGCGGCGAGCACCGTGAGAACGATGATCGTCGGTGTGGCCGACAGCGTCGTGATGATCTTGCTTTCCGAGATGCCGTCTTGCTGGCGGTATTCCACGAGCCGCCGCGGCACGTCCGCGTCCCATCGACCGATGGCACTCGACGGCAACACGTCGGTGACGAGATACCCCAGCAGGACCATCACCGCGGTAAGGCAAAGTGCTGGGACGACGAGCCACCGAACATCCCGTACGACGCCACCGACACCTTGCGAGCGCATCTTGCCGAGGTACCCATTCACGTGCTTGTTTACTCTCGAGTCAAGATCCAGGGAGGGAACTCACAGCTCACCGCGGCGACGGCTGTTCGGCGCTACCGACTTCAGCGGGCCGCTCGACCGGCTGCCCGGTCTCGCGCCGCCACGCCACGTAAGCCCACGTCGTCACGGCCACCCAGGCGATGCCGAGCATGATTCCGGCCAATACATCGCTGACGAAATGGACGCCGAGCACCACTCGGGCGAGTGCGACGGTGCCGACGATCACAGCGGCCGCGATGATGGCCGCGATGCGGCCGCGGCGCGGCAAGAAGCGAAGCGTGAGCAGGAGCAACAGGCAGCAGCCGATCGACGCGCCGAGCGCATGACCGGACGGAAACGACATACCCGGCGCCGTCGAGACCGGATCCGGTAGAACCGGCCGGGCACGGCCGACGATGACCTTCAGCGCGAGTCCAAGGGCCGCGCCACCGAAGACCGTGGTGAGCAGCCATGCCGCGTGACGGCGTTCGCCACGAACCATGTATGCCAACGCGATCAGCGTGAGCACGACACGGAAGACGTTGGGGTCGAAGACACGGCTGACGACCTCGGCGGTCCCCACGAGTTCGGGATGAGCGGTGTCGATCCGCCTGAACGTCTGTGCGGTGCCGGTGTCGAGGCTGCGCAACGGCGTCCAGCCCGCACGGACGAGCAACAGAAGGAGCGCGAAAGTTATTGCGGCCACGAATGTGCCGACCAGACCCGCGCCAAGCCGCAACCCGAACCGCTCGTCGGCGGCGGACAGATGGTGGTGGACAGGTCCCCACAGCTTCCGCGGCATGCCCTCTTGTGTTCCCCCGCCGGCGGTGCAGTACACCGCCTCCGCAGGTTCAGCGCCGAGCAAAATCCGGCGCGTGCTGGGGAAGCAGTCCCACACCGATGACATAGGCGGGAACGGCCGTCAACTGAGGCACGCGTTCTACCAGCTTCACCAAAGCCGCGGCAGGCTTCACTTCGCGACCTTGCAAGACGGAGCCCAACACGACGCGATGCAAGACCCGCTGCAGGCTTTGGGTGACGACGGTGGGCAGCTCTCGGCGCCGACGTACCGCGGCGAGGTGTTTGGTCGTGAGCTGGCGCGTCCGAAGCGGTTGCACAAGAAGACCGGCCGCGGCGACGGCGTCGGCGATGGCCAGGTTGATGCCGACACCGCCGACCGGAGACATGGCGTGTGCGGCATCACCAATGCAGAGCAGCCCTTCGCGGTGCCACCGGCGCAGGCGGTCAAGACGGACGTCGAGGACCTTGACGTCATCCCACGACGTGACGGCCTCGACCGACGTTTCGGGAATCAACTCCGCGAGTTCACGGTGGAACGCGTCAAGCCCACGCGCACGCAGATCCGCATCGCTTCCTTTGGGAATCAAGTAGGCGATCTGGAAGTAGCCCTCACGCGGGATCATGATCAGCGCTCGCCCAGGCCCGGTGCGTGGGATCAGCGAATACTGCCCAGATTGATTGCGGGGCAGTCGAAACCACCACACATCGAACGGCACCGGGTAGTCGCGAATAGGTAGCCCGGCGTCGCGGCGGACAACCGACGTGCGCCCATCGCAGCCCACGACGAGGTCGGCTCGAAGTTCGCCGGGGCCGTCGGGGCTCGTGTAGCGCACACCGGTGATCCTGTCTTGATCGCGCAGCAGGCCGGTGACGTCGGATTGCATCCGTAGCGTGAAGGTGGGTTCCTCTTCGGCGGCGTCTGCGATCAGGTCGAGCAGATCCCATTGCGGCACCATCGCCACATACGGGTGCGGCTGGCGGAGGCGACGGAAGTCGACGAGGGTGACCAGATGGCCGTCGACGTCGAACTCGCCCTTCTCGACACGATTGTGCGGTAAGGCGTCGAATCGTTCGAACAGGCCGAGCTCGTCGAGCAGCCGCAGGGTGACCGGGTGCACGGTGTCGCCGCGGAAGTCCCGCAGGAAGTCGGCGTGCTTCTCCAACACCGTGACCTCAACACCTGCGCGCGCCAACAACAACCCCAGAAACAGCCCTGCCGGGCCGCCGCCGACAACCGCGCATGTCGTTGTGTCGCTCACGCTGCCACCTGCCTTCACCGCCGACGTCCCAACGCCGACAGCCTATGGCGTCGCTCAGCGACGCGGGTTTGTCGACACCCTGCGCCACAGCCAACGCCCCGGCCCGACCCACATACCTGGCGTGGAACCATGCTCGGACCCCATCTGAAAGCTGCGACGCTCCACACCTGAATCGTGTTCAGGGCACCGAAGGACAGGTGCTAGAACGGATCTCCGACGTCCCCGAGCATCGCCTTACGGATGAGCGGCAACGGCAGCGGCCCGAGTTTGATGAACGCGTCGTGAAAGCCCTTCAGCGAGTATGCGTCGCCCATCTTCGCCTTGTAGTCGTCACGCAGCTTGAGAATCATCAGCTTGCCCATCGTGTAGTAGCCGTATGTGGCGTGAGACGTCCCGCGTTTGGCCTCAGACTCCGCGACCGGTTCCGGCTGGTGCGCCTCGTTCACGAATATGTCCCGGGCCTGCTCGATAGTCATGTCCTGCGTGTGCATTTTGATGCCGACGATGAACCGGACGTCACGGAGCAAGGCATCCTGGGCCTGCGCTTGCCGGTGAGGAACAGGTGCTCGCCGCCAGCGAGCAGCGCCAGTGCCTGCCGGAACTCGTCAGTGAAGACGATCTCCCGCCCGGCGAGAACCCCCGGTTCACATCCCACCGCACCAACGTAATCGCGCTCGGCCCGCTCACGGCCCCAACTTCGGACCGATCGCGCGCGAGTCCAGTAGCGCCGCAGCTCAGCCGACGTCCAGCTTCGGCGCGTACCCTCACCGGCGGTTCAACCGTCAGTCTTGGCGGTACGAGTGGACAGAGGTGACGACATGGCCCGATCAGATGACGACACTTGGGATCTGGCAACCAGCGTCGGCGCCACCGCTACTGGGGTGGCGGTGGGACGCGCGGTGGCGAGCCGAGCGCCCGACGCGCTGATCAACGACCCATTCGCCGAGCCGCTGGTGCGCGCTGTCGGAGTCGACTTCTTCACTCGTCTCGCCAGCGGCGAGCTCGACCCGGATGTGGCGGACGGCGTGCCTCAGCGGCGCAGCGGTGCCGCCGGGCGGCTCCTCGACCGGCAAGCTCTATTTCGACGTCGTAGGCGACGATCCGAACAGCGTCGCATGGGTGTCCAACATTCGCGCCCATCCCAATGTCGCGGTCGAGATCGGCTCGGATCCGTCGAAGGCCGTCGTCGCGCACGAACTACCGCGAGACGAGCGTGACCGCATCTACGCCATCGTCGTGCAACGCGCCCCGGGATTCGCCGACTACGAGAAGCAGACCGACCGGGTCATCCCCGTCTTCGAGCTGACTCCCGACAGTTAGCCCCCTTTGCGCCGAAATAGCATTCCCGGTCGTTGAATCGGCGAATCCACGACCCTTGGCTGCTATCTCGCCGCACCGACGAGCGCACCTCGACTGCCCCGTCCGCAAGCGCCGTCCGCTCGACCGGCCGATGATGGACGCATGACCAGAGACGAGATAACCCAGCAAATCGTCGCCGCCCGCCTGTCGAAGGGCCTGAGGTGGCAGCAGCTCGCCGACGCCATCGGCAAGCCCGTCGTCTGGACCACCGCTGCCCTGCTCGGACAGCATCCGATACCGTCAGATTCGGGTCGCAAGCTCGTCGAGCTTCTCGGTCTCGACGAGTCCGCCGTGGCAGTGCTCGCCGCAGTGCCGATGCGTGGCGGCCTGCCGACCGCCGTGCCCACCGACCCGACCATCTACCGCTTCTACGAAGCGCTGCAGGTCTACGGCGGCGCGATCAAGGAACTGATCCACGAACAGTTCGGGGACGGCATCATGAGCGCCATCAACTTCAGCGTTGACATCGAGAAGAAACCGCATCCGGCCGGCGACCGCGTCGTCGTCACCTTCGACGGAAAGTTCCTGCCCTACGACTGGACCGTCGCGGAGGGCTAACTACATGGATCGTCTTGCAGAGCGCGCGGTTAGTACAAGTCGTTCTTGGTGAGCCAGCGCATGATCGGTCAACCGATGAACACGGGTAGCCAGCACGTCAGCACCCGGTACAGCAGCACGGACGGCACGGCGATCGCCGCGGGCACCCGAAAGCGGCAAGACCGCCGATGAGCGCCGCCTCGACCAGTCGCACGCAACAAGTTCTAGGACGCTCCGACCACCGCGAGACCGGCGGCTTCGGTCAGGCGGTGCGCCAGCTCCAGCACGCGAGCGGCTTCCTCAGCGGTCGCACCTTCCGGCGCTGCTCCGCGTGCGTGCCGGGCAAATGCCTCGGCCTGCAATTTCAGGGCCTGCAGCTGCGGGTCTTCCCCCGTCTCTGGCGAGACCACGTCAAAACGAGTGTGGCCCTTGGAGCCGAACAGCGCCACGCTGACGATGTCACCACCCTCGTAGAACCGGCCGAGCGACACCACGGTCGACGTGCCACCGGAGAGCATCACCAGCGCTTGAGAACTGTCCACATCATTCTGGGCCTCCGGGTCTTCGGTGGTCGGGAAGGACAGAGCCTTGACCTCGGTGACGTCCTGGCCGAGCAGCCACAACGTCTGGTCGATCTCGTGAACACCCATATCGATGTAGATACCGCCGCTGTCCTGACGAAAAGCCATGGGGGGCGGGGCCTCATCCCACTGTGAGCACACCAGCATGTGCGCGGCGCCGTACTTGCCATCGGCCAGGTCAGTGCGCAACGCCACCAGCTCCGGCACGAACCGCCGCCAGTAAGCGATCTGCAGCGCCAGACCCTTCTCGCCGGCGAGTTTTCCAAGCTCGCGGGCCGCCTCGGGCACCAGGCCGAATGGCTTCTCGCACAACACCGGCAGACCGGCCTCGAGCCCCTTGCGGGTGATCTCGATATGCTGCGGTGTCGGCACGGCGATCAACACGCCATCGAGTTCCGAACCGTCCAACATTTCCTCGACCGTCGGGTACACCGCCAGGCCCTGCTCGCGCAACTGCGCCGCCGAGGCTTCGAGCGGCTCGGCAACGGCGACGACCGTCACCTCTGCCGAACCTTCCAGGGCCCGCAAGTGGGTACGGCCCATGCGACCGCCACCGATCAGTCCCAGCCGGAAAGGTGCGCTCACAGGCCACGCTCCTTCAGGAATTCGCGGTTCGCCCGCTGGTCGGCGGCGGCCTTCGCGAAGCGCTCGGCGGTCGTCGGGAAGATGTCCTGCTCGACGACAAGCCAACCGGCGTAATCGATCTCGCGCAGCGCGGCCAGGAACGCGTCGACGTCGAGTGCGCCTTCACCGAGCTTCGGGAAGACCTCGCGCTCCCAGATCGCGTTGGTCGGCAGACCCTCGTCGACGATCTGCTGGAACCGCGGCAGGTCGGCGGTCTTGATGTGGACGTGGTCGATCCGATCACCCCACTTCTTCACGTACTCGACGGGATCACCGCCGCCGACCAGGAAGTGGCCGGCGTCCATGCAGAGTCCGATGTCGGACACCTCCAGCATCTTGGCGACCTCGTCCGGCGCTTCCACGTAGGTGCCGGTCTCGTTGTGGAACACCGGCTGGTAGCCGCGCGCACGGCATCGCTCGACCACGACGGCCATGCCCTTGGCGAACGATGCCCACTGCTCATCGGTGTATCCGCCGGCCGGGTTCCGAACACCCGAACCAGGGTTGTTGCGGCGAACATCGGCGCCCTCGCCGACACCCAGGTCGGCCAGCGTCGGGCGCGGGTCCGGGCCGAGGTTCAGCGGCTTGATCGAGTCGAAGATGTCCAGCATCGCGTCTAGCTCGGGAAGCGTTGCCTCCAGCGCATCCGGATCCGCGTACGGCAGTTCCAGGTACGCACCGGCCAGGCCGAGGCCACGCTGGGCAAGCTTGGCGCCGAGCTCTTCGGTACTGCCCAGGTAGCCGACCGGGCCGAGATCGATGCCTGCGTAGCCGGCGGCGCTGACCTCGTCCAGGATGGCGTCGCCGTCCGGGACATTCGGGTCGAAGCCGATGGTGACCTCGAACGCGCCATAGCTGACGGGCGCGTTCGCGACGACGATGTCTTTGTTGTGCTTGCTCATATTTGTGGGTTCTCCTAGTTGGCCGACGCCAGTGTGGGGATCGCGCTCGGGTCGGAAATCGGCTGCCGGTCCTGAACGAACCGGATGATCGCCTGGCACAGAGCCAAGTCGTGAATGGCATCTTCGGCGCTGGTCAGCGGTGCCTTGCCGGTGACGACGCAGTCGTGAAAGGCTTCGAGTTCGCGCTTGAAAGAGCTTTCGTACGAAGTGATTTCGTTGATGCTGCGCGACTTCGACGTACCGGATTCGCCCTCGATGATCTCGACGGTGGCCGGTGCGCTGCGCAGGAACGGCGACGGGAAGCTCAGCGTCACGCGCACCTGCGGGCCGTAGAGCGCGAACTCCATTTCGTAGCGGGTGATGCCCGGCAGGTCGAGCCAGTGGATCGCCACGGACAGCTCGCCGAACTTGAGGATGACGGTCAGCTGACCGCTCTGCATGTCGACGTACTCCAGACTCGTCGGCTCACCGAGAACGCCGCGGACCGTGTTGATCTCATGGACCAGGGTGTCCAGCAGAACAAGGTGGTACTGCTCCCGCAGGAACGGGTTGGCCTCACCGATGGCGCGGGTGATGCTGGCCGCCGTCTCGGCGCGGAAGTTGTCGATCGCCTCTGCCGGGATCGGTGAGACCGGCGCCAGCGAGTAGTGGCCGATGTAGGGAAGAAACGGCGACTCGAACGTGGTGACCCGCATGAGTCGCGGTTCGGCGACATTCACTGCGACCTCGCGGAAGCGTTCGAAGGCCGGGTCGTAACGCTTGGGGTACGCGACCATCAACACCACGCCCGCCTCGTCGGCGGCGGCCTTCATTTCCAGGCCCTCGGCGACAGAGAAGCACATCGGCTTCTCGACCAGAACGTGCTTGCCCGCTTTGGCCGCCTCGATCGCGATCGGCGCGTGGGTACCCGAGGTCAGGATGAAGACGGCGTCGATCTCATCGTCTTTGAGCATTCCCCGCCAATCGGTGAAGGTCTTGGCGATGGTGTACCGCTGAGCGTTATTTGCGGCATTTTCGCTCGAGATGTCGCACAGCGCAGCGATTTCGAACCGGTCGGATAGCTCACGTAGGTAGTTCAGGTGCATGACCTGAGCGATGACGCCGGCACCGACGACACCTACTTTGAGTCGACGAGACATGAGGGGTTATCTCCTGTTTTTCGGTGTTGCTGAAGTGGAAGCGGGGTTTTAGTTGGATCCGGCCAGCGCGGATTTGATCAGAACAGCGGTCTCCTTCACCCCGGTCTTCGGATCGACGAAGGGGTCCTCGTGCTCGATGGAGAACGCCTGAACATTGGAGCCTTCGAAGCGGGCAATGAACTGGTGCCACCACGCGGCGTCCTTACCGTGGCCGGGAACCGAGAAGTTCCACGGCATCTTCTCCGGGCTGGCCGGCCAGCGGTGGTCGAGCAGACCGTTGAGGCCAAGAGCGTCGTCGTTGAACGTCACATCCTTGGCGTGAACGTGGCCGATGCGTGGCATGATCCGCTCGACGATTCGGTCGGCGTCCATCTGCATCCAGAAGAAATGGCTCGGATCCAGGTTGGCGTACAGGTTCTCGCCGAGGGTGATGAACTTTTCGAAGGTCTCCACGTTGTAGACGGTCGTACCCGGGTGCAGCTCGATGCAGATCTTGACATCGGGGTTTTCCGTCGCCGCGAACGCGGACAGCTCGGTCCAGTACGGAACGACCGACTCCTCCCATTGCCGGTCGTGAACGCCCTCCAGATAGGGAAGCCAGCCACCGGCACCGAAGACCGCGGCGTGGTCGCCAGCGGCAGCCGCCGGAGCGCCTGACATCGCGACGATCGTGTTGGTGCCCAGTTCACCTGCCAACCGCACGGCCCGGCGGAGCGCCGCATCGTGGTCGTCGGCGATCGCCTTGTCCGGGTGCAGCGGGTTGCCCCACACGTTCAGCGCGTCCAGCTTGATCCCGTGACCTGCTAGTTTGCCGAGCCACGCCTGGCGAGCCGAAGCGTCGGTGAGCAGCGCGTCGGGATCTAGGTGGGGGTGCGGAGCGTAGCCGCCCGCACCGACTTCGACGGCTGTTACCTCCTGTGCTTCGGTACTCAGCCACGTCAGGACCTCGTCAAGGGAATGGGCGAGGAAGGCCTCGAGCACTACCGAGACGTCACACTTTTGCAACATCACACTGCTTCCAATTGTTTTTTCTTCTTGGTGGCCGACGCCAGCACCTTGATCAGGCGCAGCGCCAGAAACGTCACGGCGACCACGGCCAGCGTGCCGATCAGCATCATCGTCGCCAAGGCGTTCACCTCGGGGGTGATCCCGAACTTGAGCTGGTTGTAGATGTAGATCGGCAGCGTCTGATCCGCCCCGATGATGAAGTTCGTGACGACGAACTCGTCCAAAGACAAAGTCGCAGCTATCAAGGCACCGGCAACGATTCCGGGATAGATGAGCGGTAGAACCACGAATAGAAGTCGTTGTACCGGGCCGGCACCGAGGTCGGCCGCGGCACGCTCGAGGTTGCGATCCAGAGCCTCCAGCCGCGATGACACCACCAAGATGACGAACGGTGTGGCCAGCACGGTCTGCCCGATGATCGCCACCCGCAGCGAGGGCTGGATGTGCAGCACATTCGAGGCGAGAACCAGGATGGCCACACCGATCAGCAGTCCCGGCATCATGATCGGCAGCGTGATGAAAACACGCACGCCGCCACGATTCTTGATGTTGGCACGCACCAACGGAAATGCCGCCGTGGTCCCGATGAACGTCGCTAGCAGGGTTACCCAGAAGGCCACCACCAAGGACTTGGTCAGCGCCTCAAGAATGACGCGGTCCTGCGGGAGCCTGGCATACCAATCCGTGGTGAAGCCTGCCATCGGGAACCCGACCACTCTTGAAGAGTTGAACGAAAGCAGGACCAACACGGCGATCGGCGCGAACAGGAAGAGGTAAATTCCGACGCCGTACACCGTCAAGATCGTTCGGAAGAGCCGTGCCCGCGGATTCACGGCCCGCAGATCGTCAGCCATAGATGTCCCTCGTGTCAAGGCTCCGCCGGAACAGGATCAGCACGATGAGAATGACCAGAGCGATCAGAACGCTGGCCGCCGATCCCAGCGGAAGCAGATAGCCGGAGAAGAAGTTGGCGACCAGGTTGCCCATCATCACCCCATTGGTGCCGCCGATTGCCGCCGGCGCGAGATATTCACCCAGAATCGGAATGAAGACGAAGATCGAGGCAGTCACCATCGCCAGCCGCATCTGCGGGAGCAACGTGGTGGCGATGGCCCGCATAGGTGTGGCGCCCAAGTCAACGGCGGCGTGCAGGAGCCGCCAGTCGAACCTTTCCAGCGATGCGTACAGCGTGAGCGCCGCGAACGGGAAGTACAGGTAGACCAGAACGATGTACACGCCGGGATTGTCGTAGAGGAACAGCCGAATCGGTTCGTGGGTCAGACCCAGGGCCTTGAGCACCGAGTTGATCGCGCCGTTGTCGCCCAGGATCGCCACCCAGGCGTACACCCGCAGCAGATAGCTGGTCCAGAACGGCAGGATCACCAGAAGAAACAGCACCCGCTGCAACTTCTTGGGCACATAGCGCACCAGCCAATAGCAGAACGGGAACGCGAGTGCCAGCGTGGTGATCGTGGCCAGCAAAGCGATCACCACCGTCTTCCCGAACGTCCTCGCGTAGGTACTCGTCGTGAGGATCGTCTCGTAATTCTTCGCCGTGAAGGCCGGAACCAATTCGTAGTTCTTGCTCTCCCAGAACGAATAGACGACGATCAGGCACAGCGGAGCGATAAAAAAGACCCCGAAAAGGATTGCGGCCGGGGTGAACCCGACGTACTGACGCCAATCTCGACGTTCCCGCTTGACGTCAGCACGTCGAAGTACCGACTTGCCCGGAGGCGCGCCAACATCGCTGCCGGTCGAGGCAGCCGTCACGTCAGGCTCCGAAGATCCGGTTGAACGCCTCGGTGTATGCCTGCTGGTCCTGGGCCGGGCCCTTGAGCGTCATGGTCAGCGCCTTGTCCGGGTTGTCCATGAAGAGCCGCTTGGCGTTCTCGGCCGTCTTCGGGTCGTTCGTCAGAATCTTCGCCGCTGCCTCGTTGAACAGCGGGCGCCAGTTGGTCGTGAAGTTCTCCACGATGAACTCGGACTGCTGCATCGCATCCAGGAAGGGCTGGGTCAGCGCCTTGTTGGTGCCCTTGGCGGTGATCATCTCGGAGTCGATGAAGCCGATCGTTCCTTCCGTCGGGTACGCCGCTTGGATCACGGGTCCACCCGCGTCCTTAACGCGCACGTCGGTGCCGAGGTTGGAGATGCCGACCGCGGCCTCGCCGTTGGCCAGCATCGTCACGACCTCGTTGTTCTGCGACGCGAGCTTGATCAGGTTCGGCTTGAGCGCCGACAGCCAGTTCGCCGCCGACGACATCTGATCGGGGGTCAGCGCGTACGGAGATTTGGCGCCGGTGGCGATCCCGCCGATCGCCGTCAGGTCGGTGGGCTGGTTCTCGGCGACGACCAGGCCCTTGAAGGCGGGGTCCGTCAGTGATTCCCACGACGTCGGCGGTGTCTTGACCTTACTCGGGGTCGTAGTAGATCTGAACGGTGGACCACGAGAACGGGTACCCGATGGCGCCCTTCGGATCGTTGAGGAAATCGAAAGATTTGGCCATCGAGTACAGCTGTGAGCTGGCGTCGATCGAACTCAGGTCGAACGGCTCGATGAGACCGCTTTCCATGTATTTTTTGACCCACAACGCGTCGGCGGAGACTATGTCGAACTGCGAGCCGGTCTGCTTGAGCTGCAGGAACGCATCGGCGTTGTCGGAGAACAGCTTTGGATTACCGGTGATCTTGGTACTGGAGGCGACTTTGGCGAGTTGGTCGTTGGAGTAATGATCCGACCAGGTCAGCCAGTTGATGGTGCCACCGTTGCCGGCGGCAGACGATCCGCCCGTGGCACTCTTTTCGGAGGAGCACGCGGACAACAGGAACGGACTTGCCGCACCCAGCATCAGCGATCCGCGGACGAACGTGCGGCGGTCGAACTTGATATCAGCGATTCGTGA
The DNA here is from genome assembly GCA_963799495.1 of uncultured Actinomycetota bacterium. Taxonomy (GTDB): domain Bacteria; phylum Actinomycetota; class Actinomycetes; order Mycobacteriales; family Mycobacteriaceae; genus Mycobacterium. Next base: position 58,684 of record CAWCXH010000028.1, read on the forward strand.
CATGAGGACTTTCCTGACTCTTAGTGAACTTCTTGGAGAGGGTGGGCGGCATTTTCCGACCAGAACAGCTTCACCGTTTGACCGGGTTCCAGCGCAATTGCGGAAAGGTTGTGCATGTCGTGGTCGTTGAGCGAGGACACGACTTGCGTTTCCGAGTTCTCCAGTTGCATCACCACGCGGGTGATGGATCCGAGGTAGGCACGCGAAAGTACCTGTGCGCCAAGGAATCCGTCCTGGCCGATCCGCAGCGCCTCCGGCCGGATCACCAGCGAGGTAACGGCGTCGGGCGCCTGCGCTGAGATCGGCACCCTGGCAGCGTTTTCCAGCACGAAGGCCTCTCCGAACTTCTTGCCGCGCAGGATGTTCGATTCGCCGATGAAGTCGGCGGCGAACAGGCTGGCCGGGCGCCGGTAGATCTCCTCGGGAGTCCCGATCTGCTCGATGCGGCCCTCGTTGAGGATCACGATGCGGTCGGCGAGGGCCATCGCCTCTTCCTGATCGTGTGTGACGAACACGAAAGTAGTACCGACGTGGCGCTGGATGAGTGCGAGTTCAGTCTGCAGCCGTTTGCGCAGTTTCAGGTCCAGCGCACCGAGTGGCTCGTCGAGCAGTAGCACGCTGGGCTTGTTGACCAGCGCGCGAGCGATGGCAACGCGCTGGGCCTGGCCGCCGGACAGTTGGCTGACCGGGCGCTCGGAAAATGTTCCCAGGCCAACCAGATCGAGGGCTTCCCCTGCCCGGGTGCGCTGGTCGGCCTTCGGCACCCGGGCCATCCGTAGGCCGAAGCACACGTTCTCCATGACGTTCAGATGCGGGAACAGTGTGTAGGACTGGAAAACCGTGTTGACCGGGCGCCGGTTGGGCGGGATTTTGGTCACATCGGTGCCGGCGATGCGAACGACGCCGCCGGACGGTTCGACGAATCCGCCGATGATGTTCAGCGTCGTCGTCTTGCCGCAACCCGACGGTCCGAGCAGGCAAAAGAACTCGCCGTCCCGGATGTCCAGGTCGACGGGGTGCAACGCGACGGCGTTACCGTAGCGCTTCTCGATGCCACGCAGTTCGATCGAATTACGTTGGCCCGTAACACTTCGCGCCGGGTTCGCCGCGAGTGCTTCAACGGGGACACTAGTCAACGCTGACCGCCCTTCGAGTCTGTGCACTGGTTTGGATTGCTTTGACGATGGCGACCATGCGATACCCGTCGGCAAGGGTCGGGTAGCAGACGTCGGCTCCACCGATCGCGGAGTAGACGTCGCGGATCAGATTGCGGAAAGCATCGCCGAAGCCTTCGGCGTGACCGGCGGGCGAGAATGACAAGCGGGCGGCGGATGCGGCCATGGCGTCCGGGTTCCGGATGATGGATACCACCGATCCGTCGGCCCGGCGATGAATGATTTCATTGGGCCGATCCACCTGCCAGTGGAAGCCACCGTCGGTGCCGTCGACGTCGATCGAGCAGCCGTTCGGCTCGCCGGCCGTGACGCCGGAGAACGTCGCGGAGCCGACCGCCCCGCCGGTGAAATCCAGGAAGATCCGCACGTAGTCCTCGGCTTCGACCTTGATCGGCTGACCGTTGCGATACCGCGTGGGCCGCAACGTGGAGAACCGCGCATCGACCTCGGTGATCCGCAGGTCGGTGACATGCTCAGCCAGGTCAAGCCAGTGCACGCCGAGATCGGCTGTGGCGTAGGAAGTTCCGGCGATCTTAGGGTCGAATCCCCAAGCCCAGTTTTCGTGACTGGAATCCCAGGACATGAACCCGCCGCGAATGGCATTGATCTGGCCGAGTTCGCCGGCCAGGATTCGTGACCGTAACTCGGCGACCATCGGGTACGACCGCTTGGTTAGACAGACGGCAGCGTGGACGCCGGCGTCCTTTGCGGCGGTGACCAGGGCTTGCGCCTCGGCCTCCTCGGTGGCCATCGGCTTTTCGATGATGACGTGGATTCCGCGCTTGACCGCTTCGATGGCATGTGCCGCGTGCAGTCCGTGCGGACTGCAGACGTGCAGCACGTCGGGCTTCGTCTGGTCGAGCATGGTGGCGAGGTCATCGAAAGCACCGACCGGCTGATCGGCGGTCTGCCGCGCAGGACGGAATTCGTTTGCAACCGCACGGGCCTTCATGACGTCGCGTCCGCAGACGCCGACGACCGTCGAGCCGAGGTCCTGCAAACGCCAGCCGTGAATGCGGGAGATACCGCCGGTGCCCACAATCGCCGCCCGTAGCGGGGGCGGGTAGTAACCGTTTCCTCCAGCGTCCGCCACATCGGATTCGGCCGAAGGATTGGTTGCTGTTGGGACCGCCACGTGCCTTCTCCATTTAGTGCATTGCGCACCCGTTCGGGGCGCTCGACGGAGGGCGTCCGCCGACCCCGGCTTGCCGAGTGAGTGCAGTCTGGACATGCCTTGACAGATTGTCAATACATCGGCACATGATCGCATCGGATAACCCGCCTCAAGGCTCGGAGTGTGCGTCCAGGAGAGTCCAGGAGAGTGGGGTACTCGCCCGGCTTGATCGCAGTGCCGGCGTGAGGTCGCCGGGTATGAAGAGGTCATCGCGTGCTTTTCGAGAGACCATCGAAAGTCCCTCGAGCAGGAGATTACGCGCGCTTACCCGTAGCGGTGCGTGTTCCGGACAGTTAGCCGGTGGTGGCGAATCGGGTGTTCGGCTTGCCAGCGATCAGGCACCCGCAACGGCATCGGCATAGTTCCCGAGTCGGCATAACGACCACCAGCAGTGGGTAGCGCCCGAGTCGGGTGAGTTTGTGCGGATGCGCTTAGAACAGGGGCTTAATCTCGAAGTCCTCACCGCGATCGCCGCCGAGCAAGACGCCACATTGGATAGCGTCGTTGACATCGCACGAAGGAAGCGCGCCGAGCGGACAGCCGCCAATCACCGTGGCGCTGGCACCGGCGCCGGCACAGCCCGGGGAACCGGCGCCGGCACAGCCCGGGGAACCGGCGCCGGCGGGGGCGGCGGCGGCAGGGGAGTCGTGAGGATGCGCACCAGATCCGGTTTCATCGCCTGCAACTGCGCGCCCCAGTAGCCCCAGCTGTGCGTCCCGTTGGGCGGGAAGTTGAACACCGCATTGCGTCCGCCGGCGGCCAGGTACTTGTCCTGGAATTCCTTGTTCGTGCTCAGCGTGATGTTTTCCAGGTACTGGGCGCTGAATTGGGATCCGAAGTCCGACCCGACGTCGAGATCGCTTGTCGCGCCGTTGCCGCAGTAGATCCACAGCGCGGTGCGGATGGCCACCAGCCGATTGATGTTGAGCATCGGGTCATTGCGCTGCCAGGCCGGATTGTTGGGTGGGCCCCCACATGTCGACAGCCTCGTAGCCGCCGGCGTCCTTCATGGCGAGGCCGATCAACGTCGGCCACAACCCCTTCGACGGGTTCAGGTATCCCGATAGTGAGGCGGCGAAGAAGAACTGCTGCGGATACCACGCCGCCAGTGTCAACGCCGCTCCACCCGACATCGACAGTCCGACAACGGCATTGCCAAGCGGGTCTTGGCCCTTGTTGGTCGCCAGCCATGCGGGCAGCTCCCGGGTCAGGAAGGTCTCCCACTTGTAGGTCACCGTCCCGGCGCTGCCTTGGGCGGGGGCGTACCAGTCGCTGTAGAAGCTGGACTGCCCTCCGACGGGCATACCATTGAGACGCCGGACTGGTAGAACCACTCGAACGCCGCAGTGTTGATGTCCCACCCGTTGAAGTCGTCCTGGGCGCGAAGGCCATCCAGCAGAAACACCGAATGCGCGGGCGACTGCGTTTCTGCCGCGAAGGCCTGCCGATCGAAACAGCTGGATGTGCCGTCGCCGTCGATGGGACGCGACATCCGCGTCGAATTCCAGGGTGGCGGCCCGGCCGCAGCTCAGCCGACGTCCAGCTTCGGCGCGTACAGTCGCCGGCGGTTCAACCGTCAGTCTTGGCGGCACGAGGCGACAGAGGTGACGACATGGCCCGATCAGATGACGACACTTGGGATCTGGCAACCAGCGTCGGCGCCACCGCTACCGGCGTAGCGGTGGGACGCGCGCTGGCGAGCCGAGCACCCGACGCGCTGATCAACGACCCATTCGCCGAGCCGCTGGTGCGCGCGGTCGGAGTTGACTTCTTCACTCGTCTCGCCAGCGGCGAGCTCCACCCCGATGAGGCAGACGACGGCGCCGTCTTCGGCATGGCACGCATGACCGGGATGATGGCTGTGCGCACCCGGCTGATCGACGACTACTTCGCCGACGCGGGTGCGGCAGGCGTGCGCCAGGTGGTCATCCTGGCCTCCGGTCTGGACGCCCGCGCCTACCGCCTGCCCTGGGCGTCAGGCACCACAGTCTTTGAGATCGATCAACCCGCGGTCATCGAGTGGAAGACACGGACGCTGCACGAAATGGGTGCTGAACCCACCGCCGGGCTGCACACCGTTGCCATCGACCTGCGACACGACTGGCCGGCCGCCCTGCGCGCTGCGGGTTTCGACGCTGCCGCCGCCACGGCCTGGAGCGCCGAGGGGCTACTGGCGTTTCTGCCCAGCGACGCTCAGGACCGGTTGCTTGACAACATCATCGCCCTCAGCGCGCCAGGAAGCCGGCTGATCGCGGAGAATATGTCGGGGCGCGACGGCGCCGCAGCGGCGATGCAGGATCGTATGCACGAAACGGTCGACCGATGGCGCGCTCATGGCTTCGATGTTGAGATGACCGACCTGTGGTATCTCGGGGACCGCCACGACGTCGCGGACTATCTCAATGCCCGCGGATGGAAGACCGATCAATTCACGATGGCCGAACTGTTCGCTGAGTACGGGCAAACCTTGGCGGGATCTGCCGATGAGACAGCGGATTTCGGTTCATTCACCTATGTGACCGCCATCAGGGGCTGAGACGTCGTCTCCAGGTCCCGACGACTCCACCACCTCGCTCAAGAGCTGCTGACTCAGGCGGCGAATCCCAACACACCGATTGACCGGACTTGTGCCGCTCGAATCGCCAGATTCTCGCGGCGAATCCTACGCCGTCGCTCAGGAAGTTCAGAGTCTCGAGGCGAAGACTTTCTGTGTGTGCCTTTCGACCGGATCCTGTGTCGCAAGGCAATTAACCGAGCAGGATATGAAATGACCCGTACTGATCACGACACCTGGGACCTCCGATCTGGCGTGGGAACAACGGCCACGATGGTTGCCGCGGCGCGGGCTGTGGCGACCCGGCAACCACACGCCATCATCAACGACCCATGGGCGGCACCACTGGTTGAGGCGGTCGGCATTGAATCCCTCAGCCGCATGGTCCAATTCGGAACGCCCCCGGCGGACGCTGGACTCGGCAGTGACCTGCGGCTGCAACCCATGATTGATTCGTTTGCCGTGCGTACCCGTTTCTTCGACGAGTTCTTCACCGCCGCCACGAATTCGGGTATCCGCCAGGTCGTGATACTGGCGGCCGGCCTGGATTCGCGCGCCTACAGACTGCCGTGGCCGCACGATACGGTCATCTATGAGGTCGATCTACCGAGCGTTCTGTCCTTCAAGGCAGGCGTTTTCTCCGGGCTGGGCGTGGCACCGCTCGCAAGCCACCGGCCAGTCGCGTGTGATCTTCGCGATGACTGGGCAACAGCGCTGCGCGGAAACGGATTTGACGCATTACGGCCGACAGCATGGAGCGCAGAAGGATTGTTGATGTATCTTCCGCCGGACGCCCAAGACCAGCTGTTCGACACCATTACGGCGCTGAGCGCCCCACGATCGCAACTTGCCACCGAGTATCACCCGGACTATCTCGACGAAGTGAGTCGGCGAACGGCCTCCGACGTCCGTTGGAGGATCAATGGCATCGACATCGACACGGCCGGACTCGTCTACAGCGGCGAGCGCCACTCAGTACGGAGTTACCTTGCCGCCGAGGGCTGGAGCGTTGCCGAGCAGACGCGTGTGAGTCTGTTCGAAGAGTATGGTCTGTCGACTCCGGAAGACGGCGAACCGATGCGCAACGTGGTGGCGGTCACCGCACATCTCGAATAGTCCGTGGTTACGCGCGGATCCCACGACACGGCGCTAAACATTGTCGCCTCCCCACCGCTCTGGTGGCTTACCGTTGGCGATAGGGTCGGGATACGAACCGCCTATCCTCCAGCCAGATTCGCCGGAGCGATTCATTGCATCGGCGATGTTCGATAAGATGTGACGGCGACTGGGTAGGGTTAGCATTCAACGTTTTTGGAGCTAATCCACGACGGCAGGAAGCTAATGTCCAGCCGCTCCATCGTCTGGTAACCAGACCACGTCGGCACAGCAGCCGGTTGACCACGATAGATGCCGCGCGCCGCGGCGACCACTCGTTCGTGCTGGGTTGGCCACTGGATCTCGGATGCGATTTGCTCCAGTACCACTCGGTCGCGTCGCAGCACACGGTCGACAATCGTGAGCGCGGGTACCGCACCGCTCTTGTCGCCGTTGCACCGTGCGCATGCGAGCACCAGGTTCGACAACCCGTCGATGCCGACCAGCGACCAGGGCAGCACGTGGTCGATCGGATTGTTCGCCGGCAGATGCGTCCCGCAGTAGAAGCAGTGCGGGCCGAACGCCTCCTTGAACGGCTCACGCACCACGGCCAGGGCGGTGCGTTCTCGCCCGAACAGGTGCCCCGCAACATCGGGGACTTCGGCGTCGAGGAACTTGTTCATGCGGCGGACATCCTCGACCCACATGATCTCTAGCGCCGGCTTGAGCAGCCCCGCCAGGCGAGCGAGTCCGTGGGCAACGCCGGGTTTGAGTTCGAGCGCGTCGCCATTTGCACGCAGCGTCGACCGGGAGACATGGTCGTGCAGGAACGAGTCGTCGTACAGAAACGGATCACTGGTCGACGAGCCCGGCAGCTTCTGCAACCGATGCAACGGCTGCTGCGCGAGGCACAATGTGATCTCGTCGATCGCGCTCTGGTACGCCGCGGGCGCGCGCAGTCGCGCGACATCGACCGAACCGGTGGCTCGGCCCGAGGCCGAACGTAACTGGTTGGTGGCGATCAGTATTCGCGCGCGTGACTGTGTCGACTGCCGCAGCTCGTGCCCGTCGAACGGCCGAACCTGCTGCCAGTAGATTTCCAGCACCCGATGTGCCAGTTCCGGTAGCGGCACCCGCAGCGCGTCATCAGGTCGCATCGGCAGGTTCTCGATGCAGTGCTCGACAAGGGCCATCAACGTCGCCAGTTTGTAGGTCGCCGTGCGCAGGCCGGTCTCGAGGATCGCGACCACACGCTGCCCAAGCAGAAGCGGGTCGAAGGCTTCACTTTGCACGGCGGACCCTCGATGTCACCGCCGAGCGGTACAACTGCACCACCGCATTATTGCGGGAGGGAGGGACATCGTGGGCAAACTCGTTCGGGACAAGATTCCCGACATCATTCGGCATTCGGGACGCACGCCCCGAGCGACGAGCTTGCCCCGGCCACCTACCGCAAAGCGCTCATGGACAAGCTGTATGAAGAGGTGGCCGAGCTCACCGCGGCGCAGACCGAGCCGCTCAACCGCCGCCGCCGACAAGACCGCGCTATTGAACGAGTCAGGGGCAGATGGCATTTGTCTCCAGTCAGTGACATCGTTGGGCTGTGAGTACCCCGAATAAAGCGGACGACGAGTACGACGTCGACGTCGACGATCGGCTTGAGGACCAGATTCCTCAGGAGGACAGCCTGGTCGACCGTGGCGTCGACGACCTCCTCGACGAGGGATACTCACCGCCGGAGCGGCCGTATGGACCGGGCGTGGGCGTCACTCCCCGGGAGCGCTACGACGGTGAGACCTTGGATGAACTGCTGGCCGAGGAAGAGCCCGATCCTGCGATGCAGTTTGCGGACGAACTCGACGACGATCCCGAAGGTGAATTCCTCGAGGACACCGAGATCGGCCGCAGGCGAGCAGGGCGGCTGGTTTCAACCAACGATGGACTGTACGACGATGAAGCGGAGCTGTTGGCACGCGATGTCGGTATCGACGGCGGGGCGGCCTCCGCGGAGGAAGCCGCTGTCCACGTCATAGACGAAGACAACGAGTAGGTCGTCTCGCGTTTCACACTCGGGTCCGTACGCCGACGCAGTCCCCAGGCCAGCGGGATCGTCAATCCGAGCGTCACGAGAAACAGCCCCGCCATCGAGCCGGTGAACACCGGCCAGCGCAGCAGCGAGTTCATCACGATCGCCATGACGACCACGTGCAGCAGGAAGATCTCGTAGGAGATCTCGCCCAGCCACACCATCGGCCGACTGCTCAGCAGGCGCTCGTACCAGCCGTGGTCGCCAAGCGCCAGCGGCGCCACCACGAGCGTGGCGATGCTCGCGTAGAGAACGACTTTGACCAGCGGCTGCCACAGGTGGGCCGGGACCATGGACACATCGCCGGCGATTGGAGTGGCTGCGATCAGGTACGTGACCAACGCCGGCGGAAGCACCGCCCACGCATAGCACCGCACCCCCATCACTCGGAGCACCGCCAGCATCATGCCGCCGACGAAATAGGCCAGATGCGCGGGCAGCCACATTCCCGCCGAGTTGGGCAGCCAGTCAGTGGTGAGGACCACGATGAGCCACAGCGGGCTAACCGCCGCCACCGCGGCCAGGCCCGTCAGCAGCAGCCCGGGCCGCCAGCGATCGCCGCACAACCTCACCAGCAGCAGATAGGCCAGCAGCGGCAGTGCCGCATAGAAGGCCACCTCCACCGCCAGGCTCCACATCTGCGACAGACCCTGATGCAGATAGGTCACCAGGTAGTCGTCGGTGTAGATCTGCGTCAGCGTGAGGTACCGCACCAAGCCCATCCACGTATGGCCAGGATTCGGCCCCGCGGAGAAGAACTGGTACACGACGAAGACGAGCAACACGGTCACGAGGTGCGCCGGCATCACCCGCCGCACGCGCCGCCACGCGTAGCGACCCACCAGCGGCGGCGCCGACCCCGCCGCGGCGGCCCGCACCCACGGGCCGAACAACAGAAACCCGGACAACACGAAGAAGATCGGCACACCGATCTCCAGGCGCGCATAGACCAACCCGACGTAGCCGTGGGTCAGCTTGCCGGTGCCGAACGCCGCATGTGTGCCCACCACCAGCAGGACGGCCAGCGCCCGCAGCCCGGTCAGCGCCGCCACCCGATTCGTCGGTTCGTCCTGCGAGTGCCGGGGTACGTAGGGACCCACGACATCGCCGCCCGAGAAGGTGCGGCTCGCGCGCACCTGGGTTGACGGGCTGGCTAGCATCTCCGCTGAGCGTAGCTAAGTATTCGCTGAAGAAGCTGAGAACAACCTCTGAGCGGGATAAGCCTCGACGGCGGCCGTCGCCAGACCTACTGCTATGCACAGATGCATCATGATGCAGTGATGCTAGGATGGGGCGTGCGCACCACCATTGATCTCCCCGACGACCTGCACAAACAGGCGTTGGCGATCGCGCGCGACACGCACCGTACGTTGAGCGAAACGGTCGCCGACCTCATCCGGCGGGGCCTGGGCGCCGGCAGCACCACCGCCATCTCCATAGATCCCAGGACGGGATTGCCTCTGGTGAGCGTCGGGACAGTCGTGACCTCCGAGGACATCCGCTCGTTGGAGGATGAGCAGTGACGGCGCTGCTCGACGCGAACGTGCTCATCGCACTGGTTGTCGCTGAGCATGTGCATCACGACGCCGCCGCGGAATGGCTATCGGCATCCGACGCGCAGTTTGCGACGTGCCCGATCACACAGGGGAGTCTTGTTCGATTCCTGCTGCGGACGGGGCAATCCGCGGCAGCTGCGCGGGATGTCGTCAGCGCAGTCGAGAGTGCGAACCGCCACGAGTTCTGGCCCGACAGTGTGTCTTTCGCTGCTGTGGAGATCGGGGGTGTGGTCGGTCACCGACAGGTGACAGACGCCTACCTTGCTCAGCTCGCACGAAGCCGCAAGGGGCAGTTGGCGACTCTCGATAGCGGGCTGGCGCACCTGCACAGCGACGTCGCGGTACTCATTTCCACAGCCGCGTGATGCCGGCACCTTCGTTAGTGAGGGGGAGCAGGAAACGCCGCTGAGCATGGCGCCGCCCTCGATACCATCGTCGACGTCGCACGAAGGAAACGCGCCGCGCGGCGACACGGAGTCGCGCGGACCCTCACGGACATCGCGCCCACGTTCTCATAGCGAACCCATAGCGCACTCATAGCAGACCCCGGCACCGTGGAGATCATGCAAGACCGACACGAACACGACCTGGGCTTGGCCCATGATCTGCAGGTGCTCTCGCGGCGCCGGATATTGCAGCTGGCTGGTGTTGCCGGCGCCGCGGCTCTGGTGGCGGCGTGCGAAGGCGGCGCGGCGAAGCACGCGAGCGGCACGACAACGGCGGCCACCTCGACCGGGAGCGCCGCCGACGCGGCTGCCTGCGCGGCGGCCGCGCCCGCCGAGACCGCGGGCCCATACCCCGGTGACGGGTCGAACGGGCCGAACGTCCTCATCGAGTCCGGCGTCGTCCGCAGCGACATCCGGTCCAGCTTCGGCTCCTATTCCGGCACCGCCGAAGGGGTTGCGGCCACGATCGAGCTCACATTGCAGGACGTCACCAAGAGCTGCGCCGCCGGCGCGGGCATGGCCGTCTACGTCTGGCATTGCGACCGGGCCGGCGATTACTCGCTGTACAGCCAGGACGCCGTCGATCAGAACTACCTGCGCGGCGTCCAAGTCGCCGACCAGGACGGCCGGGTGTCCTTCACGTCGATCTTTCCCGCCTGCTACGCCGGCCGGTGGCCGCACATCCACTTCGAGGTGTTCGACTCGCTCGAAGCGGCGGTCGCCGGCGAAGACGCCCGGTTGACTTCGCAGATCGCCCTGCCGGAACAGGCCTGCACCGCGGTGTTCGACTACGACTCCGGTTACAACGCCAGCGTGCAGAACATGTCGCAGGTGACGCTGAGCTCCGACAACGTCTTCGGCGACGGCTGGGACGCCGAGCTGGCCACCGTCACCGGCGATCCGGCCAGCGGCATGACCATCGCGCTCACCATCGGCGTCGGTGAGAAATCGGCTACTACACCACCACTCGGCGGTCCCCCGAACGGAGGTCCGCCGCGCGGCGGTCCGCCGCCTAACGGGCGCCCGCCAGGTCCGCCCCCACCGCGCTGAGAAGTGTCGTCGGAGGCGGCCAGATAAGCGCTCCGAGCAAACTCCTCATCAGTCGAATTGTCATACTGCTCTGGAATAATGGTGTAGTGACGCAAACTTTCACCGAACGCCTGCACATCGTCGAGGGGAGTGACTGGAAGGACGCAGTAATCGCTCTGTTGGATTCCCGTTCCCCCTACCGTCCGTGGAGGCATGGCTTCGGCGAAGCCCACGAAGGCGACCCTGTAGCCATCGTCCTGAACACAGATCCACCCTCCGTGATGACCGAGCTCGGGAGAATTGGTACGGACGGTCGGCCGGATCGTGCAGTCGTGAAGTGGCCCGTGGCCTCCCCGGGACTTCTCGACCTGGCGACGCTGGCGACGGTCGTCGGCTTCGAGTACGACCAAGACCCTCGCGACGTGTGGCAGTTGCATGGCGACGCCGCGATTCGCATGGAGCTCGCTTTGAGCGACTGTCAGGGTCGGCAGGGCAACTCCATGCGCTTCGGGCACTCGCCCGTGGCCGCCGCCCGGGTCCTGCTTCATTCGAGGGGTAGATGCAGTGGCTGCGATTTCGGCATTGACTTGACGGGCGAGGACGCTCGCTATGCCGTGCACATCCGCACGGTCGATGCGCCCGTGCGTGAAGCACCCGAGGTGCTCATCAAGGATGAGAGGGGCGCCTGCAGCTACCGCGACGGGCCGATTCCTCTCAACTGGTGGCTACCGGAACTTCCCCCTGATTGGCCAGGGGTGCTGTGTCGTGACTGCGATACGCGCATGCGAGACGGCGGATACGCGAGCCTGCTCGACTTCCGCTTTTCGCGGAATCCGAAATGTCCACGCTGCTGGGCAGAGCGGACCCAGCGTGCACTGTTCGGAGATCTCGCGCATCGGGATATTCCGCCATGGCGCGACTTTCGCGGATGCTGCAGGACCGCCGACATCTGGACATGCACTGCGTGCGCGTACACGTGGGGGTGACGTCGCCGAAAGATGGAGTCACGTCCGCCGACGCCGAGCGGCGCGCTCCTTAAGCAACCGATGCTGTGCCGGGGATTCCGGGCATGCGTCGCCGGCCTTACGGGTCCCGGCTCGCAACTCCGCGATGCGAGCGACCGCGGCCTCGTAATCCAGACCGTCGTCGATGAGAAGGCAGCCGACCACGGTGCTGGTGCGCCCTTTACCGCCCCAGCAGTGGACGTAAACGACTCTCCCAGAGTTTATTTCGTCTCGGATGCGGGCAAGAATCTCGTCGTAGCCATCATGGTCGATCACGCTCATGTCCGGAATGGGATAGGCGAAGTGACGGACCTGTCGTCCGGCATTTTCGGCCACCGCTTCCAGTGCCTCTCGGTACGATGCCAACCCGTCCCACGGGGTCGTCAGATCGACGATCGAGTCGACTCCCGCCTCGACGAGTAGACGCAGCTTCTCCGCTGCCTTCTCAGGCGTCCTTGCTCCCGGGTATTCGCCGGCGAGCAGACGCCCGGGTTCCACCCACCACGCGTGGAGGGTCGCATCGTGCGGCCACTGCGCCTCGTTACCCACCGCTCACGCTCCGATCGAATCGGTCAGCGATGGCTCGAAACGACGGATGCACGCGGCCGTGACTGACAAGCCGGATATCCAGCCCGGCGTGCTCCACGATCCCCAGCGCGCGCACGATGGCGTCGTCGATCCATGCGTCGTCGTTGCCGAACGCGCCGCCGCCCACGCGGGTCAACAGCACGATGTCCGACGCTTCCCCGCAACCGAATGCTCGACTGCCGCAAGCAACGTCGCCTCGTAGGCCGCCTCCAGCACAAGGCGCGCGAACGCCTCCCACGCGGAAGGCCGGACGCTGCCGTACGCGACCGGCAGCGCGGAGCAGAATGCCTGCGAGACGAAGCGGCGCTGGCCCTCATGCGCATCGGTGACCTCGACATCGCGGTGCATGCCGACCGCGAGCCACCCCGTCAGGTCAAGGCGCAGTTCGTCGTCGCCCTCCGCGAGCAGGCGGGTGATCGCGTCCAAGCCGTCCTCGGTGCACAGCGCGTAGCCGTTGCGCATCGTCCAGAGGTCCGACACCGGCCGGTCGAGCTTCGAGGACAGGGCCGCACCCACATGGGCCAACGCATCGAGCTGGCGGTCACGCGTCTGGCCGATCTCGCCGTCGACGGGAGCGAAGTAGTTGCGGTAGATGGTGGCCGCTCCCGCCGCGATCGCGCACGCCGGCCCCTGCGTGTGATCCCCGCTGTACCGCGTCACCCCGTCCTCGGGGGTGACGCTGGGTCCCGTCATCTCCAAGAGGTTGAACTGTGAGGCCACCTGGAACAACGCCCCCTCGAGCTCGGGGTCGGCGTGCATGGCCCGCGCATCCCCGGTGACGCACCGGACGGTGCTGCGTTGTTCCTTGGGAACCGCGACGCGAGTCCGCAGTTTGGCCAACGTCGGCAGCGATAGGTCGCCGATGCCGTAGCGCTTGTCGTTGACCGTCGACACCAGCTCGGTGTCCTCGACGCGCAGTCGACTACGGGTGAGGTCATATCCCTCTTCCCGGAATCCCGTGAGGTTCGCGAACCAGTCGTGCGGCATGGCGAGCATGGTCGCACGGGCCTCCGACACCGTGACGGATACCGCACAGCGACTGAGCTCTCCGCCGACGCGGTGTTCGTTCGGAACCTGTGGCCTCCGGCCATTGGCGAATATCCTCTCTCCTAGGGCACAGGATGTGCGGACCGAGGAGAAGGAGCCGGCCGTGGTTGCGCAGGCGTCGACCGAACGCATCCCGCTGGCGAGACCGGAGCCGTCCTGGGCGACCGCGCAGGCGATTACGGCCGTCGCGCAGGACCTTGCAGGCGAGTTCTCGCTGCGGCCGCTGCTCGAGCGAATCCTGTTGCGCTGCACGGAGCTGCTGGCGTGCGACGCCGGGTCGATCTGCAGCGTCGACGAGGCCGCCGGAACTTATCGCAAGGAGGCCGACATCGGCATCCGGTGTCAGTCCGGGCAGGTCTTCCCGCTCACCGAGGGCATGACCGGCGCCGTCGTCGCGCGTCGCGGGCCGGTGTGGTTCGACCGGTACGAGGACGTGCGGGGCGGCCACGTCGACGCGGCCGACCGCGCGACGCTGCGCGGCGTGATCGGCGTGCCGCTGGAGTGGCGCGGGTCGATCATCGGCGTCTGCGTCGTGTTCAGCCGCGACGACGCGCGGACCTTCTCCCCGGCCGACGCGGAGTTGCTGCAGCTGTTCGCCAAGCACGCCGCAGTCGCCCTGACAAACGCCCGAATGCACGACATCGCCGAGGAGCGGGCGCGCGCCCATGCCACCGCGGCCGAGCGAGAGCGGCTGCTGCGTGAGGTGTACGACTCCCTTAACCAGGGTCTGGTCGGTGTCGTCGGTCAGCTCGCCCGCGCCGAAGACGCCCTGGCAGGCGGCAAGGGCCACGACGGCGGACCGCTGGTCACCGCCGCGCACCGGGAGGCGCGAAACGCGCTGTCGCAGACCCGCCGCACCATGCTGGGGTTGCTGGGTCCGTCGCCCGACGACCGCGACCTGCAGGATGTGCTGGCCGACGAGGTCGAGTGGGCGCGGCGTGTCGGTCGGCTCGACGCACGGCTGGTCATCGCCGGGCCGGCGACGCCGCTGGACCCTGCGCAGGCGCACGAGATGCTGCGCATCGCTCAGGAGGCGTTGACCAATATCGTCCAGCACGCGGATGCGACGTTGGTTCGGCTGGGCATCGCCTACGAGTCCGCGGGTGTCTCGCTGTTGGTCCAAGACGACGGCCGGGGGTTCGATCAGCACAGCCTCGCGACGGAGGCCGCCTCGGGCCTTCGCCGGATGTCGGACCGTGCCCACGCTGTCGGGGGTCTCGTCGAACTCGAATCCGTGCCTGGCTGGGGAACCAGCCTGCGGGTCCGGTTCCCGTACGCGCGCCCGGAGCCGGTGACGGCGGGCAGACCGCTGCGAGTCATGGTGGTGGATCCGCACCCGCTGATGCGGGCCGGTGTGATCCGGCTGCTGACTCAGGCGGGCCTGGACATCGACGTGGTGGGCGAGGCGGCGGGCGCGGCCCAGGCGGCCGACCTGCAGGAGGTCGTGCACGCCGACGTGGTGGTCGTGAGCCTTCGCCTCGGCGATGACGGGGAATCCGACGGCGTCGAGCTGACCCGTCGGCTCGTCGAGGCCGGGCACGGAGCGGTGCTCTGCCTGTCGGAACGGGGCGACGACCACCTGGTGGCGGCCGCGCTGCGAGCCGGCGCGCACGGCTGCCTGGACAAGGGCGTCGACGGCTCGGCGTTTGTGCAGGCGGTGCTCGCCACGGCCCGCGGACAAGCGTTCCTGTCCGGCACCGCGCTACAGAGCCTGCACCGTGGCCTGCGCGATGACGGATCGGCGACGCTGACGATCCGCGAGCTCGAAGTCCGCGCGCTGCTCGAGAAGGGCCTGCCGGACAAGATGATCGCCGAGCAGCTGATGATCTCGGTCAAGACCGTCGAGAAGCACGTGAGCTCGTTGCTGCGCAAGTCCCATGCACGCAACCGCACGGAACTGGTGGCGCAGGTCCATCGGCGGTGATCGCTCCGGGCGCGCGACAGGGGGAAATCCCCACCCCGTAGGCGGGTGGTTCCACCGATGCCGCGCTCCTGCAACCGCCCGTAGGTTCGGATCGTGCCGGTCGTGGCTTTGAAGGACATCCTGGATCGCGCGCTCGCCGAGCGGTACGGCGTTGCCGCCATCAACATCTTCAACGATCTGACGCTGGAAGCCGTGCTTGCCGCAGCGGTCGAGCAACGCTCGCCGCTGATCGTCCAGACCTCGGTCAAGACGGTCCGGTCGATCGGACTCGACGTCCTCTACGGCATGTGGGAGACGATGACGGCCGGTATCGAGGTGCCCGTCTGCCTGCACCTCGACCACTGCCCGGAGCGTGAGGTCATCACCGACTGTCTGCGTAAGGGCTGGAACTCGGTGCTGTTCGACGCCTCGCGGCAGCCGGTCGAGGAAAACCTGCGTCAGGTGATCGAGGTCGTGGCGCAGGCCCGGGCGGTCGGCGCCCATGTGGAGGGCGAGATCGAGGCGATCACCGGTGTGGAGGACGGCATCGGCTCCGACGACGTGGCCAAGCGACAGTCTCTCGAGGTGGCCGTGGACTTCATCCAGCGCTCCGGCGTCGACGTCTTCGCCCCGTCCATCGGGAACGCGCACGGCGTCTACGTCGCCGAGCCCACCCTGGACGCACAACGGGTGAGCGATCTCGTAGAGGCGACGGGCATACCCATTGCGCTGCACGGCGGAACCGGCATGACCGATGAACAGTTCGCCGACCTGATCGCCCGTGGTTGCGCGAAGGTGAACATCTCGACGGGCCTCAAAGTCACCTTCATGAAGACCAACCTCGAATTCCTGCGTGGCGCGGAGGTGGCCAACAAGTGGGACCCGCCCTCCCTGTTCCGGGACGTGCGCACGGCCGTCGTTGAGATGGCCGCCGGGTACATGGCCACGTTCGGCAGCGTGGGCAAGGCATGGTGAGCCGGGCGCTCGTCTTCGACTGCGACGGCGTGCTCGCGGACACCGAACGGGACGGGCATCTGGCCGCGTTCAACCAGATGTTCGCCGAGTTCGGGCTGCCGGTGCACTGGAGCGAGGAGGAGTACGGCCGGAAGCTGAAGATCGGCGGCGGCAAGGAGCGGATGCGCAGCCTGCTCACGCCCGAGTTCGTGGCGGCCGCGAACCTCCCGACGGACACCGACGAGCAACTCGCGCTGGTCGGCCGGTGGCACAAACGCAAGACCGAGATCTACACCGAGATGGCCGCCGCCGGAAAGCTTCCCGGTCGGCCCGGCGTGGCCCGCTTGGTCGGCGAGGCGGCAGAAGCAGGCTGGCAGCTCGCCGTCGCCTCGACGTCAGCGGAGCCGTCCGTGAAGGCGGTGCTCGAACACGTCGTCGGGGCGGCGACCGCCGCCAGGTTCCTGGTGTTCGCCGGGGATGTCGTGTGCCACAAGAAGCCTGCGCCCGACATCTACCTGCTCGCCCTGGAGCACCTCGGTCTGCCGGCCTCGGATGCGGTGGTGATCGAGGACTCTGGAAACGGGGTCGATGCCGCGCGGGCAGCGGGCATCACCTGCCTGGTCACCGTCAACGATTACACCCGCGACGACGACTTCGACGCCGCCGCCCTGGTGGTGTCGAGTCTGGGTGACCCCGATGGGGAGTGGACACACGTGCTGGCCAACGCCAGCGGAGTTCCGGTGGGCGACTGGGTGACCCTCGCAACAGTGGAGGCCCTGGTGTCCTGAGGCTGCCCGCCATCCGACTGTCCGATCCCAACGAAGGGAAATCCTCATGGCCGCAACACTTCCCGACGTCGAGCGCGTCGTCCAAGTGATGGCGGAGACGGTCGTGGCGAACGAGAAGTACTTCGGCGATCTCGACGCGGTCGTGGGTGACGGCGACTTCGGCTACTCGATGGCACGCGGGTTCGAGATCGTGCTGTCCGACTGGGACGGATTCGATCGCACCGACATCTCGACGTTCCTCAAGAAGGTCGCCGTCGTCATTACCAGCCGGATCGGCGGCACGTCCGGTCCCATCTGGGGTACCGGATTCCTGCGCGCGGGCACGACCGCGGCAGGCGCGGCGAGCCTGGACGCCGACCAGGTGGTCGCCATGCTGCGAGCCGCCATCGAGGGAATCAAGGCCCGCGGCGGCGCCGAGCTCGGCGAGAAGACCTTGCTCGACGCGCTGGTACCCGCCACCGACACCATTGAGGCACAGGCGAAGGAGGGTTCTTCAGCAGCGGACACACTGCGGGCCGCGGCGGTCACCGCGCGGTCGGCGGCCGAGGCGACGCGGCCGATGCTGGCCAAGCGCGGACGCGCCGCGTACACCGGCGAGCGCAGCATCGGCACGCTTGACGCGGGAGCGGTGGCCGTCGCCGTCCTGCTCGAGGCGCTGGCCGACCAATGGACGTGAGACCAATCCACCACAACGATCCGGAGGCATTCGAATGAAGAAGTTCGTGAACGACCCGAAGCAGTTCGTCGCCGAGATGCTGCACGGCATCGCCATGGCGAACCCGGACACGCTGAAGTACGTGCCGGAGTACAACCTGATAATGCGCGCGGACGCGCCGTACGAGGACAAGGTGTCGATCATCCAGGGCTCCGGTTCCGGCCATGAACCAGCGCACGTGATGGTCGTCGGCAAGGGCATGTTGGATGCCGCCTGTCCCGGTGACGTGTTCGCGGCTCCGCCAATGGATTACGTGTTGGAGACGTCAAAGCTGCTGTCGTCGCCCAAGGGCGTGCTGCACATCATCAACAACTACACCGGCGACCGGATGGCGTTCGACATGGGCCGTGAGATGGCCGAGGCGGACGGCGTCACGATCAAGACGCTGATCGTCGACGACGACGTCGCAGTCAAGGACTCCACCTACACGGTCGGCCGGCGCGGGGTGGCAGGCAACTTCTTCGTGATCAAGGCGGTCGGCGCGGCATCGGAGAAGGGGGCCGACCTCGACGAGCTCATCCGGATCGGTGAGAAGGTGAACTCGGTGACCCGGACGATGGGAATGGCACTGACATCTTGCACGCCGCCCGCGAAGGGATCGCCGCTCTTCGAGCTCGGCGACGACGAGATGGAGATGGGTGTGGGAATCCATGGAGAGCCGGGCCGGCGCCGCGAGAAGCTCGCCGGCGCAAACGAAATCGTCGACGACTTGCTCGAGGCCGTCGTGACCGACCTGCCGTACGACAGCGGCGACGATGTCGCGCTCATGATCAACGGTCTTGGTGGCACGCCGATCAGCGAGCTTTATCTGCTCTACGGGCGCGCGCACGACCAGCTCGCCGGGCGCGGCGTCAACGTGCGGCGCAGCTACGTCGGTGAGTACTGCACGTCGCTGGACATGGCAGGCTGCTCGGTCACGCTCGTCAGGCTCGACGACGAGATCACCTCGCTGCTCGCCGAGCCTGCGGAGATCGCCGTGCGGACCTTCTGAGGTCTGCCGGGCGGTCGGGCCGTAGCCGCGCCCGATCGTGACACATATCACCCCACGTGACGACGCCGGGCGCATGAGCGCCGGACGTGGTGGCCCGTTCGCGCGACCCCACCACGATGCCGACGATTCAGCTAACACTTGGCCGACGATTCCCCTCGTCACGCGCGCGCGGAGCCGAATGAGCAACCGAGCAGGAAGTCGTTAAACCTCGCGTGGTTCGACTACGCGACACGCGGGCACTGCGCAGTTCCACCGAGTTGGGTGAAGCGCGTCACAGCTGCCCACCACACTCACAGCAAGCGCCCAGGAATATTTAGCGTTCCTAACGTAGTTTTTGCCTTTGGCTGCCCAGTGCCGTGCAACCCCTACTAAACAAGCTGAATATCTGATCCTCAGAGGTGATCTCCATGGCAACTCCAGCCGACGCCCGCGAATCACGGCTACAACGTCGATTCGACAAGTTGACCTCTGGCGACGCGCAACTCATTGCGGTCCGGCCCGATCCAGCCGTCACAGCCGCACTCGACGGCCCCGGCGTGCTGCTCACCGACGTGATCCGCACAGTGATGGCCGGCTACGCGGACCGGCCCGCCCTCGGCCAGCGCGCCGTCGAGTTCGTTACCGATGCCTCGGGCCGCACGGTCGCCGAGCTGCAGCCCCGCTTCGACACCCTGACCTACCACGAGACGTGGGCTCGCGTAAAGGCTCTCGCCGATGCCCTGGCAGGCAATCCGGTCCACCCCGGCGATCGGGTCGCGACGCTCGGCTTCACCAGCGCCGACTACGCCGTCGTGGACATGGCCCTGTCCGTGAGCGGCGCTGTCGCGGTGCCGCTCCAGACCAGTGCGCCTGTGTCACAACTACACCCGATCCTGCTCGAGACCGAGCCGGTTGCAATCCTTTCCAGCGTCGACCACCTCGCTGACGCTGTCGAACTCGCCTTGACCGCGCACGCGCCCAAGCGCCTGGTGGTGTTCGACTACCACCCACAGATCGACGACCACCGCGAGGCGTTCGAATCAGCAGTGGCGCGCCTCGCCGACCAGCAGGTCTCCGTCGAGGCACTCGACGACGTCATCAACGCAGGCGCTCAGCACACCGACGGGCCGGAGATCCCCCGCGGGGACAGCGACGACCTGCGACTCCTGATCTACACCTCGGGCAGCACCGGCACGCCCAAGGGCGCGATGTACACCGACCGACTGATGGCCAAGTGCTGGGCCGGTTGGTTCGCCCCCGACTGGGACGCCGAAGGCAAGCTGCCTGCGATCACGTTGAGCTTCATGCCCATCAGCCACGTGATGGGCCGCGTCATCCTGTACTCCACACTGGGCCTGGGCGGGACGGCCTACTTCGCTGCCAAGAGCGACCTGTCGACCTTGCTCGACGACCTCGCGCTGGTGCGACCGACCAAGCTCGACCTCGTCCCCCGCATCTGGGAGATGCTGTTCCAGGAGGTGCAGAGCGAAGTCGACCGCCGCACCACCGACGGCAGCCATCGGGACACCGTCGAAACACAGGTAATGGCCGAGCAGCGCGAGAAACTCCTTGGCGGACGGCAGTTCTCGGCGATGACGGGCTCCGCCCCCATTTCACCGGAACTGCGGGCCTGGACCGAGGAGTTCATCGACATCCCCCTCACCGAGGTCTATGGCTCCACGGAGGACGGCATCGTCCTTGTCGACGGCCAGGTCCGGCGCCCACCGGTGATCGATTACAAGCTGGTGGACGTGCCCGATCTGGGCTACTTCGCCACCGACCGTCCGCATCCGCGGGGCGAGTTATGGGTCAAGTCAACGGATCTGATCCCCGGCTACTACAAGCGACCCGAGGTGACGGTTGAGCTCTTCGACGCGGACGGCTGGTATCACACCGGTGACGTGGTCGCCGAGATCGCGCCCGATCGGCTGGCCTACGTGGATCGCCGCAACAACGTGCTGAAGCTCTCGCAGGGCGAGTTCGTCACGGTCTCCAAGCTGGAAGCGGTCTACGGTGGCCACCCGTCGATCCGTCAGATCTTCGTGTACGGCAACAGCGCCCGCTCCTATGTGCTGGCGGTGATCGTCCCAACCGACGACGCACTGGCCAGCGTGGGCGGGGACGTCGCCGCGGTCAAGCCGCTGCTGAGCGATGCGTTACAGAGCATCGCGCGCGAGGCCGGGCTGCAGTCCTACGAGATTCCGCGCGACTTCATCGTCGAGACAACGCCTTTCACACTCGAGAACGGTCTGCTGACCGGTATCCGCAAGCTGGCCCGTCCCCAGCTCAAGCAGTACTACGGCCCCGAGCTCGAGCAGCTCTACGTCGACCTGACCAACGGCCAGGCAGACGTTTTGCGGTCTCTGCGGCAGGACGGTGCCGACCGTCCCGTTGTGGAAACGGTCAGCCGGGCGGCGGGTGCGTTGCTCGGTGCGGCTTCGCTTGATGTGGCACCCGATGAGGCGTTCACTGATCTCGGCGGAGACTCGTTGTCAGCGTTGACCTTTGCGAATCTTCTGCACGACATCTTCGACGTGGATGTGCCGGTCGGGGTGATCGTGAGCCCGGCCAGCGACCTGGCCGCCATCGCCGCGTACATCGACGCTCAGCGTGCCGGTGGGACCAAGCGGCCTACGTATGACTCGGTGCATGGCCGCGACGCGACCGAGGTGCACGCCAGCGATCTGACGTTGGACAAGTTCCTCGACGAGGCCACCCTGGCCGCGGCACCGTCGCTGCCGGGACCGAGCAGCGAGGTGCGCACGGTACTGCTCACCGGAGCGACCGGCTTCCTCGGCCGCTACCTCGCGTTGCAGTGGCTGGAGCGGATGCACCTGGTCGGCGGCAAGGTCATCGCCCTGGTCCGCGCCAAGGACGACGACGCCGCGCGGCAACGTCTCGACGCGACGTTCGACAGCGGCGATCCGAAGCTACTGGAGCACTACCAGTCACTGGCGGCCGATCACCTCGAGGTGCTCGCCGGGGACAAGGGCGAAGCGAATCTCGGCCTGGCGCAGGCGACTTGGCAGCGATTGGCCGACACCGTCGATTTGATCGTCGACCCCGCCGCACTGGTCAACCACGTGCTGCCCTACAGCCAGCTGTTCGGACCCAACGTCGTTGGCACCGCAGAACTGATCCGCATCGCCCTGACCACCCGCATCAAGCCGTTCGTCTATGTCTCGACGATCGCCGTGGGTGACGGCATCGAGCCGGGTCGCTTCGTCGAGGAAGCCGACGTCCGGCAGATGAGCGCGACGCGCAAGGTCGGCGACAATTACGCCAATGGCTACGGCAACAGCAAGTGGGCCGGCGAGGTCCTGCTCCGCGAGGCGCACGACCTGTGCGGTCTGCCGGTGTCGGTGTTCCGCTGCGACATGATCATGGCGGACACCACCTACGCCGGCCAGCTCAACGTGCCGGACATGTTCACCCGGATGATGCTGAGCCTGGTCGCGACGGGCGTGGCGCCCTTCTCGTTCTACGAGCTGGACGCCGACGGGAAACGGCAGCGGGCGCACTTCGATGGGCTGCCCGTCGAGTTCATCGCCGACGCCATGTCCACTCTCGGCGCCAACGTGGTCGAAGGATTCGAGACCTACCACGTGATGAACCCGTACGACGACGGCATCAGCATGGACACCTACGTCGACTGGCTCATCGAGGCCGGCTACCCGATCGCCCGGGTGCCCGAGTACGCGACCTGGTTAGCGCGTTTCGAGACCACGATGCGAGCACTGCCCGAGAAGCAACGCCAGGCATCCCTGCTGCCGCTGCTGCACAACTACCAGCGGCCCGAGCACCCGATCAACGGATCCCTCGCACCGGCGGATCACTTCCGCGCCGCCGTGCAGGACGCCAAGATCGGGCCGGACAAAGACATCCCGCACATCTCCGCGCCGGTAATCGTCAAGTACATCACCGACCTGGAGCTGCTCGGCTTGCTCTGACCGGTAGTCGAACTGGCTTCCGCGGTCAAGTTAGCGATCTGGGCAGCGTCGTCTCACCGCGGCGCCGCCGCCGCCACCGGCGCACCTCCTGGCGCTGGCGGTGGCGCACCCCCGGGAACCGGGACCGGCACCGGCTGCGGCGGAAGGGGAGTCGTGAGGATGCGCACCAAATCCGCCTTCATCGCCCTGTAGCTGCGCACCCCAGTAGCCCCAGCAGTGCGTTCCGTTGGGCGGGAAGTTGAACACCGCATTGCGTCCACCGGCGGCGAGATACTTCTGCGGAATTCCTTGTTCGTGCTCAGCGTGATGTTCTCCAGGTACTGCGCGCTGAAGTTGACTCCGAAATCCCCACCGGTGTCGAGGTCGGACGTCGCGCCGTTGCCGCAGTAGACCCACAGCGCGGTGCGATTGGCCACCAGCCGGTTGATGTTGAGCATCGGATCGTTGCGTTGCCACACCGGGTTGTTCGGTGGTCCCCACATGTCGACGGCCCGGTAGCCGCCGGCGTCCTTCAAGGCCAGGCCGATCAACGTCGGCCACAACCCCTTCGACGGGTTCAGATACCCCGACAGTGAGGCGGCGAAGATGAACTGCTGCGGATACCACCCCGCCAGCGTCAACGCCGCTCCCCCCGACATCGACAGTCCCACAGCGGCATTGCCGCGCGCGTCTTGGCCTTTGTTGGTCGCCAGCCATGCTGGTAGCTCCCGGGTCAGGAACGTTTCCCACTTGTAGGTGAGGGTTCCGTTGGTGCCTGTCGCTGTAAAAGCTGGACTGCCCTCCGACGGGCATCCATTGAGACGCCGGACTGGTAGAACCACTCGAACGCCGCAGTGTTGATGTCCCACCCGCGGAGCTTGTGGGTGCCGTCCGGAGGCCCGTCTCCAGGATCGCGACCACACGCTGCCCGAGCAGCAACGGATCGGCCGGCTCGTCAGCCACACAACGAGGCTATTACGAAACCCACACAAAACCGCCGCATCCCACCGACCGCACCGCGGCCCGTCTACGATTGACTCACCCGATCGCATCCCGATCGTTGCGGCCTTCGCCGAACCACACTGGAGATCAGTTGACGTCTACTCGCCGTGTCCGTGGTGCCCGTCTGGCGGCTGTACTCGCGGTGCTGGCCATGCTCGGCGGTGTCGTCGTCACCGCCGCGCCGGATTGCCCGGAGGGCTGCCAGACGCTTGCCGCCGGGCCAATCCCTCAGTCGGCTCCGCGGCCGTCGCCGATCGAACCGGCGGCGCTGTCCATCGTCCCGTCGGCGAGCGCCGAGGACGTCAACCCCGCCGGCCCCGTCCGGGTCACCGCCGCCACCGGCACTATCAGCAACGTCACCATGGTCAACGAAACCGGCAAGGAGACCCCCGGCGTCATGACACCGGACGCCAAAACGTGGAAGCCGACGGTCCCGCTCGGCTACGGACGCACCTACACGATGACGATCACCAGCCGCGGCCCCGGCGGGATGCCGTCGCGCGAGACGTCCAGCTTCACCACCGTGACCCCGGGCGACCAGACCGCGGTCTACCTCAACACCGTCTCCGGTGCGTCGCTGCAGGACGGCGCCACCTATGGCGTCGGCACCGTCATCGTCGCCCACTTCGGCGAGCCGATCACTGACAAGGCCACCGCCGAACGGCACCTGACGGTAACCACGGACCCGAGGGTACAGGGCTCGTGGAACTGGATCGACGACCAGACCGCACACTGGCGTCCCGAAAAGTACTACACCCCAGGCACATCCATCACCGTCGCG
Organism: uncultured Actinomycetota bacterium; assembly: GCA_963799495.1. Taxonomy (GTDB): domain Bacteria; phylum Actinomycetota; class Actinomycetes; order Mycobacteriales; family Mycobacteriaceae; genus Mycobacterium. Next base: position 83,480 of record CAWCXH010000028.1, read on the forward strand.
GCCAACGTCTACGGCGTGCCGCTCGGCGACGGCCTCTACGGCCAGGAGGACAGCCGGGTCTCGTTCACCATCGGCGACTCCCACGTCTCGATCGCCGACGACAACACCAAGCAGATCAGCGTCTACGAGAACGGCAAGCTCGTCCGCACCATGCCGACCTCGATGGGCATGGGCGGCACCCAAACGATCGGCGGCAGAACGCTGTCGTTTTGGACCCCGCCGGGCATCTACACGGTGATGGGCAAGGCCAACCCGGTGATCATGGACTCCTCGACGTTCGGGCTGCCGATCAACTCCCGCCTGGGCTACCGCGTTACCATCCCGTACGCCACGCGCATCAGCACCGACGGCATCTACCTGCACCAACTCAATGCAACTGTATGGGCGCAGGGCAACACCGACACCAGCCACGGCTGCCTGAACCTCAACGGCGAGAACGCCAAATGGTTCTTCGACTTCTCGGTGCCCGGCGACGTCGTCGAGATCCGCAACACCGGCGGCCCGCCGCTGCAGCTGTCGCAGAACGGCGACTGGAGCGTTCCGTGGAACCTGTGGCGCAAGGGCAGCGCCCTGTCCTGACGGCGCTCCGAGCGACGGCCGCGCACTGTGATCCGTCCCACAATGCGCGTAGCCTGAAGGGGTCTCTGCGATGGAAGGAGAGGCGAATGAAGGGTGCGTATCGCGACCCGGTGGATCACTCCCGCACCACCCAGCCGCACGCCGGTGAATCGTTCATCGACACGCTGTGGCTGCCCGGCCTGATCCTTATCGGCGTCGGCATCGTCTTGATCGCCGGCACCGTCGCGGCCACCGCCTATGGGCATAGCGACCTGTCACTGGTCCTGGGTCTCATCGCCGGCGCGCTCGTCACCGCCGGTGCGCTGGTGGTCGCGTTCGAGCACCACCGCGTCAACCGCGTCGAACAGCGGTGGCTGGCCGAGCACCCGGACAGCGGCTCGCACGTGCAGTCCCGCTGAGCCGGAATCGCCACCACGAGGCGATCCTTCTCGCGCCAGTACCGGTCGAGGTAGAGCAGGTCGTCGCCGAGCCGCAGCACAGGCGGCGAGCCGAGCCTGCGGAGATCGCGGTGCGGACGTTCTGAGGTCTGCACTCTGTCGGGCCGCCTGGTTTCGCGGTCAAGTTCGCGATCTGGACAACGTCATACGTGGAGGCGCCGTCCGAGACCACTCGCCCGCACGACCTGCCGCTCGATCGCCGCCCGCACCGACGCCTCCGGTCCCACCACCCGAACCTTCTCCTTGGCCCGCGTCACGGCCGTGTAGAACAGCTCCCGCGACAGCAGGCGCGAATCCTCCGGAGGCAAAAGCACCGTGACGTCGCGCGCCTGGCTGCCCTGGCTCTTGTGGATCGTCATCGCGTGCATCGTCTCGACATCGGCCAGCCGGCTGGTCGCGAACGTCAGCGGCTCCTCCCCGCTCGCGATCACCGCGCGAAGCACCCCGTCGCGCAGCACCGTCAGCCCGGTATCACCGTTGAACAGCCGCAGACCGTAATCGTTGGCCGTCACCAGCACCGGTCGCCCCGGGTACCACGGCGACCAGATCGGCTCGCCGGTCGCCTCGACCAGCCACCGCTCGACCTGATGGTTCCAGTGCGCCACCCCGAACGGCCCGCGTCGGTGCGCGCACAGCAGCCGGTGCTCGTCCAGCGTCGCCAACCCCGCCGCGTCGTCGCCGAGCAGCGCCGCCTTACGCAACTCGAGCGCATGCGGCACAACCACTTTCCGCAGGTGCGGCGATGGGTCCGAGGCCTCGATCCACTCGATGTGCTCGCCGCCCGCCCGAAGCACCTCGATGACTCGGTCGCCGTCGCCCACCCGGATCGCCGCCGCCAACTCGCCGATCGACTCGCCGAACCGATGCGACGTCTGCAGCGCCGCGATCCGCGCGTCGGCGCGACCCGAGAGCCCGTCCACCACGTCGGCCAGCACCGCGCCGGCCTCCACCGACGCCAACTGGTCGGGATCGCCGACCAGCAGCAGCCGAGTCTCCGGCCGCACCGCCTCCAACAGCCGCGCCATCATCGTCAACGACACCATCGACGTCTCGTCCACCACAATCACGTCGTGCGGCAACCGATTTCCGCGATGGTGCCGGAACCGCGACGACGAATCGGGACGCCACCCCAACAGCCGGTGCAGTGTCGTGGCCCGCAACCCCGCCAGCCGCTCCTGGTCGACGACGTCGAGCCGGTCGACCTCCAACTGCACCGCCTCCTGCAACCGCGCCGCCGCCTTACCCGTCGGAGCCGCCAACGCGATCCGCAGCCGCGGCTGTCCCACCATCTCGGCCTGTTCGGCGAACAACGCCAACAACCGTGCAACGGTCGTGGTCTTGCCTGTTCCCGGTCCGCCGGTCAGCACCGTCAGCCCCTGCGACAGAGCGATCTCGGCAGCCTCCCGTTGCTCCTCGAACCCCGGCGGAAACAACCGCGCCACATCGGGTTTCGCTTCGGCCTCCCGAGTCGACAGCATCGCCAACAGATCCTCGGCGACCTGCTGTTCCTCCCGCCAATACCGGTCGAAATACAGCAGGCCGTCGTGCACGTGCAGTACCTCGGGCGAACCCCGCAGCGGGCTCGCCTCCACCGCTGCCATCCACTCGCCGGACTCCGGCCACGGCAGGCCGGGAATACCGACCTGCTCGGCGACGGTCCCCAGCTCCACACACACCGAACCGCCGCGCAGCGCCCGCACCGTCATTGCAACGGCGAGCGACACCCGCTCGTCATTGTCTCCGGCCAGCCCCGTCAATCGTTGCGCCACCTGCACATCCGCGGGCTCCAGTACCTCCGCATCGACGAACTCTGCTATCACGCCGCCGCCCTCCCCGCGTCCAGCTGATCCGACAGCGCGACCACCAACGACGCCGGTGGCTGCCAACTGAACACCCCCGCCGGATGCCCGTCGACCACCGGCGTGTCCGGCCCGCACATCCCGCGCAGAAACAGATACAGCACCCCACCCAGATGCCGCTCTGGGTCGTAGCCCGGCTGGCGCCAGCGCAGAAACCGGTGCAGCACCACGCAATACAGCAGCGCCTGCAGCGGATAGTCCGAGTGCAGCATGGCCTCCACCAGCCGCGGGCGGTCGTAGTCCGCGGCCGTCAGCGGCCGGTTCGAGTCACCCAGCCAGTTCGTCTTGAAGTCCACCACCACATAGCGGTGCCCGGCCCCGTCGGGAATCCTCAGCACGACGTCCACCGACCCGCTGAGATACCCGCGCAGCGACTGCCCGCCCAGCGCGTCGCCCGTCAACCGGTCGGCATAGACCCTCAGCGGATCGCCAGCCGGCAGATGCGACCGCACCAGCGCCCCGACGTCGGCCAGCCGGATGTCCGGGGCGGCGTCGCGCACGTCGCCGCCGGCCAGCGGGATCTCGAAGTCCAACTCCCGCAACCGATCCGACAACCCGATCTGCCGCAGCGTCAGTCCGTCCGCCAGCGGGCCCAGTGGGGTGTCGTGCATCGGCACCATCGCCGCGGCCAGCTCCGACGCGGGGACATCCACTGGCCACCACACGCTGTGGTCGCCCACCCGCGCCGCCAACTCGGCGGCCAGATCCTCGGCCAACGGGTCGGCGGTCTCCAACACCGCGTGCACCAGCGTGCCGAACTTCGCGCCCGTCGGCAGGTCGGCCATCGGCGACGGCACCCCCGCACCGGCCGGCGCCGCGGCCACCGGCACGTCGCCGACCTCGTCGTCGAGTTCGGTGACCTCCGGTTCGCTGGCCACCCCGGGCGTCTCGGCGGCGCGGATCAACGCCGAGTACGACGTCCGCCGCCACGTCGTGTCGATGGCCCGATGGAAGTGCCGCGCACCGAGATCCGACGACGGCGTCGGCCGCGGCGGTGTCACGGCCTCGGCGATCGACGCCTCTTCGATCACCGGGCCGCCGGCCCCCTCCCACTCCCGGAAGCACGCGTGCGCCTCGTCGTCGGAGACCGTCCGCGGGTCGCAGCGGTCCGGCACCTCTGCCTCGCCGGCCTTCCGTCCGCGCATCAGCCGCGACAGGCCGCCGTTGCGTTCGTCGGCGGCCGGCGCCCACCACGCCACCACCTGCGATTCCGCGCGCGTCAGCGCGACATACGTCAGGCGAATGTCGTTGCGGGCGGCCTCGATCCGGCTGAACTCGTCGATCGTGGCACGGTCGGGGCTGTCCTTACCGCCGATGTGCAGGCATCGGACGTCGGCGTCGTCGTGATAGAGCGGGATGTCGTCCACCCACACGTACCGGTTGAAAGCGAACGGCAGGTACACGATCGGGAACTGCAGGCCCTTGCTGCCCCACACCGTCATGATCTGCACCGCCTTGGCGTCGCTGTCCAGGCGGCGGTTGCGCTCGGCCGGGCCGCTGCGCTCGTCGCGCTGTCGGCACAGCCAATCCCGCAGCGCCGGCAGGCTGAACCGCTCGCGGTGGGCGACCTCGTGCAGCAGGTGCGCGACGTGCGCCAGATCCGTCATCGTTCGCTCACCGCCGGGTCGGCTCAGCACCCGCTCGCCCATGCCGGCCACCTGCGCGGCCTCGAACACCGCGGCGATCCCACGTTCGCGGGCCTGGTCCGACCACTGCCGGATCGTCTCGGTCACTTGCTCTGTGACCGCGTCGCCCCCGGCCGCGAGGTCGTCGGCCGTCATCCCGAAGAACACCGTCGCCGCGGCCGATCGCACCAGACCGCTGCGGTGCGGCTGGTCGAACGCCTCCAGCAGCCGCAGCCAGGCGTCGGCGGCCTCGGACTCGGGCTCGAACACGTCGGAGTCGCCGGTGTATATCGCTTGGACTCCCGCGACGGCCAACGCGTCCCGGCAGCGCCGCGCGTCGTCACCCTTCTCGACGATGACCGCGACGTCGCCCGCGTTGAGCGGCTTTCCGTCGAATGTCGCATCGCTATCCAGCAATTCGGCAATGTCGGCGGCGAGGTCCTTGGCGATGTACGGGCGCAAGTCGGCGATCCGGATCACCTTGTCCTGGTCGACCCCGAACCCGTCCCGGCGCACGACCCGCAGCCGGAACGGGTCGTTGTGCGGCGCGCCGGCCAGGCGGTGACCGTGGTGATGTGCTTCGACGTCCTGCACGACGATGTCCGGGTGCCCCAGCGCGGCGCCCCGCAACACCGTCTGCAGGCGATCCACCAGTACCGCGTCGCTGCGCCGGTTGACGCCGAGCGTCTGCTGCGTCTGCGCGGTCTTCGCCGCCTTGAGGTAGGTGAAGATGTCACCGCCACGGAACGCGTAGATCGCCTGCTTCGGATCTCCGATGAGGATGACGGTCGAGCGGCCGCCGAACGCGCGCTCGATCACCTGCCACTGCACCGGATCCGTGTCCTGAAACTCGTCCACCATGACGATCGGCCACCGCTGATGCATGCGTTGGCGGGCCGGAGAGTCCTCGGCCTCAAGGGCTTTCGCGAGCCTGCTCAGCAGGTCATCGAAGTGCAGAACGCCCAGCCGGCGTTTGCGACGGTCCAGTTCGGCCAGCACCTTCGTCGCGAACTCCAGCCGCGCCGCCGCATCGGTGCCCGCCTCGGGGTGCTCGGGCCGCAACCGCGCACACGGGTCACCGACGACGGTGCGGGCCATCGCCAGCGCTTCCTTGTAGCCCAATGGCGGGTCCTCGGCTTGCTGACCGTAGTCGGCGAGGTAGAGGTCGTTGACGATCTCGGTGACCAGGTCGTCGAGGCCCTCCACCAGGCGCACCCCGGCATCGGTATCACCCGCGACGCCAAGCGATTTCAGCACCAGGCCGCAGAACTCGTGGGTGGTGGCGATCGTCGCGGCGTCGAACCCCGCCAACGCGTCGCGCAACCGTGCCCGCCGGTCGGCGAGCGCGTCCGGTGGGCCGGCCAGCAGGTGCTCGACGAGGTCGGTGCGGGTCACGTCGCCGCCCTCCAGCGCGGCCACCGCATCGACGATCTGATCGCGCACCCGCTCGCGCAGCTCCCGGCTGGCGGCGCGGCTGAACGTGATCAGCAGCATCTGGTCCAGCGTCGCCACACCCTCGGCGACATACCGGGTGACCAAACCGGCCAGCGCGAACGTCTTCCCCGTTCCCGCACTGGCCTCCAACACCGTGGTGGCACCCGGCGCGGGCAGCGTGCCGGTCAGGTCGAAACGCTCCATCACGGCCGCCCCTCGGCCTTGAACATCGGCAACCACAGCCGCGCGGCCAGCGCACCGAACCGGGTGTCTTCGCCGTCGACCTCTTCACCCGGCCGAGGCCTGTCGGCGAGCAGTCTGCTCAGCGGCGCGTTGCGTCCCCACACCTCGACGTGCGCGGGCGCGGCATCCTCGCCGATCGTGGTGTCACGGGGGCTCTCCCACTTACTCTTCGCGTACCAGTTGGGGTCCCGGCCCTCGTGACGCTTCTGCGCCCACGCGCACGACGTCTTGAGCGGCAACGGCAGCGGCTCGCGGCGTCCGGCGTCGAAGATCGCGACGATGTCGCGCAGCACCGCCGTCGCGTCCTCGGGAGGCCGGAACATCCGTACCGTGATCTCGTCCTTGCCTCCGCGCCCGACACAGTACGCCTCCCACTCCCGCTCCGGCCGCTGCGCGCCGAGCGCCACCAGCGAGATCCATTCCTGCAGAAGATGTTTGGCGGCCAGCCGGGAATACGTCACCGACACCGTCCGGTCCCCGTAGACCGGCGCGACCGTGCCGGTGACGCGGCGACCGCCGAGGTCGACGTCGATGTCGTGGCCCGTGGCGGGATGGGTGCCGCGGGAGCGCATCGCCTCGATCGCCAGACCGACCGAGCAGTCGCTGATGGCCCGCGCCTTGCGCCAGCCCAGCCGCCCGGGCGGCAGCGTGCCGCGACGCCATTCGGCACCGGTGGCGACCCCGAGGTCGACCCCGCGCATCAGGTCGTTGAGCAGACGATCGCCCACCGCCCACTCCTGCAGCGCGTCGATCTCGACGGGCATGGCGTCGTCGATAGGCTCGACTTCCCACGGAAGTGTGTAGTCGAGCTCGCGGAAGAACCCCTTCACCGGATCCTTGAAGAACGCGAGCAGGTCGTCGAGCGACACGTCGCCAAGCGGCGGATCCGGCAGTGGGCCGGACAGGAATGCGCGGGGCACCGACCGGTCACCGGCGGCTGCGCGTGCCGCCTTGAGGGCGGTGGGGTCGAAGGTGAATGGCTCGTCGGGTATCAGCGCGCCACGTTCGACGTTGCGAATGTCGAACGGCTGCAACGGATGCTCGGTGACGACGCGCTCTCGGACAGGATGTGGCGTCGTGGCGTCGAGCGCATCGAGCACCTCCAGCAGCGGAACCGCCGCGGGCCGGTGATGCCCGGAGTGTTCGTCGGTGCCGGTGTAGGTGACGACGAGCGTCTCGGTGGCCGCGCAGATCGCGTCGAGCAGCAGTTGGCGGTCCTCGGAACGGATGTCGCGCTCACCCGTCAGCGGTTCACGGGCCAGCGCGTCGTCGCCGTCGGCGGTCTCGAGGCGCGGGAACACGCCGTCGTCGAGGCCGACCAGACACACCACACGGTGCGGGACGGACCGCATCGGCACCATGGTGCACACGGTCAGCGTCCCGGTGCGGAAGTTCGCGCGGGTGGGCCGGCCCGCGAGGTGCCCGGCCAGCATCGAGCGCACATCGGTGAGCCGCAGCTGCATGTCGACGCGGGATCCCGCCTCGGACAGGATCTTTGAAAACTCGCGTTGCAGCTGTGAGGACTGCCACGCATCGTTGGCCTCGACGCGGGTGAGCAACTCGACACCGTCGCGCAGTGCGTCCAGCCAGTCCGACAGGGTCTGCGGCCCGGTGAGACGCTCGGTGACGCGGGTAAGCCGTTCGACGAACTCGGCGAACCGCCCGGCCAGTTCCACGGTATTGCTGCCGACGTCGTCGAGCGGCAGCGCGGTGCCCAGCCATGCCTGCGAGTCGTCGGACATCGCCACCCCGGTGAGGATGCGGTCGACGCCGAATCGCCAGGTGTTGTGCAGGAACCGATCCAACCCGAACGGTGCGCGGTGCGGCGCGTCGAAACCCCACCGGATGCCGGACTGACGGACCCACTGCGCGATGGTCTCGAGGTTGTCGTCGGAGAATCCGAAGTGGACGCGGACGGGGCCGGCTTCGGCCAGGTCGAGTACCTGGCTGGCGGTAGCCCGGCTGCCGGCGATGTCGAGAAGCCGCGCGGCGACACTGAACAGCGGGTTGGTCTGGGTCAGCGACCGGTCGGCGAGCCGCACCCGCAGCCGGTGCGCCGGGTGGATGTCGCCGACGATGTCGCCGAGGCCGAACGCCGCAATGATCAACGGAGCGTAGGTCTCGATGTCCGGGCACATGACGAGGATGTCGCGCGGTTCGAGAGTCGCGTCGTCGTGCAGCATGCCCAGCAGCACTTCGCGCAGCACGTCGATCTGTCGGACGGCGCCGTGGCAGCTGTGGATCTGCACGGACCGGTCGTGCGGCATCAGCAACCGCGAGCCGGGCCGGATCTGGTTGGCGCAGATGTCGGACTGCAGCCAGCCCAGCAACGTATCGGGTCGTGTTGCGGCGCCGACGAATTCGTCGGTGTCGCCGTTGGGTAGGCCGCGTTGCAGCTCGCGCAGGTCCCGGCCCAGAGTGTCCAGCAGCGGGTGACGAGCTTTGTTACGGCTGGTGTCCGCGCGGCGCGGCACGGGGTCGTGGACGCCGCTTAGCTTTCGCCATAGGTCGTCGCTGGGGTGGGGCAGCCACAGGTGCAGATCGTGGTGGGTGGCCAGCGCGCCGAGGAGTTCGATCTCGCTGGCCGCCAGCCGGGTGTGGCCGAACAGCGACAGCCGCGATGGCAGATCCATCGGCCCTTCGCGCAGCCGCGCCAGCGTGGACTCGTGCCGGATGTGCGGCGGGTCGGCGTCGACGCGCTCCGCCACCGCCCGCCACAGGTGGGGCTGCCAGCGCAGGTCATCGTCGAGGTCCCCACCGGCGCCGTCGGAGGGAGTGCCAACGAGCCAGTCGACGAGCATCCGCGGCCGCTGCTTGGCGTAGGAGGCGAACAGGCCGGCGAGGCGCCGCGCCACCGCATACCGCCGGCCACGGCGGAGCTCGGCTTCATCGGCGTCCTCGTCGAAATGGCCCAGATGTGTTGCCAGCGTATGGCACCAGGGCTCGTCGCAACTGGCGTCGATGGCCTCCAACAGTGGCCAGGTCATGGCCTCCGGCGACCAGGGGTCGTCGTCGCTGGTGCCGGTGATCTCGGCGATGAGCGAGGCAGGGGAGCGGAAGGACACCCCGGCACACACGCCGTCCGCGCCGTCGCCGCGCCCGAGGATATGCGACAGCCGTTGGCTCAGCCACCGCTCCATTCCGCGCGCGGACACCAGCACCAGTTCCTCGGCGAACGGGTCGGGCAATGGATTGGCGAGTAGCGCGCCAAGGCCGTCGGCCAGTAGATCGGTGCGATCAGCACGGTGGAGATGCAAAGCCATCGCGCGTCAGACTACGACGGTGCTGTTGTCGCTCCCGACGAGTCGCCTGAGCTCGCCGAGCACGCGGCCCAACTCTTCCACCATCCAGCTTGGGCACCCGCGGTCCCGGTAGGCCTTCAGCAGCCCACCGTAGTACCAGAGGTGGTCGTGCGGGTCTTTGACAGTGAAGCGCTCCCAGAGTGACGGACCGTCGGTGTGGTAATCCCGAAGCATCGCCCGCGCGTTGTCGAGCTTGTCGGCGAGCGAGACCAAGAGTGTGTCGTTGCCAACGCCGGCAAGGTGATTGATGTAGTCCTGCTTGCGCTTTCGCCACGGCGGTTTCGGAGTCTTGACTGTGTCGCTGCACTCCTCGACGATGCGGGCGACGTCGTCACCGAAGTTCGCTCTGATTTCCTCCAGCGTCTCGGGACCTCCCGCGTCCTCGGCGGCGTCGTGCAGGAGCGCCGCGATGGACTGTGCTTCGGAGCCGCCGTCGTTGATTACCAGGCCGGCCACCGAGAGCAGATGGCCGACATACGGGATATCGCCGCCCTTTCTTACCTGGTTGTGGTGCTTTAGCTCGGCGTACACCAGCGCCTTCGAAAACTGGCCCGTCAGCTTTGGCGTCGAAGTTTGCTCGCTCAATCGTGTTCCTTCCTTCTCACCTTGACGATAACGACGCCGGCCGACAACTTTCAGCCGATCGCCGGTGACCAGCCCAGGCCGCCGCGGTTCGCCAGCGACGCCGCCGGGTCCACCGGAGGGGCCCATATTGCCCACCTCCGCGCGACAACGGGTTGTCGGCGCACGACCAGCGCAGCAGTTGTCGCGCAGAGGTGGGCAGAAACAGCACGGAGGCCACGGGCAACAAGATGGCCTACACTTGACTCGCTTCACGAGATGCCGTCGCCAAGCTCCGACTGGACGGCACGCCAACCCCACGCTCGTGGGTGGCTCGGATGACGAAGCGGTCCGCACCAACCGGTGCCGGCAAGAGCGCCTCCCTGATCGGAGGCCCTGAAACGGGGAGCCCTTCCATGCGTAAGTACTTCTTCCGCCCCTTCATTGCCGATCCTGTATGCGCGTCCTCGGGCCCGGGCCATCACGTCGATGTCGGCCGATACTTCATGGCCGTCCTCAAGTCGTCGGTGGCCATCCCGGTCAGCGCCGTCGTGGGTGACGACGGGTTTGTGCGCCTCCACTGGGACGGTGGGTCTGCCGAACTCTGGACCCATCGTCCGGAGGACCTGGAGTTCGCGTTACGGGACACCGAGGGCGTTGCTGAGTGGACACCGGAATGGCAAGTGCTTCTCGTGCCGAGAGCCTCGCTCGCGGACGAGCGCACCGTGTTCACGCTCGCTACTGCGGATGAGAGAACCGAGTGCATCGCTGATTGACAGTTGCGCTATGTATTCACCAATCCGGCGGTGCTGCGCCGCGGCCGAATCCCCACGTGGACTGACCCAACCGGGGCTTGGGCTTGGTGTCCGTGGGGTGCCGGCGAAAGTCGGCCGCCAGCACCGGGCCCGGGTCAGCGTCCTCGATCATGACCAGGCATGGCGCGGTGAATTCGCAGTCGCGACAGTGCGCGGCGAAAGTTGGATAGACCGCCGGATCGCTGGTCATGTCGACAGCCTCGGCCGCTATCAGCCTGGCAGCGGCGGCAATCTCGTCGTGGGTACGCCGGATCCGCGTTCGGCGCAGAACGCCGGCGGTCCGCTGCTCCGTTCGGCTTGCGCCGGCGGCCCGCGATGCTCGTGCCTGCACCCGTTCGTGCTGCGGGATTGATCGACCGCCGCCGCTGGGCTCGTGCTGGGCGACGACCCTCGGGAGGCCGCGTGCAGTGTCCTCGCCGCTGGGAAGTTTCAGCGGTCCGTTGATCCGCACCTCGTTGTGGATGGTGCCCGCGATCGTCATGCCCAGGTAGTCCTGCTCCCAGGCCCAACACGCGGCGACCACCTCCTCGTCACGGATCAATGTCTCCGGATCCTGCCAGTCATCGACAATCTGGTGGCGGACAATCCAGTATTGGTCGGTGTCGTCCACAGCGAGCAGGTCGACCTGACACGTGTATTTCACCGGCGATCCGTCCGGAGTCGTCAGCCCGCATTCGGGATCGCGCGGATCGGGCACCAGGGCGTCCAGGTCGTAGTTGATCTTCACCGGAGCGAAGTCATCAACCGTACTGGCCCAAGCGTGGTAGCACTCGAGCAGCGCCTCGCCGAGCGCGAACTGCCTCGTCGTACCTGCATCACCGAACGAACGTTGAAATGCCTTGTGCACCAGCGATTGCGAGAGATCGTGCGGCCAGTCCCAGGTGCCCGGGTAGTAGTAGACGGCAAGCGCATCCATCAGCGCGGTGGGCAGCGCCTGGTCGGCGGCGCCGATGGGCTCGAGGTCTCGACGGTGTGGCGATACGAAATCCCATTGCCGCCGGCAGCGTTTGAACCGGGCTCGCTCGTCCGCGCTGATGCGATAGTCCACGATGCACGCCGATCAGTGACGGTGCGGCCACGGCTCGTCGATCGGCCACCGACACCGATCCGCGCTGTCGACCATCGACTCCAGCTCCGCGAGCAGATCGTCGAAGAACGCCCGCATCTGCGTTGGATCATCGACGGGCCAGGCGGCCGAGAACGACATCCACACGTCCGGCTCACCCGCCGGCCGTGTGGAATCTGTGACCGCCCCGCCGAGAGGAACGACGTGCCAGTCATAGTCCTGGCCGCGCCGCTCGAGGTACACGGTGTCATCGCGACCGGGGCCTGCCGCCACGATCGAGGCGAAAAGCTCTTCACGGTTCATCGCACGCCCCGTCGTCCAGGCTAGGCGTGGGATCGACCGGCGGGTAGCTCCAGCTGTCGAGCTACACCAGATCCCGCCGGTGCCGTCCGTTGATCACCGTGGTCTCGGCATCGTGGTGCTCGAAACCGTCCATCGGCGCGGCGTACTGACTGCGGAAACGGTCACGCAGCTCGTCGGCTGCCGCGTTGACCCGTTTGATCTCCGCGCGGAGGACCTCCTCGCGCGTCTCCCTCGTCGCGTAGTGAAAGTAGGTCAGGATGCCGCGCAGCAGTTCCAGCTTCTGCTTCTCTTTCCGGGCCAGGTCGTGGGTGGTCAACAGCTCGAGACGCTCGACCGGGTGCAGGATCCCCCAGTCCAGCACCGCCGTGGTCCGGAACTGCTGTCGCCTGCCCTTGACCGGCCCGCTCGCGCCGACCGGCTTGCGACCACCACAAACAGCCCGAAAACTACCGCCGCGGCTCGCGCCCGAACTCCGACTTGATCGCCGCGCGGATCGCGGCGATCGCCTCGCTGCGGGCCCGCAGCTTGCTGGCCAAATGCGCTCCCGCGTCGAGCGCCAGCGCCTCGCGCGCCACCTCCTGCGCCCGGGTCAGCACCGCCGAACGCTCGACCAGCTCGTCCAGCCAGCCGGCCGCCACCGCGTCGGCCCCAAAGAACGACGGCGCCATCGAGTTCACCCGCTGAAACGCCGAGCGCGTCAACCGCACCTTCATCACCTCGATCGCGGCGTACGGCATCGTCATCCCGATGGCCACCTCGTTGGCCTGAATCCGGCATTCCGGCGCCCCCACCCGGTGATCGCCGCTGAGCAGCAGGAACGACGCCATCGCGACCGCGTGCCCGGTGCACGCGATGATGACCGGCTTCGGAAACGACAGCAGCCGCACGGACAGGTCGAACCCGCCGGCCAGCATGTCCAGCGCCGCGTCGGGGTCATCGCCCTGCAGCACGGAAAGGTCGAACCCGGCCGACAACACCTTCTGGTTGCCGGCCAGCACGACGGCACCGGCGTCTTCCTTCTCCGCGCTGTCGAGCGCCGCATGGATCTCGTCCTGCATCGCCGGGGACAACACGTTGACCTTGCCGTCGTCGAGAACGATGGTCGCCACCGAAGAGTCCACGCTGTACTGCACCTTGCTGCCCATGGGCAGCGATGTTACGGAACGCCCGACGCACTACTCGAGGCCGTGCGTGCAACAGTGCCGAAAGTCGGGTAGCTCGCTACTCAAGGATTTACTGCCCAGGACCCATAGCGTCGGATACAACGCGGAGGCACAAAGGTCACCGGCAAGAAAGCAAAGGCACGAAGATGCGAACACGACGCAAGCGCGCACAAGAACAGCTGCACGAGTCCGAAGGCGGGACGACGCGACGCCGTCGCCAACCGACCACCAAGCGCGGCGTTCCGCCACTGAGCCTGTGGGAATGCGGGATCGGCGCCGTCTGGAAGTAACGCGCGCATCCCGGCCCAGCGTCATTTACGGGTATCCCCGGGCGAAACACCGACGATGGTGCGAGCGTTGACGTGTGAACCCCGTCGAAAAGGCCGCACGTGGCATCGACGCCTGGCAGCAGCGGCATTCCGTCGTCGGGTTCCCGATCGCGGTGGTCAAGAAGTTCGGCGATGACCAGGGCGGAAACCTTGTGGCGCTGTTGGCGTACTACGGCTTCGTCGCGACGTTCCCGCTGTTGCTGGCGTTCACCGCCATCCTGGGCGTGGCCTTGCGCAGATATCCGGCGCTGCACGACAAGCTGGTGCACTCGGTATTCGCCGAATTCCCGATTATCGGCGAGGAGATCCAGGACCAACTCGGCGTCGAAACCTTCAGCGCCACATCCCTGTCACTGACCATCGGCATCCTGGGCGCCATCATCGGCGGCCGGGGATTCGCGCATGCCCTGCAGAACACGCTTAACACCTGTTGGGCGGTGCCGCGGGTCGACCGGCCGGGCTTCGCGCCGCGCTACCTGCGGACCTTCTCATTGCTGCTGCTTCTCGGTCTCATCGTCGTGGTCACCGGCGCCGCCAGTACCGCCGCCGGGGCGGCGTCGTCGCTGGGCCTTGGCGACGTGCCGGCACGGGTGGTGAGTATCGCTGTCGGCACGATCTTGGGCTTCGGCTTTTTCCTGGCGCTCTTCCGGGTTGCCGCAGCGGGTCATGTGGCGACCCGCTCGATGCTGCTCAGCGCCGCGATCACCGCGTTGGGCTGGCAACTGCTGCTGACGCTGGCCGGCGTGGTCGTCGTCCACCAACTGCGCCACGCACAGGCCGTCGCCGGCCTGTTCGGCGTCGTCCTGGGCCTGCTCGCGTGGTTGGCCCTGCAGGCGACGGTCATGGTCTACGCGATCGAAATCGACGTGGTCAGGTCCCGGCGTCTGTGGCCCAGAAGCATCGTGCAGCCACCGCTTACCCGGGCCGACAAGTCCTACTACACCGACGCCCTGCGCGCGGAACGACAACGGCCCGAACAAGTGCTCGAAGTCGCGTACGAGACCGAGGAGAAACAGCCGGCCGAGACCGAAGAGAAACAGCCGGCCGACCCGCGCTCGTAATGGGTGCGGTGGGGACGACTGCCCTTCGTGCCCACCTATCAGCGACAATGTCGCTCGAAGGCGGGCAAACTTCCTAGATACCCTCGAACGGAATTCGCAGCACCTGCCCGACGAGGATCAGGTCCGGGTCGTTGATGGTGTCGCGGTTGGCGATGAACAGCCGTGGCCACAGGTTGGCGTCGCCGTAGTTGTCCTCCGCGATACCGGACAGCGTGTCACCGGAGACCACCTTGTGCGCCCGGAACCCCGCATACGACGCGCCCAACAGAGCCCGCCCGAAGGTCAGCGGCACCGTGACGCGGAAGTCGTTCTCCGGCAATCCACTTGGATTGTCGGCGTCGACGGTCAGCACACCTTCCGGGGTCAGGGGAGCGCCCACGGCCACGGGGAAGTCGAACAGCGTGAAGAGGAATCCGCTCTGCGGCACGAACATTGGCGACACCTCGGCCAGCACGTTGCCGTTCTTGTCCTTCAGGGTGGCCGTGCCGACCACCCCCTCGTTGGCCCGTCCGAGGCCGCACAGCACGAAATGGTCGCCGACGATGTCGAACGGTCGTGGACTCCGTACCGCGACGCGCGGCGGGATATCGGCCATGGTCCGCTCCTTTCTGAGCGATCGATGTTGCGTCAATCGTGAGGCTTGACCGCCGGCCGGTCGCGAGTGATCACTTACTCGAATTCGGCGCGGGCCCATACGCAGATCGCGGCGCCACTTCGGGGCACTGCCAGCCGCCAGGACGGTTCGACGCATCCCAGTTGGCGGCGCCGGTACGGGCAATGCCCTGGAGTCGGGTGACCGAGATCCGGCTTGCGGAATCGTCGGTCACTATGACCGCGTATCCGTATTGGGGCGTCCATTTCGCGGGGACCAGCACCCACTGGTCGTCATGAACCGCCAGAGAACGGAAGCACTTGTACCGATAGGTGACCGCCTCTGACGCACCGGTCTGCGGCGACGCGTCGCCAGCACCGGATGTCAGGGGTGTTTCCACAATGAGGTTGGCGGGCAGGTTGAGCCGGTCGGTGGTGTCCACGACAACGCCGGTCTCCCTGGCCCACAGTTTGGCCGCGGTCGACTTGGCTTCGTGCTCGCCATACAGGGTGGCGAAGATGTTCGTCAGCCAGAACAGCGCCATCAACATCATGGCGGCGGCGACGAACAAACTGGCCCGTTCGGCTGCAGCGAATGGTCGCGGCGCCGATTCCGTTCGCGAGGTGGCCATTAGCCAGCAGCCGATGACGACCAACAAGGTGCCCAGGCCAAGTGCCAGCGGAGTCAGCAATTGGCTGCGGATCAGCGCGAATTGGGGGAGAAGCACGCCGACAACCCCTCTCAGCACGCCCAACCCCCCAACGACGATCGCGGTCCAACCCAAACCACGAATGAGGCCGGTCCGCTGTCCGGCCTTGGCCAACCGGCGTACATACTCGCCCGCCCACAACAGCGCCGCCCACCCGATCAGTAGCACCAGAATAGGAGCGAAGAGCACGCTGATGCTCTTCATCACGTGGTCGCCGGTAGTGAATCCAATTGCGTTGGAGTCGATCCCGAAGTAGGAGTAGAACCTGCGGGTGGACACCAATCCGAAGTACACGCATACCGAAGTGATGATGGTGGTCGGCGCGATAAACAGGCCGACGATGCCGATCCACCGGTGAAATTGCGGGGTCGAACCACCGCCGTTGTCAGCCACCGTCGGAACCTGCCGTCGGGAATGGTGTCGGCAAGGGCCAGGGCGGTTCCGGCTCCGGCGAAGGGAAAGGCGGTTCGGTCGTCGTCATGGGCGGTGTCGTTAGCACGACGACCGGCGCATCGGGCTCTGTCGGTTGCGGTCCCGGGACGAATTCGGGCGGTGTCGCGGCCGGAGCCGAGATCTCCCCTCCGGGCTGTCCGGGCGGCATGGGTGCCGAGGGTGCCGACACGGTCGGCGGCACTGAGTAGGCCGGCAGCGGACCATCGCCACCACACGCCACGGCCACCGGTGTCGCGGCGATGAGAACACCGACGGCCAAACGAGCACTCCAGGTGGATCTCATTGTGGCGGCGCAAGTTCGCGCGTCGGCACCGGAGCCGTCGGCACCGGAGCCGTCGGCACCGGGGCCACCTCCGATGACGTGGTGGTCGGTGGCGGTGGAGCCAACTCTGCCGGCGGATGCGGGCCCTCGACAAACGATGGCGGAGCCTGCGGCCGCGGTCCGGGTCCCTCCACGGGTCCCCCACCGCCTGGATTCACCGACGGCGGGTCCGGCGGCAGCGGCGTCTGACCGCTACACGACACCGCCCATGGCGTCGCCGCCACAAGAACGCCGACGACCACATGCAACCCCCGTACTGCGATCTTTTGTGCAATTGTGTCCGTCATGATCTGGACCTCCAGGAAAATGGTCCCACCGTGGCCGTCGGGTTTTCGCGGGTAGCGCAATACTCGACCGGGCTTATTGAAAGTCCTGCGATAGCGGAAAGAGGCCGTTCCCGGCCGGCCGGGGCAGGCCGGGGTTGATCGCGGTGAACTCCGCCGAGTCGGCGGCATCGGAGAACAGTTGTGCGCTGATCTGCTGCGCATCGGGGTCGCTGCTGAAGGTCATCTTCGCGCACTGGCGCAACCACAGCCCCATCTGGTTATAGGTCGCCTCGTGACCGCGGGCCAGAATGGCGCCGATATAGCCGTTGTCTTGGAAGTAGAACTCCCGGTCGCTCTCCGCGAAGTAGAAATGGGCGGCCTCCGACAATGCGACCGGCTCCAGAAATTGCGCGGCGAACGGGTCGCCGGCGAGCTCCCGGTCGATGATCCAGTCGACGTGGCGTGCGTTCATCTCGTGCGCAAACTGCGCGAAGACCCGCGCGGTCTGACGACCCGATGCGTTGGTCATGGCCGCCGCCAGATTGGGATCGAGGAAAGTATCCGTGTCGAAATCCGGCGTGTTGTCCAGCCCCAGGCCGGAGTTGCGGATGTGGGTCAGCTCGTGGCACAGCGTGCTGCGCAGATCGATCTTCACCTTGCGCAGGGTCGGACGGTGCACGAGGAATCGTCGCCCGCGGATCGTCAGGTCGTCGATGACCATCACGATGTGCTCGGCACCGTCGGTGCCGACGAAGGTGGTGACCCGGCCCGACGCGGGACCGAGGTTGGCGAGTTCGGCCTTGACGTCGGCGGGAATCCGGGGGTCCTGCAGATCCGTGGCCCGGCTGCCTGCCACCATGCCCAGGCAGTGGCCGGAGCCCAGCGCGTCCAACATCGACCGTCCGACATTGTGGCGCATGGAGTTAAGGGGCGAACTGATCAGCGGTGCGAGCGCGAAACCCATGAACGGCTCGACCACGTGCGCGGCGACGAAGCCGGCCACCTCGCCGAAGTCGGGATCCAAAGACGGTGGGTTGTGCAGCAGCAAGCTGTCGAGCTTGCCCGAGGTACCCACCCCCACAACCGGATCCGATGGCGACAGGCCGTGCGCTTCTTTGAAGCTGCTCACCGCCGCGCCGGTCGCCGCGCCGAAGATCCCGTCGAGCTGACCGGGGTCGAAGTCGAGCCGGCGCAACGCCTCCTGGACCCGCATGACCGACAGGTTCTCCTCCGGCGCGAACATCCGGTGGGTGCCCGCGAGGCACCGCCCCAGAACCGGGTCGCCCGAGAACCGTGCACTCTGCAACGCCATTGCTCGCTCCTTTTCCAGCGCGGTGCGGCGCATCGAAAGCTGATTGCGCTCAAACAATCTCGCAATTCGATGGTCCCCGCACGGGCGCCGGGATTCGCGAGTAGCGCGGTACTCGATTTACGGCTTGGGCCGGACGGGCGTGTTCTGACCGGCGGCCAACCACCAATGACCCTCGCGGCGCACGAGCACATACAGCGCCATCTCGGAGAACACTCCAACGTCGTCGATCGGGATCGGCCGGCCGTCCGAATCCAGCGCCACGCGGCGCACCTGCGCGATCGCCACATCCGGCGCCGGCGCGCTGACGTGCACGGTTTCGTAACGCGACGACGGCCCGGCCGCCGCGACCCCGTCGCCGAACATGCGCGTATGGATGGAATGCAACGCGTGATAGCCGACGACGGTCGCGCCGTACGGGCTGCCCCACGCGACGTCATCGCCGAAATGGGCGTTGTAGGTCTCCGCGTCGCCGGAATCGATGCCCGCCTGCAATTCCGCGACGAACTCGTCGACGGCATCGCGTGCGGCTCGCATCCAGTCGGGATCGCTAGACAAGGTTGGTCGCGTCATGCTTCGACGCTAGAACCTCAACAAATATTGAAGTCAAGCCCGCGTCAGTCAATCGGTACCGGACGAGGCACCAATCCGCGCAGACCCAGCGCGCGCCAGGTTGTCTGGTCGACGACGCCCGTAGCCAGCAGACCGCGACTGGTCTGGAAGGCGCGAACCGCTTGCGCGGTGTTGCCGCTGAATACGCCCGCCCGGTCGGCGGCGACGAAACCGTGCCGCCCGAGTGCCTGCTGAACATCAGCGACGGCTTTGCCCTGGGAACCAGCTTGAAGGGACATGTGGAACTCCATTTCCTGTGTTGTTACAGCCAGAAGTGATCGGCGTAGACCAATCGCTCTGTGGTGGTTGGGTTCTGCTCACCGGGAGCGGGATCGGCGGCCAGCACCTCGTACTCCTCGACCTGCACGCGCAGGTCGTCCGACGTGCCGGGCGTCAGGAGCTGCAGCTCGGGGTCCAGCGGCAGCGCCGCCGTCCAGGTCGCCTCGAAGGTGTCGGCGTCGACACCGGCCAATTCGCAGGGCACCGAAACGACGTCGACCCAGTCGATGTCGGAGCCGGACTGGGCGTTTCGCGCCTGCAGGGTCGCCAGCACCCGTCGCGACTTGGGCAGTAGTTCCCGCAGTTTGGCCCGGTCCGGCGGACCCTCCAGGCCGGCGGCGTTGGTCAGCGCGGTCACGCCGGTCACCGTGACCCGCACCTCGCCCGAATCGGGCCGGCTCAGCGTCCCGATGCGTTCCGGCGGCAGCTGCACGAAATCGGTCGCCACCACCTCCGAGAACGCCATGTTCGGTATCGAGTTGGGTTGATACCGCGCGACCGACAGGCGCAGGAACGGCCAGATCGCGTTGGCGGAGTCGAAGATCACGTCGACGAACCACCCCTTGCGTTCGCGATGGAACTCGGGCCGGAACACGTAGGCGTTGACGACGTTGTCCTTATCCTCCGGTTTGTCCGACTTGCGTTCCTTGACGACGTGAAACAGCGGGCGGCCGGGCGCGTCGAGCGGGTTCAGCGCCAACTGCACCGCGCGCTGTTGCCAGGCCGAAAGCACCGGCACCTCATAGGAGTTCGCCATTCTTGGCCCGGCCAGGATCGGGTCGCGGGCCCACAGGCTGACCTTTTCGTCCTTGTCCTTGACGAGGGCGGGATCGCCAGTGGTCAGGATCGCCAGCATCTCGCCCTCGCCGCTGGAGTACCACGGCCGGTCCAGCCAGATGCGGACACCACTGCGCCGGATGCGCCGGATGGCGAACGGATGCTCGGGCTCGGTGGTCTGCTCCCACATGAACATCGGGATCACATCGCGCACCACCGGTGGCACCGGCGCCGCCGAACTCGGGACGTTCACCGCCACCTCGTTGCCCGCCGACGCCTCGTCGTCGGGGCCCGGCAGCTCGTCGGGCAGGAAGAACTCGCGGAACCGCGACGAACCGTGCAGACAGTAGAACACGTTGCGCGCCTTGGTGTCCGGCAGATTGTGGATCGCGGTGCGGATGGGCACCTCCGACATGCGGTCGCCGACGACCTCGGCCTGCTGTTGCAGCGTCAGCAACGAGTACCGCTCGTGTGCCTCGATCCGGTGGTCCACCACGATCTCCTTGGTGCCGCGGACGACCGGGCCATCGGTGTCGGGGTCGTCGATGATGTCGTCCCAGTGCGCCCGCAGCTCGACCTTCTCGGTGCTGGCGCCGTGCACGTCGATGACACCGTCGAGGTTGGCGGTCACCACGTTCGGGTTGCGGGGCTCGACGATCAACCGGGTGATCGCCGGCGGAATCGCGGGCCGCGCGGTGGCGTGCACCAACCGCAGGTCCTCGTCGGGGGTCAGCCACCACAGCCAGCCGTCGCGGGCCGCACGCGCGAGGGTCCGCCGGTCCGCCTCGGGCACATTCGGGTCGTGCACCGGATGGAACCGCCACAGCGCCATCTTCTCGAGGTGTTCGGCGTCCAGCGTGGTGGAGAGCGCCACCGCGACCTGCTCGCCGGGCGGCAGACCGACGTGAACGACGTTGCCCACCTGGCGGGCGTCCAGCCGTGGCGCGTGGTGGACCACCAGCCGGAGCGGCTGCAGTTCGGGCCACTGGCCGGCGAACTTCACCACGACGGACTGGAGCATCCGCGGGTTGGCGAGGCGGTGATCGGCGCCGGCTTCGTAGAACACCAGCGCGACACCGTCGGCGAACGGATCGGGCAGGTAGGGCAGCACCAGGTTGTCGACATCGTGCACGATGTATTGGCCCTCGGCCGGCTGCACCTCCGGATCCTGAATCTGCTCGAGCGTCTTCAGGCCGGTGGCGTTCGGCGCGGCCAGCAGCGAGATGCCCGGCTGCGCAATGGTTCCGGTCGGCGAGTTCAGATCCTGAATCCGGGTGTGGAACAGGTTGCCCCGCTCCTTGAGCGCGGTCGCGTAGGCGCGGACGCGGTTGCCGATGCGCATCAGGGCGTCGAACCGGCCGTCCTGCTCGGCCTCGAGCTGGCTGCCCTTGGGCGGCACGATGTGGCGCTGGCACAGCCCGGGCCCGCCGGTCAGTCCGGTCCGGATCACCATGCGCTGCAACGATTCACCGGGCGTGTAGGCGACCCGGGGCACCAGGGTTGGGGCCGGGATCGGATCCCACCGCAGAAACAGGCGCGGCGAACTCACCGTGTCCGGATCACCCGAATCGGTGAACAGGGCGGCCAGCTGCTTCGGGTCGATATCCCACTGCGGGTGCATCCGCAGCGACGTCGCGTTCTCGACTACCGACGCGGTCGCGCGCTCGACCTCGCCGCGCATCCCCTCACCGTCCAGCGCGCGTGGTGCCGCCACTCCCTTGGCCTTCAGCGACGCCAGCAGCCCTTCCTGATCGCGTTGCGCGGCCTCGGCGCGCAGCACGTCGAGATGTGCCGACGCGTCGGCAACGGCCGAGGCCTGCGGGTCCGCGGTGGGCAACGGATCCATCGGGACGCTGTTGCCGGCCAGGTCGACACCCGCCACCCGGAATGAGTAACGGCGTCCGTAGCGCAGCGCGGGCAGCGACTTCGGCTCGGCCGTGGACTGTACCCGCAGACCGGCGTCCTGCACCTCCGGCCTGTCGGTCAGATGCTCGCTGCCCGCGTCGCCGTGGCTGCCGTCGTCGTGAATGACCATCCGGCCCGGCCGCGGCGCGGACAGGCTCCAGCCGTCCCAGCCCGCCAGCACCTCGTGCACGTAATACGGGTGCGCGTTGTTGCCGGGGGTGCGGCTCAGCGGCGGATTCTGTAGATACCCGGTGTCGCGGGCGCCGTCGAGAATCGGTTTGGCGTCAAACGATGCGCGAACCCGGCGCTCGTGCAGGTTGTGCCACATCCGGGTGGCGTCGTCCCACACCTCGACCCGGGTTCCCCGCAGCAGCTCCTCGTAGCCGAACTGTTCGCGCGGCTGCGCGGTTCCCGGGACCTCAACGACCGGCTCCAGCGTCTCGGCGTTGGCGATCCGCTCGCGCAGACTATCGGGTCGGCCGAGCTCGGCGATGGAAAAACCGGTGGCGCGCAACGCCGCCGGCGCAAAGGAACTGCGATCCCCGTTCACCTCGATCGCCAGCGCGCGGATGACGCTGCGCAGCAGCTGCTCGAGCGCCAGACCCGCCGCGTCCGGATCCAGGTCCATCACCCGGTAGCGGGCGGGATCGCCCAGGGCGAGCCGACCGGCCCGCCACCGGTTGGTCTCCGCGACGGCGAGGAACCGGGAACCCACTGTCGTGCACTTCGTTTCGGGCGACACGTATTCCTCCGCGCCGTCGACGATGACATCGCAGCGGATCGTGCTGGCGGCACGCAGCGCATCGAGGTCGTCGACCCGCACGTCAACGATGAAGCCCAGCGTGCGCGCCAGGGCGGGGACATTGCCGGCCGACGCCGCCCGTTCGTGGAAGTCGGGTATCGGGTGCGGTGTGCGCGGCGGATGGACGCCGGGCGTCGGCCGGGGTTTATGGGTCTTCTGTTCCTCGGGGCGGTTGTAGTAGCGCTGCGCGGCGTGCACATCGCGCAGCATCGCCAGCATCGGATTGGTCACCAGCGCAGGCTCATTGAGCAGGCGGTTGAGGAACTCGGTGACCAGGCGGTCGGTGTTGGTGCGGTCGAGCAGCGATTCGATGGGCGACTGCCAGCCCGGGCCGGCCGCGGCCACGTTGATGTCCGGACCACCAGGGCCGGCCGGACCACCAGGGCCGCCTGGGCCGCCGCCGCCGGGCGGGACGATCTCGGGCGCGGGTTTGGTCGGCGCGACGGCGTCGCGGGCGGCCCGGTCCCGGTCGCTGGTCATCCCGTAGCGGTGACGGTCCCGCAGCGCGATGTAGTTCCGCAGCCCTTCGACGAGATCGCCGACGCCCTCGATGCCCTGCAACACGTCGAGCACCTCATCGGCCAGCGGGTTGCCGAGCACGCTGGGCCTGCTGACCGGGCACGAGCACGTCGACGCGTAGTGCGCCTCGAGCGCGTGATCCGGTGTCCGGTGTGCCGGGTAGCTGTTCCACGGCACATCGGTCACCTTCGGCTTCGGATAGTCGCGCACGGCGGTGGTGACCGGAAACGCTGTCTGCCAGGCGGATTCGCTGGGCGCCACGATCCGCGGGTTGCCGGTCGGCGCCAACAGCGGTGTGCACGGGATCGCCGCCGCGCTGGCGTTGGTGCGCAGCCGGAACGTCGCGCTGCGCAGCGCCGCGACCCAGTTCAGCATCGTCGGGTAGTCGCCGAGGGTGCCGCCGCCGTCGAGGCGATGGGAGAAGAACAGCGAGACGTGGAACGGGTCGGCCGGATCCACCGAGTACGGCAGGACGGTGGTCATCACCCGGGTGGTGGGCATTGGGTCACGCTCCGATCGCGAATGACGAGAAATACTGGTTCCAGAGGGCCTGCCCGCCCTGGGTCGGCGGCATGATATCGGCCAGCACCGGATCACCCTTGGAGCCGGCGAATTTGCGTTCGCAGGTGATCTCGACCGACGCGGAGAAGAACAGCACCTCGATCTCGACGCGCAGTGAGGCGCGGCCGATCAGCTTGCCGGAGTCGAAGTCGTACGTCATGGACAGCTCGAGCGTGATCGACGCCGAGGCGATGCCGAGCACCTCCACCTCGCCGCGGATGCGGAAGTATGCCGTCAGCTGGCCCTTGTCGTCCTCCAGCCGCAGGTACACGCCGATCATCACCGACACCGAGCCGGACGCCACGCCGAGGTCGACGGACAGCGCGGCGCCGGCCTCCAGGCCCATCTCCAGCATCACCAATCCCTTGGGTGCCAACCGGATACCGACCCAGCCGCCGCCGCCGATCGCCGACACGGTCAGCCGGAACGGTGACTCCTTGGAGCAGAACCCGAACCCGACGGTGACGGCCTCGCCCAGGAACGGCACCCGGCAGTCGGCGGCCAGCGAGATGTTCTCCATGGTGAACACGCCGACCGCGACGCTGGGCAGCGCGAGGTCGAACCCGGCGGTCGCGCCCTCGGCGGAGATGTCCACGTACGGCGGATCGGCGAAGCCGTCGAACGGGATGAGCTGGCGCAGCTTCTCGATGAAGCCGAGTGCTCCCTGGAACTCCATCCCGTCGAACTGAACGTCAACCTCGGGCTTGCCGCCGGTGGCGACCCGGAACCCGATGCGCCCGAACTTCATTTCCATCAGCGGCTCGCCGGGCAGTAGCTTCAGTGAGAAGTTGCGCAGCTGCGCGCTGACGTCCGACTGCGGCTCACCGCTCTTGCTGGTCCGGATTTCGACGGCCAGCGCCAGCGCCCGGGCCGGCTCCTTGGGCACGAACACCTGCTTGTCGGCGGCCACGTCCGGCCACCCCTTGATCAGCGGACTCCACTCGTAGCGGATGGTCGCCGATTCCAGCGCCGAGCGCAGCGCGGTACCCAATTGCCCGGCGTTCTGCGCGGTTTCGACCGCGGTCTTCAACGCGCGCAACGGGCGCTCGATCAGGGCGCGCAGGTAGGCCGGAAGGAACGCATTGGTCCGCAGGGACTCCATGGTGTCCAGCGCGTCGAAGATCTGGCGCGCCGGGCCGGCGGCGGGATTGTCGCCGTCGTTGGGCGGGCCCTGCTGCAGCGCCGCGATGAGCGGCGCGACCGGGTTGGCGGCAAGCGTGTCGAGCGCCTGCTGAACCTTGACCCGCAGTTCTTCGAGGCGTTGTTTGGCGCCGGCCGTCGTCGTGGTGGCGATATCCAAATCCAGGGTGGCGCGCGCCTTCTCGAGGGCGCTCTTCAGGTTGGCGTAATCGGCCCCGACCGAACCGATGAAGTCGAGTTGATCGGCGATCAGCTTGGGCGCCTCGCCCAGGCCGGCGGCCACCAGGATGGCCTTGAGGTCGAACAGGCCGAACAGCTTGGGCAGCGCGCCGCCCAGGAAGGCCTCCGGCTTGAAGTTACCGTCCTGGATGCCCCCGGCCGTCTTGCCGGCATCGCCGACCGCGCCCTGGATGCGCGACAACGCGTTGACCGCGACACTGGGTTCGATGAATCCGCCGCCCCGGTCGCTGGCGCCGGCGAAGTCGAGCTTGTTCTCGGTGTCCAGGACCAGGAACAGCTCCGCACGGTCGCCGGCCGGAAAGCCGTTGTCCATATACTCTTTCCGGTAGCGGACGGGAGTCGGTCCGCCGCCGCGGTTCACCGCCGCCAGGGCGGGCACCGTGACGTGCGCCCGCACCATCCAGGGCGAGCTGGTGAATTCTCCTGCGTCGCCGGTGAAGTCGATGTTCGCAGTGCGGACGGTGGTGTCGCCGGGCGTCTTCCACGGCGCGAATGCGATCTCGGCGCCGCCCACCTCGACAACACTCTTCGACGCGATCTCGTCGTTCCACGTCTTGAGGGCCTGCAGGTGCGCATCGCCCTGCGGGACCGCCACCAGCGCGGTCATCATGGTGATCTCGCGGTCGGCGTGATCGAGGCCGGTGACCTTCCACAGGTAGTGCTTCCCCCCGACCTTGGGGACGAAGGGCAGCGGGATGTCGTCGGGCAGCGTGTCCAGGTCCGGCGACACCACCGGGTCGATCGTCACTTGCTTGAAGGGCAGTCGATTTCGCTCGGCTGGGCTGTATTCCCTCGTGTGCTCGCGCAACACGATGAAGTTGCGGGTGAACAGGTATGCCGCGTGGTCCCCGTCGACGGCCCTGATCTTGCGCTCGGTGATCCGCACCAGCGTGCCGCGATGCCCGAACGGGTACAGGTAGACCGGCTTCTCGACGCGCACATAGGCGTCGCGGCCGAGCGGGGCCAAATGCCGGTAGGCCGAAAGCGCGGTGGCGCCGTAATCGGCGAACCGCGCCCAGGCGACCCGCCAGTCGATCCACGCGCCGAGCGAGCTGAGATAGAGCCGGTCGACGTTGAGCGGCTCGGGCTCGATGGGCTTCTGGTTGCGGTCGAGGACGGTCGGGTCGGCGCTCTGGCGGACGATGGCCTTGCGGTCGTCGCGGGTCAGCGATCCCTCGAACGGCGGGTTGGTCGGCTGTACCTCGTCGCGCGTCCACACCGCACGCACGGTCCGGCGCAGGGCATCCTTCTCGTCGACGCCGGTGAACGCACCGTCGACGATCGTGCGCACCCCGAGCCGGGAGTGCCACAGCTCGACACGGCTGGAATCGCCTGGGGCCGTTGCGACTTCGGCCGCGTGGATGAACCCGCCCGCGGTGTCGGGGGACACGATCAGCCGGTAGGGCGCCTCGATCGCGGTCTCATCGTCGGCCGGAGCCGTCGGCTTGACGGTGGCCTCGGGTGGGCGTTGCGCACCTTCCGCGAGGCGCGCCACCGCCAGCGGCGGCACCCGCAGGCCCAGCGTGGTCAGGGCCGCCAACACCCCGGCCACCGTGAACGGCATCTGGGTGCCCTTGGGCAGCTCGAACACCACCCGTGAGTCGTCGGCCGCCCGCGCCTGCGCTATCGGCGGCGGCGTGACGGGCGGTTGGGCGTTGGCGGGGGTCTTCTGCTCGAGCAGGTTCTGTACGCCGAAGCGGACGATGATGTGCGCGTCATCGGTCTCCGCGACCAGGCGCGGCCCTGGCACGGGAGTGGGCGTGGGCGATGGTGGGCCGCCCAGCCCCGGAAGCACGAGCACCTGGCCGGGGAAGATCAGGTCGGGGTTGGTGATGTTGTTCGCGGCGGCGATCTGGTGGTAACGGAACGGGTCGCCGTAGAACCGCTTCGCGAGATCCCAGAGGGTGTCGCCAGGCACCACCACATGCGTCACCGGCGGAGGTACCGGCGGCGGCGCCGGCCGCGGCGGTATGACGAGCACCTGTCCGGGGAAAATCAGATTCGGGTTGGCGATGTGGTTGGCGGCCGCGATCACCGGAAACAGCCGCGGGTCGCCGTAGAACCGCTTGGCCAGATCCCAGAGCGTGTCGCCGCGCACCACCGTGTGGGTGGTCAGCGGTGGCGGGGGCGGAACGCCGGCGGTGACCACGCGGCACCCGATCGCCTCGCACCGCAGGTTCAGCAGATCGGCGGGGCGCAGCAGCCGAAACTCGATGGGCCCCGGCGGAGGGAGCGGGGGCGGTGGTGGCGGAGGCGGCGGTGGCGGTGGTGGGGGAGGCGGCGGTGCAATGTCGGGTATGCGCAACACCTGCCCGGGAAAGATGCGGTCGGGATTGGAGATACCATTCGCCTGCGCGATGATCCCGAACTTCATCCCGTCGCCGTAGAACCGCTGGGCGATGCTGAACAGCGTGTCGCCACGTACGACGGTGTAGACGGTGGGCATCGTGGCTCTCCTGGGGTCGACCACTATTGGATACCGAAACTACGGACGGCAAGCCGCGGTGGCACGAGTAGGCGTGTACTCGACTTGCGCGCCCGGATACCTGCCCAATCCCGTTGCGCACCATGTCCAAAACAAGTAGTGGCCTACCCCATCCCCGGGCGGCGACGGCGGGTTAGCGTGAGCACGTGCATTCAGCGCTGAATTCGCCCGCGACGAGTTAGTCTTCGTACCGAACGGCAGGTGGAATATATGACCATTGAAATTCCCCGCCCACTCATCGAGTACATACTGCTCGGGAGTGGCGATAGCCGCCGCCAGCTACAGGACTCGCCAATTCTTGGCGATGTGTGGGTCCGCTACTCCGAGCAACCCAAGGCGGCCGCGGATCTTCTCATCACTTCGCACAAGGACACCAACGCTCGCGAGCTCGCCAAGGCGATCTATGACGGAATCGGCGAGCGGCCGTCGTGGGCGGACGACGATCCGGCCATTGCGCCGTTACAGACCTTCGTCGCGGCGCGGCTGTACTTCGAAGAATTGCTCAGGGTCGTCGTGCCGATGACCAAGTGGTGGCACGAACCGAGAACGCAGGCCGAACTGGAGCAGTACCGGACACCGGACAGCGCCGCGGATCTGGATGGGCCGGCCAAGCTCAATCAGGCCGTGGACGACATCGCCGAACTGCTCAAGCACTGGTCGGCGGGTGCGAAATCGACGCCCACGCCGAATCAGCGGTCGGCATTCGAGCGATTCGTCGCGCTGTGTGCCCTGGTCTTTCTGGCTGGCGAGAGCCTCCCACCCGCCATCGCCGAGATCGCACCCGACGGCACCGCCCCGAACATGTCCGCCACCGCGGTGAAGCAGATGACCGACGAGGCGGTCGAGAAGCTCAAGCAGAGCAGCCGCACAGACATATCGCGAGCGGTTTTCGAGGCGCTGCGCACCATGAATCTGGAACCCAGATCGGAACCGCTGGTGTTTCAGATCTCGCTGAACCGGCGCGCCACCGCGGCGATCGACAGATCCGTGCCCACGGTCAAGGCCGATGCGGCGCGTCGGCTCTTCGGAGTGGATTGCAGCAAAATCAATTGGGCGATCATCGATTCGGGAATCGACTCCACGCATCCCGCGTTCGACCGCAAGCAGTTCAAAGGCACATACGACTTCAGTAACTATCGCCGCATCGTCAGCCTCGGCAACAACAAAGAATCGGTGCGC
Source organism: uncultured Actinomycetota bacterium (assembly GCA_963799495.1). Taxonomy (GTDB): domain Bacteria; phylum Actinomycetota; class Actinomycetes; order Mycobacteriales; family Mycobacteriaceae; genus Mycobacterium. The sequence goes on from CAWCXH010000028.1 coordinate 112,407, forward strand.
AAAAAGAATCTCGAGCGCATCCAGGAGGTGTTCGGTGACAACATCCCCGACGACGCGCTCGGGAAGCTGGCCGAGATCGCGGAGGGTGCCGTCAAGGGCCTTCCGGTGCGGTGGGATCTGGTCAAGGAGTTCGTCGAACTCAAGGACCCGCCGCAGCCGGTCAGCGAACACGGAACACATGTCGCGGGCATCATCGGGGCGGCCAGACGCGAAGGCGATGACGAGTCCGCCGACGGGATGTGCCCCGGCATCGGCCTTTACGACTTCCGCATCCTGAGCGCCGACCTCATCGACACCGAATTCGCGGTGATCGCCGCCCTCCAATTCATTCGCTACACCAACGAACAGGCCGGCTTCCTGCTGATCAACGGCGTCAACCTGAGCCTGTCCATTCCACATGACGTCCGCAACTATGCGTGTGGCGGAACACCCATCTGTGCCGAGAGCGAGCGCCTGATCGACAACGGGGTGGTCGTCGTCGCCGCCGCAGGAAACCTTGGATATCAGCACAACACGATCGGTGGCCAACCCTTCGACATCTACAACGCTTTTTCCATCACCGACCCCGGCAATGCGGAGCGGGTCATCACCGTGGGATCGACGCACCGGTATGCCCCGCTGACCTATGGAGTCAGCTACTTCTCCAGCCGCGGTCCGACCGGCGACGGCCGATTCAAGCCCGACCTGGTTGCGCCGGGGGAGCGCATCAACGGCCCGCTGCCCCAATCCCGTTGGGGGTGTCTGGATGGAACCAGCATGGCCGCCCCACACGTCAGCGGCGCGGCGGCGATGTTGATGGCCCGCTACCCGGAGCTGATCGGACGGCCGGACCGGGTCAAGCGGATCCTCTGCGAGAACGCGACCGATCTCGGCCGGGAACGCAGTTTCCAGGGCCGAGGAATGCTCGACGTTCTCCGCGCGCTGCAGAGTCAATGAGGTCGAACACCATGGCCGAGAACATCTTCAGCCTCGAAGTCCTGCGGGCCCGCAAGGGTGACTGCCTGCTGCTGCACTACGGCACCCGCGACGACCCCGCGCTGGCTCTCATCGACGGGGGTCCCGGCGGTGTGTACAAGCCGTTCCTGAAGCCGCGCCTCGAAGCGTTGCGCGAAGAGCGCGGTCTGAACGCGAGCCAGTCGCTGCCCGTGGACCTGTGCATGCTCAGCCATATCGACGACGATCACGTCGTCGGTCTGGTGGGGCTGACCAAGGAGCTCGTCGACGCGGATGAGGACAACAAGCCGAAACTCGTTCAAATACTCGATCTTTGGCACAACAGCTTCGACGACATCGTCGACAATGACGCCGCAGAGCTGGCCGGTGCGGTGGAGGCCCGGTTCGGCCCCGCATCGCTCTCGGGTGATCTCCCGCCCGACGCCGGCGCCAACGTGGACGCGGTGATGGTGCTCGCCGGCATTCCGAGGGGCCGCCGGCTGCGCGACGACGCGGCGAAACTCGGTATTGATCGGAACCTGGAGACCGAGGGCGCATTGGTGATGGCAAGCGCCGACAGTGAACCGATCGACATGGGCAAGGGACTGACGTTCACCGTCGTCGGCCCGATGCTGGAGGAGGTAAAAGCCCTCCAGCTCGAACACGCGAAATGGGTTGAGGACCACCCGGACGAAGTGCGCAAGTCGGCCGAGGCGCTGGCCAGCTACGACGACGATTCGGTGCCCAATCTGTCCAGCATCGTCGTGCTCGCCGAAGCCGGCGAGCCGGAGCGCAAGACCATGCTCTTCACCGGCGACGCGCGCGGCGACAAGATCCTGCAGGGCCTCAAGCTCGTCGGCCTGGTGGAGCCGGGCGGCTCGCTGCACGTCGACGTGCTGAAGTGCCCGCACCACGGCAGCATCGCCAACGTCGAGCAGGACTTCTTCGAGCGCGTCACCGCCGACCATTACGTGTTCTCCGGAAACGGCGAGCACGGCAACCCGGACCGGGAGACCCTCGAACTGCTGGTCGCCGCGCGGGGGGACGACGACTACACGATCCACCTCACCTATCCCGTCGACGAGATCGACGTCGAGCGCAAGAAGCACTGGGAGAGCCACCAGGACGAGCCGTGGTCGGACGCCACGCACAGCCTGGCCGCGTTCCTCGCCGACAACGACAGGGTCGTCATTGTCGAGGAGGGCGTTCCGCACACCATCAACCTGCTGGGGGAGAGATGACCAAGAACATCGCGCTTTGCTTCGACGGCACCGGAAACGTGGTGCGCGCGACCGGAAACACCAACGTCCTGCTGCTGTTCAAACGGCTCACCTTCGACCCCGAATCGCAGCTGACCTACTACGACCCGGGCGTCGGGACCTTCTCGTCCGGCGGGGCGTGGACACCTGCAGCGCAATGGTTTTCGCTGAAACTGGGTCAGGCGTTCGGCTCGGGCATGCGCGAAAACCTCGAACAGGCATACACCTTCCTGATCAACAACTGGAACCCCGGTGACAGGATCTACATTTTCGGCTTCAGCCGCGGCGCCTACACCGCGCGAGCGGTGGCCGGGCTGCTGCGCACGGTCGGCATCATGCGTCCCGGCGCCGACAACCTGGTCCGCTACGCCGTCGCCAACTACGCCCGCCGCAGTTCGAAGTGGCAACGCAACGAGTGGATGCAATCGGGACAGTTCGGGTCGCTGATGAGCCGGCGGGTCGACGGCAAGGTGACCGTGCCCGTGGAGTATCTGGGCATCTGGGACACGGTGAAGGCGCCGGGGTTGTTGCGGCGCAGCATGACCTGGCCGTGGACCCGTCAGCTGCCGAATGTCAAGGCCGGCCGGCACGCGGTGTCCATCGACGAGAAGCGGCGGCCGTTTCGCGAGTATCTGGTCGACAAGGACAAGGGCGGCGACCGGATCGAAGAGGTGTGGTTCGCCGGGATCCACTCGGATGTCGGGGGCTCCTACATGGATCCACCGAACCTCGGCGATATCACCCTGAACTGGATTGTGCAGGGCGCCAGGGACGCCGGCCTGATCTTCGATGACGACCCGCCGTGGCCCGTTCTCACCCCGGAACATGCCGAGGGACCCATTCACACGCTGGGCCGGATATGGGCATTGGCCAGCTATCGCCGCCGCCCGATCCCCGCCGGCGCGAAGGTGCACGCCAGCGTCCGCGCGCGCATCGAAAAGGAACCCCGCTATGCGCGACGCCAGATACCGAGCGATGTGCAATGGGCCGAGCCGAACTGGCTACCATCGCTACCTCAACCCGCGGCAGGCCCGTCGCCAAGTCGAGTAGTCCACCACTCGTGAAGATCCGTCGGGCACGTCGAATGATCGATCCCTGAGGTCGTTTCAACGAAAGGGATCTGTCATGACCACACCAATGCCCACCGGGCCGCAATACACCGGACGCCATGTCGTTGTGCTGGCACCGACCCGGGCCCGCGTTTCCCAAGAGCGTGCCCTGACACGCATCGCGGGCCTGGCGAGTGTCGCCCACACCAAGGACTTCGAGTCACAGGCGCTCGAGATCAGCGTTGCCGGTGAAGCCGACGCGACGATCTTCGACGAACTCGGTATCGCCGTGATATCCGGCGACGCGGACCAACTCGACGCGCTGAGTGCCGCCGCCGAACGCGGCGACGTCGTGCTGTCGGTGGAACCGGAGCTGATCCACCACGCCCTGACCGCGACGGCGCTGCCGGTTGCGGCGCCGCCGACCGATAACGACGAATTCACCTGGGGCCTGCAGGCCACCGGCGTCGTCACCTCGCCGCGGACCGGTCGAGGGGTCCGGCTCGCGGTTCTCGACACCGGCTTCGACGTGAACCACGAGGACTTCGTCGGACGCACCGTCACCACGCAGTCGTTCATCCGAGGCGAGGGCGTCCAGGACGCCCACGGCCACGGCACCCACTGCATCGGTACGTCCTGCGGGCCCGTCCATCCCAGCGCCGCCCGGCGCTACGGCGTCGCGACCGAGGTCGAGATTTTCGCCGGGAAGGTGTTGAGCGATCGAGGATCCGGCACCGACACCGGCATTCTCGCCGGGATCAACTGGGCGTTGGCCAATGACTGCGCCGTCATCTCGATGTCGCTGGGCGCCGACGTGCGCGAGGTGTCGCAGGCCTATGAGACCGTCGGCCAGCGCGCGCTGGACCGCGGCACGCTGATCATCGCCGCCGCCGGCAACAACGCCGAGCGTCCCGACAATCCGGGATTCGTTGGCGTTCCGGCGAACAGCCCGTCGATCATGGCGATCGCCGCGGTCAACTCGGCCAATGTGCCGGCGAGCTTCTCGGCGCGATCCGGCGAGGTCGACGGCGGCCGGATCGATCTGGCCGCGCCGGGGGTGAAGGTGTTCTCGTCGTGGCCGATGCCGAAGCGCTACCACTCGATCAGCGGAACCAGCATGGCGACCCCGCACGTAGCGGGCATCGCTGCGCTTTGGTGTGAGGCGACCGGCTTCACCGGCCGGGAACTGTGGACGGTGCTGGTGCAGAACGCCATGCCGCTCGACGTCGCGACCGTCGATGTCGGTGCTGGATTTGTGCAGGCGCCGCAATGACGCAGCAGAGCGTCACGGTGACGACCGACGGACGCGATATCGACGCGACGGTCGAATCGCTGCGGTCGGCGGGGCTGACGGTCACGACGGTGCACCGCGAAATCGGTGTGGTGTCAGGAACTGTCGCTCCCGCCGACCGCGACGCCCTGGCCCGCGTGCCGGGGGTGGCCGACGTCGAATCGGACCGCGCGTTCGAGATCGCGCCGCCGGACTCCGAGGTGCAGTAGGAGAATTGCCCACCTTCGAGCGACATTGTCGCTCGAAGGTGGGCAAAACGACGCATGCCTGGCGAAGCCGGCGGCTACATGAAGCTAAGGCTTACCCGCTGCTGCCGGTGCGGATCAGCGCGGCCAGCTCCTCGCGGTCGGAGATGTCGAGCTTGATGCAGGCGCGGTAGAGGTGGCCCTCAACGGTGCGCACCGAGACCGTCAGCCGGTCGGCGATATCGCGATTGCTCAGGCCGGCGGCGACCAGGTTGGCGATCTCGCGTTCGCGCACCGTCAACGGCAACGGGTGCGCGGCGAGATCCAGGGCGGGCGTGCGGATTCCGCCACACTCGGCGGCCAGCCGGTTCGCGGCCGCGGCCGCCTCCACGCTGCGGCGCCGGTCGTCGGCCCCCTCGAACGCGACCGCGGCCTGCGCGGCGGCATCGGCCGCCGACAGCTTCGCACCGATCTGCTCGAATTGTTGTGCAGCGGCATAGATCCCAGCGGCGTCTCGGTCACGCACCGCCATGGCGTGTGCGGCGATCACCGCAGCTAGCCGGCCGCCGGTGCCGCCGGGCAGGTCGATGAGCCGGTCGAGGATGGACTGTTCGCCGAACCGCACCGCATCGTGCAGCGCCAGCATCTCGATCGCCCGTTGCCCGGACTCCGCCGCCAGGCCGGCCGCCTCAAGCGCCAATTCGATTGCGGCGCTGACATTTCCCTCCGCGGCGGCCAGCCACGATTCGGCGATCTTCAGCTGCGGGCCGAAGACGGCGACGTGCGGACTGAATCGGGTCCGCAGCTCGGCCACCATCTTGGCGCCTGCATCCGCCCGCCCCAGCGCGCAATACGCCTGCGCCAGCAACAGCCGCGCCGGGAAGCTCCACGACGCCGCGGACTCCGATGTCAGCGCGGCGACCGTCTGCTCCATCCGCGACACGGTGTCGGCGAAGTGGCCCCGGGCCGACTCGACCGTGCCGACGAGCTCGTTGGCCATGCCCCACGCCAGGTACTGGCCTGCGGACGTGATGCGGATGATGTCGGCAGATCGTTGTGCGGCGGTGTCGAAGTCGCCGGCCAGCACCAGGGCGCGAACCTCGCCGAACGCGGTGAGATAGCGCAGCAGGCCGTCGACCTGGTTCTCGATGGCATGGCCCCGATCGGCCACGACGGCCACCTCGTCGCCGCGACCCATCAGCGCCAGCGCCAGCGCGCCGCCGAACACCGCCCACTCGACCGCGAACGCCGACGCGTCCGGATCGGCCAGCACCCGCTCGGACAGCTCGACGGCCTCGGTGAGCTGGTTCTCGAAAAGCCGTGACGCCGACGCCACGCCGTCGACGAGCAGCCGCAGGCCGGGGTGGGTGACCCGCTCGCGCAGGAGCTCCAGCACCTCGTCGGCGCTTTCGGCGTCGCCCATCGACCAATGCAGGTTGGCGATCCGCGCCGCCCCCCACCGCACCAACTCGAGTTCGTTCATCTGGTCCGGGTCGAACGAGCTGAGCGTCTCCTCGGCCTCGGCGGCGTTACCCTGCCACAGCAGCGAGCGGGCCAGCAGCTCGCTGGCGACCAGGCCGCTGCCACGGTTCACCGCCGCCCGTGCCAGCCGCTCACCGAGCGTGACGTTCGTCAGCGCGATCGCATCCTTGGCCGCGGAAATCAGCAATTTGACGTCGGGCGCCTGGTCGCTGTCGAGTGTCAACTCTGCGAGCCGGATGCGATCGGCGGCCCCGCGCAGCGGTTGGCCCTGCAGTGCGCGGACCAGTTCGCCGCGCAGCCGCCGTGCCGCGGCCATGCCCAGCCGTCGCCGGATCACCTCGCCGAACAGCGGATGGTTGAACCGCACGTCGATGCCGCCGTGCTCATCGACGACGCGGATCAGGCCGCGACTTTCGGCCTCCTCCACCGCGTCCGGCCCGACGATGTCGTTCAACGTGTCCAGGCTCAGCGGTTCGCAGAAGGTGAGCAGCCGCAGCGTGTGCAGCACATCGTCGGGCAGTTGGTCGACGCGGGAGTCCAGCAGCGACGCGAGTTCAGAGGTGACCGCGGTGCGGCCGCGCAACTGCCACACCCCCCGCACCTGGCGCAGCGTGCCGGCCTCCAACGCGCCCTCGACGAGGTGCTTGACGAACAGCGCGTTTCCGCCCGACGCCTCCCACATCAGGTCGGCCGACAGACCCTCCACCCGGCCGCCCAGCGCCTCCTCGATCAATTTGACGCACTGATCCTTGCTGAACGGCGTCAGGTGCAGCCGCTGCAGATAGCCGTCCTTCCACAGCGAGGTGATCGCGTCGGGCACCGTCTCCCCGGACCGCACGGTGGCCACGATGCGCACCGAGCCGTCCAGCGCCAGCTGGTGAAGCAGCGTCGCCGACAGCTCATCCAGCAAATGCGCGTCGTCGACACCGATCACCGAATGCCCCTCGGTGATAATGGTTTCCCGCGCCGCCGACAGGAACGCCACCGGATCGCGGGCCGTCGCGGTGCTCACCAAGTGCGCGAAGACGCCAAGCGGGATGCTGCGGGCCGACTCGGTGCCGGCCACCCACTGCACCCGCGTCTGCAGCGACTGCGTCACCAGGCGCGCGAGGGTGGTTTTGCCCACGCCCGCATCGCCGATCAGCACGATGCCGCACACGCCCTGTTGATCGACCAGAGCCCTCTGGATCGTCGTGTATTCGTTGTCGCGCCTGACCACAGGCCAGGTCTGGGCCATGACCTGGGACTTTACTACCTCGAGGCTAAACGCCGCAGAACTTGTCATAACAAGATGTGGTCGTGTTGGACGAGTTCGCGTGGCAATCGGGTCGTTTCGAGACGCTCAAGCGGATCGGCGGCGATATAGCTGGTCAGATCCAGGCCGGAGAGTTCGGCGATCCGGCGCACCGGCACCTGGAACGTCCGGTAGGCACCGTACGAGAACGACTCCGGCAGTGCGCCGGGCGTCCGCTCGGTGCGGTACTCGTCCAGCAGGGCGCTCTGACTGAGCAGATACGCTGTCACAGAAGGCTTTCCGTCGGTGCGCACCATCGCGACGATCTTCCAGTACTGCAGCGGTAGCGCCACGCCGCGATAGCTCGGGTCGCCGTCGTCGAGCACCGGACCGCTGAACACGCTGACCTTCAGATCGGACGTCAAGGCGTTGTGCAGCACATAGTCCTCGAGGCCCAGCCAAAGCGTCCGGCCCGCATTGAATTCATGATGCTGCGGCGCGCAATTGGTGAAATGGAACGTGTCGTCGACCGCGGCCGCCGACTGCGGACCCCACGCCGGGTCGAGTCGGCGAACCAGATGCCCGCGGTCGAGATCGTTGTCGCGGTACACCGCTTCGCCGGTCTGCTCGCCGGCCGGGATCCGCGGGTCCAGTAGCCAGACGTCGCGGTCGCGGCGGGGCTGGTCGGCCTTGCCTCCGTCGATATTGACCGCGGCGAACATCGCCAGTTTGCGGCGCCGGTGCATCACGACGCTGAAATGGTGATACGGCAGCGGCGGTGACGCCAGATCGGCGCCGGCTTTCGGCGTCGGCAGCGGCAACGGGACAGCCAGGAACGCCGGGTCGTAGCCGCGACGGGTGCCGTAGTCCGGGTCGACCGACTCGGGACTCGCCGGCTCCTCCGGCTCCTCCGGCTCCGGCGGCTCCTTGGGCGGCTGCTCGAAACGGAGCTGCGCGGCCACGCCCGGCGGCAGCGTGAGGTCCAGCGTGAGCGGGATCTTGATCGAGATCGGCGACCCGGAGACGGTGGGCACTCCGGACGCCGGGCAGGGTTTGCGCTCCTGCGTGGGCGGATGCAGGATCATGTCGGCCAGCGTCCGCTGCTCGGCGGACAACGGACTGGCCTTGACGGCTCTGACGATCGCCGACACCCGGATGCCTTCGTTGAGCACGCCGCCGAATTCGGTGTGCTCGGGAGCCCGAACGCTGGCGTGGTGCAGCGCGATGACCTCCCACTGGTCGTTGAACACCGGTGAACCCGACGAGCCCGGCTCGGTGTCCGCGGAATAGTGCACGAACCGATCCAGGTTGTCGACGATGCGGTTCTCCCGCAACGCGACCTGCTTCTTCTCCCCGCGGGGATGCTGCACAATCGTGACGAACTCGCCGACCAGGGACTTGCCCGCCGATTCGATCAGCCGGTTGAAGCCGAACTGGGCGAGTTCCTCGACGCCCGCGCGCACCGCCACGATCGCGAAATCCAGAGCCTCGTCGGCCAGGAAAAACCGGTCGGGGTCGAAGCCGAATGTGGTGACCTTGAGCAGGTTGCCGTCGATGCCGTCCTGGTAGTCGAATTCGACGTGGCTGGTGGCGGCCGTAAGCGGGTTGTCGAACACGTGATGGTTGGTCAGCATCAGGCTCGGCGAGATCATCGACCCGGTGCCGTAGCCGACCAGCCGCCCCCGGTCGTCCTTGATCAGGATGCGCCCGACCGCGCGCGCGGCGGCGACACCGGCGTCCAGATAGCGCGTTCCGACGACATCGTATGTCCCGATGATGGCTTCGAAAAGCTCGTCGGGCGGGGTGGTTTGGGGCACTGCGATCGGGGCGCGCTCGATGGCCTGCGCCAGCAGTTCATCCGGCGCGGCGGTCGGCGTCGTCTCGGGCAGCTTGTCGCCGGCGTAGTAGCGCGTGAGCCGGTCCAGCCGCTGCGCGATGTGTTCGGGCGGGTTCGCCTCGGCGATGCTGCACGGCGACGCGAGCGCCTCCTCGTGCTGCAACCGCGGCTCGGCGCGTTCGGCGACGCGCTGGAGGGCGGCCTGGTTCTGTTGCTCCTCCAGAATGCGGCGGCGCAACTGGGCGTCCTTGCGAGGATCGAAATCGTCACCGTTGAGGTGTTCCGACGCCGGGGTGATAACGGTCATGCAGAGGAGTCTGATCGCCGTCGGGAGCCGAGTCTCGGGTAGCCGACTACCTCAAAACGTTCGAGTCGCGCGTCATGGCTTGCGGCGGTACTCGGTTTGCCGCAGGCTACGACGCGGCGGCAAGCGTGTTGGGTTCGGCTGCGGCCGAGAGCGGTTCGGCGGTGCGCACCAGCCGCTCGCCGCGGGCGAGCCAGTCCACGTCGGCCCAGAGCACCCGTGCGGGCAACCGGCGCCAGTACTCCGGGTGCGCGCGCAGATAGATGTCGACGCTGGCGTGCACGCAGCGAGTCGGGCGGCAGCGACCGGAACGAGATCGTGCGTGCGCTCCCGGCCAACGCATCGAGGTCGGTGGGGGCCGGCGCCTGGTTGCGATCGCCGGCGCGGACCGCCGCTCCGGCCCGGACCGCACCGTCGAGGACCCAGTCGAGCGCGATGTCGGCCAGCGGCCAGCACGCCCCCGTACCGCCCGCGATATCGCAGTGCGCGCCGCGGAACCAGACCTCTTCGATCCGGTCGTTTCCCGCCGCCACGAGGTGCTCGCCGAACGGGCCGTAGCCGCCGTCGATGGCGACCGCGTGACGGCCCGCGATGACATTGGACAGCGGGTCGGCGGGCGACAGCTTCGGCAGCCCCGGCACCCTCACCGTGTCCCACAGCCCCAAAAACTGTACGGGGACGGCGATTTCGCGTCGCCCGGCCAGTCCGGCCGCCAGCCGGCTGACCCGCCGCCAGTCCTGCGGCGTCCGCCGTGTGCGCGGCAGCGCGTAGGCGGCCAGCACATAGTCGAGCAGGTCATCCCACTCGGCGGGCAGCACACCGATGGTGCCGAGAAGTCTGGACAGTTCCCGCGCGCAGTACGCGCCGCGGCCAACGCCGAAAATGAAGATCCGGTCGCCCGGCTCCCAGCTGTCGATCAGCAGCGAGTACGCCTTGGTGATACCGGCGCGGGCGTCGTCGAGGGCCACCTCGCGCCACCGCAACGCGAGGCGCGCACCGCCCGATGCCGACGACGTCCGGGCACCCGAGTGGTACCAGGTGAGCTGACCGGCGCCGTCGTCGAGCAGGCGGAACAGGGCCTCCGCATTGGTTGCGTCGCGCAACCCGGGATGATCACGTGTGCGGTCGAAGCACAGCACGATGTTCTTCACGACAGCCCCCAAGACCCGCCTTTTCAATGTTTGATGATGCTCACCGACAAGTTTGCCGGGCGCGCGCGGCGGTGTCCTGCGTATTGCAGTACTCGGATGCAGACTTTGTGCGAATTCTTGAGTTCGCAAGCTTGCACGGCGCGGATTCGGTGGTCATGACACCGCATGCACCGACGATTTGCCCCGTGGAGTCAGCCGCCCATCAGCATTCGCCACTGGTCAAGGGTGCTTGCCCGATAGACGTAGTTGGTGCGACGGACCTCTGCCAGCGGGGCGCTCGGCTCCGCGGAGTACCAGTGCCCGGGAAAAACGGTGGGGTCGCCGGGCAGCTGCGCGAGCTGCTGCAGGCTGCGGTACATGTCGTCGACATCGCCGCCGGGAAAGTCGGTGCGCCCGCAGCCCTCGAGAAACAGCGTGTCGCCGGCGACCAGCCGGCCGTCCAGCAGGAAGCACTGGCTGCCCGGGGTGTGGCCGGGGGTGTGCAGCAGCTCGATGTCGATGTCGCCGACGCTGACCACATCGCCATGGTCGTGGGCGGTGAGATCGCTGCGGGCGATGCCGGTGACGCGCGAAACCCAGTCCGCCTCATGGGTATTGACGTGGACGGGCACGCTGACCCGCTCCAGCAGCTCGGCCAGGCCCTTGAGTGAAAAGCCCATCATCGACCCGCCGACGTGGTCGGGGTGGTGGTGGGTGACCAGCACACCGGACAGGTGCATGCCGTCGGCCTCGAGCGCGTCGACCAGATCATCGGCGGCATACGCCGGATCGACGACGACGCAGTCTCCGGTCTCCCGGTCGCCGATCAGGTAGGCGAAGTTGCGCATCTGCTGGGCAAACATGTCGCTGGCCGCGAAATCGGTGCCGGACAGCAGCTGCCGGAAGTACAAGCGGTCGGTCATAGACCGAGCCTATTGGGTCACGTGCTCCCGTCGGTGTGCAGCCGGACCATCCGGATGGTGCTGCTCTCGTCAAGGTCGACGAGATCGCTGCGGCTTCGCAGAAAGTCGCTGAACGAGCGAAAGCCCAACGACTTCTCACTGAACGACGGGTCCATCCGTTTCATCTGCGCCTTGACCGCGGAGTTGTGCAGCCACTCGACGTCATCGCGCTCCAGGCCGATCCGCAGCGCCCGCTGAAGCAGGTCCGTCGCGGCGGCCTGGGGGTCGGCGGGCGGCTCGTCGAGTTCCGGCGCGGCTGCGCGGCGCGAGCGCTTCTTGGGTGCGGCCGCGGGCTCGGCGGTGGGGACGCCCGGGAGCGCGTCGTAGCTGACGAATTCGTCGCAGGCGGCGGTCAGCGAGCGGCTGGTCGACCCGGCGACGCCGATGCCGACGACGTAGCGGCCGAGCCGCTTGCAACGCTGAGCGAGCGCGATGTAGTCGGAGTCGCCGGCCACGATGACCACGTGGGTGAGGTCGGGCAGCCGGAACATGTCCTCGACCGCGTCGACGGCGAGCCGGATGTCGGCGCCGTTCTTGCCGTACGCGGCCGCCGGAAACAGCTGCACCAGATCGACCGCGCGCCCGACCAGCTGGCCGCGGTATCCGGCGTTGACCTCGGCCGACCAGTCGGCGTAGGCCTTCGTCAACACCAGAGTCCCGAACGACGACGCGAAGTCGATGATGGCGCCCACGTCAACGGTCGCATTCGCCAGGTTGTCGGGGTCCTTCTCGAAGCCGGCCGCCTTGTCACGCTGGAACGAGTTGCGGCCGTGGATCTGGTCGTAGCGCGAGATCACGATGTTGTCGAAGTCGAGGTATACCGCGACCCGCGGCGCTCCGGGTTCCGTCATGGTTGACCTCCCAAGAGCTCCGCGAAACTGTATTCCGCTACCGGTTTACTCGCGAAACGGGTAGCGGAATACAGTTTCGCGGCAACTTGGGGTTGGCAGCGACCCGCGGCGACCCGTGCCGACCCGCGGTGACCTGCTGTTTGGCGACGCCGTAGGGCAGGCTGTACCCTCTTTAAGGCCCACCGCTCTGACTGTGCGCGGGTAGGCCCCCTTAGCTCAGTCGGCAGAGCGTTTCCATGGTAAGGAAAAGGTCAACGGTTCGATTCCGTTAGGGGGCTCGATGGACGCCGGGCGAGCGAAGCGACGGGAGAAACTGAGGCTGGCCGCGGCGCCCGACATGGCGGTGTAGCTCAGTCGGTTAGAGCGAACGACTCATAATCGTTAGGTCGCCGGTTCGAGTCCGGCCATCGCTACAAGATAAAACGAGACCTGTGAAAAGAGGGCAGTTGACGTGGCGTCCAGTACCGACGTACGGCCGAAGATCACTTTGGCCTGCGAGGTGTGCAAGCATCGCAACTACATCACCAAGAAGAATCGCCGCAACGATCCGGACCGGCTGGAGCTGAAGAAGTTCTGCCCGAACTGCGGCAAGCACCAGGCGCACAAGGAATCGCGGTAAATCGGCCAACCCGCGCAGGGTTGCTAAGGCTGGCTAGGTAGGGTTCTGGATTCGTGTCTTTGTCTTCGAACATCGTCGGGATGCACTACAAGTATCCCGACCACTACGAGGTGGGCCGCGAGAAGATCCGCGAGTACGCCACCGCTGTCAAGAACGACGACGAAGCGTTCTTCGACGAGAAGGCCGCCGCCGACCTCGGGTATGCCGGGCTGCTGACGCCGCTGACCTTCATCTCGGTGTTCGGCTATCAAGCGCAGTTGGCGTTCTTCGAGAACGCGAACATCGGGATCACCGACACCAAGATCGTCCAGGTGGACCAGGAACTGAAGTTCCTGCGGCCGATCATGGCTGGTGACCGCCTTTATTGCGATGTTTGCGTGCATTCGATCCGGCAGTCGTTCGGCGCCGACATCATCGTCACCAAGAATGTCGTTACCAACCAGGACGGCGAAGTAGTGCAGGAGACCTACACGACCCTGGCGGGTCGTTCGAGCGATGACGGAGAAGAGGGATTTAGCGATGGCGCTACGTGAGTTCAGTTCGGTGAAGGTGGGTGACCAGCTTCCGGAGAAGGTCATCCCGCTGACCCGGCAGGACCTGGTGAACTACGCCGGGGTGTCCGGCGACCTCAACCCGATCCACTGGGACGACGAGATCGCCAAGCAGGTGGGACTGGACACCGCCATCGCCCACGGCATGCTCACCATGGGACTGGGCGGCGGCTACGTCACCTCGTGGGTCGGCGACCCGGCGGCGGTCACCGAGTACAACGTCCGGTTCACCGCGGTGGTGCCGGTGCCCAACGATGGCATTGGCGCCGAAATTGTCTTCAATGGACGTGTGAAATCCGTTGAACCCGAGAGCAAGTCGGTGACGATCGCGCTGTCGGCCACCACCGGTGGCAAGAAGATCTTCGGCCGCGCCGTCGCGATGGCGAAGCTGGCTTAGCGGATGGCACTCAAGACCGACATCCGGGGCATGAGCCACCTCTACCCCGACTACTTCGTCGTGGGCCGCGAAAAGGTCCGCGAGTATGCGAAGGCGATCAAGGCCGAGGATCCCGCCAGCTTCGACGAGCAGGCCGCCGCCGACCTCGGTTATGACAACCTCGTTGCCCCTCTGACTTTCGTGTCGACGTTGGCGCTGCTGGTCCAGCAGCATTTCTTCTCGGTTGTCGACGTCGGTGTCGAGACCATGCAGATCGTGCAGGTCGACCAGAAGTTCGTCTTCCACAAGCCGGTACTTGCCGGTGACAAGCTGTGGGCCCGCATGGACGTCCATTCGGTGGACGAGCGGTTCGGCGCCGACATCGTCGTCACCCGAAACATCCTCACCAACGACGATGGCGAGATGGTCTTGGAGGCCTTCACCACGATGATGGGTCACCAGGCCGAACACTCGGTCGGCGTCAAGTGGGATCCCGAGACCGGCCAGGTCATGCGAAAGGCGGCGGGGGAGTAATCCCGCAGCGGCCCGGGATTAGTACCTAACACCTGCGCCGATGTACACTCGGACCTCGGGGTTTTCCCACTTAAGCGCGCTGTCCGTCGGTTTCTGATCGACCGAAACGGGGAGCGCGCAAATTGTGTAAGCCCCGAACGCGTGCAGGTTGGCCTGCCAACCTCGAAGGGGCGTAGCTCAACTGGCAGAGCAGCGGTCTCCAAAACCGCAGGTTGCAGGTTCAAGTCCTGTCGCCCCTGCTCAACTGAATACTCGACAGACGTGGACACTGGACAGTGACCACCGAAACCAGACGAAAGGCATGCGGTGAGCGACGAGCGCGATGGTGCCGGCTCCGCAAGCGACGGCACCGACACTGAGGCCACCGGCACGACCCGCGGTCAGACCGCGGTGGTGAACCGGCCGCTGCGTCCCACGGGCAAGCGCTCGCGGCGCGGGGCGGTTGCCGACGGGGACGACGCCGATACGACGACCGACACCAAGGCCGCCATCACCAAGAACGGTGCCGGGACCGCCAAGAAGGCCGCCAAGAAAGAGGGTCCACGGCGCAACCCGTTCACCTTCGTCTTGAACTACCTGAAGCAGGTCGTCGCCGAGCTGCGCAAGGTGATCTGGCCGAACCGCAAGCAGATGGTCAGCTACACCACCGTGGTGCTGGTCTTCCTGGCGTTCATGGTGGCGCTGATCGGCCTGGTCGACCTCGGCCTGGCCAAGCTCGTGATGCTGGTGTTCGGCTGACCGAGAGTGAATGAGGAAGGACTGACAACCGTGACTACCTTCGACGGCGACACGCCCTCGGGTGAGTCCGTCGACCTGATCGATGAGACCACTCCCGAGGCGGCCAGCCCGGAAGCCGCGAGCACCGAAGAGGCGACCGAGGAGGCTTCGCAGGCCGAAGCCACTACGGAAGAAGCTCCGGAAGAAGCTCCACAAGAAGCTCCACAAGAGGAGGACGTCGATCCGGCCGTCGCGCTCAAGAAAGAGCTGCGCCTCAGGCCCGGTGACTGGTATGTCATCCACTCCTACGCGGGCTACGAGAACAAGGTGAAGGCCAACCTCGAGACGCGCGTGCAGAACCTCGACGTCGGCGACTACATCTTCCAGGTCGAGGTGCCCACCGAAGAGGTCACCGAGATCAAGAACGGCCAGCGCAAGCAGGTCAACCGCAAGGTGCTGCCGGGCTACATCCTGGTGCGCATGGAACTCAACGACGAGTCGTGGGGCGCGGTGCGCAACACCCCCGGCGTGACCGGCTTCGTCGGTGCGACGTCGCGGCCGTCGCCGCTCTCGCTCGACGACGTGGTCAAGTTCCTGCTGCCGCAGGCCCCGGCGAAGAAGACCGGCAAGGCCGCCTCGACCGCAGCTGCCGTCGAGACCGGGGGAATCGAACGCCCGGTCGTCGAGGTTGACTTCGAGGTCGGCGAGTCGGTCACCGTCATGGACGGGCCGTTTGCGACGTTGCCCGCCTCGATCAGCGAGGTCAACGCCGAACAACAGAAGCTCAAGGTGCTGGTGTCCATCTTCGGCCGCGAAACACCTGTCGAACTGACCTTCAACCAGGTCGCCAAGATCTAAGCGATTTCGGCGCGCAAACGTTCGCTCAGCGACGGTATGCGCGCCGAAATCGATCGACTAAAGAGAGGACATCAACAACCAATGGCTCCGAAGAAGAAAGTCGCCGGGCTGATCAAGCTGCAGATCCAGGCCGGGCAGGCCAACCCCGCCCCGCCGGTCGGTCCCGCGCTCGGCCAGCACGGCGTCAACATCATGGAGTTCTGCAAGGCGTACAACGCCGCGACCGAGAACCAGCGCGGCAACGTCATCCCCGTGGAGATCACCGTCTACGAGGACCGCAGCTTCACCTTCAACCTGAAGACCCCGCCCGCCGCCAAACTGCTGCTGAAGGCCGCCGGCGTGCCGAAGGGCTCCGGCGAGCCGCACAAGAACAAGGTCGCCAAGGTGACCTGGGACCAGGTGCGCGAGATCGCCGAGACCAAGAAGGAAGATCTCAACGCCAACGACATCGACGCCGCGTCGAAGATCATTGCCGGCACCGCCCGGTCGATGGGGATCACGGTCGAATAGCCGTATCCCGTGGGAGGGCCAGCTTCGGCCCGCCAACCACAACTCCAACAACCCGATTGGAAGATCAATGAGCAAGAACAGCAAGGCATATCGCGAAGCCGCCGAAAAGGTGGACCGCCACAACCTCTACACGCCCGCTGGAAGCCGCGCGGCTGGCCAAGGAAACGTCGTCGAAGAAGCAGGACGCGACCGTCGAGGTGGCCATCCGGCTGGGCGTCGACCCGCGCAAGGCCGACCAGATGGTGCGCGGCACCGTCAACCTGCCGCACGGCACCGGTAAGACCGTCCGCGTCGCGGTGTTCGCCGTCGGCGACAAGGCCGAGGAGGCCAAGGCCGCCGGCGCCGACATCGTCGGCAGCGACGACCTGATCGAAAAGATCCAGGGCGGCTTCCTGGACTTCGACGCCGCGATCGCGACCCCGGATCAGATGGCCAAGGTCGGCCGCATCGCCCGCGTGCTGGGCCCGCGCGGCCTGATGCCGAACCCGAAGACCGGCACCGTCACCCCCGACGTCGCCAAGGCCGTGTCCGACATCAAGGGGGGCAAGATCAACTTCCGCGTCGACAAGCAGGCCAACCTGCACTTCATCATCGGCAAGGCGTCGTTCGACGAGACGAGCCTGGCCGAGAACTATGGCGCCGCGTTGGATGAGATCCTGCGGGCCAAGCCGTCGTCGTCGAAGGGCCGCTACCTGAAGAAGATCGTCGTGTCGACGACCACCGGCCCCGGCATCCCCGTCGACCCGGCGGTCACCCGCAACTTCGCCGAGGCGTAGGCCCACGTCAGCGAGGGTGCGGCCAGTGACGTCGTCACTTGGGCGGCGTGTCGCGGGTTGCACTTTCGCGGCAGTGGCGCTTCTGTCCACCAACGTCACCATGGCTTCTGCAGCTCCGCCACCGGTCTCTGAGCCGGCACGCGCCGCGGGATTCGTCGACGTTCGCACCGTGGTGCCGGACGCGGTCATCGATCTGCGCTACGCGACGTCGAATAATTTCATCGGCACGCCGCTCTATCCGCCCGACGCGCGGTGCCTGGTGCACGAGTCCCTCGCCGACGGACTCGCCATCGCCGCCAACGCTTTACGGGCAACCGGAGACGTGCTCGTCTTCTGGGACTGCTACCGCCCGCACGACGTCCAGGTCCGGATGTATGAGGCGGTGTCAGATCCGGGTTGGGTGGCGCGCCCCGGCGCGTTCGCGCGCAGCCACGAGACGGGCCGCTCGGTCGACGTGACGCTCGCCGATGCGCAGGGCCTGGTCGACATGGGAACCGACTTCGACGAGTTTTCGCCACGCAGCCACGCGTACGCCACCGACGGCCTCAGCGTGCAGCAGAGGGCGAACCGCAAGCGGCTACGCGACGCCATGAGCGCGGGCGGACTGACGGTTTACCGGGGCGAGTGGTGGCATTTCGACAGTGCCGACGCATACGTCGAGCGGCCGATTCTCGACGTCCCGGTCAACTGAGTTCTCGGCGCGATCAGCCGCCGCACTCGGCGATGCGCCGCCGCAGGAACTCCCGTGCCGGCTCGGAGCCGTTGCGGTCCAACGCGATTCGATACCAGTGCACCGCCTCGGCGGGGCGTTCGGCCCGCCGCAGCAAATCCGCGCGAATCGACGCCACCGTGTTGGACCGCGCCAGCCGTGGATCGTCGACGACCTCCTCCAGCGCCGCCAAACCCGCCGCGAACCCGTCGCGAAACCCGATCGCCAGCGCGCGGTTGGCCCGCGCCACCGGTGAAGCGGTGATCTCCACCAACCGGTCGTAGGCGGCGCAGATGGTCGCCCAGTCGGTGTCCTGCCAACTCGGCGCGGTCGCGTGCAACGCCGCGATCACCGCCTGCGGTAGATAGGGGCCCGGCGCCCCGGCGGCCAGCCGCAGCCGGTCTAGACCACGCGCGATGCGGCCGCGGTCCCACCGGCTGCGGTCCTGCTCGTCGAGCGGCACCAGCGCGCCGTCGGCGTCGACCCGGGTCTGCCGGCGCGAATCGTGCAGCAGCACAAGGGCCGCCAGCGCCTGCGCGTCTCGCTCGCCGGGCATCAGCGCGCACAGCTCACCGGCCAGCCGCACCCCTTCGTCGCACAGCTCGTCGCGGATGGCCGACGGGCCGGCCGTCGACCAGTAGCCCTCGGTGAACACCGAGTAGACGCAGGCCAACACATGCGGTGTGCGCTCGGGCAGCAGCTCGGCCGGCGGCACCCGCAGCGGGATGTTGGCGTTCCGAATCTTGTTCTTGGCCCGGGTGATTCGCTGCCCCACCGCCGCTTCGGACTGCAGCAAGGCCCTGGCGATCTCGGGGACGGTGAGACCGGAGATCAGCCGCAGCGTCAGCGCCAGCTGCGACGGCCGGTCCAGCGCGGGGTGTGCGCAGGTGAACATCATGCGCAGCTCGTCGTCGCGGACCTGATGCGGCACGCCCGCGCGGTCGGTGCGCGCGATTATGTCATCGAGCACCGCTGCGAGTTCCTTTCCGGGACGCGCGGATTCGCGCCGCAACCGGTCCAGGGCACGGTTGCGGGCGACCGTCACAATCCATCCACCGGCGTTATCCGGCACGCCGTCGCGGGGCCAGGCGCGCAGCGATTCGGCGAAGGCCTCCTGGACGGCGTCCTCGGCGACGGTGAGGTCACCAGACCAACGCGCGAGTGTGGCCACGGCCGGACCCCATTCACGCCGAAAGACGCCGTCCAGGTTGGTCATTCGCGGTGAATCAGAGCCCAGACACCCCGAGCAGCTGCCGCAGCTCCACCGTCGTCGCCGGAATCATCGACGCCACCTTGATGGCCTCGTCGCGGTCGGGCGTGTTGATCAGGTAGAAGCCATTGGCGACCTCTGCGCCTTCAACGAACGGGCCGTCGGTGAGCGTGACCTCGCCGTCGCGCACGCGCACCGTTGTCGCGGTGGTCGGCGCATGCAACGCCGCACCGCCGTTGAGCCGGTCGCCGGCCGCGGCGCCGAATTCGACGTGCTTGGTGATGCCCGCATCCCATTCCGGCGTTCCGGGCGTGACCACCTGATCGCGCGGCTCCAGCAGCAGCGCCAGCCAGGTGTTGCCGTCCAGCGCCTTGGCCGGGTCGACCCATTCGACCATCGGCCACACCTCCACGGCGCCGTACCTAGCGGCGGGAATCTCGCGGGCCAGGGCCAGCGCCTCGTCGAGGTTGTCCGCCTCGAACACGTAGTAGCCACAGGCGACCTCCGTGCCTTCGGCGAACGGGCCGTCGGTGATGGTCGGAGCGTCGGGCCCGCCGGTGATCCGCACCCCGGCAGCCGACGGAGTCAACGCGTCGCCGGCCCGGATCGCCGATCCGGCGCGGACATGGAAATTCTGATACGCCGTCATCTCGGCAGCCTGGGCCTCGGGATCGGGCGCCGAGGTGGCCTCAGGACTGAGCAGCAGGGCGAAGTAGTACATCTGATGTGACCTTCCGGTGGCGAGCAGAACCCCGTGTTCCACTCTCTACCCGTCCGACGAACGACGCGGCTCCAATCCGACATGTCCCGCCAGGAAAATGGCGTCCAATCCGCTATAACCGCCGACGCTGTGTGCAAGCATCTCTGTGGGCGAAACGCGGGGGCGGGCCGCTCCCGCGAACCAGTCAACGGTGACGCGGGTGGAGGTTGGCAGATGCGTACCACTGGCCGATCAGTAATCGTTCTTATCCTGGCGTTGCTGGGGGCCGTCGTACTCGGCGTTGCGGCAACGCTGACGTCGGCCGCCACGCAGGCGGCGACGACGGCGCTGATCATGGGTGGCACGGGCACGCCCAACCCGGCGGACTTTCCGGGGTACATTCCGAACGTCGCGAACTATTACATCTATCCGAACACGTCGTGCCTGCCCGACACCGACCCCGCCTGCGACCTCGTTTCGGTCTTCACCCCTGAAACGGCCTGGCCGTTGTATGGCGGGTCGTCTGCCCTGACGTGGAAGGATTCGATACTGGCCGGTGTCGACCTCTTCGACGCAGCCGTGCAAGAGCAACTGGGTGACCTTGGTGCCGATGACCGCATCGTGTTATTCGGGTATTCCCAGAGCGGTGCCATTCTCGCCTTCGAGAAGATCGGCCTCGCGAACAATCCCAACAAGAACCAACTCGAAATTGTCGCGATCGGTAACGTCTCCAGGCCCAACGGCGGGCTCAATCCACGGGTGGGTGGGTTTTCGATCCCCATCGTGGAATTTCCTTTCGGCCCGCCCATGCCGACCGACACCGGAATCCCGACCACGGACATCGCACTCAAGTGGGACATCATTGCGGATGCCCCGCTCTATGTGACCAATCCTCTCGCCATGTTCAACGCGTTACTCGGGGGTCCTGGCTTCGGGTACGTCCACGGCACGTATCCGGATCCCAGCGCCGCCGGTACCGCCGACGGCCTTCCTGGCGGGTATACGCCGGAGGAATGGCAGGCGATGATGGACAACCCCGAGCAATACCCCGACATCATCGATGTGCAGGACTTCGGCGACACGACGTACATCACGGTCACCCCGAAGGTGCTGCCGCTTGTGCAGCCGCTGCATGGCATAGGGTTGACACCGTTGGCGGACCTGATTGAACCCGCGCTGCGGGTGATCATTGAAGAAACTGGTTACGACCGAAGCATTCCGTACGGCCAACCGACCCATTTCCGGCTGATCCCGATCTTCAACCCGATCGAGCTCACGCTAGACGTCGCCGCGGCAATCCCCGAGGGCATCGAGCAGGCGCTGGCCGGCCTCGGTGAGACGACAGTCAATGCGCCGGCAACGCCATCGACGCTTGCCCGCACCGCGAATCCGTCGACATTGGCCGCCTTGGATACGGCCGACCCACCGGCGAGCACGATGCCGGCCTCTGAGTCTGATGGTTCACTGTCGACGCAGGGCAGTGGTATGGAAACCGAGCCAGCCACACCCGATCCGGCGCCGACAAACAATGGTGGGGCCCGCGAGGCCGAGGCGAATCCAGGTACCGGGTCGTCAACTGCGAAGGCCGTCGAAACTAGGTCGGCGAACTCGGCCACCTCCACCGCTCCGAAGCCCAAGCGGCCGAAGATTCCGAGCCAGATTCGGTCGGCCTTGCGCGAGATCGCTGATCTGACCGAGTCGGTGGTCACCCAGAAGCGCAAGAAGCCGTCGACCGCGGCAACCACACCTAAGACCGGCAGTGCCGATGCCGACGGTGCAGGCGCTGCCTCCTCAACGGGCGGCAACTCAGCAACAGGTGGCGGCTCGGCTAACGGCGCGGGTAGTGAGGCTGCATAGCCGACCCCTGACAGCTCGAGGGAGAAAGGCTAGGCGGCCGCGGGCTTGAGGTAGGTCACCAGATTGACGTCGATGCTCTCGTCGATGAAGTAGTGCTGGGCGCCCCGCAGGTAGCGCATGTAGCGGTGGTAGTTCTCCTCGTCGGTGATCTCGATGGCCTTGTCCTTGTTCGCCTCCAAGGCGTCGGACCAGATCCCCAGCGTCCTGATGTAGTGCGGCCGCAACGAGATGCACTCGGGCACGATGAATCCGGCCTTCTCGCCGTGCTCCACCATCATCTGCGCGGTCGGGATCCGGCCGCCGGGAAAGATCTCGGTGATGATGAACTTGATGAACCGGGCCAGCTCGAAGGTGAGCTTCTTGCCACGCGCGGCCAGGTCGTAGGGGTGGTAGCCGGTGCTGCTCTGGATGGTCATCCGGCCGTCGTCGGGAAGGATGTTGAAGCAGTTCTTGAAGAAGTCGTCGTAGCGCTCGAAACCGAAATGCTCGAACGCCTCGATGGACACGATCCGGTCGACGGGATCGTGGAACTGCTCCCAGCCGCGCAGCAGCACCTCGATGTGAGCGGTCGCTGTCCACCTTGTCCAGCAGCTGCGTGCAGTAGGCCTGCTGATTCTTCGAGAGTGTCAGGCCGATGACGTTGACGTCGTAGCGCTCCATGGCCCGCTTCATCGGCGCACCCCAGCCGCAGCCGATGTCGAGCAGCGTCATGCCGGGCTTGAGGTCGAGCTTGTCGAGGTTCAGGTCGATCTTGGCGATCTGCGCCTCTTCCAGCGTCATGTCGTCGCGCTCGAAGTACGCGCAGCTGTAGACCCGCGTCGGATCCTGGAACAGCCCGAAGAAGTCGTCGGACAGGTCGTAATGGGCCTGGATGTCCTCGAAGTGCGGCCGCATCTCCGCGGTACCGGCTGAGTTATCAGACATATTCGTGCTTTGCCTTCCCCATGATGCTTTCGCTGCGGTTCATCGCGCGTTCGTCGGGCTGTGACCGGCACCCTACCTGGGCGAGAGCGTGCCGATGCGCGTTACTCCTACGTGTCCCCGGAATACCGTCCGACCTGGCGTCATCGGCTGTACACCCTAGCTACCGCCAGGCGCTGTGCGCGAACCGGTCCGCTACTTCTCCAACGTGAACTGGTTGACGTCGGTATGGCCGCCCCGGAAGGACTTCGCGCACCCGGTGAGGTAATGCATGTACCGCTTGTAGACCGTTTCGGACTGGATCGCGATGGCCTCGTCTTTGTGGGCCTCCAGCGCCGCCGCCCACATGTCCAGCGTCCGGGCGTAGTGCGGCTGCAGCGACTGGTGCGGGTCAGCCTGAAGCCGGCCCTGGCCGAGTGCTCCTGCACCTTTTCGATCGACGGCAGCCGACCCCCGGGAAAGATCTCGGTCAGGATGAACTTCACGAAACGCGCGGCCTCGAACGTCAGCGGGATGCCGCGCTCGACCATCTCCGGAAACGTATACGAGGTGATGGTGTGCAACAGCATCACGCCGTCGTCGGGCATCGCGGCATGGGCCATCTTGAAGAAATCGTCGTAGCGGTCGAAACCGAAGTGCTCGAATGCGCCGATCGACACGATCCGGTCCACCGGCTCGTTGAACTGCTCCCAGCCGGCCAGCAGCACCCGCTTGGTGCGCGGGCTGTCGGATGCGGCGAACAACTGCTCGACGTGGACCTTCTGGTTCTCACTCAGCGTCAGGCCGATGACATTCACGTCGTAGCGCTCGATCGCGCGCATCATGGTCGATCCCCAGCCGCAGCCGACGTCGAGCAGCGTCATGCCGGGCTGAAGGCCCAGCTTGCCCAGCGCCAGGTCGACCTTGGCGAGCTGCGCCTCCTCCAGCGTCATGTCGTCGCGTTCGAAGTATGCGCAGCTGTAGGTCTGCGTCGGGTCCAGGAATAGCCGGAAGAAGTCGTCGGACAGGTCGTAATGAGCCTGGACGTCCTCGAAGTGCGGCTTGTGTTTGCCCGTCGATTGGGCCATGGATTTCGTGCCTTTCTGGCTGGTCAGAGGCCTTTGGGCGTCTTATTGACAGCACGCACCCCGGTGCACTCGGTTGAAAATGCTAACCGATCGGGCCGTCAGTCACGAATCGCGCGGTCGGCGGGTCAGCCAGTTTCGGCGAAATTGGTCTTGAGTTCGCCGATGATCTCGTCCCACAGCTGCTCGGGGAGTTCGTGGCCCATGCCGTCGATAAGCACCAGCCGGGCGCCCCGAATGGCGCGGGCGACGGCCCGTCCGCCGCGGGGCCTCATCAGCTTGTCGGCGCGGCCGTGGATCACCACCGTGGGCGCGGTGATCTGCCGGTCATAGCCCAGCAGGCTGCCGCTGCCGAGGACCGCGGCGAAATGGCGGCCGATACCGGCCGGGTAGTAGGCGCGGTCGTAGCCCTCGATGGCCTCGGCCCGGATCCGGTCTTCGGGCGCCGGGTAGGCGGGGCTGCCGATGAGCTTGCTCACCCGGATGGCGTTCTCGATGATCACCTCGCGCGGCGATCCCGGTGGCGGTCCCTTGGTGATGGCGAGCAACTGCTGCGGCGCCGGCGGCGGCAGCATCGGCTGGTTGTTGCTGGAGAAGATCACCGCCAAGGTCTTGGTGCGGCGGCTGTGTCGGGCGGCGAAGATCTGGGCGATCATGCCGCCCATCGACGCGCCGACGATGTGCGCTCGGTCGATGTTCAGGTGGTCGAGCACCGCGGCGGCGTCGTCGGCCATGTCCTCCAGCGCGTAGACGGCCTTGCTGCGCAGGCCGAAGAACGAGCGGATCATCCGCTTGGTCAGCGGCTGGCCGGTATGGCGGCCGGTCACCTTCGTGGAAAGTCCCACGTCGCGGTTGTCGTAACGGATGACGCGCAGGCCCTGGTTGACGAGCTTCTCGCAGAAACCCTTGCGCCACAACAACAACTGCGCACCGAGACCCATGATGAGCAGGACGGCCGGGTCGTTCGGGTCGCCCATGTCCTCGTAGTAGATCTCGAGGTCGCCGGACTTCGCGGTGCCACTGCGGACGTCCAAGTCAGACCTCCAGCTCGTCCTTGTGCTCGCGGCTGACCTCGACCATGAAGTTGGCGAAGTACCCGGTGAGCTGCGGATCGGACATCATCTGCCATTTCGGCGCCAGCAGCTTCATGTATCGCTCGACGTAGAGGAATTGCTTGCCGATCAGCACCAGCTCGCGCGGCAGCTTCACGTCGTAGGCGTCGGCCAGCGTCGAGAGCTGCTTGCCGATCTCGGCGTAGGACATGTCGCCCAGTGATTTCATGGTCAGCGGGGCGGCGAACGCCTCCAGGTCCTTGGCCGCCTGCCCCTCGGGCTTCACGGTGCCGACGGCGCCCATCAGTACGACGATCTTGCCGGCAGCGGCGTGGTCCTTCTTGACCAGCAGCGCGTACACCAGCTCGCGCAGCAGCCAGCGGGTGCGTGGATCGATGCGGCCCATGATGCCGAAGTCGAAGAACACGATCTTGCCGTCGGCGTCGACGTACAGGTTGCCGGCGTGCAGGTCGCCGTGGAACAGGCCGTGCCGCAGGCCGCCTTCGAAGACGCTGAACAGCAGCGCCTTGACCAGCTCGACGCCGTCGAAGCCGGCCTTGCGGATGGCGGCCGCGTCGTCGATGCGGATGCCGTGCACCCGCTCCATCGTCAGCACCTTCTGGGTGGTGTGGTCCCAGTACACCTGGGGCACGCGGATGTTTTTGCCCAGCGGCGAGGCGTGCATGTGCGACACCCACGCGTCCATCGACTGCGCCTCGAGCCGGAAGTCGAGCTCCTCGGCCAGGTTGTCGGAGAAGTCGGCGACGACATCCTGGGCCGACAGCCGCCGGCCCAGCTTGGCCAGCTCGACGACCTGCGCGAAGCGCTTGAGGATCTGCAGGTCGGCGGCCACCCGGCGGCGGATGCCGGGCCTTTGGATCTTGACGACGACGTCCTCGCCGCTGTGCAGCGTCGCGTAGTGCACCTGTGCGATCGACGCCGAGGCGAACGGCTCCTCCTCGAAGTAGGCGAACAGCTTCGACGGGTCGTCGCCGAGTTCCTCCTTGAACAGCTTGTGCACTTCACCGCTGTCGGCGGGCGGAACGGCGTCGAGCAGGCTGCGGAACTCCCGCGACAGCGATTCGCCGAACGCGCCCGGGCTGGAGGCGATGATCTGGCCGAACTTCACGTACGTGGGTCCCAGATCGGCGAATGTCTGCGGGATTTCCTTGATGATCTTGTGCTGTAGTGAGCCGCGGCCGGCGAGCTTGGTGACGACCCGTGCGCCGGTGCGGGTTATCTGCCAACCCGTCGCGCCGATGCGGGCGGCCTCGACCGGCAACGGCACCCGGTCAAGCTTGGCTACCTCGCGGTGCTTAGTCGTACTCATCCTCGCAGTGTCTCAAACGGCGGGTGAACGCGAGAAAACGTGTGGACTCGGTCACACGTCACCCGGTTGCGCGCCGCGTCCCCCGCGACACCTACGCGACTGCGGCGACCCGCGGACGAGGCCGCACTGGCCTACGTCTCGGCGCCTCACGGGCCCCGCTACATGGCGGAAGATTGCGAGTTCGACACGTGGAGCGGTAGCCGGTCGCTAAGTTTCACACATAGGTCGATCGTAAGGAGGCCCCCGGTGGCCAAGCTGCGCTTCGGATACTTCATCGCGCCGTTTCATCCGGCCGGGACGAATCCGACACTTGCATTGCAACGTGACCTCGAATTCGTCGAGCACCTCGACGCGCTCGGCTACGACGAGGCGTGGATCGGTGAGCACCACTCGGCAGGCACCGAGATCATCAGCTCACCAGAGGTTTTCATCGCTGCTGCAGCGCAGCGCGCCCCACGGATCCGGTTCGGTACCGGGGTCATCTCGCTGTCGTATCACAACCCGCTGTGGGTGGCCGATCGGCTGATGTTGCTCGATCACCTGACCCACGGGCGAGTGATCGGGGGTATGGGTCCCGGCTCGCTGCCCACGGATTCGGCGATGATCGGCCTGAGTCCGACGGATACTCGCGAACTGCTGGAGACCAATCTTGACATCGTTGTTCGCCTACTCGCCGGCGAACCCGTCACCGCCAAGACCGCCACCCACGAGTTGATCGACGCACGGCTACAGCTCGCCCCGTACTCCGACGGCGGCATACCGCTGGCAGTGGCAGCGGTGGCCTCGCCGACGGGTGCCCGGCTGGCAGGCAAACACGGCATCGGCCTGCTTTCGATCGGGGCGACGCTCATCGTGGACGGCTTCGACGCGCTCGCTCACCACTGGGGCATCGTGGAGGAGCGGGCAGCAGCATTCGGGACACGGGTCGACCGCGGACTCTGGACGCTGGTCGGGCCGTTTCACGTCGCGGAGACCGACGAACAGGCACGCGCCGACGTGAGGTTCGGTATCGAAGCCTGGTTCCGGTACTTCCAGAAGGTTGCCGCGTTCCCCCAAATGACGATGCCCGGCGATCGCGTCGACGAGATGATCGACGTCATCAACAATATGGGTGCCGGCGTGATCGGCACCCCGGAGCGGGCCAGGGCACAGGTACAACGGCTGTGGGACCAGTCCGGTGGGTTCGGCTGCATGTTGCAGATGGGCCATGAGTGGGCGAACCCGGCGGCGACGAAGCGGTCCGCGGAGCTGTTCGCCGCTGAAGTCATGCCCCACTTTCAGGGTCAGGCAGAACCGACGCTGGACGCCGCCCGGCGGGCCGGCCAGCTGCGCGACGGCCTCGCCCAGACAGCTCTGAGTGCGATCGAACACATGACCAAGAAGTACGAAGCAGAGAAAGCCGCGAACTGACCGACGTCAGGGGCCGGCGCCGCGTGGTTTACGCGGGCCTCCAGGGCTTGATCCAGTCGGTCTCCGGCCAGCCCTCGACCCCGGCCATCAGCTCGTACATCGTTGCGCCGTCGATGGATTCGCGGATGATGTCGGCGTGCCCGGCATGGCGCGACAGCTCCTCGATGAGGTGCATGGCCACCCAGCGCACCGACCAGCGCTCCACGTCCTGAGGAAACCACGGCACGTCGTGCGGAACCGGAACCGGTGTGTCCAGATCGGCTTCGGCGATGATCCGCAGCGTCTCGGCGTTCTGCGCCTTGAGCGCCTCCAGCAGTTGGTCGAGGGTTTCGTCGTCACGCATCACGTACTCGTCCTCGTAAGCGGCCATCTGCTCTGCGACCGGCCGGGTATCGGGTGGCGGAAATTCCGGCGCGGACGCGGCCCGCTGCGCCCAGCCGCGCTGCACTCCGGCGGCATGCTTGACCAGACCGCCGATCGACAGCGCGCTCACCGACGGCTTGGACCGCGCCTGCTCGTCGGTAAGCCCGTAGGCCACCGCGAAGAACGCGTTCTGCTGGAAGGCGAGGAACTCGAGCAGGGTCTGACGTTCGTCGGCGGTGGGCGGGGGCATTCCGGGCATCGCTATTTCTCCTTGTCGGTGTGGGCGTACAGGTCACGGATGCAGGCGATTTCGGCGCCGTGGTGAATCATCTCCCGGTTGATGTGCAGGATCAGCTCGGACAGCCGGTGGTCGGCCCACTGGCCCTCGGCCGGACCGCACGGCCGGCCCAGGTCATCATCGGTCAGGCCCCGCACGCCGGCGATCCATTTTGCGTAGGCGTCGTCGAGCTGGCGCAGTGCGGTCGCGGCGTCGGTGGCGTAGTCCCAACTCATGTAGTCCGCGGGCGGCCCGCCGAAGTGGGCGTGATTGCGGACCGCGAGGACACCGACGATGACGTGCGCGAGCCGCCACGCGATCGTGGTGAACGGGGCGGGATCGGGCTGGGGATAGGTGAAGTCGATCGAACCGCCGCGATGAACCGTCCAGCAGTCTCCCACCGGCTCCCAGAAGTATTCGTCGTCGCCCAGGCCGTCGAGACGGGGTCGCAGCTGGTTCGTCCAGTGGAAGTCCAGCTGGTCGGCCAGCTGGGTGGTCAGGCTGATCCTCGTGTCCATGCGGGCTACCCTGGCAGCTATATAGGACAGTTTCGGTCCTATGAATGCGGCAGGGTGGTTCCATGTCCGAAACGACGAGCCGGGTGCTGCAGCTGCTGGGCCTGCTGCAGTCCAGACGGGTGTGGACGGGCGGCGAACTGGCGGACCGGCTCGGCGTCACCACCCGCAGCGTGCGCCGTGACGTGGAACGGCTGCGCGACCTCGGCTACCCGGTGCACGCCAGCAAGGGCCACGGCGGCGGCTATCAACTGGGTGCGGGCGCCGCGCTGCCGCCGCTGCTGCTCGATCCCGACGAGGCGGTGGCCATGGCGGTGTGTCTGCGGCTGGCCGCCGGTGGCAGCGTGGCCGGGGTCGGCGAGTCGGCGTTGCGGGCGTTGAGCAAGCTCGACCAGGTGATGCCGTCGCGGCTGCGGTCGCAGGTGTCGGCGGTCCACGACGCGACGGTCACGCTGACCCCGAACTCGTCGGACTCGCCGGTGGAACCCGACGTGCTGATGACGCTGGCCCGCGCCTGCCGCGACCGCGAGCATGTCACCGCCTCCTACGTCGACCGGTCCGGTGCGGGCACCCAGCGGCGCCTGGAGCCCTATCAGCTCGTGACCACCGGCCGGCGCTGGTATCTGCTGGCCTACGACCGTGACCGCCAGGACTGGCGCAGCCTGCGGTTGGACCGGATGCGCGACGTGCGGGCGCTGGGCAGCACGTTCGCAGCGCGCGTGGCGCCCGATGCGGCGGCGTTCGTGCGGCGCTCGATCAGCGCGTCGCCGTACCGATACGTGGCGCGCGTCCGCTACTTCGCCCCGCAACACGTTGTGGCACAGCACTTCTCGCCGGGTTCGGCGAGCATCGAGTCCGACGGGGCCGACGCCTGCGTCGTCACCGCCGGCGCCGACGACCCCGAACGGATGGCGCTGTATTTCGCCATGGTCGGCTGCGATTTCGAAGTTCTCGAACCACCCGAGGTGGCCCGCGCCGTTCACACGGTGGCCGAACGTCTGCGCCGCGCGGGAGTCAGCCGGTGATGCCCAGCCGGTCGGTGAGCACCAGAAACGTCGCCGCGAAGTCGTTGTCGGCGGTGTCGGCGCGCACCCGCTCCCAGTCCACCTGCTCGCGAACCGCGCGGGCCGCCGGCAGCAGTGCCGCGAAGTCGCAGTGGTGTTCGTTGAGCGAGCAGAGCTTCTCGGTCACCACCTGCGTAGGCGACAACACCGGCATGCGGATGGCGAGGACGTCGAGTTCATCGGCTGAACGGATCGTCGCCGCGTCGACCGGCACGCCGTTGAGCCGGTGCAGCACGTCGATGACGAAATCGTCGCCGACGCAGGCTTTGAACAGCCAGTCCTCCGGCGTGCGCTCGATAGTGAAACCGGCCTGTTCGAGTGTCGCCGCGGCGGTGTCGGCGTCGGGCTCGGCGACGACGAAATCCACGTCGTGCACGGGCTCCGGGCCGCCGTAAACCCACAGGGCGTAGCTGCCGGCGAGGGCGAACTCGGGTCCGTGTGCCTTGAGGGCCGACGCGGCGCGTTTCAACGCGTCGCGCAACTCGTCATTGCGTGCGGGCACGGGTCATCCTCGGGGGTGATCGGCGGTCATGGTGGTAGGTAATACCCATGCGGATGGCCACCTTCAACATCCTTCACGGGCACAGCGTCAGGGACGACGTTATCGAGCTTGACCGGCTGGTCGCGTCGGTACGCGAATTGGATGCCGACGTGCTGGCGCTGCAGGAGGTCGACCTCGACCAGCCCCGCTCGGGAATGGCCGACCTGACCGCGGTCGCCGCCGAGGCGATGGGCGCGGTGAGCCACCGCTTCGTCGCGGCGATCTCGGGCACCCCCGGCGCGACTTGGATGGCCGCCACGGGACGCGAACAGCCCGGCACCGCGGCCTACGGAATCGCGCTGCTGTCACGGTTCCCCGCCGACAGTTGGCAGGTGGTCCGCCTGCCCCGCATCCCGGCGAAGTTTCCGATGTATCTGCCCGGACCCAATCGGGTGATGATGGTCGACGAGGAACCGCGCGCGGCGATGGTCGCGCGGTTGGACACCCCGCTGGGGCCCTTGACGGTCGCCAACACGCATCTGTCGTTCGTACCCGGATGGAACCGCGTGCAACTGCGGCACCTCGTCCGAGACTTGCGGGGCTTCCCCGGACCGCGGGTGCTCATGGGTGACCTCAACATGACGCCACCCACTCCGAGTCGCTGGTCCCGCCTGAGACCGCTCGGCGCCGCGCCGACGTTTCCGGCCGACGTTCCCGATCGTCAGCTCGACCACATCCTCACCGACGACCGCAATCTTCGCGCGGACCACTGCTGGGCGCCCGCTCTGCCGATCTCGGATCACCGGGCTCTGATCGTCGATGTTTCCCGGCCCTGACGCCGTAGGGTTGAAGTTATGCGCGTCACCTCCGCGGAGTCGACGGAGTTGTTCATCGGGCCGGCGGATGCGCCGCTCCAACTGCTGCGGGTCAGCTACACCGACTGCACCGAGCCGACGCCGATCCGGGTGGAGGGCGGCGGCCTGACCACACCCGCACCGCGACTGGCCGATCCGGCCAACGGCGTGGTCGATGTGCCGGTGGCGGTCGACCGTCCGGTCGCCGGCCAGCGCCGTACCGCGCGGGTGGTGGCGGGGGATGCCGACGCGCCGTTTGTCTTCACGGTCGCCGAACCGGGCTGGACGATGTACATGATCAGCCACTTCCACTACGACCCGGTGTGGTGGAACACGCAGGCCGCCTACACCAGCGTGTGGACCGAAGACACGCCCGGTCAGTGCCGGCAGACCAACGGCTTCGACCTGGTGCGCGCTCATCTCGAAATGGCCCGCCGCGAGCCGGAATACAAGTTCGTGCTGGCCGAGGTGGACTACCTTAAGCCGTACTGGGACACCTACCCCGAGGACCGCGCTGACCTGCGACGGTTCATTGCCGAGGGCCGCGTCGAGATCATGGGCGGCGCTTACAACGAGCCCAACACCAACCTCACCAGCCCCGAGACCACGATCCGAAATTTCGTGCACGGCATAGGCTTTCAGCGTGATGTGCTCGGCGCCGACCCGGCCACGGCATGGCAGCTCGACGTGTTCGGGCACGATCCGCAGTTCCCCGGGATCGCCGCCGACGCCGGGCTGACCTCCAGTTCGTGGGCCCGCGGCCCGTTTCACCAGTGGGGCCCGATGGCCGGCGACGGCGACCCGCAGCGCATGCAGTTCTGCAGCGAGTTCGAGTGGATGTCACCGTCGGGGCGCGGCATGCTGACCCACTACATGCCGGCGCACTACTCGGGCGGGTGGTGGATGGATTCGTCGGCCTCGCTGCACGAGGCGGAGGCGGCGACGCACAAGCTCTTCACCGAGCTGAAGAAGGTCGCGTTGACGCGCAACGTGCTGCTGCCGGTCGGCACCGATTACACGCCGCCGAACAAGTGGGTCACACAGATCCACCGGGACTGGAATTCGCGGTACACGTGGCCGAAGTTCGTATGTGCGCTCCCCAGTGAGTTTTTCGCGGCGGTGCGTGCCGAACTCGATGCGCGCGGTGACGAGCCCTCGCCGCAGACCAGGGACATGAATCCGATCTACACCGGCAAGGACGTCTCCTACATCGACACCAAGCAGGCCAACCGGGCCGCCGAGGACGCCGTGCTGGACGCCGAACGTTTCGCGGTGTTCGCCGGCCTGATGACCGGTGCTACCTATCCGCAGGCGGCGCTGGCCAAGGCCTGGGTGCAACTGGCCTACGGCGCACACCACGACGCGATCACCGGCTCGGAATCCGACCAGGTGTACCTCGACCTGCTGACGGGTTGGCGCGACGCGTGGGAACTGGGTCGAACCGCACGCGACAACTCGCTCACACTGCTGTCCAGTGCAGTCGACGGATCGGTTGTGGTGTGGAATCCGTTGGCGCACAACCGCACCGACCTGGTGACGGCGCGGCTGGACCCGCCGCTGGGCGCCGGTGTCCGGGTGGTGGATTCCGACGGCGCCAAGGTGCCGGCGTTGGTCGAGCACGGGGGGCGTTCGGTCACCTGGCTGGCGCGCGATGTGCCGTCGCTCGGCTGGCGTTCGTACCGCCTGTCGACGTCTGCCGTGACGGGCTGGGAAGCCTTGGACGGCAACGAGATTGCCAATGAGCATTACCGGCTGCGCATCGATCCGGCCCGCGGCGGTGGGGTGAGCTCGCTCGTCGAGGTGGACTCGGGCCGCGAGCTGATCGCCGACGGCGCGGTGGGCAACGAGCTGGCCGTCTACGACGAGTATCCGGTGCACCCTCAGGCCGGGGAGGGGCCGTGGCACCTGCTGCCGAAGGGTCCGGTGGTCACGTCGTCGGCGGCGGCGGCCGAGTCGGTGCGCGGCTACGACGGCCCACTGGGCCGGCGGCTGGTTGTCCGCGGCCGGATCGGCGACGTCTTGCGCTACACCCAGACGGTGACGCTGTGGCACGGGCTGGCCCGGGTGGACTGCCAGACCACGATCGACGAATTCACCGGCGTCGACCGGCTGGTGCGGCTGCGCTGGCCGTGCCCGGTGCCGGGCGCGCTGCCGGTGAGCGAGGTGGGCGACGCCGTCATCGGGCGCGGGTTCGGGCTGATGCACGAGCGCGGTGCCGAGAGCGCGGTCGATGCCGCCGCGCATCCGTGGACGCTGGACAACCCGGCCTACGGCTGGTTCGGGGTGTCCTCGGCCGCACGGGTCCGCATCGGCGAGAAGGTTCGCGCCGTGTCGGTGGCCGAAGTCGTGACGCCGACGGCATCGGCGTCGTGGGCGCGCGACCTGATGGTCGCGCTGGTGCGCGCCGGTGTCACCGCGACGTGTAGCAGCGCCGAAGGACCGCGCTACGGCTTCCTCGACGTCGACTCCAACCTGCCGGACGCGCGGATCGCGCTCGGCGGACCCGACCACAACGAATTCACCGCGGCGGTGCTCGCCGACGCCGACCCGGTGTACGCCGAGGAGCTCAAGCGGCAGCTGTACGCCACCGGCGAGGCCCGGGTGTGGGTGCCCGCCGCAGCGTCGCTGGCCGACGAATGGGTGCCCGGCGCGGATCTGCGTCGCGTGCGCGCGCTGCCGGTGCTGGTGATCGCGGGATCGGAGCTGCAGAGCGCGGTCGCCGCGGTTGTCGACGATCTCGCCGATGCCGAGATCACCGTCGAGCAGGACGCGCCCTCCGAGCTGGAAACCTTCGACTCACGCACCGTGGCACTGCTCAACCGCGGCATACCGAGTTTCGCCGTCGACTCCGAGGGCACCCTGCACACCTCGCTGATACGTTCGTGCACGGGCTGGCCGTCGGGCACCTGGATCGACCCGCCGCGGCGGACCGCACCCGACGGTTCGAACTTCCAGCTCCAGCACTGGACCCACACCTTCGACTACGCGCTGGTGTCCGGCGACGGCGACTGGCGACAAGCAGGCATCCCGGCCCGCAGCGCGGAGTTCTCCCATCCGCTGCTTTCCGTCGCCGGGGAAGACGCCGCCGCGGGCGGGCTGCCGGCGTGGGGTTCGCTGTTCGAGGTCGAGCCGGCCGGTTCCATTGCGCTCGGTGCACTCAAGGCGGCAGGCAACCCGCTGGCCGCCGGCAGCGGCCAGCCCGTCGACCCGGCCGACGGCGTGGCGGTCCGACTGGTCGAAACATGCGGGGGGACAAGCGATGTCGTGATCAAATCCGGGCTGCGCAAGGTGTCTTCGGCCGCGCGCGTCGACCTCCTGGAGCAGCCGCGTGTGCAGC
Organism: uncultured Actinomycetota bacterium; assembly: GCA_963799495.1. GTDB lineage: Bacteria > Actinomycetota > Actinomycetes > Mycobacteriales > Mycobacteriaceae > Mycobacterium. The sequence goes on from CAWCXH010000028.1 coordinate 147,009, forward strand.
ACCTGGCATCCGACGGGCTGACGCTGCACGGCTACGAGATCGCCACCGTGCTGACCCGGCTCAACATGCCGAAGGTGCTCGACGCCGACCATGCCCAACTCGCGCCGGATAGCGAAGCGGCGCAACCCCTTTACGCGCGGTACTGGCTGCACAATCGCGGTCCGGCACCTCTCGGCGGGCTGCCGGCCGTCGCACACCTGCACCCGCACCGCGTCGATGCCGGGCCGGACGATGAAGTGCTGCTGAGGCTTACCGCGGCCAGCGACTGCAGCGACACGGCGCTACACGGCACGGTGCGGCTGCGGTGTCCCGAGGGCTGGACGGCCGACCCGGCCGGTCTGCCGTTCGTACTGCCGCCGGGCGAGTACCTGGAGACCGACGTCGCGTTGACGATGCCGCCGGGGACGCCCGCCGGGCTCTACCCGGTGCGCGCCGAACTCGCCGTCACCGGCAGCGGCGACGCCACGATGCCGGCCGCCTGGCGACAGGTGGTCGAGGACGTGTGCATGGTGGTCGTCGGCGCTCCGTCCGGGCTGGACGTGCTGCGGCTGATCAGCGAACCCGAGGAAGTGCACGTCGCGGCCGGCGAGTCCGCCCGGCTTGCGGCCACCATCGGCACCGACGCCCGCGCCGATCTGGCCGTGGAGGCCCACCTGATCAGTCCGTGGGGCACCTGGGAGTGGATGGGCCCGGCCGCATTCGGCACGGTGCTGCGGGCCGGTGGCACCGCAGAGCTCGGCTTCGACGTGGCCCCGCCCGCCTGGGTGGAACCCGGCGAATGGTGGGCGTTGATCCGGGTGGGCTGCGCCGGGCGGCTGATCTACTCGCCCGCGGTGAGGGTGATCGTCCGATGAGCGCGCACGTGGCCGCGATCGTCGACGGAGTTGCGGTGCCGGTCGACGACGTGGACGCGCGCGAGGCGCGTCTGCGCGGCACCATGCTGGCGGCGGCGCTGCCCGGCCCCGGTACGAGCGAAGGGCGGCAGCTGCGCCGCTGGCTGACCCAGCTGCTGGTGACCGAGCGGGTGATCGCCGCCGAGGCGGCCGCGTGCGGCCTGACCGCCGACGCTGCGCCCACCGAGGACGAGCTGCTGCCGGATATGGCGGCCCGGCTGGATATCGGCAGCGTGGCCGCCTCGGCGCTGGCCGACCCGCTGGCCCGGGCGCTGTTCGCGCACATCACCGCCGCCGTCGACGTCAGCGAAGCCGATGTGGTCGGCTACCACGTCCGCAACCCGATGCGCTTCGTGGCGCGTCCGGCCGATCATCGCGGGTGGCACCGTCGGGCGGCCGATGCCCCGCCGCTCGACGACGTGCGTTCCGCGATCACCGAACATCTGCGCGGCGCGGCCCGCCGCCGGGCGTTCCGGCTGTGGCTGGACGCCCGCCGCGCCGAGCTCGTCGAGCTTGCTCCGGGCTACGAGCATCCCGGCGATCCCCGCCAGCCCGACAACACCCACAAACATTGATGACCGACCTCACGCTGGCCATCGACATCGGCGGCACGAAAATCGCTGCGGCCCTGGTGGATTCCGACGGCATCCTGATCCACAATGCCAAGCTGCCCACCCCGGACGGCGATGCCGAGGCAATCTGGGCGGTGGTCGAGCGGCTGATCACCGAGGCGGCGGCCACAGCCGATGGCGGTGTGCGCGGGGTCGGCGTGGCGTCCGCCGGGCCCATCGATCTGCCAAGCGGCACCGTCAGCCCGATCAATGTCACTGCGTGGCAACGCTTTCCAATCGTGCAGCGGGTAAAGGCGACGCTGCCTGGCGTTCCCGTCCGGCTGGGCGGCGACGGCCTGTGCATGGCGATGGGCGAGTACTGGCGCGGCGCCGGCCGCGGCGCGCAATTCCTGCTCGGCATGGTGGTCTCCACCGGCGTCGGCGGCGGCCTGGTGCTCGACGGCGCCCCCTACGACGGCCGCACCGGTAACGCCGGACATGTCGGCCACGTCGTCGTCGAACCCGACGGCGCCCTGTGCGCCTGCGGGGGACACGGCTGCGTCGAAACGGTCGCCGGCGGCCCGCGGATGGCCCAGTGGGCGCGCGAGCACGGGTGGGTCGCTCCGGCGGAGGCCGACGCCAAGGAACTGGCCGATGCCGCCACCGCGGGAGATGCGGTGGCGCTGCGCGCCTTTCGGCGTGGCGCAACCGCCGTCGCCGCGACGATCGCGTCGGTGGGGGCGGTATGCGACCTGGACCTGGTTGTCATCGGCGGTGGGGTGGCCAAGTCCGGTGCGCTGCTGTTCGACCCGCTGCGCGAGGCGCTGGCGTCCTACGCGGGCCTGGACTTTCTGCGCGGCCTGCGCGTGCTGCCCGCCGAGCTCGGCGGCGACGCCGGCCTGGTCGGCGCCGCTGCCCTGCTCGACAGCGCACACTCGTGAGCCGCGAGCGTGCACAATATGCCGCCCCGGCGCGGGGCGTGTCCTCATACAGACGCGCACGTTCGCGGGAGGGACGGGGGCTGCGGGGCACGGGTAGCGTGTCGGTGTGCCCAGGCGAATCCGGGGGACGGTGGTCCTGCCCGCCAATGCGCCGTCGGCGGTCGCCCACGCCGTCGTCGAGGTGCGCGACGTGACGTACGCCGATGCCCGCGCCCCCGTCATTGCCAGCATCACGCTGTCCAACGCCGTGGTGCGGCCGAATGGCCGGATTCCGTTCGAGCTGTCAGCACCGGAACTGGAAGCCGGCCAACAACTTTCGCTGGAGTGCCACATCGACATCACCGGCGGCGGAGACGTAACCGTCGGTGACTTGCTGTCGACGCAGAGCGTTCCGGTGCCCGCCGTGGGTGATGTGAGTGCCCTCGACGTGCCCGTGACCCTCGTGTGAGGGCGCTACCAGCGAATCTCGTAGATGCGGCTGTCGGTTCCGCGATACGCGACGTGCTGGCGCCCGTTCTCGGTGAACCCCGCGGGGCTGTCCGCGGCGGGCGGCGCCCCGGCGAACGCCGTGAGGTCGCCATATCCCGGTGTCGCGCCGGGATACCACCAGATCTCGTGCAGCCGACCGTCGGATGAGCGGTAGATGACGTGCTTGGTGTTCTCGGCGCCGACGTAGTACGCGGACGGGTTGCCCACCGCAGGCGGTGCGCCCGTGGCTGCGGTGAGATCCCACCCGGCCACAGGAGCGACGCCGACCCAGTACAGCTCGTACAGGTGTCCGTTGCCCGCGCGGTACACGATTTGGTGAGTGTCGTTGTGCGCGGTGTAGTACGCGGCGGGATCGCTGGCGGCCGTGGGGGTTCCGGCGGTACCGGACAGATCGTCAAGACCGCTGGGACCGTTCTGCCAGTACACCGACATGATGCGACCGTTAGTGGCGCGGTACACGACGATGTTGTAGCCGCCGCCGCTGTACGCGGCCGGATTGCCTACGGCACGTGGCGCCGAGATTGCCCCGGTCAGGTTGCCGCCGTAGCCGACCGGCGCGACGCCGGTCCAGGACATCTCGTGCAGGTGCCCGTCGCCGCCTCGGTAGACCACATGATGGCCGTCGGTGGCCGGGTCATAGTAGCCGACTGGGTCGCCAGACGCCTTCGGTGCCCCGGCGGTCCCGCCGAGATTGTCATGGCCAACTGCTCCCGTCGACCAATAAAGGCTGCGCACGGTGCCGTCGCCGCCGCGGAACAGCAGGATCTCGGTGTTACGCGCCGTGTCGACGTAGGCGAACGGGTTTCCCGCGGCGGTTGGCGCGTTCGCGTTGCCGGTGAGATTGGTTGTGCCGGTACCGCCTTGGGCGTCACGCCACAGCTCGTGTAGTCGTCCCGACGTGTCGCGATAGGCGATGTTATGCACCCCCAATCCGGGGATCACGCATGCCGTCGGCGGGCTTGCCGCGGGCGGTGTCCCGAACTCCGCACTCCGGTCGACCAGGCGACCCGCGCGCGGGTACAGGGTCTCGACCGCGGCGATGTCGCCCGCCGAGAGCGCTGTGCGCTGGCCCATCACCACCCCGGGCGGAAGGGTTACTTTCGGCACGATGGTGGCGTTGCCATTCGTCGAGAACGCGGTGCCGCCGTAGTGCATGATCGAGCCGAAGTCGTACGCCCCGATGTCGTCCCCGTCCGAGATGTGCTGATTGAAATTGTGTCGCGCGTCCGGATCGATGTTCGCTGTTTGAATGGTGACGAAGCTGTCGCGGTCTTCGCGGCTCTGCTCATGCCAAAGCCCTACCGCGTGCCCGATCTCGTGGATCACGTTGCCGGTGGTGCAGCCCGCGCCCAGGCGGATCTCTTGTGCACCGGTCCTGCGCCTGCCGACCGGGGACGAACATCCGTCAGCTGGCAGGAACCGCACGAAGTCCGGGAAGAAGTTGGCATTCGCCCCGGTGCGGGGCACGAACCGCATCCTGGTGTTGGCGTGCCAGTGCGCGATCGCGTCGGTGACCCGGCGCTGGTTGGGTAACGCGGGATCGATCTCGAACGGCACCGCCGCATGTGGCCAGCGGAATTGCTCACCGGTGATGCCGATGCCCTCGGGCTGCGGGCCTTCCACCTCCTCGACGGTGCCCAGCACAATGTCGCCCTCGAAGATCGCCAGCCCGTCGACGTTGGCGTACTGCAGTTTCTTGTCTTTGAAGGTGGCTCCGTGCACGACGGCCGTTCCGGCCACGGGTCCCGGGTTGTACTCGCACGAACGCTTTTTTGCGCTGGTGCCATGATCGTCGTTCGACATTGATCCTCCTGGCGGGGCGGGCGAGACACGGCGCATCGCGGGAACGCCCCTTCGCTGAACAGCGTCAAGGTCCCGGCGCACACCCACACGAGTAGCCCACCACTCGAAATTCGTCAGCCCGCCCACACGCTGTAGACAGCGCACACTCGTCGGCCGCGAGCGACCGCAAAATGCCGCTTCAACGCGGCGTGTCGGCGTACAGACGCGCACGCTCGCGGGAAAAGGGGCTCCGCTGGCGGACTTAGAGAGCCGCGTTCCTGTGCGTTTTGGCTGATCGGCGGGCGGCACGCTATTGTTGACGGCGTTCCACCGAAGACCGTCGGTCACCGAGAAATCGGTTGAAGGTCCGGGATATCCCGGCGGCCCACGCAGGAGGACGAGGCTACTGCTTTAAGCGCCCCGACCTGTCTGCGTCGGGGCGTTCGTCATTTCCCGCCCCTTGCGGCCGTCGGAGGAACACCCGATACCCATTAGAAGGAGGCATGCATGGCCAAGGCTGACAAGGTCACCGCCGTTGCCGACATCGCCGAGCAGTTCAAGGAGTCGACAGCCACCGTCGTCACCGAGTACCGCGGCCTGACGGTGGCCAACCTTGCCGAGCTGCGCCGGTCGCTCGGCGAGTCCGCGACCTACACCGTCGCCAAGAACACGCTCGTCAAGCGGGCCGCGTCCGACGCCGGCATCGAGGGACTCGACGAGTTGTTCGCCGGTCCCACCGCGATCGCGTTCGTCAAGGGCGAGGCGGTCGACGCGGCCAAGGCGATCAAGAAGTTCGCCAAGGACCACAAGGCGCTCGTCATCAAGGGCGGCTACATGGACGGCCGCGCGCTGTCGGTCGCCGAGGTCGAGCGCATCGCCGACCTGGAGTCACGCGAGGTGCTGCTGGCCAAGCTGGCCGGCGCGATGAAGGCCAACCTCGCCAAGGCCGCCGGCCTGTTCAACGCACCCGCATCGCAGGTCGCCCGCCTGGCTGCCGCGCTTCAAGAGAAGAAGGCCGCCGAAGAAGCCGCCTAAGCCCAACCCCACTAGCCCGAAAAAATCAGGAAGGACCACATCATGGCAAAACTGTCCACAGACGAGCTGCTCGACGCGTTCAAGGAACTGACGCTGCTGGAGCTCTCGGAGTTCGTCAAGAAGTTCGAGGAGACCTTCGAGGTCACCGCGGCCGCCCCGGTCGCCGTTGCGGCCGCCCCGGGTGCAGCCGCCCCCGCCGCCGCCGAGGCCGCCGAGGAGCAGTCGGAGTTCGACGTCATCCTCGAGGCCGCCGGTGACAAGAAGATCGGCGTCATCAAGGTTGTCCGCGAGATCGTCTCCGGCCTGGGCCTCAAGGAGGCCAAGGACCTCGTCGACGGCGCTCCCAAGGCGCTGCTGGAGAAGGTCGCCAAGGAGGCCGCCGAGGAAGCCAGGACCAAGCTCGAGGCCGCCGGCGCCAGCGTCACCGTCAAGTAGTTTCCGCGCGCTGTGGGGCTGATCTGGCAAACAGATCGGCCCCACAGTCATTTCCGCACAAAGCCAAGATGTGACCCACATCCGTGTTGCCGGCTTCGGGCGTAAGCTACAGTGACTCAAGCTACAGGCGGGAGGCGTGTGGCGGAGTTGGACATTGGCGGAAGGATCGCGCGTGGGCATCGGGATTCAAACCGAAGGACTGACCAAATCCTTCGGCTCACAGCGAATCTGGGAAGACGTCACGATGGACATCCCGGAGGGTGAGGTCAGCGTGCTGCTGGGCCCCTCGGGTACCGGCAAGTCGGTGTTCCTGAAGTCCCTGATCGGACTGCTGCGCCCGGAGCGCGGCTCCATCATCGTCGACGGCACCAACATCATCGAGTGCTCCGCCAAGGAGCTCTACGAGATCCGCACGCTGTTCGGCGTCATGTTCCAGGACGGCGCACTGTTCGGCTCGATGAGCCTCTACGACAACACCGCGTTCCCGCTGCGCGAGCACACCAAGAAGAAGGAAGGCGAGATCCGTGACATCGTCATGGAGAAGCTGGACCTGGTGGGCCTCGGTGGCGACGAGAACAAGTTCCCCGGCGAGATCTCCGGCGGTATGCGCAAACGCGCCGGACTGGCCCGCTCGCTGGTGCTCGACCCGAAGATCATCCTCTGCGACGAGCCCGACTCGGGTCTGGACCCGGTCCGCACCGCATACCTGAGCCAGCTACTCATCGACATCAACGCGCAGATCGACTGCACGATCCTGATCGTCACGCACAACATCAACATCGCCCGCACGGTGCCGGACAACATCGGCATGCTCTTCCGCAAGCACCTGGTGATGTTTGGCCCGCGCGAGGTGCTGCTGACCAGCGACGAGCCCGTCGTCCGGCAGTTCCTCAACGGCCGCCGCATCGGTCCGATCGGCATGTCGGAGGAGAAGGACGAAGCCCAGATGGCCGAGGAGCAGGCCATGGTCGACGCCGGGCATCACGACGGCGGTGTCGAAGAAATCGAGGGCGTGCCCCCGCAGATCCAGGCGACCCCGGGCATGCCCGAACGTCAGGCCGTCGGGCGACGCCAGGCGCGGGTCCGCGAGATCATGCACACGCTGCCGCCCAACGCCCAGGAAGCGATCCGCGACGACCTCGAGGGCACGCACAAGTACGCCGTTCACGAATTCGCCGGCGAACCGGCGCGGCCTCATCACGAGGACGAGGCGCCGACCGCATCGATCCCGGTAACCCGGGAGAGGTAAGCCGTGCCAGACGTCGAACATGTATCGACGTTCTGCCGGATCTGCGAGCCGCTATGCGGCATGATCGCGACCGTCGAAGACGGGCGCCTGGTCGCGTTGCGTCCCGACAAAGACCATCCGTTGTCCGCGGGTTTCGCCTGCCAGAAGGGCATCGCGTTCGCCGAGGTGCAGAACGACCCGGACCGGGTGACGACGCCGCTGCGGCGCGCAGGCGAGGGTGGCTTCGAGCCGGTCAGCTGGGACGAGGCGATGACCGACATCGCCGCGCGCCTGACCGAGATCCACCGCCGGCACGGCTCGGGCGGGATCGGCTGGTACTACGGCAACCCGGGCTCGTTCAGCTACTCGCACACGATGTGGCTGCCGTTGATCGTCAACATGCTGGGCTGGCGCACCCACCTGTTCACGGCGGGGTCCCAGGACATCAACAACCGCTTTGTGGCCAGCCAGCTGCTGTACGGCTCGCCGCTGTCATTGCCGGTGCCCGATGTGCCGCGCACCGATTTCCTGGTCGTGATCGGCGCCAATCCCATCGTGTCGCACGGCAGCGCGCTGACACTGCCGCGCATCAAAGACCGGATGCACGACGTCGTCAGGCGGGGCGGGCGGGTGCTGGTCATCGACCCCCGCAAGACCGAGACCGCCGCCCAGTTCGAGTGGCTGGGCATCGTGCCCGACGGCGATGCCTACCTGCTGCTGTCGCTGCTGGCTGTGATGTTCGCCGAAGGCCTCGCCGATCGCCGTCATATTCAGCGGCAGGCCGACGGGCTGGACTGGCTGGAGGCGCTGGCCGCCCCGTTCACCCCCGAATCGACCGAGGCTCGGACCGGCATCCCGCCTGACACCGTGCGCGCGCTGGCGCGCGATCTGGTCCGCACTCCGCGGGCCGCCGCGTACGGCCGGGTGGGGACCAGCCTCGGCGAAAGCGGAACGCTCACAACCTATCTGCTCGACGTGGTGAACCTGGTGGCGGGCAACCTCGACCACGTCGGCGGCTCGATGTTCGGCAGCTTCGGCCTGCCCTGCGAACGGTGGCTGATGAAAGCTGGCGCCGCCGCGCTTCGCTTCGTCTACAACCAGAAGCGCTCCCGGATCGGCGGCTTTCCGTCGGTGCTGGCGTCCGAACCCGCCGGGCTGATGGCCAAGGAGATCACCACGCCGGGCCGGGGCCAGGTGCGGGCGCTGATCGTCAGCGCGGGCAACCCGGTGCTGTCGGTGCCCAACGGCGACGAACTGGAAGGGGCGCTCGAGACGCTGGACCTGATGGTGGGCATCGACCTTTACGTCAACGAGACGACCGCGCACTGCGACTACGTGCTGCCGGCCACCACGATGTACGAGCGTGACGACTTCCCGCTGCCGTTCCAGGTCCTGCAGCCCACCCCGTTCCGTCAGGCCACCGAGGCCGTCGTGGCACCCGCGGGCCAGGCCCGGCCGGAATGGCGCATCATCGACGACTTGACCCGTCGGCTCTCGCGTCGCACCCCGCAGCTGCGCGCCCTGGCGGCGACCCGAAAAGCGCTGGGAATCTTCGGCATTGAGCTCACGCCGCGACTTCTCATCGACACCCTCATCCGGCTGTCGAGCGGCGGCGACCGGTTCGGGCTGCGCCGCGGCGGCCTGACCTTCGACCGGCTGACCGCCGAGCACCCGCACGGTGCGGTGGTCGAGCCCAACCTGAGCCCTGGCATGCTCAAGCGCGTCGTGGTGTACCGCGGTGCCCGGGTGCGGCTGCGCCACGCCGCCATCGCCGAGGAGATCGCCAAGCTGTCGCGGCGCAGGACACCCGACGGCTATCCGCTGCGCCTGATCGGCATGCGAGAACCGCGTTCGGAGAACACCTGGATGCACAACGCTCCGCTGCTGATGCGCGGGGCCCGGGGGCAGGGCGCCCTGATGCACGTCGACGACGCCGCCGCGGCCGGTATCGACGACGGTGACCTGGTGCGGGTCCGCTCGCAGCACGGCGAGATCGAACTGCCCGCCATGCTGACCAAGGACATCGTCGTCGGCGTGATCGCCGTCCCGCACGGCTGGGGCCACAAGGGCACCGGCGGCTGGCGGCTCGCCAACGGCGCCGGCGGCGCCAACGTGAACCGGCTGATATCCAGCGCGCCCGAGGACCTCGAGGCACTGGCGGGTATGGCGCGGCTCACCGGCGTGCCGGTGCGCGTCGACCGTGTCACCGAGGCTTCCTAACCGACAAAGCCGAACGGCCCCTTACGCCGACGTGGCCGGTATACCGTTACCGATCGTCGAGCAGGAGGCGGGGATGGGTCCGCGGTTCTTGGTCTGCTTGGCTGCGGGAGTCGTCACCGCCGGTGTCTCGGGCGCGATGATCGCGGGGGCCGGTGTCGCGGCCGCGGACACCGCGTCGGACTCCAGCGGCGCATCGTCGTCCGAATCAGCGCAGTCCAACGGAAGCAAGGCGGATTCTCCCCGACGCGGGTTCGGCGCAAAGCAGCGGCGGGCCGCTCGACCGGATTCGAGTTCGAGCTCCGGCGCGGCTGCGTCCGAGTCGGCCGAACCCGGTGAGATCAAAGGGAATTCGGGTACGCGCAGATTCGTCAAGAGGCAGCGGCCGGCGAGCCGTCCGGAGTCCGCGCCTACCGACCCGGGCACTTCCACGACGGAGGACAAGACCGGGCAGGCCGACCCCAAGGAAGCCGACGACCACGACACCACCGGCGAAGTGGCGCCGGCCGACAAACAGGCGCGCGCGGTGGACCGGATTGCGACGGCCCGATCCGACATCAGGGCGCGAGTCGCGGCCGCGATCGGCGGCGTCGACGCAGCGGGCCCGCAGACGCCCGCCGCGCCGGCCAAGGCGAAGCTGGAACCGGCTGCGGTGGCGCGCGACATCGGGGTCGACGGGTTTCCGCAGCCCGAGAGCCCTCCGGCCGTTCAGGCGCTGGCCATCTCGTGGATAAACGACTGGTTCGAAGGCAGGACCGATGTCGGCGACGACGACCTCGTCCCCGGCTCGACGATTGACATCACCACCCCGAAGGGGACGGCCCGCGCCATCGTGATTGGCGAGGCGCCCGCGACGAGTCTGGCCGGCTACTGGCCGGATCTCGTGGCCTGATAGGTAGCCCATACGGCTAAATCTCCACACCGAACACCGCGTTAACTCTTGACTGACGGGCACAAACGGGCCAGTCTGTTGGGCAGCATGTATGTATGGGTTGAGGACGCCAGCCAGCGCCCGCCTATTTTCGCATGCGGTGGTTGAGGAATGCGCCGTCCTGCGCTATTGTTGGACGTTGCGCTGGCTGCATCCTGCCCACCTCACCCGCACCTGACACCGTGGTCCTAGCCTTGAGCCCCGTTTCGCGCTCAGTGATCTAGTCGCGTGCCGTGCGTTCCGGGGGCTTCTGGACAGGCCGTAGTCCAGCCGAACCGACGCAGATATCGCGGCAATAGGTCCGGTGCAGGCCGGCACCCGACAGTCGCATGAGGTGCTGGAAGGATGCATCTTGGCAAGCGCCCGCCAGAGCAAGTCAGCAGTAGCTACCACCAATAACTCCGTCCCCGGAGCACCCAACCGAATTTCATTTGCCAAGCTCCGCGAGCCGCTCGAGGTTCCGGGGCTGCTTGACGTGCAGACCCAGTCGTTCGAATGGCTGATCGGCTCGGAGCGCTGGCGCGAGGTTGCCACCGCCCGCGGCGACGTCAACCCGGTCGGCGGCCTCGAAGAGGTGCTCACCGAGCTCTCGCCGATCGAGGACTTCTCCGGCTCGATGTCGCTGTCGTTCTCCGACCCGCGCTTCGACGAGGTCAAGGCACCGGTCGACGAGTGCAAAGACAAGGACATGACGTACGCGGCCCCGCTGTTCGTCACGGCCGAGTTCATCAACAACAACACCGGCGAGATCAAGAGCCAGACGGTGTTCATGGGCGACTTCCCGATGATGACCGAGAAGGGCACGTTCATCATCAACGGCACCGAGCGCGTCGTGGTGTCCCAGCTGGTCCGCTCGCCCGGTGTCTACTTCGACGAGAACATCGACAAGTCCACCGAGAAGACGCTGCACAGCGTCAAGGTGATCCCCGGCCGCGGCGCGTGGCTGGAGTTCGACGTCGACAAGCGCGACACCGTCGGTGTGCGCATCGACCGCAAGCGCCGCCAGCCGGTCACCGTGCTGCTGAAGGCGCTGGGCTGGACCAACGAGCAGATCGTCGAGCGGTTCGGCTTCTCCGAGATCATGATGTCGACGCTGGAGAAGGACAACACCGCGGGCACCGACGAGGCGCTGCTGGACATCTACCGCAAGCTGCGTCCGGGCGAGCCGCCGACCAAGGAGTCGGCGCAGACCCTGCTGGAGAACCTGTTCTTCAAGGAGAAGCGCTACGACCTGGCCCGGGTCGGCCGCTACAAGGTCAACAAGAAGCTCGGCCTGAACACCGACAAGCCGATCACCAGCTCGACGCTGACCGAAGAGGACGTCGTCGCCACCATCGAGTACCTGGTGCGCCTGCACGAGGGCCAGACCACGATGACGGCCCCCGGCGGCGTCGGGGTGCCCGTCGAGACCGACGACATCGACCACTTCGGCAACCGCCGGTTGCGCACGGTCGGCGAGCTGATCCAGAACCAGATCCGGGTCGGCCTGTCCCGCATGGAGCGCGTCGTCCGCGAGCGGATGACCACCCAGGACGTCGAGGCGATCACGCCGCAGACCCTGATCAACATCCGTCCTGTGGTGGCGGCGATCAAGGAGTTCTTCGGCACCAGCCAGCTGTCCCAGTTCATGGACCAGAACAACCCGTTGTCGGGCCTGACCCACAAGCGTCGCCTGTCGGCGCTGGGCCCCGGCGGTCTGTCCCGTGAGCGCGCTGGCCTCGAGGTCCGCGACGTGCACTCGTCGCACTACGGCCGGATGTGCCCGATCGAGACTCCCGAGGGCCCGAACATCGGCCTGATCGGCTCGCTGTCGGTGTACGCGCGGGTCAACCCGTTCGGCTTCATCGAGACGCCGTACCGCAAGGTCAAGGACGGTGTGGTCACCGACGACATCGAGTACCTGACCGCCGATGAGGAGGACCGCCACGTCGTGGCGCAGGCCAACTCGCCGATCGACGACAAGGGCCGGTTCACCGAGGACCGCGTCCTGGTCCGCCGAAAGGGCGGCGAGGTCGAGTACGTCTCGTCCTCCGAGGTCGACTACATGGACGTCTCGCCGCGCCAGATGGTGTCGGTGGCGACGGCCATGATCCCGTTCCTCGAGCACGACGACGCCAACCGTGCCCTGATGGGTGCCAACATGCAGCGCCAGGCCGTTCCGCTGGTGCGCAGCGAGGCCCCGCTGGTCGGCACCGGTATGGAGCTGCGCGCCGCGATCGACGCCGGCGACGTCGTCGTCGCCGACAAGGCCGGGGTGATCGAGGAGGTGTCCGCCGACTACATCACCGTGATGGCCGACGACGGCACCCGGCACACCTACCGGATGCGCAAGTTCGCCCGCTCCAACCACGGCACGTGCGCCAACCAACGCCCGATCGTGGACACCGGCGACCGGGTCGAGGCCGGCCAGGTCATCGCGGACGGGCCGTGCACCGAGAACGGTGAGATGGCGCTCGGCAAGAACCTGCTCGTCGCGATCATGCCGTGGGAGGGCCACAACTACGAGGACGCGATCATCCTCTCCAACCGCCTGGTCGAAGAGGACGTGCTGACCTCGATCCACATCGAGGAGCACGAGATCGACGCCCGTGACACCAAGCTGGGCGCCGAGGAGATCACCCGGGACATCCCGAACGTCTCCGACGAGGTGCTGGCCGATCTCGACGAGCGCGGCATCGTCCGCATCGGCGCCGAGGTCCGCGACGGCGACATCCTGGTCGGCAAGGTCACCCCGAAGGGTGAGACCGAGCTGACGCCGGAGGAGCGGCTGCTCCGCGCGATCTTCGGTGAGAAGGCGCGCGAGGTGCGCGACACCTCGCTGAAGGTGCCGCACGGCGAGTCCGGCAAGGTCATCGGCATCCGGGTGTTCTCCCGCGAGGACGACGACGAGCTGCCGGCCGGTGTCAACGAGCTGGTCCGCGTCTACGTCGCCCAGAAGCGCAAGATCTCCGACGGCGACAAGCTGGCCGGCCGGCACGGCAACAAGGGCGTGATCGGCAAGATCCTGGCCGTCGAGGACATGCCGTTCCTGCCGGACGGCACGCCGGTGGACATCATCCTGAACACCCACGGTGTGCCGCGACGGATGAACATCGGCCAGATCCTGGAGACCCACCTTGGGTGGGTGGCCAAGACCGGCTGGAATGTCGAGGTGGCCGGCGGCGTGCCGGAATGGGCGGAGCGACTCCCCACGGAGCTGCTGTCCGCCGAGCCGAACGCGATGACCGCGACCCCGGTGTTCGACGGTGCCCGCGAGGAGGAGCTGCAGGGTCTGCTGAGCTCGACGCTGCCCAACCGCGACGGCGACGTGCTCGTCGACGGCGACGGCAAGGCGATGCTGTTCGACGGCCGCAGTGGCGAACCGTTCCCGTACCCGGTGACGGTCGGCTACATGTACATCCTGAAGCTGCACCACCTGGTGGACGACAAGATCCACGCCCGCTCCACCGGCCCGTACTCGATGATCACCCAGCAGCCGCTGGGCGGTAAGGCGCAGTTCGGTGGCCAGCGGTTCGGCGAGATGGAGTGCTGGGCCATGCAGGCCTACGGCGCCGCGTACACGCTGCAGGAGCTGTTGACCATCAAGTCCGACGACACCGTCGGCCGGGTCAAGGTGTACGAGGCGATCGTCAAGGGCGAGAACATCCCCGAGCCCGGCATTCCGGAGTCGTTCAAGGTGCTGCTCAAGGAGCTGCAGTCGCTGTGCCTGAACGTCGAGGTGCTCTCCAGCGACGGCGCCGCCATCGAGATGCGCGACGGCGACGACGAGGACCTGGAGCGCGCTGCGGCGAACCTGGGAATCAACTTGTCCCGCAACGAATCTGCGTCCGTTGAGGATCTTGCTTAATAGTCACTAGTCCCGAAAGGGGAAAGGGAGTTACGTGTTAGACGTCAACTTCTTCGATGAACTCCGCATCGGCCTGGCCACCGCGGACGACATCCGCAACTGGTCCTTCGGCGAGGTCAAGAAGCCGGAGACCATCAACTACCGCACGCTGAAGCCGGAGAAGGACGGCCTGTTCTGCGAGAAGATCTTCGGACCAACTCGCGACTGGGAGTGCTACTGCGGCAAGTACAAGCGCGTCCGATTCAAGGGCATCATCTGCGAGCGCTGCGGCGTCGAGGTGACCCGGGCCAAGGTGCGCCGTGAGCGGATGGGCCACATCGAGCTGGCCGCACCCGTCACGCACATCTGGTACTTCAAGGGCGTGCCGTCGCGGCTGGGCTACCTGCTCGACCTGGCGCCGAAGGATCTCGAGAAGATCATCTACTTCGCGGCCTACGTCATCACCGGGGTCGACGACGAGATGCGGCACAACGAGGTCTCCACGCTGGAGGCCGAGATGGCCGTCGAGCGGAAGGCCGTCGAGGATCAGCGCGACGCCGACCTGGAGGCCCGGGCGCAGAAGCTCGAGGCGGACATGGCCGAGCTGGAGGCCGAAGGCGCCAAGTCCGACGTGCGCCGCAAGGTGCGCGACGGCGGCGAGCGTGAGATGCGCCAGCTGCGCGACCGTGCCCAGCGTGAGCTGGACCGGCTCGAGGAGATCTGGACCACCTTCACCAAGCTTGCTCCCAAGCAGCTCATCGTCGACGAGGTGCTCTACCGCGAGCTCGTCGACCGCTACGGCGAGTACTTCCAGGGCGCCATGGGCGCGGAGTCGATCAAGAAGCTCATCGAGAACTTCGACATCGACGCCGAGGCCGACTCGCTGCGTGACGTCATCAAGAACGGCAAGGGCCAGAAGAAGCTGCGTGCGCTCAAGCGGCTCAAGGTGGTCGCGGCGTTCCAGCAGTCGAGCAACTCGCCGATGGGCATGGTGCTCGACGCGGTTCCGGTGATCCCGCCGGAGCTGCGCCCGATGGTGCAGCTCGACGGTGGCCGGTTCGCCACGTCCGACCTGAACGACCTGTACCGCCGCGTCATCAACCGCAACAACCGGCTCAAGAGGCTGATCGACCTCGGCGCGCCCGAGATCATCGTCAACAACGAGAAGCGGATGCTGCAGGAGTCGGTGGACGCGCTGTTCGACAACGGCCGCCGCGGCCGGCCCGTCACCGGGCCGGGCAACCGACCGCTCAAGTCGCTGAGCGATCTGCTCAAGGGCAAGCAGGGCCGGTTCCGTCAGAACCTGCTCGGCAAGCGTGTCGACTACTCGGGCCGGTCGGTCATCGTGGTCGGCCCGCAGCTCAAGCTGCACCAGTGCGGTCTGCCCAAGCTGATGGCACTCGAGCTGTTCAAGCCGTTCGTGATGAAGCGGCTGGTCGACCTGAACCACGCGCAGAACATCAAGAGCGCCAAGCGGATGGTGGAACGTCAGCGTCCGCAGGTGTGGGATGTGCTCGAAGAGGTCATCAACGAGCACCCGGTGCTGCTGAACCGCGCACCGACACTGCACCGGCTGGGCATCCAGGCCTTCGAGCCGATGCTGGTGGAGGGCAAGGCGATTCAGCTGCACCCGCTGGTCTGCGAGGCGTTCAACGCCGACTTCGACGGCGACCAGATGGCGGTGCACCTGCCGTTGAGCGCGGAGGCGCAGGCCGAGGCGCGCATCCTGATGCTGTCGTCCAACAACATCCTGTCGCCCGCGTCGGGCCGCCCGCTGGCCATGCCGCGTCTGGACATGGTGACCGGGTTGTACTTCCTGACCACGATGATCGAAGGCGACCCCGGCGAGTACCAGCCGGCCGCCAAGGACCGGCCGGAGTCGGGTGTGTACAGCTCGCCGGCCGAGGCGATCATGGCCCTGGACCGCGGCGCTTTGAGCGTGCGGGCCAAGATCCGGGTCCGGCTGACCCAGCTGCGGCCATCGGCCGAGGTTGAGGCCGAGCTGTTCGGCGCGGCGGGCTGGAAGCCGGGCGACGCCTGGAGGGCCGAGACCACGCTGGGCCGGGTGATGTTCAACGAGCTGTTGCCGCACGGGTATCCGTTCGTCAACGAGCAGATGCACAAGAAGGTGCAGGCCGCGATCATCAACGACCTGGCCGAGCGCTACCCGATGATCGTGGTCGCGCAGACCGTGGACAAGCTCAAGGACGCCGGCTTCTACTGGGCGACCCGAAGCGGAGTCACTGTCTCCATGGCCGACGTGCTGGTGCCGCCGCAGAAGCAGGAGATCCTCGACCGCTACGAGAAGGAAGCCGACGGGATCGAGAAGAAGTACCAGCGCGGCGCGCTCAACCACAACGAGCGCAACGAGGCACTGGTCAAGATCTGGCAGGACGCCACCGACGAGGTCGGCAAGGCGCTGCGGGAGTACTACCCGGAGGACAACCCGATCATCACGATCGTCGACTCCGGTGCCACGGGTAACTTCACCCAGACCCGCACGCTGGCCGGCATGAAGGGTCTGGTGACCAACCCGAAGGGTGAGTTCATCCCGCGGCCGATCAAGTCCTCGTTCCGCGAGGGCCTGACGGTGCTGGAGTACTTCATCAACACCCACGGCGCCCGAAAGGGTCTGGCGGACACCGCTCTTCGCACCGCAGACTCGGGTTATTTGACCCGGCGTCTGGTGGACGTTTCGCAGGACGTCATCGTTCGCGAACACGACTGCGAGACCGAGCGCGGCATCACCGTCACGCTGGCCGAGCGTCAGCCGGATGGCTCGCTGATCCGCGACCAGCACATCGAAACCTCCGCGTACGCGCGGACGCTGGCCGCCGACGCGCTCGACGAGAAGGGCAACGTCGTCGTCGAGCGTGGTCACGATCTCGGCGATCCCGCGATCGACGCGCTGCTGGCCGCGGGCATCACGGAGGTCAAGGTGCGCTCGGTGCTGACCTGCACCACCGGCACCGGCGTCTGCGCGATGTGCTACGGCCGCTCGATGGCGACGGGCAAGCTCGTCGACATCGGCGAGGCGGTCGGCATCGTGGCCGCGCAGTCCATCGGCGAGCCCGGCACGCAGCTGACCATGCGCACCTTCCACCAGGGCGGTGTGACGGGCGAGGGCGACATCACCGGTGGCCTGCCCCGCGTGCAGGAGCTGTTCGAGGCCCGCGTTCCGCGCCAAAAGGCGCCGATCGCCGACGTCACCGGACGGGTGCAGCTGGAGGAGGGCGAGCGCTTCTACAAGATCACCATCGTCCCCGACGACGGTGGCGAGGAAGTGGTGTACGACAAGCTCTCCCGCCGCCAGCGGCTGAAGGTGTTCAAGCACGACGACGGTTCCGAGCGGTTGCTTTCCGACGGTGACCACGTCGAGGTGGGCCAGCAGCTGATGGAAGGCTGGGCCGACCCGCACGAGGTGCTTCGCGTCCAGGGCCCGCGCGAGGTGCAGATCCACCTCGTCAAGGAGGTCCAGGAGGTCTACCGCGCTCAGGGCGTGTCGATCCACGACAAGCACATCGAGGTGATCGTCCGGCAGATGCTGCGCCGCGTCACGATAATCGATTCGGGCTCGACGGAGTTCCTGCCCGGCTCGCTGACCGAGCGTGGGGAGTTCGAGGCGGAGAACCGTCGGGTGGTGGCCGAGGGCGGCGAGCCCGCGGCCGGTCGCCCGGTGCTGATGGGTATCACGAAGGCGTCGCTGGCCACCGACTCGTGGCTGAGCGCGGCGTCGTTCCAGGAGACCACGCGAGTGCTGACCGATGCGGCGATCAACTGCCGCAGCGACAGGCTCAACGGTCTGAAGGAGAACGTGATCATCGGCAAGCTGATCCCGGCCGGTACGGGCATCAGCCGGTACCGCAACATCCAGGTGCAGCCGACCGAGGAGGCGCGGGCCGCCGCGTACACGATCCCGTCCTACGAGGATCAGTACTACAGCCCCGACTTCGGCCAGGCCACCGGGGCCGCGGTTCCGCTGGACGACTACGGCTACAGCGACTACCGCTAGTCACTACGGAGCAGGCCCCCGGGACTCGTCCCGGGGGCTTCTTCGTGCGCCGAATGTGCGGCGCCTGCGAAATTCTGGCCGGATTCTCGCAGTGGGCGCACGTTCGACGCAGAGTCTTACCGCCCGCCTAGACTGGGCGCCGTGCTCATTGGTTCGCACGTACACGACGATGACCCCCTGGCCGCGGCCGAGGCCGAGAACGCTGATGTGGTGCAGTTCTTCCTCGGCAACCCGCAGGGCTGGAAGAAGCCCAAACCGCGCGACGATGCGGCCGCGTTACGGGCGTCGAGCATCCCGCTGTATGTCCACGCGCCGTATCTGATCAACGTCGCCTCGGCCAACAACCGGATACGTATCCCGTCGCGCAAGATCCTCCAGGACACCTGCGACGCGGCCGCCGAGATCGCGGCCAACGCGGTGATCGTGCACGGTGGCCACGTCGACGACAAAGACATGGAGGCCGGGTGCGAGCGGTGGCGCAAGGCGCTGGATCGGCTCGAGACCGAGGTTCCCGTCTATCTGGAGAACACCGCCGGCGGCGACCACGCGATGGCCCGCCACTTCGACACCATCGCCCGACTGTGGGACCACATCGGCGACATGGGCATCGGCTTCTGCCTGGATACCTGCCACGCCTGGGCCGCGGGCGAAGCGTTGATCGACGCCGTCGACCGCATCAACGCCATCACCGGCCGCATCGACCTGGTGCACTGCAACGACTCGAGGGACGCCGCCGGCTCGGGCGCCGACCGCCACGCCAACTTCGGCACCGGCCAGATCGATCCCGAGCTGCTCGTCGCGGTGGTCAAGGCCGCCGACGCCCCGGTGATCTGTGAGACGGCCGACGAGGGCCGCAAGGACGACATCGCCTTCCTGCGCGAGCACGTCGGCTGAACAGCCGCCGAAACCCCAAACGGCTTTCAAACCCCAGGTGAAGTCGCAGTGAACTAGATTCGCTGTTGTGTCCGCCATTGACGAACCGTCAATTGCGTTCGTCGCCGCGCCGGGTGCGGACACGGTTCGCGACCGCCGACTCACGATTGCGCGGCGTGTCGCGGTCACGACGTGGGCGGTCGTCGTCGGCTATCGGACCGCCACCGGCGGCCTGGCGTTCAACCGAGAGCTTCTGCTGCTCTACATCTGCACCGGCCTGCTCGCCGCGAGCATCGGCCGCCGCCGGCTGCTCTACGTCATTCGGGACTGGCTTCCGTTCGCCTTGGTTCTTGTGGTCTACGACCTCAGCAGGGGGGCGGCGGACCTGGTCGGGACGCGGACGCTGTGGCAGATCCAGATCGACGTCGAACGTTGGCTGTTCTTTGGCACGGTGCCGACCGTATGGCTGCAGGAGCAAATCAAGGAGCGCGATCCGCCGTGGTGGGAAGTGGCGATCAGCACCACCTACATGTCGTTCTTCATCCTGCCGTACGTGGTCGCGGGTGTGCTGTGGCTGCGAAACAGGGAGGAATGGAAGGCATTCGTCCGACTGTTCGTCGCACTGAACTTCACGGCGCTGGTCATCTATGTCGCGCTGCCCGCGTCTCCGCCCTGGGCCGCTGCCCGGTGCAGAGCGGGCGACATCGAGGGCGGTCCGTCGGAACCGCCGTGCATGTTCCGTCGGCCGATGACTGTTCCGGACGGCGGCATTCTCGGCGCCATGCACACCGCGCAGCCCGGCGCCAACCCGGTTGTCGAGCGGATCTCCACCCGGGGCTGGGCGACACTGAATCTCGACACCGCCCGCGTGCTGATCGACGAGGGACAGGCCAGCGTCAACCTGGTGGCGGCCATCCCGTCGCTGCACGCCGCGCTGTCCGCGGCGATCGCGGTATTCCTGTGGCGCCGCGTCCACCGCCGGTGGCGGCCAGTGCTCGCGGCCTACGTCGGGATCATGGCCTTCGCGCTGGTCTACTCCGCCGAGCACTACGTCATCGACATTCTGCTCGGGTGGGCGCTGGCCGCGATCGTCATGGTTGCGATCAATCGGTTCGAGTCACGTCAGATAACGCTGGCGTCCGAGGCCGACGTTCAGCTGAGGGCGTGCCAGATGGGGCGCGGGCCGTATTACGCCTCTTGTGGGGCTGTCGTGAAATTCGCGGCATGCCAGACACGCATGTCGCCACCAAAAGGTCCAGCCGCTGGAGAACCACAAGCCCGCATCCTCGCCGGTGCTTATCGAGGCGTTGATCCGCGAAGGCGGAGACGCAAAGGTCCGACACGCCGACGGATGACGGCCCTCCGGTTATTCGACCGAGGACGTGTGTCGAGGTTCAACACCCGGGCTTTCTTGGAACCCGCCTGGCGGCGCTTCTGATTTCGAGCCGTCTCGCGTCACCCTGCATCTGGCTGAGTGGCTTCGGCGCGTCTGCCGGTAGGACGTAAAGGCGGTTCTACCGAACCGCTTGTCGCGACGAGCTGCATCGTTTAGGTCGGCGCCATCGTCGCGCCCGCCGAACAGTGTCCGATTTCCGCGACAAGCTGCAGATACGAAGGCCGGTTATCAATCGACCTCCTGCTGGGCGCCCTTCTGCTCTCGTGGAATATTGGCAACTTGCCTTCGCTAGACGATGGTGCGGAAAGTCCAGGAAACCTGGGCTCACGCCATGTTTCGATAGTTTGCTGGAGTGCTGATTTAGGAGGCCGTTTTAAATGTCAAGAGGCGCCGCGGTGCGAGGAACGTTCATTCGGATTTCATCTCGTTGTTCCGCCCACAACTGGGCCGCCCGCGGCCGACCACCGGTGGCTTTGCGGTGGACTTCGCCGAACTGCTGCATGGTGCCGGAACTCCGCGCCCGCAAAGCGGGCCGTCAGACGAACTTAGCACTAAGTTCTGCCTGAGCACCGCCTAAGAAACGCTTGTCCCCATCCGATTGGCTTCATATCACTACAATCACGAAACGGTTCCAGCGGCGCAGGCCCATCGCCGTTGAGCTGGCCATATGTGCCCCGCCCCAGGGTGGGCCCGTTACGCTGACGGGGGCGTAAGCCTCTCAGCATGTAATTGCATATGAAACGACTAGTTATTTGAAACCGAAACTACGGCGATGGGAAGTAACGCAAAGTAGCGCCGCCGATGTTGCCGCCATGTTACGTTTGCCACTGCCTGCTGCAGCAGGCATTTCCCAGGATTCCTAGAGGGGGTTTCCTACCGTGTCAAAACATCGCAAGATCAGGTCGCGCGGGCTGCGGAGGTCGGTCCGCCCATTTGTTACTACAGGAGTTGCGGGAGCAGCGATGGTCGGAGCCGGCCTCATGCTGGCCGCTCCTCCGGGCGCGCCCGGGCCGGTGACGACCGCCATTGAGCTGGCATCCGTCGGCTCGCCGCTGGCCCCGCCGCCGCTGGCCCCGGCGACAGATGACCTCTTTGGGTGGCTAAACGACGCAAGTGGGCTGTTCGGATCCAGCTTCGCGGCGCCTGCACCCAACGCACTGTTATCCGCGAGCCCAAGCCTCTTCGGTGACTTGAGCCTCTTCGGTAACTCGTGTGGGCTGGTTTGCAACGGCGCCGACGGCACCGCCGAAAACCCGGACGGGCAAGACGGCGGCATCCTGTTCGGCAATGGCGGCAACGGCTGGGACAGCACTACCCCCGGCGTGGATGGTGGTAAGGGCGGCAACAGTATTGGGCTGCTCGGCATTATTGGGCTGCGTCAGCGACGGCGGCGACGGCGGCGACGGCGCTAACGGTGTCGGCCTCCTTGCCGGCAGCAACGGCGGAACGCTGGCGGTTTCTCGTTGTTCGGCAACGGCGGTGACGGCGGCAAGGGCGGCAACGGCGTCGTCGGCACCGCCGGCACGGCGGGGACGGCTGGCACCGCGGGAACTGCGGGCTCGGCCGGCGCGGCCGGCGCGGCGGGCAACGCCGGCACGGCGGGGACGGCTGGCACGACCGGTGCGACCGGTGCGGCACGGCGCTACGGGCGCGGCCGGCGCAGCAGGCGCCACGGGTGCGATCGGGACGGCCGGCATGCGCCACACGTCCGGGTACGACAACGCCGCATCGATCATCGTCGGTGCGCTGAATGTCGCGGTTTCCCGCGATCCTCTTTCTGATCGTCGTCGGGGATGTCGCGGTCGGGCCAGCAGGCTGCCGGCACAACGTGAACGACTCGATGTGCAGGCCGATCCAGGATGCGCAAACCGACTGCTCATCGACCGCGCGCCAGGCGTAGACGTCGGCGCCGACGAACAAGGTGTCCTCGTCGGGCAGCGGGATGGACGGCAGCGCGCTCGGCGAACAGGTGGCCGAGCCGGTAGCGCTGATCGGTGCGGTACCGCGTACGCGATCGCATGCAGCGGCTCGGCGCGGGTCGGCCGAAACTCCCAGGCCCGCAGATAGGCGTCCTGAACGTCGGCCCACGGCGCGTCCGAGGCTGCGACATCGACTCGGCGATCTGAAACATCGCGTAGTAGGCCTCCTCGTCCCAGCCGCCCATATCGACCCGACGCTTGCATACCACTCGACGCGCGTAGGCGAAATCGCCCAGATCGAAGTAGCTCTGGGCCAGGTAGAACGACCGACCGCTCATCCGTCAGGAGTTACGTTCGACCTCGGCGAGCAACAGATCGCGGTCGCGCGCGATACTTCAGCGGATCGAGGTTTCGGGCGCCGAGGCGGCGCGACTCGATGTAGTACTCGCCCTCGAGGCGCTCCTCGACGAACGGGTCGTCACAGCGCGGCGTACTCGTGGACGACACCCTCGATAGCGCCAACGCATCCCGTCGCGGAACAACTGACGGCGCCAGTACGTGCAGGAGGCTGCGCGCTGTCCCTGATGCGCATCTCGTAGACGTCGGCGCTGAGCAAGCTGAAGTCGGGCGCGCCCACGACCATGTCGTCGGCATCGATGACCCAGATGTAGTCGCCGTGCCCCTGGGCGAGCGTCAGCGCCTCGGACCGGTTGTGGCCGAAATTGCGCCACGGCCGTTCGTGAAGCTCACCCGGGATGCCAAGACTGGCCATGCGGCTCCGGATCACGTCCTGGGTCCCGTCGTCGGAGCCGGTGTCCACGATCACCCACGAGGTGATGTAGGGCGCGACCGCGTCGAGCACCTCGTGGACGATGTGTGCCTCGTTACGGACGATCATGTTGAGGCAGATCGCGGGGCGCGCGCGTCACCGGGTCGGACATGGCCGCGTCAACCCGTTTTCTGGTACACGAGCCAGCGCAACTCGATCGGGCAGTTCTCACGCTCGACGTCGAACACGTCGAGGCCGCTGACCCATTCGGCGTACCAGCCCGTGGGCGGCCAAGCGCCGTCGGGCAGGTGCGCTTTCTCGTACTCGTATACCGAGTCGTCGGCAACGAGCTTCAGCGGAAGGTCGGCTGCCGCAGTGGACATTTCATGCCGCGTGAAGATGCTCGTGTACATTTGCTGCCCGAGTTCACGGGCGGCGTTGTCGGGCGTGTAGCCGTGGCGCGCCAGGAAGGCGTTGAACACCAAGCGTCCACCGGAGCCAGGCACGCGGCGGCGAGTTCGAACATACCGCGCAGATGCTGCGTGGTCCGGAAATCGGATACCACCTCGGAGAGCAGAATCAGCTGATAGTCCTGCCGTAGATCGGCCATGATCGCGAAGACGTCACGCTGGATGACGCGCACGTCAAGTGATTCGCGTTCGGCGTCGGAGCGGATCATGTCGGCGAACTTCGCGGTCAACTCGACCACATCGACGGGGTGGCCACGGCGGGCCAAGGCCAGGGCGTTGCGCCCGGTTCCGGCGCCGATATCGAGCACCGGATGCGTCGTGGGATCGGTTGCTTCGTTCGCCAGCGCCCACACCCGGGCATCCGGTTCGGTGCCGAACAGGGGTGGCTCGCGGGTGGCGATCCAATTCTCGTAGGTGCCCTCGATCGTGAACCATTCGGGTTTGACGTGGTAGTTCAGGACGGTGCCGATGGGAGCGTTGAACGAGATGACGATGTTCGAACGCTGCGAGGCCGCGTAGGCCTCTGCCAACTGGCTCTCCAGCGCCGCCTTGGCGTCAGCGAATTGTTCGGCCGTAAATCTTCTGCCCACAGCGGCGAAGATGCTGTCACACATCGTCACGTATTCGTCGATCATGCCCGGAACGGCGGGCAGCGTGATCTGTCCGGTAACCACCGATCGGCGATACAACCGCCGCGCCATGGCTTCGCGCAACAGCGTCGGATTGACGGAGATCAGGGGCGGATTGTCCATCACATTCCTTCTATACGACCAGATTCCTTCTATACGACCGAGCCCGCGATCGCTCGGCATCAAACGAAACGCCGCGTAGACCCTTTTGAACAAAAGACGATTCGACACGGCACGAATACCCAACGTCGTACTCCCCCAACCGGCAACTGATCATCGAGAACGGCCAACGGTCCATTAGGTCGTTACCCGCAAAGGGTAGGCAGCATGGTGCTCGCTTGCACTGTGTTTACGAGAAGTGATGCTCTGGTTGAAATTTCATCTGAGCGAAACGGCATGCCCGTGTAACCTCCCGGGGAGTCGCCCTTATCATCGCCTAATGGCGGATACCCGAGGAGCGCAGGCTTACTCTCAGTCTGCGGAGCAGACAACATGGCAGAAGGTGTCCCGCTGGGCGGCGCCAGTTGCCCTGCTGATCGCGCTGATCGCCGTTGCTCTTGCCGTCTGGGCGCTGGTGAGCGAATCGTCCGAAGCCCCTGCAGCCGCCCAGCAGGACGGTGACCCGAAAACACGCGTTTGCAGCGCCTTCGACACGGTAAGCAACGCAGTGCAGATCCAAACGCACGCCGATCTGGGGCCCGATCCGGTCGCGCAGAAGGCGGTGGCCGGCAACGCACGCTTGGCGCTAGTCGGCGGCGGCGAGTATCTGCTGAAGCACCTCGATCCCAAAACGCCGCAGGAGCTGGCCGATGCCGTTCGCTCATTTGCGAACAACCTGCAAGATATCGGGATGAACGCGCTCGCCGAGGTGCCCGGTAACGATCCGGCCCAGGCTGCCCGGTTGAGTGAGGGTGAGGCTAGCAGGAATCAGATCGCGGTCTTGTGCAAGTGAGCGCGGTGGCGGCGTTTCTGTTGGTCTGATGACGCCGCCCGCTAGGGCTTCAATCCGCCGACGCTCCAGTCGGTAAAGTGACGCGGGCGCTGCGTGGGGGAATCCGTGGCTGCCGTGGGCGACCGACTTCACGTGACGGCAACTACGACGTCGGCCCCCTCACCGCGGTCGTCGGCGACATCAGCGCCAACGTGAGCATCGACTCGACCCGCGGCTACACCGCCGGCATTAGCAACCGCGGCATGGTGACCTATGCGCTGGTGTGCAACACCGACGTGTTCGCCGCGATCGGGCCCGACGCGGCAACACAGCTGGACGCGTGAGCATCGCGCCGCCGTCCGTGATGCACATTCCACGGCACAGCGGATCCGCTGATCCGATGTGACGGCGCATCCGGTATGCGCATCCCGGCGTGGACGGCCACCGGAATGCGTTCTGGCACAACGTGAATCACTGCGGTGCGTCGGGGACCGGCACGGCGGGCCTGTCACAACGTCGACCGCAGACTGCCATGTGCGGTTCTTCGCGCGGAGTATTACGACTCTTGTGCGACTGTCGAGGAAATGTAACATGAGGGCATGCCAGACACGCACGCCGTTACCAACCAGGTCCCGCCGCTGGAGAACTACAACCCGGCGTCCTCACCGGCCCTGACGGAGGCGCTGATCCGCGAAGGTGGCGAGTGGGGGCTGGACGAGGTCACCGAACTCGGCGCGCTCTCCGGCAGCCGTCAGGCGCAACGATGGGGTGAGCTGGCCGACCGCAACCAGCCGATCCTGCGCACCCACGACCGCTACGGCCACCGTGTCGACGAGGTCGAGTACGACCCCGCCTACCACGATCTGATGAAGGTGGCGGTCGGCCACGGACTGCACGCGGCGCCGTGGGCCGACGAGCGGCCCGGCTCACACGTCGTCCGCGCCGCCAAGATGTCGGTTTGGACCCCGGAACCCGGCCACATCTGCCCGATCTCGATGACGTATGCCGTCGTCCCGGCGCTGCGTTTCAACCCGGAGCTGGCCGCGGTTTACGAGCCGCTGCTGACCAGCCGCGAGTACGACCCCGAGCTCAAGGTGCCCACCACCAAGGCCGGGATCACCGCGGGCATGTCGATGACCGAGAAGCAGGGCGGCTCCGACGTGCGCGCGGGAACCACCAACGCGACACCCAACGCCGACGGCAGCTACACGTTGATCGGGCACAAGTGGTTCACCTCGGCCCCGATGTGCGACGTCTTCCTCGTGCTGGCGCAGGCACCGGGCGGGCTGTCCTGCTTCCTCCTGCCCCGCATCCTGCCCGACGGCACCCGCAACCGAATGTTCTTGCAGCGCTTGAAGGACAAGCTCGGCAACCACGCCAACGCGTCAAGCGAGGTGGAGTACGACGGCGCCATCGCGTGGCTGGTCGGCAAGGAGGGCCGCGGCGTGCCGACCATCATCGAGATGGTCAACCTGACCAGGCTGGACTGCACGCTGGGCAGTGCCACCAGCATGCGCAGTGGCCTGACCCGTGCCATCCACCACGCGCAGCACCGAAAGGCGTTCGGCGCCTACCTGATTGACCAGCCGTTGATGCGCAACGTGCTCGCCGACCTCGCCGTAGAGGCCGAGGCCGCCACCATCCTGGCGATGCGGATGGCCGGTGCCACCGACAACGCGATCCGCGGCGACACCCGCGAAGCGCTGCTGCGCCGCATCGGTCTGGCCGCCGGCAAGTATTGGGTGTGCAAGCGCGCCACCCCGCATGCCGCGGAGGCGATGGAATGCCTGGGCGGCAACGGCTATGTGGAGGAGTCGGGCATGCCGCGGCTTTACCGCGAGGCGCCACTGATGGGCATCTGGGAGGGCTCCGGCAACGTCAGCGCGCTGGACACGTTGCGCGCCATGGCAACCCGGCCGGAATGCATCGACGTGCTGTTCGACGAGCTCGCCAGGACCGCCGGCCAGGACCCACGGCTGGACGACCACGTCGAGAAGCTCAAGCCGCAGTTCGGTGACCTCGACACCGTCCAGTACCGGGCCCGCAAGGTCGCCGAGGACATCAGCCTGGCGCTGCAGGGCTCACTGCTGGTGCGCCACGGCCATCCCGCGGTGGCCGAGGCGTTCCTGGCCACCCGGCTGGGTCGAGATTGGGGCGGTGCGTTCGGCACGCTGCCCACCGGCCTTGACCTGGCGCCGATCCTGGAACGGGCGTTGGTCAAGGGATGACTTGCAAGCGAGTAGCGAAGGCGGATCGCGCATGACCCACGCCATCCGGCCCGTCGACTTCGAGAACCTGAAGACGATGACCTACGAGGTCACCGATCGGGTTGCCCGGATCACCTTCAACCGGCCCGACAAGGGCAACGCGATCATCGCCGACACCCCGCTGGAACTCTCCGCGCTCGTCGAGCGGGCCGACCTCGACCCGAACGTGCACGTGATCCTGTTGTCGGGGCGTGGCGAAGGCTTCTGTGCCGGGTTCGACCTGTCCGCCTACGCCGACCGGTCATCATCGGCCGGCGGCACCGGGCCGTACAAGGGCACCGTGCTGGACGGCAAGACCCAGGCGGTCAACCATCTGCCAGATGCGCCGTGGGATCCGATGATCGACTACCAGATGATGAGCCGGTTCGTCCGTGGCTTCTCCAGCCTCCTGCACGCCGACAAACCCACGGTGGTCAAGATCCACGGCTACTGCGTGGCCGGGGGCACCGATATCGCGCTGCACGCCGACCAGGTGATCGCCGCGTCGGACGCCAAGATCGGATATCCGCCCACCCGGGTGTGGGGTGTGCCGGCAGCCGGGATGTGGGCGCACCGGCTCGGCGATCAGCGCGCCAAACGCCTTCTGCTGACCGGTGATTGCATCACCGGCGCGCAGGCCGCCGAATGGGGCCTTGCGGTCGAGGCGCCGGAACCGAAGGACCTCGACGAGCGCACCGAGCGCCTGGTCGAACGGATCGCCGCGGTGCCGGTCAACCAGCTCATCATGGTGAAGCTGGCGATGAACTCGGCGCTGCTGCAACAAGGCGTCGCCACCAGCAGGGTGCTCAGCACGGTGTTCGACGGCATCGCCCGCCACACCCCCGAAGGCCACGCCTTCGTCGCCGACGCGGTGCAGCACGGCTTCCGCGACGCCGTCCGCCACCGCGACGAACCGTTCGGCGACTACGGCCGCAAGACGTCCGGGGTGTAGCCGTGCCTGACGCGCTCACCAGGATGACCGCGCGGTCGGTGGTGTTGAGCGTGCTACTCGGCGCCCACCCGGCATGGGCGACCGCCGGCGAATTGATCCGTCTGACAGCAGATTTCGACATCAAGGAATCCACGCTGCGGGTGGCGCTCACCCGGATGGTCAGCGCCGGCGACCTGGTGCGCTCCGAGGACGGCTACCGGTTGTCCGGCCGGCTGCTCGCGCGGCAACGCCGCCAGGACGACGCCATAAACCCGCAGCTGCGGCCGTGGGACGCCACCTGGACCACGCTGGTGATCACCAGCGTCGGAATAGACGCGCGCGCCCGCGCTGCGCTGCGAACGACCCTGCAGCAGAACAGGTTCGCCGAACTGCGCGAAGGTGTGTGGTTACGTCCCGACAATCTCGACGTGGAACTGCCGGGCGACGTCTCAGACCGGGTACGCGTGCTGCACACCCGCGACGATGCCCCCGCCGAACTCGCCGCTCGGCTCTGGGACCTGCCGCGGTGGGCGCGTACCGGCCGTGAACTGCTCGACGACATGGCGGCGGCCACCGACATTCCCGGGCGGTTCGTCGCCGCGGCCGGCATGGTGCGGCATCTGCTCACCGACCCGGTGCTGCCGGACGAACTGTCGCCCGACGAATGGCCGGGCACCGCAATGCGGGAGGCCTACACGAACTTCGCGGCGGACCTGGTGGCCCGGCGCGACCACGTCGAACTGATGGAGGCGAGATGAGTAGTGGTGGAGTGCGCATGGAGCGCAACGGTCCGGTGACGACGGTGATCATGAACCGGCCGGAGGCGCGCAATGCCGTCAACGGAGCGGCGGCGGCGGGCCTGTTCGCCGCGTTCGACGAGTTCGACAAGGACGACTCGGCCTCGGTCGCGGTCCTATGGGGGGAGGGCGGAACCTTCTGCGCCGGAGCCGATCTCAAGGCATTCGGCACACCGGATGGCAATCCCGTGCACCGCACCGGACCGGGTCCGATGGGACCCACCCGGATGGTGTTGTCCAAGCCAGTGATCGCCGCGGTCAGTGGTTACGCCGTCGCCGGTGGCCTCGAACTCGCGCTGTGGTGCGACCTCCGCGTGGTGGAGGAGAACGCCATCATGGGGGTGTTCTGCCGCCGGTGGGGCGTCCCGTTGATCGACGGCGGCACGATCCGGCTGCCCCGCCTGATCGGCCAGAGCCGCGCCATGGACATGATCCTCACCGGCCGCGGTGTCGACGCCAACGAGGCGCACGCGATGGGACTGGCCAACCGCGTCGTCCCCAAAGGCCAGGCGCGCCAGCACGCCGAGGAGCTGGCGGCCGAGCTCGCGGCGCTGCCGCAACAGTGCATGCGATCGGACCGATCGTCGGCGCTGAACCAGTGGGGGATGGCCGAATCAGACGCGCTGGACTTCGAATTCGCCAGCATCTCCCGCGTGGGCGCCGAATCATTGGCCGGTGCAAAACGTTTCGCCGACGGCGCCGGCCGTCACGGCGCGCAGCGCTTAGCCCTTCTTGATCGAGTTACCCGAACCGAGGTCGTCCACCTTCGGGTCGCCGTCTTTGTAGGTGACGGTGTTGTTGAGCCCGACCACGCTAAGTTCCTTGTCGACCCTCTCGAAGGTGATTTTGTTGTCGGCGCCGCCGATGTTCACGTTGGCGCAGGTGCCCTTCACGGTCAGCGTGTTGTTGGAACCGCCCACATTCAGCGACTTGCCGTCGGCGCAGTCGATATCCGAGGTGGTGCCGAACGAGCCGTAGTTGATGGTGTTGCCGACCTCCACCTGCGCGCCATCGGTGCCCGCCGTCGCGGTCGGGGTGTTGGTGTCGGTGCTCTCCGAACCGCAGCCGGCCAGCCCGAGCGCTGCCGCCGCCAGGGCCACGGCCCCGATGCCGCCGACGAGTGTGGGGCAGTACGCGCGCATGATTCCTCGCTTTGTCGTCGTTGACACGTCAGAGACCGCCTATGCGGGTACCCGGTCCAATCGGTTGGTCATGCCCAGTTCGCGGCCGCGATCCCACAGGGCCGGCTCGCCGTTGTGGAAGAAGACGGTCTGGTCGTAGCCGTAGACCGTGATGTCGTTGATGACGGTGTCGGCAATGACGATGTTGGAGGAACCCTGCACCGTCACCGCCCAGCATGTGCCAAGAGCCGTGACCTGGTTGCCGGTACCGATGACATGCAGCGTCGAATCGTTGCAGTCGATGGTCTGGACGATGCCCTGGCCGGTCACGTGGGTGTCACCGTTCTTGGCCTGTGCGGCGGGAGCTCCGACGCCCAGCGCGACCGGAAGCGCAACGAGGCATGCCGCCATCGACCGGCCCACAGTCCTGCGTGTCACGGTGGTCCCCTTCGCGTCCGTACCGCCGATCCGATCAACGAACTGTACGTGGCCGGGCCGCGTCGTTGACAACACTTCGCCACTTCGATGTCGGTCCCCACAATCCGTCGTACGAGTCGCCATCGCCGACAGCGCTGGGTAGCGTGATGAGCGATGCGTCGGCGTGTCAAAGCGGTTGCTGTCGTGGCGGTCACAGCGGTGGTGACCGTCGGAGGGTGTTCGCAGACCGTCGGCGGGACCGCACGCCGGGCCCATCCCGGCGTGCCCGATCCAGACCGCAGCTACGGCTACGTCGACGACCGCTGCGGGCTCCTGCTCGACAGCTCCATCCAGGAATCGCTCGGCGCGGATACCGTGGCGCGGCCCTACAGCGGCGCGGTCTGCCAGTACGTGCTGTCACGCAAGTCGGCGATGGTGGACGTCGTTTTTTCCTGGTTCGAAACCGGCAGCCTGGACCGCGAACGCGCGCTGGCCCACGAGCGCGGCGCGCAGATCAGCGACACCGTAATCGAACGTCACCAGGCGTTTCTGGCGCGCCGCGACACCACGGGATTGGCGTGCTCAGCCACCGCGGCGGCCGGCCCCGGCGTGCTGAGTTGGTGGGTGCAGTTGCGCGACAAGGCCGGCGGTGACCCGTGTCAGGACGCCGCAAAACTGCTGTCCCGCACGCTGTCATCGGAGCTATGACGATGACCGCCCGGATGTCGCGCTTGCGGTCCTGCGCCGCCCTGATGGCCGGTATCGCGGTGCTGGCGGGCTGCGGCGCCTCGGATGAACCGGCCACGCCCGCCACCCCGCCACCATCTCCGGGTGCCGGTTTCCGCAGCGGCGACTGCAACGGGGTCACCGACGCCGACGTGAACAAGGCGGCCGGTTCGGCGATGTTCTCCAAAGTCGTGGTCAGCGATGCCGGCTGCTTCTGGCAGGAGAACACCATGTTGGGCACGTTCGGCGCGGGCATGGGCATCTCGACGTGGTGGTACCGCGGCAGCGACATGGACACCGAGCGCACCCTGGAACAGCAGGCGGGCCGCACGCTCACCGAGCTGTCCATCGACGGAAAGAAGGGCTTCAAGGCGGCCGACGCCAACGCCTGCAGCATCTACGTGGCCAAGGGCGGCGACGTCATCACCTGGTCCATCCAAACGATGAACCCCGCCATGCTGCCCGATCTGTGCTCCATCACCGGGCAACTCGCCCAGCTCAGTCAGGACCGAGTCAACTGACTACGGCTGCGTCACCAGTTAGAGTTCTTCGCTGACCCGGTCGCGGGATTACAACATGACGACCCGAAGGGTAAAGCGAACATGGCAGCTCGGCCGGAGCCGCACTCGGCGGGCGGCCGATCACGCAGCCCGGCACGTCCCACCAGGCTCAGCCGTGACTCCATCGTCAACGCCGCACTGAGCTTCCTCGACCGTGAGGGGTGGGACGCGTTGACGATCAACGCGTTGGCCACCCAACTCGGCACCAAGGGGCCGTCGCTGTACAACCACGTGCACAGCCTGGAGGACCTGCGGCGCACCGTCCGGATGCGGGTGATCGGCGACATCATCGAGATGCTGAATACCGTCGGGCAAGGCCGCACCCGCGACGACGCGGTGGTCGTGATGGCCAGTGCCTACCGCAGCTACGCCCACCACCATCCGGGCCGGTATTCGGCGTTCACCCGGATGCCGTTCGGGGGAGACGACCCCGAGTACTCGGCGGCCACCAAGGCCGCGGCCGGCCCGGTGATCGCCGTGCTGGCGTCCTACGGCCTCGAAGGCGAGGACGCGTACTACGCCGCGCTGGAGTTCTGGTCCGCGCTGCACGGATTCGTCCTGCTGGAAATGACCGGTGTGATGGACGACATCGACACCGATGCGGTGTTTACCGATATGGTGCTGCGGTTGGCGTCCGGCATGGAAAAGCGATAATCGTCCGTAGGGCCTGACCTGCGGTAAGGGCGCTCGCGACGGGTTTGGATCGGCGTGGGCCAGCCTGGTATCGTGGTGGCTCGTGCCTGGCCGACATGGCGCTTGCGGCGACGCATGCCCGCACGCCGGGCCAATTCGCATGTCGTAAGCATCGGAAATGCATCGTCAATCTTCCGGGGCGAGCGCGTGCGACACGCCCGGTCGCGGGGTAACTGGCCCGGGCATAACTGCAGTACAGAGACACAGAACTTCGACGCAACACAGAAAGCCGGTAGATGCCAACCATCCAGCAGCTGGTCCGCAAGGGTCGCCGCGACAAGATCGCCAAGGTGAAGACCGCGGCCCTCAAGGGCAGCCCGCAGCGCCGCGGGGTGTGCACACGCGTGTACACCACCACGCCGAAGAAGCCGAACTCGGCGCTTCGCAAGGTCGCGCGCGTCAAGCTGACGAGCCAGGTTGAGGTCACCGCTTACATCCCCGGCGAGGGCCACAACCTGCAGGAGCACTCGATGGTGCTGGTGCGTGGTGGTCGTGTGAAGGACCTGCCGGGTGTGCGCTACAAGATCATCCGCGGTTCGCTGGACACCCAGGGTGTCAAGTCGCGCAAACAGGCCCGTAGCAAGTACGGCGCCAAGAAGGAGAAGAGCTGATGCCGCGCAAGGGACCCGCACCCAAGCGTCCGTTGGTCAACGACCCGGTCTACGGGTCGCAACTGGTCACCCAGTTGGTCAACAAAGTTCTCCTGGACGGGAAGAAATCGCTGGCCGAACGCATTGTTTATGGTGCGCTCGAACAGGCTCGCGAGAAGACCGGCACCGATCCGGTCGTCACGCTGAAGCGGGCGCTGGACAACGTCAAGCCCGCACTCGAGGTCCGCAGCCGCCGTGTCGGCGGCGCCACCTACCAGGTCCCCGTCGAGGTGCGTGCCGAACGTTCGACCACCCTGGCCCTGCGCTGGCTGGTCAGCTTCTCGAAGCAACGCCGGGAGAAGACCATGATCGAACGTCTGGCCAACGAACTCCTCGATGCCAGCAATGGCCTGGGTGCCGCCGTCAAGCGACGTGAGGACACCCACAAGATGGCCGAGGCGAACCGGGCCTTCGCGCACTACCGCTGGTGATATAGCGCCGGCGGCAGAGCTACCCCGGCGCAACCACAACAGCCCACTACGTAAGCGAAAGAGAAGACTTCTGTGGCACAGAAGGACGTGCTGACCGACCTGAGCAAGGTCCGCAACTTCGGCATCATGGCGCACATCGATGCCGGCAAGACCACGACGACCGAGCGCATCCTCTACTACACCGGTATCACCTACAAGATCGGTGAGGTGCACGACGGCGCCGCCACCATGGACTGGATGGAGCAGGAGCAGGAGCGGGGGATCACCATCACCTCGGCTGCCACCACCACGTTCTGGAAAGACAACCAGCTCAACATCATCGACACCCCCGGGCACGTCGACTTCACCGTCGAGGTGGAGCGCAACCTGCGGGTGCTCGACGGTGCCGTCGCCGTGTTCGACGGCAAAGAGGGCGTGGAGCCGCAGTCCGAGCAGGTGTGGCGGCAGGCCGACAAGTACAACGTGCCGCGGATCTGCTTCGTCAACAAGATGGACAAGGTCGGCGCCGACTTCTACTTCTCGGTGCGCTCGATGGGGGAGCGGCTCGGTGCGAACGCGGTTCCGATCCAGCTGCCGATCGGCGCCGAGAGCGAGTTCGAGGGCGTCGTCGACCTGGTCGAGATGAACGCCAAGGTGTGGCGTGGCGAGACCAAGCTCGGCGAGACCTACGAGACGGTTGACATCCCGGCCGACCTGGCCGAGAAGGCCGAGGAGTACCGCACCAAGCTGCTGGAGGTCGTCGCCGAGACCGACGAGGACCTGCTGGAGAAGTACGTCGGCGGCGAGGAGATCACCGTCGAGGAGATCAAGGGCGCGATCCGCAAGCTGACGATCGCCTCCGAGATCTACCCCGTGCTGTGCGGAAGCGCATTCAAGAACAAGGGCGTGCAGCCCATGCTCGACGCGGTCGTCGACTACCTGCCGTCGCCGCTCGACGTGCCGCAGGCCACCGGCCACGCCCCGGGCAAGGAGGACGAGGAGATCGTCCGCACCCCGTCGACCGACGAGCCGTTCGCGGCGCTGGCGTTCAAGATCGCCACGCACCCGTTCTTCGGCAAGCTGACCTACATCCGGGTGTACTCCGGCAAGGTCGACTCCGGCGCACAGGTCATCAACGCCACCAAGGGCAAGAAGGAGCGCCTGGGCAAGCTGTTCCAGATGCACTCCAACAAGGAGAACCCGGTGGACAGCGCCTCGGCCGGGCACATCTACGCGGTGATCGGGCTGAAGGACACCACCACCGGTGACACCCTGAGTGACCCGAACAACCAGGTCGTGCTGGAGTCGATGACCTTCCCCGATCCGGTGATCGAGGTGGCCATCGAGCCCAAGACCAAGAGCGACCAGGAAAAGCTGTCCCTGTCGATCCAGAAGCTCGCCGAGGAGGATCCGACCTTCAAGGTGCACCAGGAAGTCGAGACGGGCCAGACTGTCATCGGCGGCATGGGCGAGCTGCACCTGGACATCCTGGTGGACCGGATGCGCCGCGAGTTCAAGGTCGAGGCCAACGTCGGCAAGCCGCAGGTGGCCTACAAGGAGACCGTCCGCCGCAAGGTCGACAAGGTCGAGTACACCCATAAGAAGCAGACCGGTGGCTCGGGTCAGTTCGCGAAGGTGCTCATCTCCCTTGAGCCGTTCACCGGCGAGGATGGTGCGACCTACGAGTTCGAGAACAAGGTCACCGGTGGCCGCATCCCGCGTGAGTACATCCCGTCGGTGGACGCCGGTGCGCAGGACGCCATGCAGTACGGCGTGCTGGCCGGCTATCCGCTGGTGAACCTGAAGGTGACGCTGCTCGACGGTGCCTACCACGACGTGGACTCGTCGGAAATGGCGTTCAAGATCGCAGGCTCGCACGCCCTGAAAAAGGCTGCGCAACAAGCGCAACCGGTGATCCTGGAACCGATCATGGCCGTCGAGGTCATCACGCCCGAGGACTACATGGGCGATGTGATCGGCGACCTGAACTCCCGCCGTGGTCAGATCCAGGCCATGGAGGAGCGGGCCGGTGCACGCGTCGTCAAGGCGCATGTCCCGCTGTCGGAGATGTTCGGCTACGTCGGCGACCTTCGGTCGAAGACCCAGGGCCGGGCAAACTACTCTATGGTGTTCGACTCCTATGCCGAAGTCCCGGCTCAGGTGTCGAAGGAGATCATCGCGAAGGCGACGGGTCTGTAATCCGTCCGTTTTGCGGCAAACCCAACTGAAAACATCAACACTGCTTTAGCAAGCACCAACAAGTCCAGGAGGACAACACAGTGGCGAAGGCGAAGTTCCAGCGGACGAAGCCGCACGTCAACATCGGGACCATCGGTCACGTTGACCACGGCAAGACCACGCTGACCGCGGCTATCACCAAGGTTCTGCACGATAAGTACCCGGATCTGAATGAGGTCTCGGCCTTCGACGACATCGACAAGGCTCCGGAAGAGAAGCAGCGCGGTATCACGATCAACATCGCGCATGTGGAATACCAGACCGAGAAGCGTCACTACGCACACGTCGACGCCCCGGGCCACGCCGACTACATCAAGAACATGATCACCGGCGCTGCCCAGATGGACGGCGCGATCCTGGTGGTCGCCGCGACCGACGGTCCGATGCCGCAGACCCGCGAGCACGTGCTGCTCGCCCGTCAGGTCGGGGTGCCCTACATCCTGGTCGCGCTGAACAAGGCCGACATGGTCGACGACGAGGAGCTGCTCGAGCTCGTCGAGCTGGAGGTCCGCGAGCTGCTGGCCGCCCAGGAGTTCGACGAGGACGCCCCGGTCATCAAGGTCTCGGCGCTCAAGGCCCTCGAGGGTGACCCCGAGTGGGTCAAGTCCGTCGAGGAGCTGATGGCGGCCGTCGACGAGTCGATCCCGGACCCGGTCCGCGAGACCGACAAGCCGTTCCTGATGCCCGTCGAGGACGTGTTCACGATCACCGGCCGCGGCACCGTGGTCACCGGTCGTGTGGAGCGCGGCGTAATCAACGTCAACGAGGAAGTCGAGATCGTCGGCATCCGGCCCACCACCACCAAGACCACCGTCACCGGTGTGGAGATGTTCCGCAAGCTGCTCGACCAGGGCCAGGCCGGCGACAACGTCGGTCTGCTGGTTCGTGGTGTCAAGCGTGAGGACGTCGAGCGCGGTCAGGTTGTCGTCAAGCCCGGCACCACCACGCCGCACACCGATTTCGAGGGCAGCGTCTACATCCTGTCCAAGGACGAGGGCGGCCGGCACACGCCGTTCTTCAACAACTACCGTCCGCAGTTCTACTTCCGCACCACCGACGTGACCGGGGTGGTGACGCTGCCGGAGGGTACCGAGATGGTGATGCCCGGTGACAACACCGACATCAAGGTCAAGCTAATCCAGCCCGTCGCCATGGACGAGGGCCTGCGCTTCGCGATCCGCGAGGGTGGCCGTACCGTCGGCGCCGGCCGGGTCACCAAGATCGTTGCCTGACTGGTCTGACCTGAAGTACGCCGGAGCGGCGCTCGCCTGAAAGGGTGGGCGCCGCTTCCGTTTGGCGGACCGGATTTGCATGCGCCGTCTAAGGTGTGGCAAATGACGACCGGACCGATTGCTGATCTTGATTTGTCCATCTCCGAGATTGCTGAGAACCTGGATAGGTCGGGATTCGATTGCCTGGAAAGCGTGGTATCACCGCGCTGGCTGGAGGAAGCGAGGCAAAGCGTCAATTTAAGCCTGGCGGAATATGAGAACGACTTTTGCATAATTAACCCGGCAAATAAGAAGGACTCGTTCGCGCATCGCTTCGTTACCGACCCGACCGTGCGCGAAATTTTCGAGCGTCTCGCTTTGGCTCGTTGTCCGCAAGGGGTCGCAGAGAACGAAGAAATCGACAGTGTTGTACGAGTACTCACCGGCCCTGAAACGGACGCCAGTTCCTTCAAATTTCACTATGACGCCGCGGTCGTCACCATGCTTGTCCCGCTGTTCATTCCGTCAGCAGGCGGCGGACGATCCGGAGATTTAGTTGTGTTTCCGAACAGGCGGCCTTTTCGTCGCTCTGCGATCGTTACCGTATTCGAGAAAGTCTTTACGCAAAACCGGTTCTACCGCAAACGGATTATCCGGGCTATTAATGAAGCGCCCGAGAAATACTCGGTGCAACTGAAACCGGGTAACGTTTACCTGTTCTGGGGCTACCGTACATTCCACGGTAACTTGCGCTGTGCGCCCGACACCGTTCGGGCGACCCTCCTCCTGCATTATGGAAACCCGCACGACCGGCATCCAGCCCTGGCCGGCGCCAAGTATCTGAGACGGATGGTGGCACCGTCGTCCGAGCACCCCGAATCAAAGATTGTGCGCTTGTAGCGGCGGTCCTGCCGTGGCCGACCGCAATAGTTGGTGCCGGCCGGGCGACTAAGGTCGCTGCCCGATCTGACCTGACCGACACGAGACACGGCGCTCACCCGAAAGGGCGGGCGCCGCTTGCGGTTCCGACCGCGTTACAGGTCGTCGATGCTGAAGAGTCCGTCTTGTACCCGACCTGGCGATGAGGGCAGTCACGCGCCGACGACAGGGCTCAAACCGCCGCCGTTGGCGCTAATCTGACACGCGAACCGCCCGGCGAATCTTCAGGAGAGTGACGATGTTGTGGCGTACGTCAAGGCTCAGGCCTGGGTACTGCTGTGCGGTGGGTTGGTCGGGCCGATCTTTGTGGTCGTGTATTTCGCGACCGGCCAGAGTGGCCTGCTGAAGTGGATGTTCTGGGTGGGCCTGCTGATCACCGCCGCCGACATCCTCATCGCGTTGGCGCTGGCGAACTACGGCGCGAAGTCCGCCGCGAAAACGGAAGTGCTCGAGCAGCAGGGCGTCCTGGCGCAGGCACAGGTCACCGGCATCACCGAGACGGGTACCCGGATCAACGACCAGCCGTTGGTGAAGATCAATCTGCGTATCGAGGGCCCCGGCATCGCGCCATTCGACACCCAGGACCGGGTGCTGGCATCGGTGGCGCGGCTGCCCATGATCAGCAGCCGCAAGCTGGTCGCGCTGGTCGACCCCGCCACCGACGAGTACTAAATCGATTGGGAGCGAAGCGCATTGCTCAGCGGGCTGATGCCCGCGACGTTCACCATGGCCGAGGACAACAAGACCTACGACCTCAGCGGCAGGCCGGGCCGCTGATGGAGATCCTGCAGATCCTCAAGGCCCACAACATCGGCCTGAACAACATGATCGATCTGCGCTTCAATCCGGCCGCCCGTCAGCAGGTGCAGGAGGTGGTGCGTCGGGCCGGCGCTCAGCAGACACCCGCCGCCGCGCCGGCGGTCGCTGCCGCGCCGACGACGGCCGCACCGTTCATGGCGGCACCGGAGCTTTCCACGGCCCGGCGGCTGCAAGAGCTCGAGACCCTGCGCGCCACCGGGGCGATCTCCGAGGGGGAGTACACCACCAAGCGCCAGCAGATCATCGCCGAGCTGTAGTAGCGCTGATTCCGTGGAATTCGTGTGCGGGGCCTTCACGGGCGTCGTTCTCGGGGTCCCGACGCTGTCTCATTCACCGTTCGCTTAAGGTCTTGAAGGTCCCGCCCACCGAGGAAGCCGGATTCGCTGAATGACTGGTACCGAAACGTCCGCCGAAAAGGCCGAGCAGAAGGTCAGCCTTCCGACGCTGACCGCGATGGTCGTGGGATCGATGATCGGGTCGGGCGTGTTCCTGCTGCCGCGGCGCTTCGGCGTGGAAACCGGTGTGCTCGGCGCGATAATCGCCTGGACCATCGCGGGCTCGGGAATGCTCATGCTGGCGTTCGTCTTTCAGCGGCTCGCCACCCGCAAACCCGATCTGGATGCTGGCATCTTCGCCTACGCCAAGGCCGGTTTCGGCGACTACGTCGGCTTCAATTCGGCGTGGGGATTCTGGGCGTCGGCATGCGCGGGCAACACCTCGTACTGGGTGCTGATCATGACGACCACCAGTGCGCTGTTCCCCGCTCTCGGAAGCGGCGACACGGTGCTCGCCGTCATCGTGTCCTCGGTCGGGGTCTGGTTGTTCTTCTATCTGATTCTGCGCGGCGTCAAGGAAGCCGCGATCATCAACCAGATCGCCACCGTCGCCAAGGTGGTGCCCATCCTGGTCTTCATTGTGATCGCGATCATCGCGTTCAATGGCGGCTACTTCGCGGACAACTTCTGGGGCGGTGACGAGCGGTCGTTCTCCTCGGTCCTCGACCAGGCCACCGGCACGATGCTGATCACGGTGTTCGTGTTCCTCGGCATCGAGGGCGCCAGCGTGTACTCGCGCTTCGCCCGCAAACGATCCGACGTCGGACGCGCGACGGTTATCGGATTCCTCGGTGTGCTAGCGGTTTTCGCCCTGGTGACCCTGGTGTCCTATGGCGCGATGCCGCAGGACGAGTTGGCGAGGGTCGACCAGCCGTCAATGGGGTCGGTGCTGGAATCGATTGTCGGGCAATGGGGATCGGTCTTCATCCGGATCGGCGTCGTGGTATCGGTGCTAGGCGCATACCTGGCCTGGACCTTGATGGCCGCCGAAATCCTCTACATTCCGGCCACGACGGACGACATGCCGCGATTCCTGGCGCGCACCAACAGCAACGGGGCGCCCGTTCCGGCCCTGATGATGGCGGCGGGGCTGGTGCAGCTTCTGCTCATCCTCATGCTGTTCACCTCCGAGTCGCTGGATTTCATGCTCGACCTCACTGCGGCACTGGCGCTGATCCCCTACCTGCTGGCCGCGGGGTACATGCTGAAACTGACGGCCACGCGCGAGACCTACGCGGACGGGAAATCACTTGGGCGCGACACCGTGATCGCCGCCCTGGCCACGCTGTACACGCTGTTTCTGGTCTACGCGGCCGGCTTCGACAAGCTGTTGTTGTCGTGCATCCTCTACGCGCCGGGCGCATTGCTCTATCTAATTGCC
The DNA here is from genome assembly GCA_963799495.1 of uncultured Actinomycetota bacterium. Taxonomy (GTDB): domain Bacteria; phylum Actinomycetota; class Actinomycetes; order Mycobacteriales; family Mycobacteriaceae; genus Mycobacterium. The sequence continues at coordinate 187,810 of CAWCXH010000028.1, forward strand.
CGCCGCGAGCGCAATCTGCGGGTATTCCGGCCATTCGAGGCGGTGTTGTTCGCGATCATTGTCTGCGGAGCGGTCGTGGGCGTGGTGTTCCTGGTGACCGGGACGATCGAGATCTAGGCAGGGAAAGGAACGATGATGACGAACCCATCCGCGAGCTACGGCGTCCATTCCGAGGTCGGCAAACTGCACAAGGTGCTGGTCTGCTCGCCGGGCCTGGCTCACGAGCGGCTGACCCCCACCAACTGCGACGAACTGCTGTTCGACGATGTGCTGTGGGTGCAGAACGCCCGCCGCGACCACTTCGACTTCATGGACAAAATGCGCGACCGCGACGTCGAAGTCGTCGAACTGCACAACCTGCTTACCGAGACGATGGGGATTCCCGAGGCGAAGACCTGGCTGCTGGACCGCAAGATCGTGCCGAACGAAGTGGGCCTGGGCCTGGTCAACGACACCCGGGGGTTCCTAGACTCGCTGCAGCCGCGCAGGCTGACCGAGTTGTTGATCGGTGGTATGTCGATCCGGGATCTGCCCGTCGAGATCCAGTCCGGATACCGGGCGCTGGCACGCGAGGCCACCGGTGTCACCGAGTACCTCATGCCGCCGTTGCCCAACACGCTCTATACCCGCGACACCACCTGCTGGGTTTACCAGGGGTTGACACTGAATCCACTGTTCTGGCCGGCGCGGCACGACGAGACGCTGTTGATGAAGGCCATCTATCAGTTCCACCCCGACTACGTCGGGTCGACGGTGTGGTGGGGCGACCCGGAACAGACGTGGGGCATGTCGTCGATCGAGGGCGGCGACGTGCTGGTCCCCGGAAATGGTGTGGTCATCATCGGGATGAGCGAGCGCACGTCGCGGCAGGCCATCACCCAAGTGGCGGCAAAGCTGTTCGAACAGAACGCGGTCAGCAAGGTCATCGTCGCCGGGATGCCCAAACTGCGCGCCGCGATGCACCTGGACACGGTCTTCACCTTCGCCGACCGCGACGTGGTGACGATCTACCCGGACATCATCGATTCGGTGCAGACGTTCGTCCTGCATCCCAGCGACACCGAGCCGGGTGTGGACGTCGAGGAGGCGACCAAGCCGTTCGTCGAAGTGGTAGCCGCGGCGTTGGGGCTCGATGTGCTGCGCGTGGTGGAAACCGGTGGCACAAAATACGATTCCGAGCGCCAGCAGTGGGACAGCGGCAACAACCTGGTCGCCGTCGAGCCCGGTGTGGTGTTCGCCTACGACCGCAACACGCACACCAATTCGCTGCTGCGCAAGGCCGGCGTCGAGGTCATCACGATCGTCGGCGCTGAACTGGGCCGCGGCCGCGGCGGCGGGCACTGCATGACCTGCCCGATCATCCGCGACCCGATCGACCTGTAAACACCCACGGTCACCAACCGCGAGTGTGCGGCCACTGCGAGAAATTCGGCGCGATCTCGCAGTACATTCACATTCGGCGCCCGACGAGCAGGCCTCACAGGCCGCTAGAACACGTTCCAGTTCGGCTGTTAGCCTGGACCGCAGCCTTACGAATAGGAGCAGCGGTGACGGCATCTGGCGGAACCCTGGAAGGGCGAGTGGCATTCATCACCGGGGCCGCGCGCGGACAGGGCCGGGCCCACGCGGTCCGGTTGGCCAGCGACGGTGCCGACGTCATCGCGATCGACATCTGCGGCCCGATTTCGGACACCATCACCTACCCGCCCGCCACGGCCGAGGAACTCGCCGAAACGGTCCGAGCGGTGGAGTCGACCGGCCGCAAGGTGCTCGCGCGCGAGGTCGACATCCGCGATCTGGCCGCGTTGGAGCAGGTGGTCGCCGATGGCGTCGAGCAGTTCGGCCGGCTCGACATCGTGGTGGCCAATGCCGGCGTGCTGAGCTGGGGCCGGATGTGGGAGCTGTCCGAGGAGCAGTGGGACACCGTCATCGACGTCAACCTGAACGGCACCTGGCGCACCATCCGTGCCGCCGTGCCGGCGATGATCGAGGCGGGCAACGGTGGCTCCATCATCATCGTCAGTTCTTCGGCCGGGCTGAAGGCCACGCCCGGCAACGGCCACTACTCCGCGTCCAAGCACGGGCTGGTCGCGCTGACCAACGCGTTGGCTCTGGAGGTGGGGGAGTACGGGATTCGGGTCAATTCCATTCACCCGTACTCGATCGACACGCCGATGGTCGAACGCGAGGCGATGATGGCCGTCTTCGCCAAGCATCCAAGCTATCTGCACAGCTTCGCGCCGATGCCGTTGCACCCGGTGAACCACCAGAGCAAGAAGGGACTCAAGGAATTCATGACACCCGAGGAGGTCTCCGACGTGGTGGCATGGCTGGCCTCCGACGGGTCGGCGACGGTGTCGGGCAGCCAGATCGCCGTTGACCGTGGCACGATGAAGTACTAAATACCCGCTCGCGCAGCTTGTGGTCAAGGATTGGGCATGCCTGACGTGACGCCACCACTTCCGCCCATACCACCGGTTACGAAGATCGATCGAGGTCGTCGACGCGATTCAGTCGATCGTCGATTGGTCGATCAGCACGTCGAGCCGCCTCGGCTACTTCGCCGCGTTGTACAAGCGCATCACCATCGCGGTCCGAACCGCACTGGAGCAGGGGGCGTTCGAGAACGGCGAGCGGATGGAGCGGTTCGATGTCGCCTTCGCCAGCCGCTATTTCGACGCCCTGAACGGATACTTTCATCCAGGCCGGTTCCCGAAACCCACTCGCTCGTGGCAGGTGACATTCGACGCGTCACACCGTTCGGAGCCGATCATTGTGCAACACATGCTTGGCGGGGTCAATGCGCATATCGACCTCGATCTCGGCATCGTCGCGCACACGATCAGTCCCGCCGGCCAACTGGCGAGCCTGCACGCGGACTTCAACACGATCAATGCCGTCCTGGCCAGCCAGATCAACGACATGGTGGCAAGGCTCAACGAGCTGTCGCCCGCGTTGGCCGATCTTTACACGGTGCTCGAGGAGAACGAAATCTTCCTGATCAACGAGGCGGTGAGGACCTACCGCGACAGCGCATGGAGATTCGCCATCATCCTCGCGCTCGAGCCGGCGTTCGCTCGGCCCCTGACCATCTGGGCGCGGGATCGCAAAGTGGCGGAGCAGGGCGAATTGATCTACGACCCACCGGGTCTGACGGGCCTGATCGCGGCGATCGTGCGGGCCATCGCTGCCCGCGAAAGTCGTGACATCGTCAACAACATCCAGGTCCTGGACCGGATCGCGTCGACGCCCGCGCATATCAAGACAACGCTGTAACGCCGGCTGACGGTGAATCAGCCGGGCAGCACCCGAACCGGCACCGGGCTGTGACGAATGATTTTCGCGCCATGGGATCCGAGGAACACCGTCTTGATGCCGCGGCGCGACGTGGGCAGGCTGGTTGATGGGGCGGTCATGGTGCCTCCTGGTGCCGGACTAGGCGATTATGAGCGTCCCTCCACCAGTGCGGCGGCGAATTGATCAACAGCCCAGTCGATCTCCTGCTCGGTGATCACCAGCGGCGGAGCGAAGCGCAGGGTCGAGCCCTGCGTGTCCTTGACGAGGATTCCGCGTTCGGCGAGCCGCATGCTGATCTGCTTGCCGGTGGCCAGCGACGGGTCGATGTCGACACCCGCCCACAGCCCCATTCCGCGGACCGCGACCACGCCGTGCCCGACGAGGGCGCGCAGCCGGGCATGCATGCGCTCGCCGAGCTCGGTTGAGCGGGCCTGGAACTCGCCGCGGCGCAGCATCGCCACCACCGTGGTGCCGATCGCGGCGGCCAGCGGATTGCCGCCGAACGTCGATCCGTGCTCGCCGGGATGAAGCACGCCGAGAACGTCTTCGTTGGCCACCACTGCCGACAACGGAACCACGCCGCCGCCGAGCGCCTTGCCGAGCAGATAGATGTCCGGCACCACACCCCAGTGCTCGCACGCGAAGGTGCGTCCGGTCCGCGCCAGGCCGGACTGGATCTCGTCGGCGATCATCAGGACGTTGCGTTCGGTGCACAGCGCGCGCACGCGGGGCAGATAGTCGTCGGGCGGCACGATGACGCCGGCCTCACCCTGAATCGGCTCGATCAGCACCGCGACGGTGTCCTCGTCGATCGCCGCGCCCACCGCCTCGGCGTCGCCGAATGGCACCGAGCGGAATCCCGGCGTGTAGGGGCCGAACCCGCGGCGTGCCGCCTCATCGTCGGAGAAACTGATGATTGTGGTGGTGCGGCCGTGGAAGTTGTTGTGCGCCACCACGATATTGCCTTGCCCTGCGGGCACACCCTTGACGTCGGTGCCCCACTTGCGGGCCACCTTGATGCCGCTCTCGACGGCTTCGGCGCCGCTGTTCATCGGCAGCACCATGTCCTTGCCGCACAGCTCGGCCAGCGCCGCGCAGAACGGTCCGAGCCGGTCGGAGTGGAAGGCCCGGCTGACCAACGTCACGGTGTCCAGCTGCGCATGCGCGGTTGCGGTGATTTCCGGATTGCGGTGCCCGAAGTTGACCGCGGAATAGGCGGCCAGGCAGTCCAGGTAGCGGCGGCCCTGCACGTCGGTGATCCAGGCGCCCTCGGCGCCGGCGGCCACCACCGGCAGCGGCGAGTAGTTGTGCGCCACGAAGCGGGCATCGACGGCTATCGCGGCCTGCGTTGCCGTCGCATCGTTGATCACGGTGTCCAGAATGGTCACGGATGTACCTCCAGCGTGCAGCATTTGACGGATCCGCCGCCCTTCAGCAGCTCGGACAAATCGACCCCGACCGGCTCGAACCCGGCCTGCCACAGCTGTTCGGCGAAACCGGTGGCGGCCGAGGGAAGGACGACATTTCGACCGTCGGAGACAGCGTTGAGGCCGAGCACGTAGGCGTCGGCGCTGGCGACCTCGATGGCGTCGGGGAATAGAGCTTGCAGTCGAGCCTGCGACTCGTCGCTGAAGGCGGGCGGGTAGTAGGCGACGCTGGTGTCGTCGAGCACGGCAAGCGCGGTGTCGAGGTGATAGAAGCGCGGGTCGATGAGCTCCAGGCTGACGACCGGCATACCGACGATCGCCTCGATTTCGGCGTGTGCCCGACGGTCGGTGCGAAAACCATAGCCGGCCAACACCATTGGTCCGACGACCAGGAGGTCGCCCTGACCTTCGTTGACGTGCCGGGTGTAAACCGGGTCAAAGCCGTGGAAACCCATCCACTCGGCGTAGGCGATCGACTCGCCCGCACGCTGCGGGTAGGCGAAGCGGGCCACGACGGCCTTGGCGTTGACGAGCAGGCCGCCGTTGGCGGCATACACCATGTCCGGCAGGCCCTCGACGGGCTCGACCAGTTCGACGGTGTGGCCGAGTTCCTTATAGGTCTGGCGCAGGGACTCCCATTGGTTGAGCGCCAGATGCGTATCGACGGGGGTCGAGGTGTCCATCCACGGGTTGATGGCGTACTCGACGGCGAAGAAGGTCGGAGCCGTCATGGCGTAGTGGCGGATACGGGCGGTGCGGGTGCGCGGCGACGTTGCGGCGACTTCGGAAGCCGGCACTCCGGCGTCAAAAATCGTCATGATTAGACGGTATAGGGGATTGATTTCGCAATCAATCGACTCATATTGCGTACAGGCGCATGATCTGTTGCGTCAGCGATAGAATAACGGCAGTTTGTTGCGTGCGATGGAGGTGCTATTGATCATGGACCGTCTAGACGAGACCGACGAGCGCATTCTTGCCGAGCTCGCCGAGCATGCCCGGGCCACCTTCGCCGAGATCGGGCAGCGGGTGAACCTGTCCGCACCGGCGGTCAAGAGGCGTGTCGACCGCATGCTCGACAACGGCGTCATCCGGGGCTTCACCACCGTCGTCGACCGCAATGCGCTCGGCTGGAACACCGAGGCCTACGTGCAGGTGTACTGCCACGGCACCATCGCCCCCGATGAACTGCGGGCGGCGTGGGTGCACATTCCCGAGGTGGTCAGCGCCGCCACGGTGACCGGCACGTCGGACGCCATGCTGCACGTGCTGGCCCGCGATATGCGTCACCTGGAGGAAGCGCTGGAACGGATCCGTTCCAGCGCGGACATCGAGCGCAGCGAAAGCATTGTGGTGCTGTCGAACATCATCGAGCGGGCCCGCGCCTGACGCGCCGCAACTGCAGGGTGGCGAACATGCCGCGGCGCCCATCGTGTAAGAACACCACGTGACCACTAGCGGGGGCATCGTCATCGTCGGCGGCGGGCTGGCGGCTGCGCGCACCGCCGAGCAGCTGCGCCGTTCGGAGTACAGCGGACCGATCACCATCGTCAGCGACGAGGACCATTTGCCCTACGATCGACCGCCGCTGTCCAAGGAAGTGCTGCGCAGCGAGACCGACGACGTCACGCTGAAGCCGGCCGAGTTCTACGAAGAGAACGACATCACCGTGTTGCTGGGCGCCGCGGCGCGGTCCGTGGACACCGACGGCAAGACCGTCACGCTGGCCGACGGCGGGGTGCTCGAATACGACGAGCTGGTAATCGCGACGGGGTTGGTGCCCAAGACCATTCCGTCGTTTCCGGATCTGGAGGGCATCCGGGTCTTGCGCTCGTTCGACGAGAGCCTGGCGATACGTAAACAAGCCGGGTCGGCGCGGCATGCCGTCATCGTCGGTGCCGGCTTCATCGGCTGCGAGGTGGCCGCCAGTCTGCGCGGTCTGGGCGTCGACGTCGTCCTGGTTGAGCCCCAGCCGTCACCACTTGCATCGGTGCTCGGCGAGCAGATCGGGTCGCTGGTCGCTCGCCTGCACCGGGCCGAGGGAGTCGACGTGCGCTGCGGTGTTGGGGTGGCGGAGGTGCGCGGAGCAGATCACGTGGAAAAGGTCGTGCTCAACGATGGCACCGAACTCGATGCCGATCTGGTCGTCGTGGGCATCGGCTCGCGTCCGGCCACCGGTTGGCTCGAGGGCAGCGGGATCGAACTGGACAACGGGGTGGTGTGCGACGCCGTCGGCCGCAGCAGCGCGCCCCATGTGTGGGCGCTCGGCGACGTTGCGTCCTGGCGCAACACCGTGGGGCACCAAGTGCGGGTTGAACATTGGAGCAATGTCGCCGACCAGGCGCGCGTCCTCGTGCCCTCGATGATGGGCGAGGAGCCGCCGGCGACCGTCTCGGTGCCGTACTTCTGGAGTGACCAGTACGACGTCAAGATCCAGTGTTTGGGCGAACCGCAAGCCGACGACATCGTGCACATCGTCGAGGACGACGGCCGAAAGTTCCTGGCGTTCTTCGAGCGCGACGGCGTGGTGACCGGTGTGGTCGGCGGCGGCATGCCCGGCAAGGTGATGAAGTCCCGGAACAAGATCGCCCATGGCGCACCGATTTCCGAGGTGCTCGGCTAACGGACAGCGCCGAAACGTAATTCCCGGTCGCTGACTTTGCGGCGACCGGGAATTCCATTTCGGCGCAACGGGGTGGGGTTAGAACTGGCCGAGGTAGAACCGGCCGCCCTGGTCGTCGGTGCATTCGGCCATCAATCCGTACGGCTGATGCGCCGGTTCCTGGATGACCGTGCCGCCGGCCTCGCGCACATGTGACACCGCAGCGTCGATGTCTGCGACCGTCCACATCGGCACGGTCATCGGGCTCGAACTGCCTCCCGCGACGCCGGCCATCGGGTGGGTGCCCTGCACCTGCCAGCCGTCGTCGATGTGACCCGGCTCGAACGTCCAGTACAGCACCCGGCTGAAGAACGACTTGAACGCGGCCGAGTCCGCAACCTCGTAGGTGATGTACGAAAGTTCGCCCGGCCCAGCGCCGTTGAGCTCTGGACGGGTTTGTCCCGGTGTCGGCTGGTATACGGCAAACGCGGTGCCCTGCGGGTCGGTGGCGTCCAGCACTGTGCCGAAGTCGAACTGCTGGACCTCGCCGGGTTGTCCGCCGCCGTCGGCGATCGCCTGCCTGGCCCCCTCGAGGTCGGCGACCGCGTAGCAGCAGAACAGCGTGCGCGGGCCGTCGATGCCGAAGATCCCGATCGGCTGCTTGGTATTGGTCACCTGATGGCTCGACGGGTCATAGGTCCAACCCAGCACATGCCCGTAGAACGCGGCGGCGCGGTCGGGGTCGGCCGTCCACAATGACACATATCCGACATCGCCGTGCTGGATCGGGGTGACGGCGCCGGTCATCGGCCCGCTGAGCATCCAGCGGTGGCCGAACGGGTCGACGATCGTGGCGTTGCGGGCACCGTAGTTTTCGTAGACCTCCCGCTCCACCCGCGCGCCGCGCTCCCGCGCGCGCTCCAGCGCAGCGTCGGTGTCCGCCACGTGCAGCATGAGGCTCACCGAAGTCGCTTGTGGGTCTGGAGCTTTGAGGCCAAGCTCGGGATACTCGTCGGCCAGGTACAGCACACCGCCGGCGATCGCCAACTCGGCGTGCCCGATACGGCCGTCATCCATCGCGATCGGCTCGCCGACCACGACGGCGCCGAGCGCATCGACGTACCAGGCGATGGCGTTCCGCGCATTCGCCACGCTCAGGTAGGGGATCGCTGCCGACCGCGGTGCCGGTTCGGCGACTGTGCTTGCGGCGGGTTCGTTGAGTTCCGCGATGGCGGTTTCGGTGCCACTCATGACAACTCCTTCTGTTCGATTACGCTGGTCCGCAAAGAAATTCACAGCCGATTCCAGCCGCGACCGAAGTCGGGCCGCGAACGCCGGATCGGGCTGAACCGGAAGCTCGTCGCCATGCAGCACGGTCAGCGGATCGATGCTGTTGTTCATGACATCCCTCCTTCCGGTTCCGGATAATGCTGTTTGAAGGCGCGGCGGGCCCGCACCAGCAGCGCCTCGGTGGCGTGCACCGTGCGTCCGATCAGCTCGGCGCACTCGGGCACCGAGCAGTCGTCCATGTAGCGCAGCGCCAGCACGGTCCGGTGCTGCTCGGGCAGTTTCGCCAGCACGCTCTCGGCGACGATGCGGTCCAGCTCGGCGTCCCATTGGTCGGCCGCCTCGACGGGCTCGGGCAATTCGGCGACCGGGATCGTGAGGCGGTCATGCCGACGGCGGTAGTGGTCGGCGAGCTTGTGGCGGGCCACCCCGATCAGCCAGGGCATCGTCATCGGCGGCGGAGCGTCTTTTCGGGCGGCGTCCATCGCCGCCAGGAAAGTCTCCGACGTCAGGTCCTCGGCCGTTCCACGGTCGCCACATCGCCGCACGAAGTACCCGTACACAACCGGCAACGCATCGTCATACAACGCCAGCAGCGCCCGCGGAGCGTCGCCCTGATCAAGTTCGGCGCTCACATCTATATCGTCGCCGTCGCGGCCCGAACTCCGACGGGTCAATCGAGAATTCTTTCTACGGCCTGCGGTCCAGTGTCCGCAGCCCATCGCTGACCGTGTCGAACGCATCGCCCAGTGCCCGCGCCAACGACACCGACTCGTCGGCCAACCAGTGCTCATAGGCCGACAACGCCACACCGAGCATCGTCCAGGCCACCGTTTGCGGGACCAGATCGCCCGCCTTGGCCCCGAGCCGGCGGGCCACGAACGCGGCGACCACCGCCCGCCAGCCGGCATACATCGTCATCGAATACGCCTGCAGTGCCGCCGTCTCCAGGATGACCCGCATCCGACGCCGGTGCCGCGTCGTCTCCTGCGCGCCGAACTCGTTGAAGGCCAGCAGCGCCGAGCGCAGCGCCTCACTGATCGGCACGTCGGGATCCATGTCGTCCAGCAGGTCGCGCATGTGGTCGAGGTAGGCGTCGAAGTCGCCCCAGGGGATGGCGTTCTTGGACGCGTAGTAGCGGAACAGGGTACGGCGGGCGATCCCGGCGGCCTGCGCGACGTCGTCGACACTGACCTCGTCGAAGCCGCGGGCCGCGAAAAGGTCGAGGGCGACGTCGGTGATGTGGTCCTGGGTGGTGGAGCGCCGCCGACCCACGCGGGGCCCGGATCCAGCCCGCATCACACCCACCCTTTCTTTCTGGCACTCGATGCCATATTATTGCGACCTCGATCACAATTGTCGAGACCCTTGCGAGGAAAGGCGAAGGTCATGGAACCGAATCAGCAGGCGGAAACGGACACCGAGCTCGTCACCGAGACTCTGGTCGAAGAGGTGTCGATCGACGGCATGTGCGGGGTCTACTGACGGTGGCGGCCTACGCCCCGGCGTCCGAGCCGGTGGCTTTCGATCCCGATCTGAGCTGGCGGCTGCACCATCAGGTAGCGGTGCGGCCGGAGCCGTTCGGGGCACTGCTCTACCACTTCGGGACGCGCAAGCTGTCGTTCCTGAAGAACCGCACCATCGTTGCGGTGGTCAACTCGCTGAACGAACATCCCAACGCCCGATCCGCCTGCCGCGCCGCCGGAATCGACGACGCGCAGCAGGCGCCCTACCTGCACGCGCTGGGTGTGCTGGCGCAATCGCAGATGCTCATACCGGGGAAGGACCGATGACTTCGACACAGCCGGTGCCACGACTTGTCGAGCAGTTCGAGCGCGGACTCGACGCGCCGATCTGCCTGACCTGGGAGCTGACCTACGCGTGCAACCTGGCGTGCGTGCACTGCCTGTCCTCGTCTGGCAAGCGCGATCCGCGCGAGTTGTCGACGCTGCAGTGCAAGGACATCATCGACGAGCTCGAGCGCATGCAGGTTTTCTACGTCAACATCGGTGGCGGGGAACCCACTGTGCGGCCGGACTTTTGGGAGCTTGTCGACTACGCCACCGCACACCATGTCGGCGTGAAGTTCTCCACCAACGGGGTGCGCATCACCCCTGAGGTGGCCGCCCGGCTGGCGGCCAGTGATTACGTCGACGTCCAGATATCACTGGACGGCGCGACCGCTGAGGTCAACGACGCGGTGCGTGGTCCCGGCTCGTTCGCGATGGCCATCCGTGCGCTGGAGAACCTCGCCGCGGCCGGCTTCTCCGACGCCAAGATCTCGGTGGTGGTGACCCGACACAATGTCGACCAGCTCGACGAATTCGCCGCGCTGGCAGCGCGTTACGGCGCGACGCTGCGGATCACCAGGCTGCGCCCATCCGGACGTGGAGCCGACGTCTGGGACGAACTGCATCCGACCGCATCCCAGCAGGTGCAGCTCTACGACTGGCTGGTCGAGCGCGGCGAGCGCGTCCTCACCGGTGACTCGTTCTTCCACCTGTCGGGGCTGGGCGAGCCGGGCGCACTGGCCGGTCTGAACCTGTGCGGCGCCGGACGGGTGGTCTGCCTCATCGACCCGGTCGGCGACGTGTACGCCTGCCCGTTCGCCATCCACGAGCGGTTCCTGGCCGGAAATGTGTTATCCGACGGCGGTTTCGACAATGTGTGGAAGAACGCTCCGTTGTTCGTCGAGCTCCGCGAGCCGCAGTCGGCCGGCGCATGCAAAAGCTGCGGCCACTTCGACAGCTGCCGCGGCGGCTGCATGGCAGCCAAGTTCTTCACCGGCCTGCCGCTTGACGGACCCGATCCCGAGTGCGTCGAAGGCTACGGCGCCCCGGCGCTGGCGCGCGAGCGGGTCAAGCCCAAGCCGAGCGGCGACCACTCCCGCGGCACGAAGCAAGGCCCGATCCCACTGAAGCTCCTCACCAAGCCGCCCGCACGACTCTGCAACGAAAGCCCGGTCTAGTCATGGCACGAGAAACCTGGTTCGAGACGGTTGCGATTGCCCAGGAGCGGGCGCGCAAGCGGCTGCCCAAGCCGGTCTACGCTGCGCTCATCGCCGCCAGCGAGAAGGGGATCACGGTCGCCGACAATGTCGACGCCTTCGGCGAGCTCGGTTTCGCGCCGCACGTCGTGGGTGCGGTGGAAAAGCGAGACCTGTCGACTACCGTTATGGGACAAGATATTTCGCTGCCGGTGGTAATCTCGCCGACCGGCGTGCAGGCGGTCCACCCGGACGGCGAAGTGGCCGTTGCGCGCGCAGCCGCGGCCCGCGGGACCGCAATGGGCCTGTCCTCGTTCGCGAGCAAGCCCATCGAGGACGTCGTCGCGGCCAACGGCAAGATCTTTTTCCAGATCTACTGGTTGGGCGATCGCGACGCGATCGCGGCCCGCGTGGAGCGGGCCCGTGTAGCAGGTGCCGTCGGCCTGATCGTCACCACCGATTGGAGCTTCTCGCACGGCCGCGACTGGGGCAGCCCCAAGATCCCCGAAGAGATGAACCTCAAGACAACCGTGCGGATGCTCCCGCATGGCCTCACCAGGCCGCGGTGGCTGTGGCAGTGGGGTAAGACCTTGCACCCGCCCAACCTGCGGGTACCCAACCAGGCGCCCCTCGGTGACCCGGGGCCGCCGTTCTTCGCCGCCTATGGCGAATGGATGGGTACCCCGCCGCCCTCCTGGGAGGACATCGCTTGGCTGCGCGAGCTGTGGGGCGGGCCGTTCATGCTCAAGGGTGTGATGCGCGTCGATGATGCCAAACGTGCCGTCGATGCCGGGGTTTCGGCTATTTCAGTGTCCAATCACGGTGGCAACAACCTGGACGGTACGCCGGCGTCGATCCGGGCGCTGCCGCCCATCGCCGAGGCGGTCGGTGACCAGATCGAGGTGTTGCTGGACGGCGGCATCCGACGGGGCAGCGACGTCGTCAAGGCGCTGGCGCTCGGCGCCCGGGCCGTGATGATCGGCCGGGCTTACCTCTGGGGGCTGGCAGCCGAAGGCCAGGCCGGGGTCGAGAACGTGCTCGACGTTTTGCGCGGCGGCATCGACTCGGCATTGATGGCGCTGGGCCACGCGTCGGTCCATGACTTGATTGCCGGGGACGTCGTGGTGCCCCCCGGTTTCACCCGGGCTCTCGGTGTGCCCACCGGCCCAGGCGCCTGAGTACAGCCTCCACTGCCCAAAGTGCGGTGATACAGGCGTGGCAGGGGGGACTGGCGTGATTAGCGCTCGGGCGCCTTCCGAGAATTCCTTTGAATCAATTGCGGCGCATGCGCCAACATTTGGCGCACGCCAGGTGAATTCGGCCTACCATCGGCGGGTGGCTTTCCCAAACGAGCTTGGGAACTCAACGTCGAGACAGCTACACAGCATGTCGCCAGCGTTAGTGATCCCGGTAGGTTCGATCGAGCAGCATGGACCGCACCTGCCGTTGGACACCGACACGAGGATCGCCGCTGCCGTCGCCCACGTGGTTGCTGAGCGCTTGGCCGAGTCCGGCGGAACGGATTGGATGCTCGCCCCGGCGATCAGCTACGGCGCGAGCGGCGAGCATGAGGACTTCCCGGGCACGGTGTCCATCGGCACGTCGGGCCTGCGGCTTTTGCTGGTAGAGTACGGCCGGTCCGCGTCCAGGTGGGCCTCACGCCTTGTCTTCGTCAATGGCCACGGCGGCAATGTGGAGGCGTTAGCTGCCGCCGCGGCTTTTCTTCGCTACGAGGGGCGCGATGTCGGTTGGTGCTCGTGCACCGTCGAGAACGCCGATGCCCACGCCGGCCACACCGAAACGTCTGTATTGCTACATATTTCACCGAACGACGTGGGGATCGACGAAAGGCTGCCGGGCAACAGCGCGCCGCTGGCCGAGCTGATGCCACAGCTGCGCACTGGCGGCGTGGCAGCGGTGAGCGAACTGGGGGTGCTGGGAGATCCGACCACGGCGACCGCGGCGGAGGGCTCCCGGATCTTTGCCGAGATGGTCGACGGATGTGCGCGTCGCATCATCCGCTGGGCGCCCGACCGTGACGGGATGCTGACGTGACCGGGCCGCGGCTGCCCGACGGCTTCGCCGTTCAGGTGGATCGACGGGTGAAGGTACTGGCCGAGGGCTCCGCCCTGCTCGGCGGTTCGCCCACCCGGCTGCTGCGGCTGGCACCTACCGCACAGACCATGCTCAACGGCGGCCGGCTGGAGGTGCACGACGCGCTGAGCGCGCAATTGGCGCGCACACTGCTCGACGCGACAGTTGCCCACCCGCGGCCGGCCAGCGGCCCGTCGCACCGTGACGTCACCGTTGTTATCCCGGTGCGGGACAACGTATCCGGGCTCAAGCGGCTTATTTCGACGCTGCGCGGGATGCGCGTCGTCGTGGTCGACGACGGTTCGGTCGTCCCGGTTCAACAGGCCTACTTCGCGGGCATGCACTGCGACGTCCGGGTGCTGCGCCACCCGCGCAGCAAAGGACCCGCGGCCGCCCGCAACACCGGACTGGCGGCGTGCAGCACCGACTTCGTCGCGTTCCTTGACTCCGACGTGGTGCCACGGCGCGGCTGGCTGGAGGCCCTGCTCGGCCACTTCTGCGATCCGGCGGTCGCACTGGTGGCGCCCAGGATCGTCGCACTGCGGAATGCGGACAACCTGGTCGCCCGGTACGAGGCCGTCCGCTCGTCGCTCGATCTTGGTATGCGCGAGGCTCCGGTGGTGCCCTACGGGACGGTCTCGTATGTGCCAAGCGCCGCCATCATCTGCCGCCGCACCGTGCTGAGCGAAGTCGACGGATTCGATGAGACGCTGAAGTCTGGCGAAGATGTCGACCTCTGCTGGAGGTTCATCGAGGCGGGTGCCCGGCTACGCTATGAGCCCATCGCACTTGTTGCCCACGACCACCGAACGCAGCTGCGAGACTGGTTCGTGCGCAAGTCATTTTACGGTGAATCGGCAGCGCCGCTGTCGGTGCGCCATCCCGGTAAGACGGCACCCCTGGTCATCTCCGGATGGACCCTGGTGTTGTGGGTGTTGCTGGCGATGGGCTCCGGGATCGGCTATCTGGCGTCGATGGTGGTGGCCGGGATCACCGGTCGCCGCATCGCCAACTCGCTCCGCACCGTCGACACCGAGCCCAAAGAGGTGGCGGTGGTGGCCGCCCAGGGTCTGTGGGCGGCCGCGCTGCAGCTGGCCTCCGCGACCTGCCGTCACTACTGGCCGGTCGCGCTCATCGCCGCGGTGCTGTTCCGGCGCTGCCGTCAAGTGGTGCTGGTGGCGGCCATCATCGACGGGGTGGTGGACTGGGCGAGCCGCAACGGCAACGCCGATGACGACACCAAACGGGTCGGGTTGCTCACCTACGTCCTGCTCAAGCGGCTGGACGATATCGCCTATGGCACCGGGCTGTGGACCGGGGTGGTGCGCGAACGCCATCTCGGCGCGCTCAAGCCGCAGATCCGTACCTGAAGTGGCGCCTTGCACAGCGATGTGCTGATCGTCGGCGCCGGCAGTGCCGGATCGGTGCTGGCCGAACGACTTTCCGCGGACCCAGCGCGCCGTGTGACCGTCGTGGAGTCCGGCCCGGGGCCGTCCGACCCACGGGTGCGCGCTCAGATCAGCAACGGCGTCCGGCTGCCGATCGGCACCGCCAGCTCGGTCGTTCACCGTTACCCGACCACGCTGACCGACGATCCGAGGCGGCCCGCACAGATCATGCGGGGCGCGGTGGTCGGCGGATCGGGCGCGGTCAACGGCGGATACTTCTGCCGGGGCCTTCCGGACGACTTCGACCGGTGGGGCCTCCCCGGATGGGCATGGCAGGACGTTCTGCCGCACTTCCGGGCCATCGAGACCGACCTCGACTTCGGCGGTCCGCTGCACGGCTCGGACGGCCCAATCCTGGTGCGCAGGGTTGCTGAATTCGACGGATGTACAGCATCTTTCGTGCGGTCGGCGACCGATGCCGGTTACGGGTGGGTGAGCGACCTCAACGGCGGCGCGCCCGAGGTACCGTTGCCGCCCGGCATCGGAGCGGTACCGCTCAACATCAACGGCGGCACCCGGGTGGGGCCCGGCGGGGCATACCTGCAGCCGGCGATGGACCGCACCAACCTCACCCTGCTGGCCAACACCCGGGCGGGGCGTCTCCGGATCATCAAGGGCCGGGCAGTCGGCGTCGAGTGCGTCGGCCCGGACGGTGCGGCCGACTTGACCGCGGATCAAATAGTGCTGTGCGCCGGGGCAATCGGATCGGCACACCTTCTGATGCTGTCGGGCATCGGCGCGGAAGAGGTATTGCGGCCGGCGGATGTGCCTGTGCTGGCGAACCTTCCGGTGGGTATGCGGTGCGTGGACCACCCGGAATGGGTGTTGCCCGTCGACTGGTCGCCCACGCACGACTTGCCGCCGTTGGAGGCCGTCCTGATCACACCGGACGGCCTCGAAATCCGGCCGTACACAGCGGGTTTCGGTGCGATGATCAGCGGCCGGCGCGACGATCCCGCGGACCGACCGCATATCGGCGTGGCGCTGATGCAGCCGCGGTCGCGGGGACGCGTGCTCCTGGCATCCTCCGACCCCGCGGCACACCCGGTCATCCAACACCGCTACGACAGCGAACCCGGGGACGTCGCGGCGTTGCGCGCCGGGGCGGATTTGGCCGGCGAATTGGCCGGGGTGACAGCAGAAGTCGGGGCGGCATCGTGGTCGACCTCCCAGCACCTGTCTGGCACTGCGCCCATGGGAACCGACGATGATAGGTCCGCCGTGCTTGATCCGCAGTGCCGGGTGCGCGGCATCGACGGGCTGTGGGTGGTCGACGGCTCGATACTGCCCACGATCACCAGCCGGGGGCCACACGCCACCATCGCGATGATCGGTCACCGGGCGCTGGAGTTCATTGCCGGGTGAGGCAGCCGGTGCCGGCGCACTGAACGGGCCCGCCGCACCGAGGCGAGCCTGCGGACGAAGCGCAGCTGCTGTCCGTCGCGACCCGGCGACCGCAGCGCCACCAACACTGCTGCAACGGCGATCACGATGGCGATTACCAGCAGCGACATGTTCATTGCGTGCAGGAAGGCCGTCTGGGTGATTTGGCCAGCCGTGCGCTCTCGGGGCCCATCTGGTCCGCGACCGCCAGGGCCGCGGCCAGCGAGTCCGACGCAGGCCCGCGAACCGGCTCGGGGAAGGCGGCCAGTTGCGAATCCAGGTTTTGGTTGTATTGGGCGGCCAATATCGAACCCGCAACCGCGATGCCGAGCGCCGCACCGACCTCACGTGTCGTGTCATTGATCGCCGAGGCGACACCCTGCTTCTCGTCCGGTACCGCACCCATGATCACCGAAGTCGTTGGTGCGGTGCATAACCCGATGTTGGTGCTGATGATGAGCAGCGGCCAGGCCAGGTCCAAGTACGGCGACTCCAGCTCCAGCAGCCGCATGCACAGCAGGCCCGCGGCTATCAGCAGCAGGTCGGCGAACACCACCAACCGCAGGCCCAGCCGCGGCAGATACAGGTGCGTCGTTGTTGCTCGGAAAGCAGAGCACGTTGCCCGATTTCGACTATCGCGAGTGTGCCCGCAAGGCGGTTCATGGCTCTCTAGCCACGCACACCAAGAAGCCGAACGAGATCACTTCAGCGAGTAGCGAATCGGCAGGTGCTTCAGCCCGCCGACGAAGACGGTATCCGACGACTCAGGCTGGCCCGCTAACTCGATGGATTCCAGTCGCGAGATCAGCTCCGAGTACAGGCTGTTCATTTCCATGCGCGCCAACGCGGCGCCGAGGCAGAAGTGCACGCCATAGCCAAAGCCCAAGTGCTTGTTGGGATCACGCCCGACGTCGAAACGGAACGGCTCGTTGAAGACCTCGTCGTCCCGGTTCCCGGAAAGGTAGGCCAGATACACCGATTCGCCCTTGGCGATGGGTACGCCCCGGACGGTGGTGTCGGCGGTCGCGGTGCGCATGAACTCCTTGACGGGTGTGGTCCACCGAATCATTTCTTCCACCGCGGTGCCCATCAGTTCCGGATGCTCACCCAATCGCTTTAGCTCACGGGGGTTTTCGATGAGTGCCAGCAGCCCACCGGAGATCGCGTCCTTGGTGGTGTCGTGGCCGGCGCTGGCGACAATGACGTAGTACGAAGCGGTGTCGACGTCCGACAACGGCTCGCCGTCAATGCGCCCGTTGGCGATCGCCGACGCCAGGTCCTCCGTCGGGTGCTCGCGTCGCGAGGCGGTCAGCCTGGAAAAATACGCGAAGAAATCGAGCAGAACGGCCGTCTGCTCCTCGGGCGTGGTGCCGCGCTTGTACTCGTCGTCATCGCCGCCGAACATCTCCTGGGTGAGCTTGTGCATGCGCGGGAAGTCCTCCTCGGGCAGCCCGAGCAGCGACATGATCACGTAGAGCGGGAAGTTGACCGCGATCTCCTCGACAAAGTCGCACTCGGGACCGATCTCGGCCATCTTGTCCACGTAGCGCTTCGCGAGTTCGTCGACGCGCACCTTGAGGTCGCGCATCGCTTTCGGCCGGAACCAGTCGGCGCCGATCGCGCGCACCTTCCGATGATGTGGGTCGTCCATATGGATCAAGGTCCGTAGACCCATACCGGATTCCAGCTGTGCTTTCGCGAAGTCGTCGGCCTCGGCGGTGGCGAGCAGCGGCCGCGGCTCGCTGATGAAGAGGTTGTTGTCCCGCTCGATGGCCATGATGTCGGCGTGTTTGGTGATCGCCCAGAACGGCCGGTACGGCGCATGGTCGACCCAGGCCACCGGGACGTTGGTCCGCAGATGGGTGAGCGCCGCATGCCAGCGTGGTTCGTCGGGGTAGGCGGTCGGGTCGGCCAGGACTTTCGCGGCGGCATCCATCGTCGGCGTGCTCATCGAGCCCTCCTTGCAGCGAAACTTGACGGGTGTCAAGTCAGAGTCTAGGTGATTCGGGGCCACATCAGGAAGGACCTGGCGCGAACGTCACGATCGCGACAGGTCAGCTCGCCGGCGTCACCCAGGTGGTGATGTCGGCATGCACTACTTCGGTACCGGCGCGGTCGATGACGCTGACGGGCACCACCAGCTCGGTGCCGTCGGTGATCGAGGAGAAATCGCGCGGATCCATGCGCGCCTGCGCGCGCAGCGACGTGGTGGCCTTCTCGAGGTACTGGACGGTCATCGCCTTGGGGATCCAGCGATGGCTGGTCGGCACCGTGGCCTCCATCAGCATGCCCATCGCGATCTCGGCGGCGTTGCACGACGCGATCGCGTGCACGGTGTGCAGGTGGTTGTAGACGAAGAACCAGCTCGTACGCGCGCGCGGTGATCGCAACTTTGCGCCTGCCAGCCACGTAACTGGTGCGTCGCTAGCCGGAGTAGTAGTCCGCCTCATTGATCACGGGCTTGACTGCCGGCGGTTCGTCGCGTCCTGCCCTCCGGCGCGCCGAGAACATCGCACCGCGAGCGGGCTGCGCTGGGGCAAAGCGGGCGAAGCCGATCGGGCGGCTCATGTCGTCGTAAATCGCCTCCATGCCGCCGCTCATCAAGTACGTCTCATGCCAGAAGCCGGTTCCGCCTGAGTCGCGCAGGAACTCTTGCCACCAGAGTTTGTGCGGTTCGGAGCGGGTCCAGCGCTCCAGGCTGTCGAGGTCGCGCCAATACTGGCGCATCCCAATGTGTGGCGGAATCAAGGACCAGACGACATCCTCGTGCAGCAGCAGGCCGTCGGGCTCCTCTTTCCACGACTTCTGGATTTGCGGACCCATACCGAGCAACCGCAGCATTCCTCGCGGACGCCGTACGCGCATGCCTAGGTAGATCACCACCAAGTTCGGGTACTCGGTTAAGTCCACGGTTTGACGGTCGACTGTCACCGGATCCCCCATTCGCGAATACATCTGGGATCGTAGGGGTCTGGCGAAAGCCACCGCAGCGGTTTCGATCGTTCCAACAGTTTGGTGGTACAACCTCAACGCTTTAGACGAAGAACCACTTGGGCACGGTGACCTCGGCGAACCCGGGCTCCATCCGCACCACGTGCGGCACGATCGACGCGAAATACGGCACCCGCACCATCGCCGCGGCCGAGAACAGGCGAGTGCCGCCGGGGCGCTCGGCGAGGCGTCTCCACATGCGATATGTCGTGGTCGCAGCCGCCATGCCGGCTTACCTTACTCTGGAGTAAGAAAGGCGGCGCCGAACGTCAACCCTCCGGCCGGTTTTGCGCTGACCAGAGATTTGGAGGACGTCCAGATCTAGGGCATACTGTTCGGGTTGCCTTGAGCCGGGTTAGTGCCTTTTTGGGGCTGCCTGGCCACGGCATACGACCGGCGCCCAAACGGGCGCATCCGGTCCCAACTTCGATCGCGACGATTTTTCCGCCGCGGCCGAGTGCGCGTAGGGCGACACACCCGACCGCGGGGACCGGTGAACCACAGACAGGTAAACAGCGGCGGCGATAGCCAAGCGTGACGTCGAATGACCGAGCGCAGGGACACCAGGTCCGAGCACGGACCCAAGCAGGAGTGAGGTAGGAGAAGCGTGGCGGGACAGAAGATCCGCATCAGGCTCAAGGCCTACGACCACGAGGCGATTGACGCCTCGGCGCGCAAGATCGTGGAGACGGTCACCCGTACCGGCGCCAGCGTGGTGGGCCCAGTGCCGCTGCCGACCGAGAAGAACGTGTACTGCGTCATCCGGTCCCCGCATAAGTACAAGGACTCGCGGGAGCACTTCGAGATGCGCACCCACAAGCGGCTGATCGACATCCTCGACCCCACGCCGAAGACCGTGGACGCTCTGATGCGCATCGATCTGCCGGCCAGTGTCGACGTCAACATCCAGTAGGAGACTCCAGAACCATGGCTAGAAAGGGCATTCTGGGCACCAAGCTGGGCATGACGCAGGTGTTCGACGAGAACAACAGGGTCGTGCCGGTGACGGTCGTCAAGGCCGGGCCCAACGTCGTCACGCGAATCCGCACCACGGAGCGCGACGGTTACAGCGCTGTCCAGCTGGCGTACGGCGAGATCAGCCCGCGCAAGGTGAACAAGCCGCTGTCCGGGCAGTACGCCGCCGCCGGCGTGAATCCTCGTCGCCACATCGCCGAGTTTCGGCTCGACGACGAGACCGCGGCTGCCGAGTACGAGGTCGGCCAGGAGCTGACGGCCGAGATCTTCGCCGACGGTACCTACGTCGACGTGACCGGCACCTCAAAGGGCAAGGGCTTCGCCGGCACCATGAAGCGCCACGGCTTTTCCGGCCAGGGCGCCAGCCACGGTGCCCAGGCGGTGCACCGTCGTCCCGGCTCCATCGGTGGCTGCGCCACCCCGGGACGGGTGTTCAAGGGCACCCGGATGTCGGGCCGGATGGGCAACGACCGGGTCACGACGCAGAACCTGTTAGTGCACAAGGTCGATGCCGAGAACGGCGTGCTGCTGATCAAGGGCGCCATCCCCGGACGCACCGGTGGACTGGTGATGGTCCGCAGCGCGATCAAGCGAGGTGAGAAGTAATGGCTTCCCTGAAGATTGACGTAAAGACCCCGGGCGGCAAGACCGACGGCTCCGTCGAGCTGCCGGCCGAGCTGTTTGACGCACCAGCCAACATCGCGCTGATGCACCAGGTGGTGACGGCGCAGCAGGCCGCGGCCCGTCGGGGTACGCACTCGACCAAGACCCGCGGTGAGGTGCGCGGTGGCGGCAAGAAGCCGTACCGGCAGAAGGGCACCGGCCGCGCCCGTCAGGGTTCGATCCGTGCTCCGCAATACACAGGTGGCGGCGTCGTGCACGGCCCGAAGCCGCGTGACTACAGCCAGCGCACCCCGAAGAAGATGATCGCCGCCGCGTTGCGCGGGGCGCTGTCGGACCGGGCCCGCAACGGCCGCATCCACGCGGTCACCGAGCTGGTGGAGGGACAGACCCCGTCGACCAAGAGCGCCAAGGCATTTCTGGCCACGCTGACCGAGCGCAAGCAGGTGCTGGTCGTCATCGGCCGCAGCGACGAGACGGGCGCCCGCAGCGTGCGCAATCTGCCGGGCGTGCATGTGCTTTCGCCCGACCAGCTCAACACCCATGACGTGCTGCGCGCCGACGACGTGGTGTTCAGCGTCGAGGCCCTGGATGCCTACATCGCGGCAAACGCGGCGAACACCGAGGAGGTTTCGGCCTGATGGCGACCGTGACTGACCCCCGCGACATCATCCTTGCCCCGGTCATCTCCGAGAAGTCCTACGGGCTGATCGAGGACAACGTCTACACGTTCGTCGTGCACCCCGACTCGAACAAGACGCAGATCAAGATCGCCATCGAGAAGATCTTCAAGGTCAAGGTCGACTCGGTGAACACGATGAACCGGCAGGGCAAGCGCAAGCGCACCCGCGCCGGATACGGAAAGCGCAAGAACACCAAGCGCGCCATCGTCACGCTGGCCGCGGGTAGCAAGCCGATCGACCTGTTCGGAGCACCGGCGTAGCCGGCGGATAGCAGAGAGACCTAGAAGACATGGGAATTCGCAAGTACAAGCCGACGACTCCGGGTCGCCGCGGTGCCAGCGTCTCCGATTTCGCCGAGATCACTCGCTCGACTCCGGAGAAGTCGCTGGTTCGCCCGCTGCACGGTAAGGGCGGACGTAACGCCCACGGTCGGATCACCACCCGGCACAAGGGCGGTGGCCACAAGCGCGCCTACCGGGTGATCGACTTCCGCCGCAACGACAAGGACGGCGTCAACGCCAAGGTGGCGCACATCGAGTACGACCCGAACCGCACCGCGAACATCGCGCTGCTGCACTACCTCGACGGCGAGAAGCGCTACATCATTGCGCCGCAGGGGCTTTCGCAGGGCGACGTGGTGGAGTCCGGTCCCAACGCCGACATCAAGCCGGGAAACAACCTGCCGCTGCGCAACATCCCCGCCGGTACCGTGATCCACGCCGTCGAGCTGCGCCCCGGCGGCGGCGCCAAGCTGGCCCGCTCGGCCGGATCCAGCATCCAGTTGCTCGGCAAGGAAGGCACATACGCCTCCCTGCGAATGCCCAGCGGTGAGATCCGCCGTGTCGACGTGCGCTGCCGCGCCACCGTCGGCGAGGTCGGCAACGCCGAGCAGGCCAACATCAACTGGGGTAAGGCCGGCCGGATGCGGTGGAAGGGCAAGCGCCCCACCGTCCGTGGTGTCGTGATGAACCCGGTGGACCACCCGCACGGTGGCGGCGAGGGCAAGACCTCCGGTGGCCGTCACCCGGTCAGCCCATGGGGCAAGCCCGAGGGCCGCACCCGCAAGCGCAAAAAGCCGAGCGACAACCTCATCGTCCGACGCCGGCGCACCGGCAAGAAGCACCGCTAGGAGTAGCTGATGCCACGCAGCCTGAAGAAAGGTCCGTTCGTCGACGACCATCTGCTCAAGAAGGTCGACGTACAGAACGAGAAGAACACCAAGCAGGTCATCAAGACCTGGTCGCGCCGGTCGACCATCATCCCGGACTTCATCGGGCACACGTTCGCCGTGCACGACGGGCGCAAGCACGTCCCGGTGTTCGTCACCGAGGCGATGGTCGGGCACAAGCTCGGCGAATTCGCCCCGACCCGCACGTTCAAGGGTCACATCAAGGACGACCGGAAGGCCAAGCGGCGATGACCACCGCAGAGACTGAATATCCGACCGCGGTCGCGAAGGCGCGCTTCGTGCGCGTCTCGGCGAGCAAGGCGCGCCGGGTCATCGACCTGGTGCGCGGCAAGTCGGTGTCCGAGGCGCTGGACATCCTGCGCTGGGCGCCGCAGGCCGCCAGCGAGCCGGTCGCCAAGGTCATCGCCAGCGCCGCGGCCAACGCGCAGAACAACGACGGGCTTGACCCGTCCACGCTCGTGGTGGCCACCGTCTACGCCGACGAGGGCCCGACCGCCAAGCGCATCCGGCCCCGCGCGCAGGGACGTGCGTTCCGGATCCGCAAGCGCACCAGCCACATCACGGTGATCGTGGAGAGCCGCCCGCGCAAGGACGATCGGTCGTCGCGGTCGGCCAGCGCCACGCGCTCGCGTCGTGCGCAGGGCAGCAAGGCCGCCGCGGCCAAGAAGGCGCCGGCGAGCAAGGCCCCGGCCAGGAAGGCTGCTGCCGAGAAGGCCCCGGCCAAGAAGGCGCCCGCGAAGAAGACTGAGGCTTCCGACGAAGCGAAGGGAGGCTCGCAATAGTGGGCCAGAAAATCAACCCGCACGGCTTCCGGCTGGGTATCACCACCGACTGGAAGTCGCGGTGGTACGCCGACAAGCAGTACAAGGACTACGTCAAGGAAGACGTGGCGATCCGTCGGCTGCTCGCCACCGGCCTGGAGCGCGCCGGCATCGCCGACGTGGAGATCGAACGCACCCGCGATCGGGTCCGCGTCGACATCCACACCGCGCGCCCGGGCATCGTGATCGGGCGCCGCGGCACCGAGGCCGACCGCATCCGGGCCGACCTGGAGAAGCTGACCGGCAAGCAGGTGCAGCTGAACATCCTCGAGGTCAAGAACCCCGAGTCGCAGGCGCAGTTGGTGGCACAGGGTGTGGCCGAGCAGCTTTCGAATCGTGTGGCGTTCCGCCGTGCGATGCGCAAGGCGATCCAGTCGGCGATGCGTCAGCCCAACGTCAAGGGCATCCGGGTGCAGTGCTCGGGCCGTCTCGGCGGCGCAGAAATGAGCCGCTCGGAGTTCTACCGCGAGGGCCGCGTCCCGCTGCACACGCTGCGTGCCGACATCGACTACGGCCTGTACGAGGCAAAGACCACCTTCGGCCGCATCGGTGTGAAGGTGTGGATCTACAAGGGCGACATCGTCGGTGGCAAGCGTGAGCTGACCGCCGCCGTTCCGGCCGGAGCAGATCGGCCGCGCCGCGAACGTCCGTCGGGCACCCGTCCGCGCCGCAGCGGCGCATCGGGTACCACCGCGACGAGCACGGACGCCGGCCGCGCCGCGTCGGGCGCCGAGGAGGCGCCGGCGGTCGCTGAGGCAACGGCCGGTACCGAGGCCGCTGCCGGTGTAGCGGCCGATACGGCTCCTGCCACGGAGGCCACGGAGAGCACGGAGAGCACGGAGAGCTGAATCATGTTGATTCCCCGTAAGGTTAAGCACCGCAAGCAGCACCACCCGAAGCAGCGCGGTATCGCCAGCGGTGGTACGTCGGTGAGCTTCGGTGACTACGGCATCCAGGCACTGGAGCACGCCTACATCACCAACCGGCAGATCGAGTCCGCTCGTATCGCGATCAACCGGCACATCAAGCGTGGCGGCAAGGTGTGGATCAACATCTTCCCCGACCGCCCGCTGACCAAGAAGCCGGCCGAGACCCGCATGGGTTCGGGCAAGGGTTCACCCGAGTGGTGGGTGGCCAACGTCAAGCCCGGCCGAGTGCTGTTCGAGCTGAGCTACCCCGACGAGCAGACCGCGCGCGAGGCGTTGACCCGCGCGATCCACAAGCTGCCGATCAAGGCACGCATCGTTACCCGAGAGGAGCACTTCTGATGGCAGTGGGAGTGACGCCGGGCGAATTGCGCGAACTGACCGACGAAGAGTTGAAAGACCGACTGCGCGAGTCCAAGGAAGAGCTGTTCAACCTGCGCTTCCAGATGGCGACCGGGCAGCTCGCCAACAACCGTCGGCTTCGCACGGTGCGTCAGGAGATTGCGCGCGTGTACACGGTGCTGCGCGAACGTGAGCTGGGTCTGGCGTCCGGACCCACCGGTGAGGAATCGTGATGGCAGACAACACAACAGGCACGGCTGCTTCAAAAGAGAAGGGCCCCAAGCGCACACCGCGCACCGAGAAGCCGCGCGGGCGTCGTAAGACCCGCATCGGCTACGTGGTGAGCGACAAGATGCAGAAGACCATCGTGGTCGAGCTCGAAGACCGGGTGAAGCACCCGCTGTACGGCAAGATCATCCGGACCACCACCAAGGTGAAGGCGCACGACGAGAACGGTATCGCCGGTATCGGCGACCGGGTGTCGCTGATGGAAACTCGGCCGCTGTCGGCCACCAAGCGGTGGCGGCTGGTCGAGATCCTCGAGAAGGCCAAGTAGGCGCAACAGACGCTGAAGCCCCCGCACGCGCCTTGGGCGTGTCGGGGGCTTTCGCGTCTGCTCACCGGCCCGTTGACCGCCGCACCATGGCGTCGATGCCGTCGAGCAGTTGACGCAGACCGGAACGGAACTCGGCGAGATGATCATCGTCGACCTCGTCGAACACACCCGCCTCGAGTGCCGCCGCCAACGCGGGGAACCGATCGGCGTGCAGCAGCCGCCTGAGCAGTTCTGGGTATCGGGCACCGTCGACCTGGCCCGCCTCGATGGCGATCGCCGCCGCCCCGCGGACATAATGCAGTACCGCCATGACGGCGGCGAGCTTGTCACGTTCGGGCAGACCGGTGCCGCCCAGCGCGGCCAGCCCGACGTCCAGCCAGGCCAATTGGCCAGGATCCGCCGGGGGGCCGGCGGCCACGGTCTGCAGGATCCAGGGGTGTCGGTGATAGAGGTCCCACAGTGCGCTGGCCCAATCATTCAGGGCGCCACGCCAATCCGCGTCATCGCGGGATGGGGGTGGTGGCCCGGCGGCGGCCGACAGCATGAACGTCACCAGCTCGTCCTTGTTGGTGATGTGCCGGTAGAGCGACATGGTGCCGCTGCCCAACCGTTCGGCGAGCCGCGCCATCGACAGCGCGCCGAGGCCGTCGGCGTCGGCCAACTCGATGGCTGCGGCCACGATGCGATCGCGGCTCAGCCCGTGTGACCGCGTCACCGACGGCCTGCGCCACAGGACTTCCAGCACGCGGGGTAACGGCTCCTGGCCGCTGTCGTCGCCGGTCATCACGGTTCAGGGTATCCGATTGCGCCCAGCGCTGCGTATCCTATACGCTTCAGCGTATGCTATACGCAGAACGGACTCGGTGGGCACAATGGCTCGCCCCCGCACTCGCACTTGTTGTCGCCGCCTTCTTGGCCTTCTCCCTCCCTCCGTACTTCACCGGAGGGACCCGTGTCCCCGCCACTTTCGGGCTGCACTACCCGCTGCTGGTCGGCCATGTCATGTTCGCGAGCATCGCGATGGTGGCCGCCGTCGCGCAGATCTGGCCCGGCCTGCGCAGCCGCCACCCGGGTCTGCACCGCCGGGTCGGGCGGGTCTACGTGTTCACGGCGATTCCGGCCGCGGTATGTGCGATGGTCATCGGAGCGGCCACCCCGTTCGGCCCGATCCTGGCGGTCAGCAATGTCGTGTTGGCATCGCTGTGGTTGTGGTTCACCGTCAACGGCTACCTCGCGGGCCACCAGCGGCGCTTCGCCGACCATCGCCGCCACATGATCCGCAGCGCCACGCTGGCGCTGTCCATCATCACCAACCGCCTTTGGACGCCGCTGCTGTTCGTCGCATTGCAACCGTTGCAGGGCAGTATCTTTCACGGTGACGAGCGATTCGTCTGGGTGGTGGCCGGCGTCGGCGCGTGGCTGGGCTGGACGATCCCGATGCTGCTCGTGCAGTGGTGGCTCACCCGCAAACCCACAATGACGTCGTCTTCAATTCCCCGGCTCTCCGATACGCAGCCGGTGTAGTCTCCGGGCGATCGTCGACCACACGGCGATCCATCCACCGGGACGAGGCGGCCATGGCAGTGGAATTCAATGGCAGGGTCGAGCTGGACATCCGTGATTCCGAGGCGGATTGGGGCCCGTACGCCGCGCCGACGGCGCCGAAGGATGCGCCCAACGTCTTGTATCTGGTCTGGGATGACACCGGCATCGCGACGTGGGACTGCTTCGGCGGGCTGGTGGAGATGCCGGCGATGAGCCGCATCGCCGAGCGCGGAGTCCGGCTGTCGCAGTTCCACACCACCGCCCTGTGCTCTCCGACCCGGGCCTCGTTGCTCACCGGCCGCAACGCCACCACCGTCGGGATGGCCACCATCGAGGAGTTCACCGACGGCTTCCCGAACTGCAACGGGCGGATACCGTTCGACACCGCGCTGCTCTCTGAGGTGCTCGCCGAGCGCGGCTACAACACCTACTGCGTCGGCAAGTGGCACCTGACGCCGTTGGAGGAGTCCAATCTCGCGTCCACCAAACGACATTGGCCGCTCTCGCGTGGCTTCGAACGGTTCTACGGTTTCATGGGCGGCGAAACCGACCAGTGGTATCCCGATCTGGTGTATGACAACCATCCGATCGACCCACCGGCCACCCCGGAGGACGGCTATCACCTGTCGAAAGACCTCGCGGACAAGACCATCGAGTTCATCCGCGACGCGAAGGTGATCGCGCCCGACAAGCCCTGGTTCAGCTATCTGTGCCCGGGCGCCGGGCATGCGCCCCACCACGTCTTCAAAGAATGGGCCGACAGATACGCCGGGCGCTTCGACATGGGATACGAACGCTACCGCGAGGTCGTGCTGGAGAACCAGAAGAAGCTCGGCATCGTTCCAGCCGACACCGAATTGTCGCCAATCAATCCGTATCTCGATGTCAAGGGTCCCAACGGGGAACCGTGGCCGCCGCAGGACACCGTGCGGCCGTGGGAAACGCTGTCCGCCGACGAGAAGCGGCTGTTCTGCCGGATGGCGGAGGTGTTCGCCGGCTTCCTGAGCTACACCGACGCCCAAATCGGGCGCATCCTGGACTATTTGGAGGACTCGGGCCAACTGGACAACACCCTCATCGTGGTGATCTCCGACAACGGCGCCAGCGGCGAGGGTGGTCCGAACGGGTCGGTCAACGAGACCAAGTTCTTCAACGGCTATATCGACACCGCCGAGGAGAGCATGAAGTTCTTCGACCGCCTCGGTGGTCCGGAGACCTACAACCACTACCCGATCGGCTGGGCGATGGCGTTCAACACGCCCTACAAGTTGTTCAAGCGCTACGCATCTCACGAGGGCGGTATCGCTGACACCGCAATCATCTCCTGGCCCAACGGTATTGCCGCGCACGGGGCGGTGCGGGACAACCACGTCAATGTCTGCGATATCACGCCGACGGTGTACGACCTGCTCGGCATCATCCCGCCGGCGACAGTTCGCGGTATTCCACAGAAGCCGCTGGACGGGGTCAGTTTCAAAGTGACGCTTGACGATCCGGCCGCGCCCACCGGCAAGGAAACCCAGTTCTACACCATGCTCGGTACCAGAGGGATCTGGCACAAGGGCTGGTTCGCCAACACCGTGCACGCCGCGACACCGGCCGGATGGTCGCATTTCGACAAGGACCGCTGGGAGTTGTTTCGCATCGAGGCCGACCGCAGCCAGGTGCACGATCTGGCGGCCCAGCATCCCGACAAGCTGGAGCAGCTCAAGGAATTGTGGTTCAGCGAGGCCGCCAAGTACAACGGGTTACCGCTGGCCGATCTCAACATCCTCGAGACGATGACGCGCTGGCGGCCCTACCTGGTCGGCGACCGGTCCACCTACACCTACTATCCGGACACCGCCCCGGTCGGCATCGGCGCCGCCGCCGAGTTGCGCGGCCAGTCGTTCGCGGTGTTGGCCGACGTCACCGTCGACACCACCGGCGCCGAGGGCGTGTTGTTCAAGCAGGGCGGCGCGCACGGCGGACACGTGCTCTTCGTCCAGGACGGACGGCTGCACTACATCTACAACTTCCTCGGCGAGGAGGAGCAGAAGCTGTCGTCGCCGGGCGCGGTGCCGCTGGGCAGGCACGTGCTCGGTGTCCGCTACGCGCGGGCGGGCACGGTCGAGGACAGCCACACCCCGCTCGGCGAGGCCACGCTGTACATCGACGACACCGCCGTCGCCTCGATTCCCGACGTGAAGGCGCACCCGGGAACGTTCGGTCTGGCGGGTGCCAGCATCAGCATCGGACGCAACAGCGGGTCAGGGGTGTCCAGCGTCTACAAGGCGCCGTTCGCCTTCACCGGCGGCACCATCGCTCGGGTCACCGTCGACCTGTCGGGCGCGCCGTATGAGAACCTGGAATCCGAGTTCGCGCTGGCCTTCTCTAAGGATTGATGAATCGTCTCGGGTGCACCACCCTCCTGCTGGCGTGCCTGGCGGCATGCCTGGCCTCGGCCTGCGTTAGGACCAGCGACGGCGTGCCCGTAGCCGGTGATGGCGCCGACACCACATCGGCACCGTCGGCTCCCCGGTCGACCGAAGCCGCGCCGGCCGCTCCGGGTGTCATGCCGACGACGCGTGCGCCGATCCCGCCGAACACGGTGACGTGCTCCCCGGAGATCAAGCCCCCGGTCACGATGACCGCGCAGGTGGCCGATCCCCGGGCGCCCGAGATCACGCTGGCGATCCTCGACGGCTGGTCGTCGTCGACGGGCTCCGGGGACGTGGCTGCGAGATTGGCCGGTCCGAACGGCATGTCGGCGACCGTCACCATCGCCGCTACCCAGGCCCAACCCGCGGCCGCGTTCACCGAGTACGCCGACCGGCTGATGGCCGAGTCGGCGGTCAGCAGTGTCAGCGTCATCCCCGGACCGCTGTGCGGGTACAGCGGTCAGAAGTTGATGGGCGTCTGGTCGGACATCCCGGAGAATGCGGTCGAGTTCGCCGACCGCATCGTCCACGTCTGGACGAACACCGGGAACTATCTGGTCGCCGTTCACGTGCAGGCGCCGGTCGAAACGGCGGGATTCGATGCGGCCTCGTCGCTGCTGACTGATGATTTCGAGATCGGCATACCCTGAAACGCATGCTCACCGAGCTCGTCGAATTGCCGGGCGGAACGTACCGGATGGGGTCGAGCCGCTTCTATCCGGAAGAGGCGCCGGTTCACAGCGTCACCGTCGCCGCGTTCGCCGTCGAAAAGCATCCGGTGACCAATGCGCAGTTCGCCGAGTTCGTCGCCGACATCGGGTATTTGACGGTCGCCGAGCAGCCCCTGGATCCGGTGCTCTACCCCGGGGTCGCGCAGCAGGATCTGCTGCCCGGAGCGCTGGTGTTCCGCCCTACCAGCGGGCCGGTCGACCTTCGCGACTGGCGGCAATGGTGGGACTGGGCGCCGGGCGCGAGTTGGCGGCACCCGTTCGGTCCGGACAGCAGCTGGGAGGACCGGCCGGACCATCCGGTGGTGCAGGTCGCCTATCCGGATGCGGCGGCCTACGCCCGCTGGGCCGATCGTCGATTGCCCAGCGAAGCCGAGTGGGAGTACGCCGCCCGCGGCGGTGTCACCACCACATATTCCTGGGGTGACGACCCCGCGCCGGGCGGCCGGCTGATGGCCAACACCTGGCAGGGCCGCTTCCCGTACCGCAACGACGGCGCGCTGGGCTGGGCCGGCACGTCACCGGTCGGGACGTTTCCGCCCAACGAATTCGGCCTGGTCGACATGATCGGCAATGTGTGGGAGTGGACCGTGACGCAATACTCCGCACAGCACCGGCCGGACCAGCCGCCGACGACCTGCTGTGCCTTCGCCGGACCGGCGGACCCGACCGTCAACCAGACGCTCAAGGGCGGCTCCCATCTGTGCGCGCCGGAGTACTGCCACCGCTACCGCCCGGCCGCGCGCTCGCCGCAGTCCCAGGACAGCGCGACCACGCATATCGGCTTCCGCTGCGTAGTGTGATTTCGGCGTGCTCAGTTGCGCTGAGCGCGACCGTTCACGCCGAAATCACCAATTTGGTTCCCCGCAGGTCATCCCCTAGAATCTAGAGGTTGCCTTGGGCAGACCTCGGTTGTTGTTTTGCAATGACCCCGCGTGCCCTTCGGTGACGCAAGACCGCGCACGTCAGGTCGGTATCTGCCGTGCACACATTAACCAGGTCGAGGAGATCGAGTGATTCAGCAGGAATCGCGGGTGAAGGTCGCCGACAACACGGGCGCCAAGGAGATCTTGTGCATCCGCGTGCTCGGTGGCTCGTCGCGGCGCTATGCCGGCATCGGCGATGTCATCGTGGCGACCGTCAAGGAAGCCATCCCCGGGGGCGGAATCAAGCGCGGTGAAGTGGTGAAGGCCGTCATCGTCCGCACCGTCAAGGAACGCCGCCGCGCCGACGGCAGCTACATCAAGTTCGACGAGAACGCCGCGGTGATCATCAAGCCCGACAACGATCCGCGCGGGACGCGCATCTTCGGGCCGGTCGGCCGTGAACTGCGCGAGAAGCGCTTTATGAAGATCGTCTCGCTCGCTCCGGAGGTGGTGTAGATGAAGGTGCACAAGGGCGACACGGTGCTGGTCATCTCCGGCAAGGACAAGGGCGCCAAGGGGAAGGTGCTGGTCGCCTATCCGACCCGTAATAAGGTGCTCGTCGAAGGCGTGAACCGGATCAAGAAGCACACCGCGATCACCCGTACCGAGCGCGGCGCGCAGTCCGGCGGCATCGTCACCCAGGAAGCGCCCATCCACGTCTCGAACGTGATGGTGATCGACTCCGACGGGAAGCCGACCCGTATCGGTTACCGCGTTGACGACGAGACCGGCAAGAAAGTCCGCATCTCCAAGCGCAACGGCAAGGACATTTAACAATGACTACCACTGAAGGCACGGTGAAGACTTCCCCTCGCCTCAAGCAGCGCTACCGCGAGGAGATCCGCGACTCGCTGCAACAGCAGTTCGGCTACGGCAACGTCATGCAGATTCCCGGCGTTGTGAAGGTCGTCGTGAACATGGGCGTCGGCGACGCCGCCCGCGACGCGAAGCTGATCAACGGAGCGGTCAACGACCTCGCGCTGATCACCGGTCAGAAGCCGGAGGTCCGCAAGGCCCGCAAGTCGATCGCGCAGTTCAAGCTGCGCGAGGGCATGCCGATTGGCGCGCGGGTGACGCTGCGCGGCGACCGGATGTGGGAGTTCCTGGACCGGCTGATCTCGATCGCGCTGCCGCGTATCCGCGACTTCCGGGGCCTGTCGCCCAAGCAGTTCGACGGCACCGGCAACTACACCTTCGGGCTGACCGAGCAGTCGGTGTTCCACGAGATCGATGTGGACAACATCGACCGGCCCCGTGGCATGGACATCACCGTCGTCACCTCGGCGACGAACGACGACGAAGGACGAGCGCTGTTGCGGGCGCTGGGCTTTCCGTTCAAGGAGAACTGAACAGATGGCAAAGAAGGCTCTGGTCAACAAGGCCAACAAGAAGCCCAAATTCAAGGTGCGGGCCTACACCCGTTGCAGCAAGTGCGGCCGTCCCCACGCGGTGTACCGCAAGTTCGGGCTGTGCCGCATCTGTCTGCGCGAGATGGCGCACGCCGGCGAACTGCCCGGCGTGCAGAAGTCCAGTTGGTAGCGGCGAAGACTTGAGTCCAATTCAGAAAGGTACGCGGCAGGCCCTCACATTGATTGCAAAGGGAACCGCCGCGAGGAAGGTGAACCGGCTGTCATGACCATGACGGATCCGATCGCAGACTTCTTGACACGTCTGCGCAACGCCAATTCGGCGTACCACGACGAGGTGTCCCTGCCGCACAGCAAGATCAAGGCCAACATCGCCGAGATCCTCAAGAGCGAGGGCTACATCAGCGACTACCACACCGAGGATGCCCGAGTGGGCAAGGCGCTGGTGGTTCAGCTGAAGTACGGCCCGAGCCGCGAACGCAGCATCGCCGGCCTGCGCCGGGTGTCCAAGCCCGGCCTGCGCGTGTACGCGAAATCCACCAACCTGCCGCGGGTGCTCGGCGGCCTGGGCGTGGCGATCATCTCCACGTCCACGGGTCTGCTCACCGACCGTCAGGCGGCACGACAGGGCGTGGGCGGCGAAGTCCTCGCTTACGTGTGGTGAGGGGAAACTAGACATGTCGCGTATTGGAAAGCAGCCGGTCACGATTCCCACCGGGGTCGACGTGACGATCGACGGGCAGAACGTGTCGGTCAAGGGGCCCAAGGGCACGCTGGAACTGGCGGTCGCCGAGCCGATCACCGTGTCGCGCAACGACGACGGCGCCATCGTGGTGGCCCGGCCCGACGACGAGCGGCACAACCGTTCGCTGCACGGGCTGTCGCGCACGCTGGTGGCCAACCTGGTCACCGGTGTCACCGAGGGTTACACCACCAAGATGGAGATCTTCGGCGTCGGCTACCGCGTGCAGCTCAAGGGCAAGACCCTGGAGTTCTCGCTCGGCTACAGCCATCCCGTGGTGGTCGAGGCGCCGGAGGGCATCACCTTCGCCGTCGAGTCGCCCACCAAGTTCTCGATCTCGGGTATCGACAAGCAGAAGGTCGGTCAGATCTCGGCGAACATCCGCCGCCTGCGGCGCCCAGACCCATACAAGGGCAAGGGCGTTCGCTACGAGGGTGAGCAGATCCGCCGCAAGGTCGGAAAGACAGGTAAGTAGTCATGGCGTCAAAGACAGAAACCGCGACGCGTAAGTCGGTGGGGCAGAACGTGTCCGCGACCCGACGGGTCGCGCGGCTGCGCCGGCATGCCCGGCTGCGCAAGAAGGTGTCGGGTACCGCCGAGCGGCCACGTCTGGTGGTCAACCGTTCGTCGCGGCACATCCACGTGCAGTTGGTGAACGACCTCGACGGCACCACGGTGGCCGCCGCCTCGTCCATCGAGGCCGATGTGCGCGCCGTCGACGGCGACAAGAAGGCTCACAGCGTGCGGGTCGGACAGCTCATCGCCGAGCGCGCCAAGGCCGCCGGAATCGACACCGTGGTGTTCGACCGCGGCGGGTACACCTACGGCGGGCGGCTCGCGGCACTGGCCGACGCCGCGCGCGAAGGCGGGCTGAAGTTCTAATGACTGATAACGGAAGGACTGAATGATGGCCGAGCACGCAGGAAGGAGCGCCGGAGCCGCTCCGGCGGCGACATCCAGCAGCGCGCCGTCGACATCCGACAACAGGTCCGACAACAGGTCCGATAACAGGGGCTCCCGCGACGACCGCGGTGGCCGGGGCCGTCGTGACGACCGTGGTGGCCGTGGTGGCCGCGACGGCGGCGACAAGAGCAACTACCTCGAGCGCGTTGTCGCGATCAACCGCGTGTCGAAGGTCGTCAAGGGTGGCCGGCGGTTCAGCTTCACCGCGCTGGTCATCGTCGGCGACGGCAACGGAATGGTCGGTGTCGGCTACGGCAAGGCCAAGGAAGTTCCGGCCGCGATCGCCAAGGGTGTCGAGGAAGCGCGCAAGGGCTTCTTCCGGGTTCCGCTGATCGGCAGCACCATCACCCACCCGGTGCAGGGTGAGGCCGCCGCCGGCGTGGTGATGCTGCGCCCGGCAAGCCCGGGTACCGGCGTGATCGCCGGTGGCGCCGCCCGCGCCGTGCTGGAATGCGCTGGCGTGCACGACATCCTGGCCAAGTCGCTGGGCAGCGACAACGCGATCAACGTGGTGCATGCCACCGTTGCCGCGCTGAAGCTGCTGCAGCGCCCCGAAGAGGTGGCGGCCCGACGCGGGCTGTCCATTGAGGACGTCGCGCCGGCCGGTATGCTGCGGGCCCGGCGGGAGGCCGAAGCGCTGGCCGCATCGGCCGCGCGTGAAGGAACGGCATAACGATGGCTGAGTTGAAGATCACCCAGGTGCGAAGCGGCATCGGCGCCCGGTGGAAGCAACGCGAAAGCCTGCGGACGCTGGGACTGCGCAAGATCCGGCAGTCGGTGGTCCGTGAAGACAACGCCCAGACGCGCGGACTGATCGCCGTGGTGAATCACCTCGTCGAGGTCGAGCCCGCGGAAGGTAACAAGAAATGACGATCAAACTGCACGACCTGCGCCCCGCGCCGGGGTCGAAGACCGCCAAGACGCGTGTCGGTCGCGGCGAAGGCTCCAAGGGCAAGTCTGCCGGTCGCGGCACCAAGGGCACCAAGGCCCGCAAGAACGTGCCGGCGACCTTCGAGGGCGGGCAGATGCCGATCCACATGCGGCTGCCCAAGCTCAAGGGCTTCAAGAACCGGTTCCGCACCTCCTACGAGGTCGTCAACGTCAGCGACATCAACAAGCTGTTCCCCAACGGCGGCGATGTCGGCGTGGACGAACTGGTGGCCGCGGGCGCGGTCCGCAAGAATTCGTTGGTAAAGGTGCTCGGCGATGGCAAGCTGGCCGTCAAGGTCAACGTCACCGCGCACAAGTTCAGCGGTGCTGCGCGCGAAAAGATCACCGCCGCAGGCGGTTCGGTGACCGAGCTCTCGTAGCTCGTTCAGGTGAGCCGCGGAATGACTTCTGCGGCAAGGCGTTCCATCTGGTCGTGGTCCTCGGCGACGGTCCCGCCAACCGGGTTGAGCAGGATCATTTCGGCGCCGGCGTCGATCACCTCTTGAACTCCGCGCGCCACATCGTCGGGGGTGCCCGACACCGGTACCGCTTCGAGACCCGCCATCTGGCCGTAGATGCGGTGCAGACCGGCGAGCACCCGCTCGCGGGCACGGGCGGCGTCGTCGTCGACCATCAGGTAGACCCTTTTGCCGATGGTGAACTGCGCCGGGTCTTTGCCCTGATTGCCGAGTTCGCGCTGGACGGTTTGCACCGCTTCGACGAAACTCGCCGTGGTCGAGGATCCCGCGCCGAGGAAGGCATCGCCTACCCGCACCGCGCGGGCCAGTGCCGCAGGCGCGTGGCCGCCGAACCAGATCGGCGGGTGCGGGCGCTGCACCGGCTTGGGCGTTATCGGCAGATTGTCGACCTGACGGAAGCGTCCGTGGAATGTCACCCGAGGTTCGTCGGACCAGGCCGCCTTCATCAGATCGAGGCCTTCGGTGAAGCTGCTGATGAACGTCGATTTCTCCACACCGAAGGCGGAGAACTGCCGGAAGCCACCCCCGGGGGCGACGCCGAGGTCCAACCGTCCGTGACTGAGCTGATCGACGGCGGTCGCGACGGCGGCCAGCTGCAGCGGGTCGTGCAACGACGTGATCAGCACCGCGACCCCCAGCCGCAGCCGGGTGGTGCATGCGGCCGCCCACGCCAGCAGCTCCATCGGCGCGATCAGCGGCGCCGGACCGACGACCTGCTCCAGGGTCCAGCCACCCTCAAAGCCGAGCTCTTCGGCCCGCGCGAGGTAGCTCCGCACCCCACCCGCATCGAAACCATCAACGGCCAGCTGGGGAATCGAAATCGAGAACCGCACTTCACCACCGTAGCCCGAGCCCTCGGTAGTCTCGACTCATGTTCACGTTCTTGTCCGGCATCCCCGGCGCCGACGACCTGCGTTCACTGGCCCGCAAGGTCGACACCGCCCGGCATCGCGGTGTGCCCAACGGCTGCGTGCTCGAACTCGACCTGCAGGCCGTGCCGCACGAGACCGCCGGGTTCGACCCGTTCGCGATGGTCGCCAACAGTGGCCGGCCCCTGCTGCTGCGCGAGGTCGTCGCTGCCATCCACCGCGCCGCCGACGACCCCCGGGTGGCCGGCCTGATCGCCCGGGTGCAGATCCCGGCCGCGGCGGCCGGCCCGGTGCAGGAACTGCGCGAAGCCATCACGGCGTTCAGCGATGTCAAACCGTCGCTGGCGTGGGCCGAAACGTATCCCGGCACCCTGTCCTACTACCTGGCGTCGGCGTTCCGCGAGGTGTGGATGCAGCCGTCGGGGACTGTCGGCTTGGTGGGTTTCGCGACCAACGCCCTGTTCCTGCGCGACGCGCTGGACAAGGCGGGCATCGAGGCGCAGTTCATCGCACGCGGTGAATACAAGTCCGCGGCAAACCTTTTCACGCAGGACAGCTACACCGACGCCCATCGTGAAGCCGACGGCCGGCTGATCGAGAGCCTGGGATCCCAGGTATGGCGGGCAGTCGCCGAGTCGCGTCACCTCGAGGCCGCCGCGGTCGATGCGCTGGCCGACAAGGCGCCGCTGATGCGCGACGACGCCGTCACCGGCGGGCTGGTCGACCGCATCGGCTTCCGCGACGAGGCGTACTCGCGGATCGCTGAACTCGCTGGAGCGCCGGGGATTTCACCCGAAACCGGGGACGCCGACGGTGACGACGCTCCGGCGCGGCTGTACCTGTCGCGGTATGCGCGGGCGACCGCGCACCGGCCCGCCCCGCCCATGCCGCCGATTCCCGGCCGCAAGACCAAGCCGACCATCGCCGTGGTCACCCTGCACGGTCCGATCGTCAGCGGCCGCGGCGGCCCGCAGCTGCTGCCGCTCGGCAACTCAAGCGCGGGCGGGGACACCATCGGCGCGGCGCTGCGGGAGGCCGCCGCGCACGACTCGGTGTCGGCGATCGTGCTGCGGGTGGACAGCCCGGGCGGCTCGGTCACCGGATCGGAAACCATTTGGCGCGAAGTGAATCGGGTGCGCGACGGCGGCAGGCCGGTCGTCGTGTCGATGGGCGCCGTCGCCGCGTCCGGCGGCTACTACGTGTCGATGGCCGCCGACGCGATCGTCGCCAACCCCGGCACCATCACCGGTTCGATCGGCGTGGTGACCGGCAAGCTGGTGGCACGCGAGCTCAAGGACCGCATCGGCATCGGCTCCGACTCGGTGCGCACCAACCCCAACGCCGACGCCTGGTCGGTCAACGCGCCGTTCACCGCCGAGCAGCATGCACACGTCGAGGCGGAGGCCGACCTGTTCTACACCGATTTCGTCGAACGAGTTGCCAAGGGCCGCAAGCTGACTGTGGAAGCCGTCGACGCGGTGGCCCGCGGTCGGGTGTGGACGGGCGCGGACGCCAAAGAGCATGGCCTGGTCGACGAGCTCGGCGGGCTGCGCACCGCGATCACACGCGCAAAGGTGCTCGCCGGATTCGACGCCGACACCGACGTCCGACTCGTCGGCTACCCGGGCTCGTCACTGCTGGAGTTCCTGCGCCCGAAGCCGTCGTCGCAACCCGCCGCGGCGTCGCTGCCCGACGCGCTCGGTGCGCTGCTGGGGCGTTCGGTGACCGGCATGCTGAGCCAGACCGAGCGGTCGCTGACCGGCGTCAGCGCGTTGTGGCTGGGGGACTACCGGTTCTGATCGTGGCCCTCGCGCCGTAGGGGAAGTATGTGGCGTGCGTTCCGTCCAAAGTCTGGCACCACATGCGATACCGCTTCCGAGATGTCCTGCATGGTCGGACCCGCTTTGAGCTGAGTCGACCCCCGCCCAGGCGCGCCGGGAGCGTCAAGAAAGGATAGCGCTGACGAAGCTCAGGTCACGGAAGAGCGCGGTCCACTCGTCGTCGGGAAGCTCAAAGCCGTTGGCTGAGTAGGATTCTTCCATCGTCTGAGCGGACACCTCCCAATCGTGTGACGTCAGATAGTCGATGACGTGGCTGCGCTCGCCGTGATAGATGAGGTCCGACATCTCGATGTCCGATCCGTACTGTTTCATCCGTTCTGAAATGCGTTGCGACCGCTCGTCGGAGAACATCTTCATGTCCGGGACATGTTCGGTGGCCAACCGGCTGCCGGGTGCGCTGAGCTCGGTGATGTTGTCGAACAACTTGTCCTGGGCCTGCGGCGGGAGGTATATCAGCAGCCCCTCGGCGATCCACGCGGTCGGCTGGCCAGCGCCGAAACCGCGCTCCAGCAACGCTTTCGGCCAGTCCTCACGCAGATCGATACCCACCGGGCGTCGATCTGCGATGGGTTCAACCCCCAGGTCGGTAAGCGTGCGGGTCTTGAACTCGATAACGTCCGGCTGGTCGACCTCGTAGACGACGGTGCCGTCCGGCCAGGGCAGCCGGTAGGCCCGCGCATCCAAACCCGCGGCCAAGATGACGGCCTGCCGCACGCCTGCGGCGGCGGCATCGATGAACAACCTGTCGAAAAACCGGGTGCGCACGGCCATTCCTTCTGCCGCTCTACGCAGGTTGAATTCGGGACCCACCTCCGCGAGGTCGATCTCGCCGTCCAGAAACCGGGTGAAGAATTCCACGCCGACCGCACGCACCAGCGGCTCGGCGAACGGGTCGTCGATCAGCCCCTCCCGGTTGGCCAGCGCACGTTGTGCGGCCACCATCGTCGCGGTCGCCCCCACGCTCGAGGCCAGGTCCCAGGTGTCGTTGTCGGTTCGTGCCATGGTGTCTACTTTCGTGTTGCGGTGACCGCCAGCGAATTACGCAGCGGCGCATGGGTTTCATCGTCGGAAAACGTTCGGCCGTAGCCGGCGAACACCTCCGGCCGGCTGCGGGCGCTGACCTGCCAGCCGTGGGCGCTCAGGTAGTCGACGACGGGGTTGCGCTCGCCGCCGTAGAACAGATCCGACAGGTTGACATCGAAACCGTGGCCGCGCCACTGTCCGCTGACGGCTTGCGCGCGTTCGGCGATGCTCGCGCCGGCGTCGGGGTGGTACTCGGTGGCCAGTTGACTGCCCGGCGCGCTGAGCGCGGTGATGTTGTCGAACAGGCGGTCCTGGGCATCGGGCGGCAGGTACGCCAGCAGCCCTTCGGCGCTCCATGCCGTCGGCCGGGTGGCGTCAAAGCCGCTGCGGCGCAGGGCGGCCGGCCAGTCGTCGCGCAGATCGATGCTGACCGTGCGGCGTTCGGCCGTCGGCTCGGCGCCGATGCTGGCCATCGTCTCGGTCTTGAACTCGATGACCTTTGGTTGGTCGATCTCGTAGACGACGCTGCCCGCAGGCCACGGCAACCGATAGCCCCGCGAGTCCAGCCCGGACGCCAGGATCACCGCCTGCCGGATGCCGGCGGCGTCGGTGAAGAAGTCGTCGAAGAACCGCGTGCGCACCGCCATCACATCGATCATGAGCCGTGCGACATCGCTGGCGCCCGCGTCCGCCAAGGGGATTTCGCCGTCGATCAACTTGATGAAGAAGTCGATGCCCACCGCCCGCACCAGCGGCTCGGCGAACGGGTCGTCGATGAGCGGGTCGGCCTCTCTGCTGGCAAGCGTCCGCGCTGCGGCGACCATCGTGGCCGTCGCCCCGACGCTCGACGCGAGATCCCAGCTGTCGGCGTCGGTGCGGTTCACCGGTGCTCGCCCTTCTTGCCGGTGCCGGTCAAGGTGCCGCTGATGTATCTGAGGTCGGCGAATCCACCCATCTCGTCGTCGTCGATCGGCGGCAGACCGTGGGCGGCGAACAATTCCCTGACGCTGGCACCGCTGATCTGCCAGCCGTGCTCGGCGAGGTAGCCCGCCGCTTCGTTGCGGTCACCGAAGTAGACCAGTTCCGCGAGGTCGAGGTGGAAGCCGTGGTCGCGCCACTGTTCGGCGACGCCCTGCATGCGTTCCCTCATCCGCTCCTCGTCGGCCGGACCGGGCATCGGCGCGCTTTCGGTGGCGAAACGGCTGCCCGGTGCGCTGAGTGCGGTGATGGTGTCGAGCAGGCGGTCCTGGGCTTCCGGCGGGAGATAGCCGAGCAGACCCTCGGCGCTCCACGCGGTTGGGCGGCTCGGGTCGAAGCCAGCCGCTGTCAGCGCCGTCGGCCAGTCGTGACGCAGGTCGATCGCCACGGCGCGCCGCTGGGCGGTGGGCTCGGCGCCGAGGTCGGCCAGTGTCCGGGTCTTGAACTCGATGACGTCGGGCTGGTCGATCTCGTAGACGGTCGTCCCCGCGGGCCATGGCAGCCGGTAGGCGCGTGAATCCAGCCCGGACGCCAGAATCACGGCCTGCCTGATCCCCGCGGCCGTTGCGTCGAGGAAGAACTCATCGAAGAACATGGTCCGGATCGCCATGTTGTCGGTCATGCGCTGCATGCCCATCCCAGCGTCGCCATCGAGGTCGTCGGCCGTCAACTCACCGCCAGCCAGCCGGGACAACAGGTCGACACCGACCGCGCGCACCAGTGGCAGCGCGAAAGGGTCCTTGATCAGTGGGTGCTCGGCCCTGCTTGCCATCGCGCGCGAAGCGGCCACCATCGTCGCCGTCGCTCCCACGCTGGAAGCCAGATCCCAGGTATCTCCCTCGTACCTGACTGAGTTCGTTCGCGCCATCTGTACCCCTGTTCGACGTCGTGCTTTGCTCCATTACTTAGGTGATGTAACGAGCTGCCGCCGACTGTACGCTTCCAACCTGAATTCCCGACCGGTCCGCCGATGGCCCGATCGATGCGGGCCCGACGAGGCTCAACTGTTACTCTCGTAGACTGTTTGACGTGTGACTCCGCAGGCTGTGTGCTTGCCGGGGGGCCGCGCATGACCTAACCAAAACGCTGGACAGTCCAGCCCCATCGGCACGCCGCGATAAGGTCGGCTGCGCAGGAGGAACAGTGCTCTCGGCTTTCATATCGTCGATGCGGACAGCCGACCTGAGGCGCAAGATCCTGTTCACGCTGGCCATGGTCATTCTCTACCGGGTCGGCACCTCGATACCGGCTCCCGGCGTCAACTACCCGAACGTGCAGAAGTGCATCGAGCAGGTCAGCGGCGGCGATTCGGCGCAGGTCTACGCGCTGATCAACCTGTTCTCCGGTGGCGCGCTGCTGCAGCTGGCGGTGTTCGCGGTCGGTGTGATGCCGTACATCACCGCCAGCATCATCGTGCAGCTGCTGACCGTGGTGATCCCGCGCTTCGAGCAGCTGCGCAAGGAAGGCCAGGCCGGCCAGGCCAAGATGACGCAGTACACCCGCTACTTGGCGATCGCACTGGCCATCCTGCAGGCCACCAGCATCGTGGCGCTGGCGGCCAACGGCGGGCTGCTGCAGGGCTGCACGCTGGACATCATCAACGACCAGTCCATCTTCACCCTGTTCGTCATCGTGCTGGTCATGACGGCCGGCGCGGCCCTGGTGATGTGGATGGGCGAGCTGGTCACCGAGCGGGGCGTCGGCAACGGCATGTCGCTGCTGATCTTCGCCGGCATCGCCGCCCGCATCCCGTCCGAGGGCATGACCATCCTGGACAGCCGCGGCGGCCTGGTGTTCGCCTTGGTCTGTGTGGCGGCGCTCGTCGTCCTCACCTTCGTGGTGTTCGTCGAGCAGGGCCAACGCCGCATCCCGGTGCAGTACGCAAAGCGGATGGTCGGGCGTCGAATGTACGGCGGCACGTCGACCTATC
The DNA here is from genome assembly GCA_963799495.1 of uncultured Actinomycetota bacterium. GTDB lineage: Bacteria > Actinomycetota > Actinomycetes > Mycobacteriales > Mycobacteriaceae > Mycobacterium. The sequence continues at coordinate 230,179 of CAWCXH010000028.1, forward strand.
TGCCGCTGAAGGTCAACCAGGCCGGCGTCATCCCGGTCATCTTCGCGTCGTCGTTGATCTACATTCCGCAGCTGATCACGCAGCTGATCCGCAGCGGAAGCTCCACCCCCGGCACCGGATGGTGGGACAAGTTCGTCGCCAATAGCCTCTCCGACCCGGCGGACCCGGTCTATATCGCCGTCTATTCCGGCCTGATCATCTTCTTCACGTTCTTCTATGTGTCGATCACGTTCAATCCCGACGAGCGTGCCGACGAGATGAAGAAGTTCGGCGGGTTCATCCCAGGCATCCGGCCGGGCCGGCCGACCGCCGATTACCTGCGCTATGTGCTGAGCCGGATCACGTTGCCTGGCTCGATCTACCTTGCCTTGATTGCGGTCTTGCCGAACCTGTTCCTCAATATGGGCGGCGCGGGCACCCTGCAAAACCTGCCGTTCGGCGGCGTTGCGGTTCTGATCATGATTGGCGTCGGATTGGATACCGTCAAACAGATCGAGAGCCAGCTCATGCAACGCAACTATGAAGGGTTCCTCAAGTGAGAGTCGTTCTACTCGGACCGCCTGGCGCGGGCAAAGGCACGCAGGCGCAGAAGCTGGCCGAGAAGCTCGGCGTCCCGCAAATCTCCACCGGAGACCTATTCCGGAAGAACATCAGCGACGGCACCCCGCTGGGCGTGGAGGCCAAGCGCTACCTCGACGCCGGTGATCTGGTGCCCAGCAGCCTGACCAACGCCCTGGTGGACGACCGGATCGACCAGCCCGATGCCGCCGACGGCTTCCTCCTCGACGGTTACCCCCGCTCGGTCGAGCAGGCCCAGGCGCTGCACGACATGCTGGAGGCTCGCAACACCAAGCTTGACGCCGTGCTGGAGCTCCAGGTATCCGAGGACGAACTGCTCGCCAGGCTGAAGGACCGCGGCCGCGCCGACGACACCGAAGAGGTGATCCACAACCGGATGACGGTGTACCGCGACGAGACCGAGCCGCTGCTGGAGTACTACCGCGACGAGCTGAGGACGGTCGACGCGGTCGGCACGCTCGACGAAGTGTTCGCCCGTGCCCTGCGAGCGCTGGGTCGCTGAGCCATGATCGCCCTGCCGGCGCTGCGCAACCGCAAGGTCGTCGCGCAACGCAGCGCGGGTGAACTCGACGCGATGGCGGCCGCGGGGTCGCTGGTGGCCGCCGCCCTGCTGGCCGTGCGCCAGGCCGCCGCGCCCGGAGTGTCCACCCTCACCCTCGACGAAATCGCCGAATCGGTCATCCGCGACGGCGGCGGCACCCCGTCGTTCCTCGACTATCACGGCTTCCCCGCCAGCATCTGCGCATCGGTCAATGACCGTGTGGTGCACGGGATTCCATCGGCGGACGAGGTTCTGGCCGCGGGCGACCTGGTGTCCATCGACTGCGGAGCGATCGTCGACGGCTGGCATGGCGACTCGGCCGTCACGTTCGGCGTCGGCGCGCTCATCGGAGTCGACGAGGCACTGTCGAACGCCACCCGGGAAGCGATGGAGGCCGGGATCGCCGCGATGGTGCCCGGCAATCGGCTCACCGACGTATCGCACGTCATCGAGTCCGAGACACATGCCGCGGAGGCGCGCTATGACCGCAAATTCGGCATCGTGGCCGGCTACGGTGGCCACGGCATCGGACAGCAAATGCACATGGATCCGTTCCTACCCAACGAGGGATCGCCCGGCCGCGGACCCTACCTGGCGCCGGGGTCCGTGCTCGCCATCGAACCCATGCTGACCCTCGGCACGTCCAGGACCGTGGTGCTGGACGACGAATGGACCGTCGTCACCGCCGACGGATCCCGGGCCGCGCACTGGGAACACACCGTGGCCGCAACCGACGATGGACCGCGCATCCTCACGGTGTAACCGCGGCCCGGCAAAGTCTCGCGCTGAACCGGACCGCGGCCGACCTCGTATCAATGTCGGAGGTTGGTGAATGAACGATCCGGAGGCCGCGATGATGCGGGTGCTCTACGACGAGCACGCCGCAGCGCTGTGGCGGTACGCCGTTCGGCTCACCGGCGATCAGGCCCGCGCCGAGGACGTCGTGCAGGAAACCCTGCTACGCGCCTGGCAGCACCCCGAGGTCACCGCCGACGCCGAGCGTTCGGCGCGCGCGTGGCTGTTTACCGTGGCGCGTAATCTCGTCATTGACGAGAAACGCAGCGCGAGATCCCGCAACGAATCCAGCACGCCGGATTTGGAACGGGTGGGCGATCGCGCCGGACCGGATGAGGTGGATTCGGCACTGGACCGGCTCCTATTGGGCGAAGCCCTCAGCCAGTTGTCCGCGGAACATCGCGCGGTCCTGAAGCGGTCGTATTACCAAGGTTGGACTACCGCGCAGATCGCAGCCGACCTCCAGATCGCGGAGGGCACGGTGAAATCCCGGCTGCACTACGCCGTACGGGCATTAAGGCTCATTTGCCAGGAGATGGGGGTGGCACGGTGACACAATTCGGTGTACCCCGAGGTGGTGAATTGTTGGACGACGATCGCTACGCGACCTGGGACGCTGCGTACATCCTGGGTTCGCTGTCGAGCAACGAGCGCCTCGAATACGAGGCGCACTTGGCCACTTGCGCGCGCTGCCGGGCGGCCGTCGCCGAACTGAGCGGCATCCCGGCGCTGCTGGCGCGGGTCGACCCCGCCGACGTCCAGGCCCTTGACGAGACCCAGCCGGAACCGCCGCCGCTGAATCCCGAGGTACGGGACTCGCTGCTGGCGAAGGTGGCTTGGCGGCGCCGTCGGACCCGCATGGTGAGCTCGATTGCGCTGGCCGCCGCGGCCGCCGTGCTGGCGGTGGCGGTGGTGATCGGAGTCAAACCCGGCGTGTTCGGGCTGGGTACCGAGACGCCGCAGGCCACCGGCACGGTGGTGGAAATGAACAAGGTGGCGCCTACGCCTATCAACGCCACCATCACGATGACGGACTACGCCTGGGGCACGCGGATCGACATGGCGTGCACCTACGGTGACTGGGGCAACCGTGACGCTCCTCCGCAGAACCTGGGCATGGTGGTGGTGGGCCGTGACGGCAGTCACAGTGAGGTCGCGACCTGGCTCGGATTGTCCGGCGCCACCGCGTTGCCGAGCGCCAATACGCCGAAGCCGATGAACGAAATCGCTGCGGTACAACTGGTTTCCGTCGACGACGGAAAGGTTCTGTTGGAAACAAACCTGTGATTGATGTCCTCCTCACGGCTGAAGCCGGGGGATTCCAACCTGTCATGTGGGTTGGAGCAGTAATTCCTTACGGTTTCCTGGTGGTTCCTGCTTCGAGGATCCGGCCGAGCCCGGGGGCTGGTGGTCTTCACAGGCGGTGACCGCAAGCCCTGCGGCCAGGATGTTCTTTGCAGCGTTGACGTCCGCGTGCTCGGTATGCGCGCAGTGGGTGCACCGGAATACCGCTTGGTTCTCACGGAATTTCGGTCCACCTGCCCGCAGACCGAGCAGCGTTGCGACGTGTGCTGCGCCGGCACGGCCACAATGCGCGCTGTAGCGGGGCCGCCGAGGTCAGTGCCAAAGCAAACTGATGCCAACCTTTTTGGAGGATGGCACGGTTGAGCCCGGACTTCGCTTTGACGTTGATGCCGGGCGTCTTGAGTGTTCCTTTGGCTGAACGGGTCATCTGTTTGGTCCTGAGGTCCTCGATCACCACCAGCGCGTCGGTGGTGAGCAACTGGTTGGCGGTCTGTGCACAGAAGTCCTTTCGGCGGCGCCGTTCCCGCGACCGGATCACCCCGATCGCGGCGCGGGTCTCGCGCTACCTTCCCCTGTGCTTCCCCTGTGAATCGACCCTGCGGTGAACCGAAATCCTTCGGGAGTCGTGTCATTGGCAGTTTCGAAAGCAGGTGAGGAATGGCCAACAGGCACCGGGTGGTCGACTATATCGTCGGTTATCTCGCGGCAGCCGGGGTGGACTACGTCTTCGGCGTAGACGGCGCCAATATCGAGGACCTCTACGACGCCGCGCACTTCCGCGCCGACATCACCGCGGTGCTGGCCAAGCATGAGTTCTCCGCCGCGACGATGGCCGACGGATACAGCCGGGCCAGTTCGCGCCTCGGCGTGGTCGCGGCGACATCGGGCGGCGGATCGCTGAATCTGGTTGCGGGCCTGGGCGAGTCGTTCACCAGTCGTGTTCCGGTGCTGGCGCTGGTCGGCCAGCCACCCACCATCCTCGATGGCCGGGGCAGCTTTCAGGACACCAGCGGCCGCAACGGTTCGCTGTGTGCCGAGGCGTTGTTCTCCAAGATCTCGGTCTACTGCCGGCGGGTGCTCACCCCGGCCGACATCGTCACCGCGTTGCCCGAGGCGGTGGCGGCCGCCCGCGCCGGTGGTCCCGCCATCCTGTTGCTGCCGAAGAACGTCCAGCAGAGCCAAGTAAGACTCAACGGTGCCGAGACCAACGGCGTCGTCGCCCATCCGTTTGACCCGCGCCCGGGTGACCCGCATCCGATCGCGCGTGCGCTGCAACGCGCGCGCGGTCCAGTCACGATCATCGCCGGCGAGCAGGTCGCACGCGACGATGCGCGCGCCGAATTGGAGGAGCTGCGTACCGCGCTGCGAGCCCGCGTCGCGACCGTGCCCGACGCGAAGGACGTCAGCGGGTCGCCCGGCCTGGGCGCGTCGTCATCGCTTGGCGTGACAGGGGTGATGGGCCATCCCGGAGTGGCCGACGCGGTCCGCAACAGCGCGGTGTGCCTGTTGGTGGGCACCAGGATGTCGGTCACCGCCAGGGCCGGCCTGGACGACGCGCTGGCCGCGGTGCGGACGCTGTCGATCGGGTCGGCGGCGCCGTATCTGCCCTGCACCCACATCCACACCGACAACCTGCGCGCGTCGCTGCACCAACTCACCCGGGCCGTGAGCGGACGTGGCAGGCCGCCGGGCCTGCGCGTGCCCGATCCGATGCCCCGCGCCGAACTGAAGCCCCCCGCCTACCACGGTGAGGGCATCCGCTACCGCGACGCCATGACGGTGCTGGACGCGGCGGTGCCCGATGGCGTGGACATCGTCGTCGACGCCGGCAACACCGGTGCCGCGGCAATCCATCATCTGCCCGTCCGGCGCGCCGGCCGCTTTGTTGTGGCACTCGGCATGGGCGGGATGGGCTACAGCTTCGGCGCCGGGATCGGCATGGCGTTCGCCAGGGGTCGGCGGACCATCGTGGTGGCCGGCGACGGCTCCTTCTATATGCACGGCCTGGAGCTGCACACCGCGATCCAGTACCGGCTGCCGGTGACGGTGGTGCTGCTCAACAACAACGCCCACGCCATGTGCGTCACCCGCGAGCAGCTGTTCTACGACGACCTGTACAGCTACAACCGGTTTCGGCCCAGTCGTCTGGGCGCCGGCCTGGCCGCGATGTTCCCCGGCTTGCCGTCGATCGACGTCACCGAGATCGACGCTTTACCCCACGCGTTGCGAACGGCGCTGGATTTCGAGGGGCCGTCGGTGGTCAGCATCGAATGCTCCGCCGACGAAATCCCGCCGTTCGCACCTTTCTTGGCCAAGTCAACGCCAACTGTTGCAGTGCCGCAACCTAATTCGACCGTTCCCACTCACAAGGAGGACCGTTCCAATGTCACTGCCCGCGCTTGAGGACATCACCGCCCATACCGGCACCACCGATCCGATCGACGGTGTGATCCGCATCGAGACGTCGCCGAAGGAAAAGGCCACTCCGATCATCCTGGAGATGATGAGGTCGGTGTACCCCCATGACGAGGTGTTCGGCGAGTACTGCACCGTCAACGACTACATCGACTGTCCGCCCGACGAACTCTTCGACTACATGGCCGACACCCGCAGCCTGGAGGAGTGGACGTACAGCCTGCGCGGCTTCACACCCACCGAACAGCCCGGCCTGTGGCTGGCGCACGACCGGCTGGGCGCCGGGCCCGCGGGCCCGGGGAGCGCGATCTATACCCGCACTCATGCTAACCGCCAGGCCCTCACGGTCGACTATCACTGCGCGTGGGACCAGGGCAAGCACCTGTGGATGATCTATCTGATGCGGATCGTCGACGCCCAGGTGGTGTTCGACAAGCCGGGCTCGGTGGTGCTGTGGACCAACTGCCACCACCCGTTCTATGACCGCAACCCCTACCCGGAAACCGCACCACCCGGGCGACCGGTCTGGGTCGGCGACTTCTGGGACATGTTCGGCCCAGGTCATCTGCTGGAACTGAAGAACCTCAAGGCGATTGCCGAGTACCGCCATTACAACGGCCTCCCGGTGACCCCGGACTGGATGAAGTGAGGAAGCGATGAGCATCAGTTTGATAGACGTTTCGACGTACCTGCCCGGGGACCCGATCGGGGCCGACTACTACGCACAGTTCGCGGAATCCGACGACCTGCGCGACAACCTGATGTTCCGCGCGCCCAAGTTCCGGCATCACGTCGCCGAGGACGAGACCGCGATCGACATGATCGAGCGGGCCGCCGCCGGGCTTATCGAACGCCACGGCCAGGACACCATCGCGAGCGTCGACATCCTGATCACGCACACCCAGCTGCCCGACATGCCGTTCTACGGCGGTGGTGGCGGCATGGCGGATCGCCTTGGCATGAAACCGAATTGGGTGGTCGATCTGCACAACGGCGGCTGCGCGGCGTTCGTCCTGGGGCTGAAGCTGGCCCGCAACCTCATCGAGTCCGGCGAAGGGCGCACCGCGCTGATCGCCGTCGCGCAGAACGCGGCTGGGACGATCTTCGAGCAGAAGACCGTGCGCCGCAAGGCCCAGGCGTCGGTGCCCGGTGACGGGGCGGCGGTCGGACTGGTGACGCTGTCGGACGAATCGCCGATTCTCGACGTGGAGTGCCGCACCTACGGCGAGTACGCCGGGGACATGACCATCAACGTCGATCCGCCGCGCAAGTGGTGGCAGGCCGGTGCGGGCGAGGGGTGCCTCGGCTTCACCGAAAGCAAGATCACCAAGGTACTGGCGCGGGGCAACCGGCAGGTGCCCGAGGTGTCCTACTCGGTTTGTGACCGAATCGGCGTGAAGCCCAAGGATCTCGACCTGCTCGTCACCAACCAGCCCAACCGCGTCTTCCTGCGCAACTGGCGCGAAGCGCTGGAAGTGCCGAAGGAGCGCCACCGCGACACCTTTGACGAGTGCGGCAACCTGTTCGCCGCGGGCATCCCGGTCAACCTCGACCGCGCGATCTCCGAGGGCCAGCTCAAGAAGGGCGACGTGGTGATGATGGCGGCGTTCGCGCATGCCGGTGACTTCGCCGGCGCCGCCGCAGTCCGGTGGGGTGGCCGCGTTGGCGACATCGAGAAGGGCGCCTGATGGCCGAGCCGAAACTGCTTGTCACCGACGCCGTCAGTGCGTTGCCCGACGCGGTGAATCCATTGGCGTTGTCGCTCAACGAAAACCCGTTCCCGCCGTTACCGACGGTGCGGACGGCATTGATCGAATCGATCGATGCCGCCAACCGGTATCCGGAGTTCCTGCCCGAGCGGCTGCGCTCGTTGATCGCCGGACACGTCGGCGTGAGCGACGAACAGGTGGTGATCGGCGAGGGCGCGACGGGCGTGATCCTGCAGGTGCTGCACGCCGTGACCTCCCCGGGCGACACCATGGTGATGACGTCGCCGACGTTCGACGGGTATCCGATCTTTGCTCAGATGGCGCGGCTGGCGTCGGTCACCGTTGCGCTGGACCAGCACGGCCACCACGACCTGGACGCCATGGCGCAGGCGGCAAGCCGGGCGCGGGTCGTGGTGGTGTGCCGGCCGCACAATCCGACCGGCACGGTGGAACCCGCTGCCGATATCGAGCGGTTCCTGCGGCGGGTGCCGACCGACACGGTGGTGCTGCTGGACGAGGCGTATGTGGAGTTCCTGGCGCCGGAATACCGGATCGACGGGCCGGACCTCGTCGAGCGGTATCCCAATGTGGTGGTGCTGCGGACATTCTCGAAGGCCTACGGGCTGGCCGGTCTGCGGGTCGGCTACGGCTTCTGCGCGCCCGACCTGGCCCGCAGGCTGTGGACGATGCAGCTGCCGTTCGGTGTCGGCATCACCGGTATGGTGGCCGTCGCCGCCTCCTATGACGCCGAAAGCGAGCTGCAGCAACGCATTCGGATGATATCGGCCGAGCGGCGCTACCTGCGGATGCGGCTGCGGGCCATGGGTATCTACAGCACCGACAGCCAGGCCAACTTCGTGTACCTGCCCGCTCGCGGCCGGCCCTGGCGCGAGCTTTTCGACGGAACCGGGCTGCAGGTGCGCAACTACGCCGACGGCAGCGTGCGGATCACCATCGGCAACCGGCAATCAACCCGGGCGGTGCTTTCCGCGGTCGCGCCGATGGCGCTGCGCTGATAATCGCCTCTCCGCGCCAAAGGGATGCGGTATGAAGAGGCGTGTCCTCACAACCGTCGCCACACGAGAAGGCCGACCCGATCGCGCTGGCCCGGGACAACTGGGAGCGCGCCGGCTGGGGTGAGGTCGCCGACGGCATGGTTGCCGTGACGTCGGTGATGAGGGCGCATCAGATCCTGCTGGCCCGCGTCGAGATCTCGCTGCGGCCCTACGACCTGAGCTTCTCGCGTTACGAGCTGCTGCGCCTGCTTGCGTTCAGCCGCAGCGGCGAACTGCCGATCACCAAGGCGTCCGATCGGCTGCAGGTGCATGTCACCAGCGTCACGCACGCGATTCGGCGGCTGGAGGCCAACGGGCTGGTCGAACGGATCCCGCATCCGACCGACGGGCGCACCACTCTGGTCCGCATCACCGATCTGGGTCGCTCGACGGTCGAGGACGCGACCGTGACGCTGAACAACGAGGTTTTCGCCGACATCGGAATGTCCGATGAGGAGTCACGCACGCTGGCCAAGTCGATCGAGACGCTGCGCCGCCACGCCGGCGACTTCTGACGCTGCAGAATCGCACGTGCGCCGTCAAGATTTGTGCGACTCTGCGTCTGCTCGCGCGGAACGGTGCCGTCACTCCTTGACTGACGGCAGCGGGATCGTCGCCGTGACGGCGGTGCCCGAACCGGGACGGGACCGGATGTTCAGCCGCCCGCCGACCAGTTCGGCCCGTTCGGCCATCGACAGCAGGCCGTAGCCGCCCATCTCGTCGCTGCCCAGCGGATGCTCGAAGGTGTCGAAACCGACTCCGTCGTCGACGATTTCGAGTCGGGCGGAGTCGTTGTCCACTGCGAATGTCAGCCGCGCACTCGTCGCGTTGGCGTGTTTGACGACGTTCTGCAGGCATTCCTGGGCGATGCGGTACAGCGCGATCTCGATGTGCTCGGCCAGGCGGGTGTCGGCCAGGGCGACCTCCAACTCGATCTGCGGGATGGATCGCGCCAGGCTGGCCAGCCCGCCGGCCAGCCCGAGGTCGTCGAGTACGGGCGGCCGCAGGCCGCCGATCGCGGCGCGGGCTTCCCGCAACGTCAACTCCACCAGTTCACGCGCCTTCTCGAGTTGCTCGGCGAGCGTTGTCGGATCGTCGACCGCCCGCGCCGCGGCATCCAGCCGGTACGCCAACGTGATCAGCCGTTGCGAGATGCCGTCATGGATGTCACCGGCCAGCCGGCGCCGTTCGATCTCCTGCGCCTCGATCACCTGCTCGACGAAGTTCTCGTGCGCACGTTCGCGGGCCACCAACTGCCGGTGCAGTCGGGCCTGGTGCAGCGCACCGGCGATGAGCCGCCCGATCACCAGCAGCAGCTCCACGTCGCGTTCGGTGAACTCGCGCCGCTCGACGGTGTGCACGTTCAGCACGCCGACCAGCCCGCCGGGGTCGGTCTCCATCGGAACCGACACCATCGACGTGAAATCCGAGCCGCGCAGCGACTGGAACGGCATGTAGCGGGGATCGGACTCCTTGTCGTCGCTGATCACCACGGGTTCGCGGTGGCTGGCCACCCACCCGGAGATCCCCTGACCCAGCGGCAGCCGGATCTTGCCGACCTCACTGTCGAACGGCGGCGTGGCCCCGGCCAGGGTCAGCGACCGGTCGGAGTCGTCGAGCACGTGCACGAAGCAGACGTCGCTGGCGGTGGCGGCGGTGATCATCCGCGCCGCCGCCGCGGCCAGCGGTTCGACCCCGGGCCCGCTGGAGGCCGCCTGGATCAGCTCGCGTAGCAGCGCGAGTTCACGGTCGGCGTCGACCAGGTCGCGGACTTTGGATGCCCGGCGTCCGGGGTGTGGACTCATTGGTAGATGCCTTCCCGCAGGGCGGTGGCGACCGCTCCGGCGCGGTCGCTGACGCCGAGCTTGCGGTAGATCGACCGCAGGTGGCTCTTGACGGTCTCGTCGCCGATCACCAGCTTGGTCGCGATGCCGCGATTGGACAGGCCGTTGACCACATAGGACAGGATCTCGCTCTCGCGCTGCGTCAACCCCTGCCGCGCCCCTGGCCAGAATTCGTCGCGCTGCAGCCGCGCCGCGGTGTCGACGGCCCTGGCCGCCATCCCCGGGTCGATAGCGGTCTCCCCGCGATGCACGAACTCCAGTTGGCGCACCAGCTCGTCGCTGCTGATGCTCTTCAGCAGGTAACCCGACGCGCCGACACGCAACGCCTGAAAGAGGTACTGCTCGTCGTCGTAGACCGAAAGCATCACGACCTTGCGCTGCGGATCGCGCTCCCGCAGTTCCAGGCACAAGTCCAGGCCACTGGACCCCTGCATCCGGACGTCGCACAGCACGATGTCGGGGTTGAGCTCGTCGATCACGCTGAGCGCCCGCTCAGCGCCGACGGACTGGCCCACCACGCGCACCCGGTCCTGGAAGGCCGCGAGCATGGCCTTGAGGCCCTCGATGACCATCTCATGGTCATCTACCAGGACAATTCGCACGGGTTCCGCCGGCCCTCGGGCGCCCGACGTGATCATGGCAATACCTTAGGGATGCCAATACCTTAGGGCCGGCCTTTGGCGTGGTAGCGGAACTTGGCCTGGCCAATCCCCCGTTTGGGGGACGCCCCCAAGTGTGACCTGCGCCACGCTTTTGTGCATGCTATCGACACGGGAGGAAACGCGCCCGGTGGCAGGTATCCGGGCAGCGACGCCGGCGGGACGGTTCTGGTGGGACCGGGCCCGACACATCGACGTCGATGAGTATCCGCTGCGTGCGGTGATCTTCGACCTCGATGCCCTGACCGACATCGAATGTGACGGTCATCGGGTGGTCTACAACGCCGCATTCGCCGCACACGGCCTGGACTTCGAGTGGTCGGTAGGGCGCTACCGCAAACTGCTGGCGCTGAGCGACGAGCGCCAGCGCGTCACGGCCGAACTGCGCGCGCGGGGCATCTGTACGGAGGCCGACGTGCTGACCAAGCTGCTCGCCGACGAGATCTACACGACCAAGACGATGATGTTCGAAGAGATGATCGCCGACGCCGACCTGGCGCCGCGGCCCGGTCTCGTCGACCTGATCATGGATGCCTTCGCCGCGGGTGTGCGGGTGGCCGTGGTGACAAGTGGCCAGCGCAGCTGGGCGGAGCCGTTGGTGCGGCAACTGGTTGGCGAGGGGCTAGTCGAAACGATGGTGACCATAGAAGACGTGTCCAAGCCCGTCGAGGCCTATCGACTCGCAATGGCCGAACTCGGGATGCCCCCGAAGAACGCACTGGCGATCACGGGCTCGGCTACGGGGCTGCGCGCCGCGAACTGCGCGGGTCTGGCCGCCGTGGTCGTCACCGACTGCGCTCCCGCCCGGGATTTCCCCGCCGCCGCGGCGGTCCGCGCGGATTACAGTGGCGCCGAACCGCTACTCATCGCGAGTTGCCAACGCCTGCACGGGCGTTGGTGGGCGGAGCAGAAGCGGTCAGCTGCGTAGCATTTCGATGACGGCGCTGAAGTCCTTGTCCGCGTGGTCGGCTGCGAACTTGACGTAGATCTCCGCGGCGTGGCTGCCCAGCGGCGCCCTCGAGCCGGTCGAGTTGACCGCGTCCATCGCCAGGCCCAGATCCTTGTTCATCAGTGCCGTCGCGAAGCCGGGCTTGAAGTCGTTGTTGGCAGGTGAGGTCGGCACCGGACCCGGAACCGGGCAATTGGTGTGCACTGCCCAGCAATTGCCGGTTGCGCCGGTGATCACGTCGAACAATGACTGCGCGGACAGGTCCAGTTTCTCCGCCAGCACGAAGGCCTCGCCGACGGCGATCTGCTGCACCGCCAGCACCATGTTGTTGCACAGCTTGGCGGCCTGCCCCGTGCCGGAGGCCCCGCAGTGAATGATCTTGCCCGCCATGGGTTCCAGCACCGGCCGGGCCCGTTCGACCGCGGAATCGTCGCCGCCGACCATGAACGCCAGTGTGCCGCCGGTTGCACCCTTCACCCCGCCGGACACCGGTGCATCGAGTTGTGCGAAACCGTGTTCGGCGGCCTCCTCGTTGATGGTGCGGGCGTCGTCGACCGAGATTGTGGAGGTGTCGATGAACAGCGCTCCCTCCTTGGCGGCGGGCAGCACCTCGGCGTAACAGGCCTTGACGATGTCACCGTTGGGAAGCGAGGTGATCACCACATCTGCCTCCGCGACCGCCGTTGCGCCACTGTCGAACACTGCGGCACCCTTCTCGGCGGCCGCTTCCTTCGCAGCAGGCACCGGGTCGAAACCACGCACGCCGTGACCGGCGGCGAGCAGGTTGGCCGCCATCGGGCCGCCCATATGGCCCAACCCCAAGAACGCGATCGTGGTCATCCAGTCCTCCTATGCGGACGCGCGGGCCCGGGCCGCTTCGGCCCGACCGATCACCACGCGCATGATTTCGTTGGTCCCCTCGAGGATTCGGTGCACCCGCAGATCGCGGACGATCTTCTCGAGCCCGTACTCACGGAGGTAGCCGTACCCGCCGTGCAGCTGCAGGGCCTGATCGGCCACACCGAAGCAGGCGTCGGTGACGTATCGCTTGGCCATCGCGCACAACTCGACCTTTTCGGGGTGGTTGTCGTCGAGCGCGGTTGCCGCGCGCCACAACAGGGTTCGCGACGTCTCCAGCGAGGTGGCCATGTCGGCGAGGGTGAACCGGATGGTCGGTTCGTCGAGCAGCGACGACCCGAACGCCTGCCGATCGGCCAGGTAGCCCACCGCCTTGTCGTAGGCGGACTGGGCGCCCCCGAGTGAGCATGCGGCGATGTTGAGGCGCCCGCCGTTGAGGCCGTTCATCGCAATGCCGAATCCGGTGCCCTCGCCATCGGGACCGCCGAGCATCGCATCGGCAGGCACCCGCACACCCTCGAACACCACCTGCGCGGTGGGTTGTGCGTGCCAGCCCATCTTCTGCTCGTTGGCCCCGAAACTCAGTCCGGGCGTGCCCTTTTCGACTACGAACGCCGAGATGCCGCGCGGACCGTCACCCCCGGTGCGGGCCATCACGATGTACACGTCGGATGTCCCGGCCCCGGAGATGAACTGCTTCACGCCGTCGATCACGTAGCCGTCCCCGTCGCGAACAGCCTTGGTACGCAACGCGGCAGCGTCGGATCCGGCGCCGGGCTCGGTCAGGCAGTAACTGGCGATGGCCTCCATCGACGCCAGCCGTGGCACCCACGTCTTGCGCTGCTCGTGCGTGCCGAACGTGTCGACCATCCACGCGCACATGTTGTGGATGGACATGAATGCCGCGACGGTGGGATCGGCCACCGACAACTGCTCGAAGATGCGCACGGCGTCCAGGCGGCGCAGTCCGCTGCCGCCGACGTCATCGCGGCAATAGATCGCCGCCATGCCGAGTTCGGCAGCCTCGCGCAACACATCGGTAGGGAAGTGGTTGGTGCTGTCCCATTCCAACGCGTATGGGGCGAGGCGCTTTTCGGCGAACGCGGCCGCCGTCTCGGCGATCACGCGTTCGTCGTCGTCCAGACCGAAGTAATACATCAAGCAGTCCCTGTACGGCCTATTTCATCGTCGGGATGACGAATTCGGCACCGTGTGAGCCCGCGGGCCACCGCTGCGTCACCGTCTTCACCTTGGTGTAGAACTGGATCGACGCCGGCCCGTGCTGGTTGAGGTCGCCGAAGCCGGAGCGCTTCCACCCGCCGAACGTGTGGTAGGCCACCGGCACCGGGATCGGCACGTTCACACCGACCATGCCGACCTGCACCCGGGACACGAAGTCGCGCGCGGTGTCGCCGTCGCGGGTGAACACCGCGACGCCGTTGCCGTATTCGTGTTCGCTCGGCAGCCGCAGCGCCTCCTCGTAGTCCTTTGCGCGCACCATGCACAGCACCGGTCCGAAGATCTCGTCGGTGTAGATCGACATGTCGGGGGTGACGTGGTCGAACAGGGTCGGGCCGATGAAGTAGCCGCCCTCCAGGTTGGCGTCGCCGAACTGTAGGTCATCGCTGGTGCGTTCGCGCCCGTCGACGACGGCTTCGGCGCCGGCCTCAACACCCTGGTCGATGTACTCCTTGACGCGCTTCAGCGCCGCCTCGGTGACCAGGGGCCCGTACGTTGCCTTCGGGTCGAGGCTGTGCCCGACGCGCAGCTCGTTGATCCTCTCAACGAGCCTGGCCCGCAACCGGTCTGCGGTCTGATCACCGACCGGCACGGCGACACTGATCGCCATGCAGCGCTCACCGGCGCTGCCGTAGCCGGCGCCGATGAGTGCGTCTACCGCCTGGTCCAGGTCGGCGTCGGGCATCACGATCATGTGGTTCTTGGCCCCGCCGAAGCACTGCGCGCGCTTGCCGTGGGCGGCGGCGGTCGAGTAGATGTACTGCGCGATGTCGGAGCTGCCGACGAAGCCGACGGCCTTGATCTCCGGATGCTCCAGAATCGCGTCGACCGCTTCCTTGTCGCCGTGCACGACCTGGAAGACGCCGGAGGGCAGGCCCGCCTCGATGAACAACTCGGCCAACCGGACCGGCACCGAGGGGTCACGCTCGCTGGGCTTGAGGATGAACGCGTTGCCGCACGCCAGCGCGGGGCCGGCCTTCCACAGCGGGATCATCGCCGGGAAGTTGAACGGCGTGATGCCGGCGACCACGCCGAGCGGTTGGCGCAGCGAGTACACGTCGATGCCGGTGCCCGCGCCCTCGGTGTACTCGCCCTTGAGCAGGTGCGGGATGCCGATGGCGAACTCGATCACCTCGATGCCGCGCTGGATGTCGCCCTTGGAATCCTCGACGGTCTTGCCGTGCTCCAGGGAGAGCGTCTCGGCGAGTTCGTCGATGTTCTTGTTGACCAGGTCAACGAACCGCATCATCACCCGCGCCCGGCGCTGGGGATTGAATGCCGCCCACTTCTTCTGTGCCTCGGCGGCGGAGACGACGGCCGCATCGACGTCGGCGGCCGAGGCCATCGGCACCTTCGCCTGTACCTGGCCGGTATTGGGGTTCATCACGTCGGCTGTGCGCTTCGACTGTCCGGCGGTGCGCTTGCCATCGATGAAATGAGAAATCTGTGTGGTCATGAGTGTGTCCCTCGGCAGAATGCTGAATACTAGGATATCCTAGTAAATGGTGATGGCGTTGGCAAGCGGCATCGAGAATGCGGTCAGATCACAATTTCGCCGCCGACCACGATCTGTGCGCAGTCTCGGCGCAATCAGGAATTGCGCAGCTCTTCGACGAAGGCGCGCGCCTCGTCCCACGTCGGCAGCAGACCGGTCGCCCGCACCTCGTCGAGCGTGGGAGCTTCGGCGTCGCGACCCGACAGCACCACGGGATGGTCGCTCGGCCATTCGATGCCCAACGCCGGGTCGGTGGCGCGGATGGTGTGCTCGCGTGCCGGGTTGTAGCCCGCCGAGCACAGGTAGGTGATCGTCGAATCATCTTGCAGCGCAACGAAACCATGCGCGAGGCCTTCGGAGATGTAGACCGCCCGCCGGGCACGGTCGTCGAGCAGCACCGAATCCCACTTACCGAAGGTCGGGGACCCGACCCGAATGTCGACGACGACGTCGAAGACCGCGCCGTACGGGCAGGTCACGTACTTGGCCTGGCTCGGCGGCAGCTGCGCGAAGTGCAGACCCCGCAGCACCCCGGCCGACGACACCGAACAGTTGGCCTGACGCAGGTCGAAACGATGCCCGGCGAACGCGGTGAACTGCGGGTCGCTGAACCATTCGAGGAAGACCCCGCGCGAGTCCGGAAACAGCTGCGGGGTGATCTCCCATGCGCCGGGAATAGCGAGCTCGCGGATCGTCACTGGCCACGCTCCGCATACGTCGCCTCGACTGCATCCTTCAGCGGCCGCCACCACGATTCGTTGTCGCGGTACCAGTCGATCGTGGCGTGCAGTCCGTCCTCGAAGTCGGTGTGCTTTGGCGCCCAACCCAATTCGTCATACAGCATCGACGGATCGATCGCGTAACGCAGATCGTGGCCGACCCGATCGGTGACATGGTCGAAATCATTCGGGTCGTGTCCCATCAGCTTCAGGATCGTCCGCATCACCGAGAGGTTGTCGCGTTCGCCCTCCGCTCCGATCAGATACGTGCGACCGATCCGGCCGTCGGTGAGGACGCGCCAGACCGCGCTGTTGTGGTCGTCGACGTGGATCCAGTCCCGCACATTGGCACCGCTGCCGTAGAGCTTGGGCCGCCGCCCGGTCAGTACATTGGTGATCTGGCGCGGGATGAATTTCTCCACGTGCTGGTACGGCCCGTAGTTGTTGGAGCAGTTCGAGATCGTCGCGCGCACACCGTAAGACCGCACCCAGGCCCGCACCAGCATGTCCGCGGCCGCCTTGGTTGACGAGTACGGGCTCGACGGGTTGTACGGCGTGGACTCGGTGAATCGCTGCGATTCGTCCAGCGCCAGATCGCCGTACACCTCGTCGGTTGATACGTGGTGCAGACGGACACCGTGCCGGCGCACGGCCTCCAGCACCGTGTAGGTGCCGATCACGTTGGTGTGCAGAAACGGCTCGGGCCGCGCCAGCGCATTGTCGACGTGGGTTTCCGCGGCGAAGTGCACGACGGCGTCGGCCTCGGCGACCAGCGTGGACACCAAGTCGGCATCGACGACGTCGCCCTCGACCAGCCGGATGTCATCCTGCACCGGGGCCAGCGACTCGCGGCTGCCGGCATAGGTCAGCGCGTCGAGCACCGTCACCGACGCTCCCAGTTCACGCACCGTGCTGTGCACGAAGTTGGCGCCGATGAACCCGGCGCCGCCGGTGACCAGCAGCCGCATGGGACAACTTTAGCGGGCCGCGGTTATCACCCTTTGAGTCCGAGCGGGCCGGCGAGTTCGGTCAGCGTGGGGAGCAGCTTGTCCCAGCCGCCCAGGACCTGGATCGCCACGTGGTCGGCGCCCGCCTCGATGTGCTCGCCCAACCGCTTGGCGATGTCCTCGGCGGTGCCGTGGGCGACGACCGCGTCGATCAGCCTGTCGCTGCCCGGCTTGGCGACGTCCTTCTCGGTGAACCCGAGCCGGAGCCAGTTGTTCACGTAATTGCTGAGGTCCAGATAGAAGCCAACCGTCTGGCGACCGATTTCGCGGGCCTGCTCGGCTCCGCTTTCTGAGGCACTCAGCACCACCTTGTGCTCGGGCGCCAAAAACACCGTGTTGCCGAGCAATTCGCGCGCCTTCTCGGTGTGGGCGGCTGTGGTCAGGTACGGGTGGGCGCCGGCGCTGCGCTGCGCCGAGAGCTTCAGCACCTTCGGCCCGAGCGCGGCGAGTACCCGCCTGCTGGTCGCCACCTTGGCGGAATCGAGTGCGTCGAGGTAATCGACCAGCACGTCGTATGGCTTGCGGTACTCCTCGGTGTGCTCGGGATGGCCGACGCCCACACCGAGCAGGAAACGGCCGGGGTAGGCGTTCTCGATGCGGTGGTAGGACTCGGCGACCTGCTCGGCCGGCGCGGTCCACACGTTGACGATGCCGGTGGCCACCTGCAGTGTCTCGGTCTGTTCGAGAATCGGCTCGACGAAGGACAAGTCGGCCGCCGGTGATGCACCCACCCACACCGCGCCGTAGCCGAGTTTCTCGATCTCGACCGCCTGTTCCGGCTTCACCGGGCCGCCGGTCCACACCCCGAACCGGCCGAGGTCGGGTTTGAGCGAAACTGCGTCGGTCATCTCCGGTCCCATCTGTTGTCAGGTCACTGCAGGCCGAGCGGTCCGGCCAGTTCGGCAAGTGCGGGCACCAGCTTGTCCGGTCCCGTCAGCACCTGGACGGGCACGTGGTCGGCGCCGGCGTCGAGATGTTCGCGCAGCCGCGCCGCGATGGCATCGGTGGTGCCATAGGCGACGACGGCGTCGACGAGGCGGTCACTACCCGGCTTTGCGACGTCTTCATCACTGAAGCCGAGACGTTTCCAGCTGTTGAGGTAATTCGTCAGGTTGAGGTAAATCTCGAGCGCCTTGCGGCCGACGGCGCGCGCCTTCTCGGCATCGGTGGTCAGCACCACCTTGTGCTCGGGCGCGAGGAACGCCTCCGGCCCCATCAGCTCGCGCGCGTGCGCGGTGTGTTCGGGTGTCGTCAGATACGGATGCGCGCCGGCGCTGCGGCGGGCGGACAGCTTGACCACCTGCGGCCCCAGCGCGGCCACCACGCGGCGGTTCTTCGGCACGCCGTATTCGTCGAGCTTGTCGAGGTATTCGGTGAGCGCGTCGTAGGGCTTGCGGTATTTGTGGCCGACCTCGGGGTGGCCGACCCCGATGCCGAGCAGGAAGCGGCCGGGGTAGGCCTTTTCGATGCGGTGGAAGGATTCGGCGACGGGTCCCGCGGCCGCGGTCCAGATGTTGACGATGCCGGTGGCCACCTGCAGCGTGGTGGTCGGTTCGAGGATGGGTTCCACCCAGTCCAGTTCTGCGGGCGGTGATCCGCCGACCCAGACGGCGCCGTAGCCCAGCGCCTCGATTTCCTTTGCCTGCTGTGGGGTTACGCCGCGACCGAATGATCCGAATCGGCCGAGGTTGGGCTTGGTGTCCGTCATGGTTCCTCCAACCTACGGCGCGGCGGCGGCTATTCCGAGGGTGCCGGAACTTTCGTTGGGGTCGTGGCCAGCGGCGCCGGTGCCACCAGCGGCAGCAGGATTATGAACCGAGTGGTCCCCGGTTCCGACTCGACCCGGATATCGCCGTGGTGCTTCTCCACCACAATGCGCCGCGCCAGATCCAATCCGAGGCCAGTGCCTTCACCGACCGGCTTGGTGGTGAAGAACGGCGTGAAGATCCGACTGATGTTCTCTTCGGAGATACCAGGGCCGTCGTCGCCGATCTCGACCCTTATCATGTCGTCGTCCCGGCGCGCGGTCCGTATCGTCAGCGTGCCATGACCCTTCATGGCCTGAACGGCGTTGGTGATGATGATGTCCCAGAGCTCATTCAGATCACTGGGATAGCAAGAGATTTCGGGTATCGACTTGTCCCATTCCTTGGCGAGCTTGATGGGTTTGTCGCCACCGACCTTGTCGCCGAAGAGGGTCTTCAGCGTGCCGTGCAGCAGCTCGTGGACATTGGCCACCTGATACGGGGCCCGGTCCATCTGTGAGTACTGCTTGGCCCCGGCGACCAGAGCCGAGATGCGCTCGCTGGCGTCGGCGATCTCGTTCATCCGCAGCTCGGTGTCGATGGTGTACTTCAGCCATCCGATGGCGCTCTGCAGCGACGCCGTCGCATCGACCGCGTCGACCGAGGCCGAGATCCGCTCCAGCCAGTCGATGTCGAGACCGGCCTCGACGAACGTCGGCGCGAAGTCCCAGGCGCTCGCGATGCCGTGGTCCTCGAGCCAGTCGCCGATCTCGTCCTCCCGGTCAGACGCCTCCAGTGCGGTGAGCTCCTGCGCCTTCGACTTGGCGACCTGTTCGGCCACCTCCTCCTGGATGCTGACCAGCGCTCGCAATGCCTGCGGGGTGAACTTGCCGTCGGCCAACATCGCGAGCTTGTGGCGCATCTTGCCGACGCCTTCGCGCAGGTCGGCGACCGCGCGGGCGGTGGCCGCAGCCGGGTTGTTGAGCTGATGGGTCAGGCCTGCGGTGATGGTGCCGAGCGCCAGCAGTTTTTCGCGCTGACCGAGGGCCTGGCTCTGCCGCCGACCGCCGACCTTGTGGCCCTCGAGCAGATGAACTGCCATCGGGAACTCCGACTGCATGAACCGCGCGAACGCGTCGGCGTCGAGGACGAAGAACCGCGACGGCTTCGTCACCCGCACCGATGCCTCGTAGATGTGTTCCTCGCCGGGGATGTAGGCCGACCACGCTCCGCAGTAGACGCCGCGCTGCGAGGTGCGGCCGGTCTGAATGTCCACCCCGCCCGATCGCTTGGACATCACCAGCTCGCCGTCGAGCAGCACGTAGAAGCAGGTCGCCGGGTCGCCCTCGATACACACTGGGCCGGGCTCGAAGACTCCAATGTGCCCGTTGTCGCACAGCGTCTGCAGCTGCTCGTCGTTCAGCTTCTCGAACAGGAACAGCGTGCGCAGTTCGTCAGGCATGCACGTCTCGCCCATGGTCGCTCCCTACGCCTCCGCTATATAACGGTGTACCAACATCACCGCCATCGACCCTTCGCCGACGGCGGCTGCCACTCGTTTGGCCGAGTCGGCACGCACATCACCTGCAACAAACACACCCGGCACACTTGTTTCCAGGTGGTGCGGCGGCCGGTCCAGCGTCCAGCCGCAGACGTCCTTCAGGTCGGGTCCGGTGAGGATGAAGCCGTGGTCGTCGCGGGCGACCACTCCGTCGAGCCACTTCGTGCGCGGCTCCGCGCCGATGAAGCAGCACATGCGTGAGCAGTCGACGGTCTCTTTCTCGCCGGTGCGCTTGTTTTCGATCACCAGCGCGGTGAGGTGGTCGTCCTCGCCGATCGAGTCCACCACTTCGGTGCAGGTGCGGACCGTGATCTTGTCGTTCTTCTCGATCTGCTGGATCAGGTAGTACGACATCGACGCCTCCAGCGACGGCCCCCGCACGAGCAGCGTCACTGACTTGGCCTCGCGCGACATGTACATGGCTGCCTGCCCGGCCGAATTGGCGCCGCCCACGATGTACACGTTCTCTTCGCGGCATTCCGAGGCGTCCGAGACGGACGCGCCGTAGTAAACGCCGCGTCCTACGTAGTTGCACGTGTTGTCATCAGGGTCTTCCCAGCAGCCCTTGACTCGCAGCTGGCGGTAATCGACGCCGGTGGCCAGGATGACGGCCTGGGCGCCGATCGTGCTGCCGTCCTCGAACCGGATGGTGCGTGCCGAGCCTGAGTCGTCGGCTACCAGTCCGACCGCTTTGCGTGTGGTGATGACCTCTGCGCCGAACCGCTCAGCCTGCCGGCGTGCCGATGTGGTGAGCTCGGCGCCCGAGATACCGGTGGGAAATCCGAGGTAATTCTCGATCTTGGAGCTGCGTCCGGCCTGCCCGCCGGTGGTGGTCGCCTCGATGAGGACGGTTTTCAGGCCCTCCGAGGCGCCGTATACCGCGGCTGCCAAGCCGGCCGGCCCACCGCCGACGACAGCGAGGTCATACATCTCCAGGGACGGACTGGTGGACAGGCCGAGCATCGCGGCGAGTTCCGCGTTGGACGGCTCGACGAGCGTTTCGCCCTGCTCGGTGATCACCACCGGTAGCTGGAACCCATCGAGCCCAGCCGCGTCCAGCAGTTGCTTACCCTTCGACTCGTCGGCCATGAACGATCGGAACGAGTGCTGGTTGCGCGCCAGAAACTGACGGACCTCCCAGGACCTCGGATTCCAGCGGTGACCGATCACCTTGGTGTGCGGGATTGCCCGGTCGCCGGTGGACCGCCAGGCCTCCAGCAGGCCGTCGAGGACGGGGTAGAGCTTTTCCTCGGGCGGGTCCCACGGCTTGAGCAGGTAGTGGTCCAGGTCGACGATGTTGATGGCGTCGATGGCGGCGTGGGTGTCAGCGTAGGCGGTCAGCAGCACCCGTCGGGCCAGCGGATACAGGTCCATCGCCTCTTCGAGGAACTCGATGCCGCTGATCTGCGGCATGCGGTAATCGGCGACGAACACCGCGACCGTGTCGCCGCGCAGCTTGAGCTCGTTGAGCGTTTCCAGCGCGTCCTGCCCCGACTCGGCGCGCACGATCCGGTAGTTCTCGCCATAGTGGCGGCGAAGGTCGCGGGCCACAGCGCGGGAGACGGCGGGGTCGTCGTCGACGGTGAGGATTACGGGCTTACGGGGCTGGGGATCGGGTCCAGTCATCGATTCCAAGTATGCGCTCGTCACAGCGTGTGCCGAAGGGCAGCCCGCTAGCCCCGGCTTCGCTCGCAGCGATTTTGGCGCTGCCTTTCGAGCGGGTATTGTGGACCAACGGTGCGGTAATCCGCGCCGACTCTAGCGTGCCCTGTCCTGGAATTTCCTGTCACCGGCTCACGTTTTGCAGTCGGAGCGAAAGCTGCGTCGAAACCGGCGCCAACTATCAGGGACTACGGAGGACATGGCCAAGAAAGACGGTGCCATCGAGGTCGAGGGTCGAGTGGTCGAGCCCCTGCCCAATGCGATGTTCCGCATTGAGCTGGAGAACGGTCACAAGGTTCTCGCCCACATCAGCGGCAAGATGCGGCAGCACTACATCCGCATCCTGCCCGAGGACCGCGTCGTTGTGGAGCTGTCTCCCTACGACCTGTCCCGGGGCCGCATCGTTTACCGGTACAAGTAACCAGACCAAGAACAGGATCGAAGAAGCCGTGAAGGTGAACCCGAGCGTCAAGCCCATTTGCGATAAATGCAGGGTGATCCGCCGGCATGGGCGGGTCATGGTGATCTGCTCCGATCCGCGTCACAAGCAGCGGCAAGGCTGAGTCGGCGATGAGCGCTCGCGCGAAGAGCAGATAGTCGCGTTTCGGCTCACGACACAACTGAATGCAGACCTCCCAGTACCACTGAGCGGATAGGCCGCTCATCCACGCCCGGAACGGAGGCCGGGCCCCGAAAGCCGGAAGGCGGCCGGGAACGGACTGGGATCAGACCTTCGCAAAGAAAGAGGAATGGCCACACATGGCTCGACTTGTGGGCGTTGATCTGCCACGCGACAAGCGCATGGAGATCGCGCTGACCTACATCTACGGCGTCGGCCGTACCCGCGCCCAGGAGATCCTGGACGCCACCGGCATCGACCGGAACTTGCGCACCAGGGACCTGAGCGACGATCAGGTCACCCATCTGCGCGACTACATCGAGGGCAACCTCAAGGTGGAGGGCGATTTGCGCCGCGAGGTGCAGGCCGACATCCGCCGCAAGATCGAGATCGGCTGCTACCAGGGCCTGCGGCACCGCCGCGGCCTGCCGGTGCGCGGCCAGCGGACCAAGACCAATGCGCGCACCCGCAAGGGCCCCAAGCGCACCATCGCCGGCAAGAAGAAGGCCAGGTAACCGATGCCACCGAAGAAGGCAGGCGCCGCCGCCCCCAAGAAGGGCGCCAAGACCCGCCGCCGGGAAAAGAAGAACGTCCCGCACGGCGTCGCGCACATCAAGAGCACGTTCAACAACACAATCGTGTCGATCAGCGATCCGCAGGGCAACGTCATCGCCTGGGCCTCGTCGGGTCACGTCGGCTTCAAGGGCTCGCGCAAGTCGACCCCGTTCGCCGCGCAGCTGGCGGCCGAGAACGCGGCCCGCAAGGCGCAGGAGCACGGCGTGCGCAAGGTCGACGTGTTCGTGAAGGGCCCGGGCTCGGGCCGCGAGACCGCCATCCGGTCGCTGCAGGCCGCCGGCCTGGAGGTCGGTGCGATTTCCGATGTCACCCCGCAGCCGCACAACGGCTGCCGTCCGCCGAAGCGGCGCCGGGTCTAGGAGGAGAACAACTTTCATGGCTCGTTACACCGGACCCGCGACCCGCAAGTCACGTCGCCTGGGCACCGACCTCGTCGGCGGCGACCAGTCGTTCGAGAAGCGCCCCTACCCGCCCGGCCAGCACGGCCGCGCGCGGATCAAGGAGAGCGAGTACCGCCTGCAGCTGCAGGAGAAGCAGAAGGCACGCTTCACCTACGGCGTGATGGAGAAGCAGTTCCGCCGCTACTACGAAGAGGCGAACCGATCCGCCGGCAAGACCGGTGAAGCCCTGCTGCAGATCCTGGAGACCCGCCTGGACAACGTGGTGTACCGCACAGGCCTGGCACGTACCCGCCGGATGGCCCGCCAGCTGGTCAGCCACGGCCACTTCACCGTCAACGGTGTCAAGGTCGACATCCCGAGCTACCGGGTGTCGCAGTACGACATCATCGACGTGAGGGACAAGTCGCTGAACACGCTGCCCTTCCAGATCGCGCGCGAGACGGCGGGCGACCGCCCCATCCCGGCCTGGCTGCAGGTGGTGGGGGAGCGCCAGCGCATCCTGGTCCACCAGCTGCCGGAGCGGGCGCAGATCGATGTGCCGCTGGCCGAGCAGCTCATCGTCGAGTTCTACTCGAAGTAGGAGAGACTCCTGCACCGCCGCCGGCGGAGGCAGGCCACTGACCGGCATCAAATAGCGGGTGCCGAGAAGGAGATAAAGAAACACCATGCTGATTTCTCAGCGACCCACCCTGAGCGAAGAGGTCATCGCCGACGACCGCTCCCAGTTCGTCATCGAACCGCTGGAGCCCGGATTCGGCTATACCCTTGGCAATTCGCTGCGGCGCACGCTGCTGTCGTCCATCCCGGGCGCCGCCGTCACCAGCATCCGCATCGACGGTGTGCTGCACGAGTTCACCACCGTTCCCGGAGTCAAGGAAGACGTCACCGACATCATCCTGAACCTCAAGGGTCTGGTCGTGTCCTCCGAGGAGGACGAGCCGGTCACCATGTACCTGCGCAAGCAGGGCCCCGGCGCTGTCACCGCGGGTGACATTGTGCCGCCGGCCGGCGTGACCGTGCACAACCCCGATATGCACATCGCCACCCTCAACGACAAGGGCAAGCTCGAGGTCGAGCTCGTTGTCGAGCGCGGCCGCGGCTACGTCCCCGCCGTGCAGAACAAGGCATCGGGTGCCGAAATCGGCCGCATCCCGGTCGATTCCATCTACTCGCCGGTGCTGAAGGTCACCTACAAGGTGGAGGCCACCCGTGTCGAGCAGCGCACCGACTTCGACAAGCTGATCCTCGACGTCGAGACCAAGAGTTCGATCACCGCTCGCGACGCACTGGCGTCGGCGGGCAAGACGCTGGTCGAATTGTTCGGTCTGGCACGCGAACTCAACGTGGAGGCCGAGGGTATCGAGATCGGCCCGTCGCCAGCCGAGGCCGACCACATCGCCTCGTTCGCGCTGCCGATCGACGACCTGGACCTGACGGTGCGGTCGTACAACTGCCTCAAGCGCGAGGGTGTGCACACGGTGGGCGAGCTCGTCGCCCGCACGGAGTCCGACCTGCTGGACATCCGCAACTTCGGCCAGAAGTCCATCGACGAGGTGAAGATCAAGCTGCACCAGCTCGGTTTGTCGCTCAAGGACAGCCCGGCCACGTTTGATCCGTCCGAGGTCGCCGGCTACGACGTCGCCACCGGCACCTGGAACAGCGACGCCGGTTACGACCTGGACAACGACCAGGACTACGCCGAAACCGAACAGCTCTAAACCGCTTGTAACGCAAGGAGTCTCCAATGCCCAAGCCCACCAAGGGTCCTCGCCTCGGCGGGTCGTCCTCGCACCAGAAGGCGATGCTGGCCAACCTGGCCACCTCGCTGTTCGAGCATGGCCGGATCAAGACCACCGAGACCAAGGCCCGGGCGCTGCGGCCGTACGCGGAGAAGCTGATCACCCACGCCAAGAAGGGCACGCTGCACAACCGGCGTGAGGTGCTCAAGAAGATCCGCGACAAGGATGTGGTGCATACCTTGTTCGCCGAGATCGGGCCGTTCTTCGCCGACCGCAACGGCGGCTACACCCGCATCATCAAGGTGGAGGCACGCAAGGGCGACAACGCCCCGATGGCCGTTATCGAGCTGGTGCAGGAGAAGACGGTGACCTCGGAGGCCAACCGCGCCCGCCGCGCTTCGGCGTCGAAGAAGGCCGCTCCGGTGGCCGCCGCTGCCGCACCCCAGGCAGCGGTCGAGCCGGAGGCGGCGGTCGAGCCGGAGGCGGCGGTCGAGCCGGAGGCGGCGGTCGGTCCCACCGACGAGGCCTTGGCCGAGGAGGCGACAGCTGAGGAGACCGTCGAGGACGTCAAGGCCGAGGACGCGGCCATCGAGGACGCCCAGGCCGCCGAGGCCGAGACTGAGATCGCCGACGCTGAGTCTGAATCCGACGAGGATGCCGACAAGTCCTAGCGACATCAACGACGTGCCCGCTATCGATTCCGGTGGCGGGTACGTTCGTCTTCGGCTCGATATCGCCTACGACGGAACGGACTTCGCGGGCTGGGAGGTCCAGGCCGGGCAACGGACCGTGGCCGGGGTTCTCGGCGACGCATTGACGACGGTGTTTCGCACCCCGGTGCAACTGCGTGCGGCCGGACGTACCGACGCCGGTGTACATGCCAAAGGTCAGGTGGCGCATGTCGACGTTCCTACCGACGCGCTGGGCAACGCCTATCCGCGCACGACGCGTGCCGGTGACAGCGAGTTTTTGCCGCTGGTGCGACGGCTGGCGCGGTTCCTGCCGGCCGATCTGCGTGTCCTCGATATCGTTCGTGCGCCAGCGGGTTTCGATGCCCGATTTTCCGCGCTGCGGCGCCACTACGTGTACCGGCTGTCCACCGCCCCGTACGGGGTCGAGCCGCAGGAGGCGCGGTACGTGACCGCGTGGCCGCGCACCCTCGATGTCGACGCCATGACCGCCGCCTCGCGGCACCTCGTGGGATTGCACGACTTCGCCGCCTTCTGCCGGCAGCGCGCGGGCGCGACCACCGTTCGCGACCTGCAGCGGCTGGACTGGGCATCCGTTGGTGATCGGGTCTGCGCGTACGTCACTGCCGACGCGTTCTGCTGGTCGATGGTGCGTTCGCTGGTTGGTGCGCTGCTGGCAGTGGGGGAGCACCGCCGCGAACCCGGTTGGTGCACCGATCTTTTGACGTCAACCAAGCGGTCGAGCGACTTCGCCGCCGCGCCGCCGCAGGGCCTCACGCTGGTGAGCGTGGACTATCCGCCCGACGACCAGCTCGAGGCACGCACGAAGGTCACCCGCGATCTGCGGGTGATCGATTAGTGATTTCGGCGTGTTGAGTCGCGCTCAGCGCGACCAACCACGCCGAAATCGCCTACAGCCGACCGGCCACGAAGTCGGCGGCCTGGTTCACCATGCCGGCGCTGATATACGCAGGCGCCAGGTGATCGGGCCAGTACGACTCCCAGTTTTCGGGGTCGGTCGGGTTACAGATGGGGTCATCGCCGTGGCATAACTCGATGGTCCGGTCGCTGTAGAGCGGGTTGAAGTTCGTGATAGGCCCCACCCACTGGATTCCGTTGCCGAACAGTGCGACCGCGGCGATGTGCTGATCCATGCCTGCGGGCAACGGGCTCTCGAAACCGAACGCCGAGAAGGGGACGGCCAGTACCACGTCGGTGACCGCGGCGCCCAGGGAATAGCCGCCAAGCACCAACCGGGTGTTCGGGCAGTTGGCCGCCATGTACTGGATGTGCTGACTCATGTCGTTGGCGCCCTCATCGATCTCGGTGTCGGCGGGATACCTCACCGAGTAGAGCCCAATGTTCTTGCCGGTCTTCGCGCGAAGCGCGTTGACGAACGCGTTGCCGATCTGCCCGGCGCCGGGAGACTCCACCCGGCCGCGGGCGAACACCACTTCGACTTCGGGGCATGGCGCGGCGGAGGCCGACGGGATCGGTCCCGGAAGGGAGGTGGGCAGAACAGTCGGCGCGGTGAGGAGGGCACCGGCGGCAAACACTGAAACCACCGCGGCACAAACAGCACGGCGGATACGACGACGGAAGTCTGTGGGCTCAAAACCGGCGATCACCAAAACGATGGTAGCCGACCGAATTGATGTGCTTGGTGTGTTTTTGCTGGCCCGGGGCTAGACGAGGCTGGCCACGAAATTTGCCGCCTGGACGGGCAGGCCCGCGGACACGTAATCGCTGTGAGCGAAGGGGTTACGGCCATCGGAGCAGATCGGGTCACCGTCTTTGCACAGATCAATCGCCCTTCCGGCGAACTGCGGGCTGACCGCCGATATGGCCTTTCCGATCTTGGTCGCGGGATTGCCGAAGACCGCGACGGCGGCGACGTTGTCGGCGACATCGGGTGCCAGCGGGACGCCGAGATTGCGGCCGAGGATCGGAACGCCCGCCAGGATGTCCACCACTGCCGCACCCTGCGAATAGCCGCCGAGCACCAACCTGGTGTCGGGGCACGACGACGCCATGGACGCGACGCGGGCGCTCGCGTCGAACGCGCCGTCGCCCGCGGCGAGGAAGTCATAGCTGGCCGGATAGGTCACCCCATAGGCGCTCACTGTGCGGCCGCCCACCTGGGGCCGCAGCGCGTCCACGAATGCCTGCCCGACGGTTCCGACGCCGGCGGGCTCGCGCGTCCCCCGGGCGAAGATGACCTCGATATCGGGACACGGCTCGGCGTTCGCCGACGGGATGGCGACCCCCGTCGGCGCGACAGCGGGCGCAACCAGCAGAACGCCACAGGCGAGCATCGCCGTGGCGGCGACGATCATCCAACGGGCCACATCGCGGACGGCCGGACACGGGCTTGGGCGGCCTCAACTGCGCTCATGCGGCTAATACTCACACATCGATGCTAAAGGCCCGAAATTCTGCAGCCGGTTGGAGTCGGTGCACTAAAGCCGACCCGCCACGAATCCAGCGGCCTGGCTGGCCAGCCCGGCGGGCGCGTAATTGCTGTGCGCTGCGAAGTTGTCGCCGTCGGAGCAAACCGGGTCACCGGCGTTGCACAGGTCGATGGCCTTGAATCCGTAAAGCGGGCTGAGGGTCAGCGGGACGCCCACCTTGGCCGACGGGTTGCCGAACACGGCGACCGCCGCGACGTGGTCGGCGACGAGAGCTGGCATCGGCTGGTTGAAGCCGATTGCCGGGAACGGAACCGCGGTGATGACGTCGATGACCGCGGCGCCCTGTGAGTAACCTCCGAGAACGAGCCGGGTGTCGGGGCAGTTCGCCGCCATGTACTGGATGTGGGCACTGGCGTCGTTGGCGCCGTTGGCCGCGGCAAGGAAGTCGAACGTCGCGGGATAGTTGACGGCGTAGGTGCCCACTGTCCTACCGCCGACCTGGTTGCGCAACGAGTCGACGAACGCCGAGCCGACACGTCCGAGACCCGCCGGCTCGTCGGTCCCGCGGGCGAACACCACCTCGATGGGCGGGCAGTCGGCCGCGGCGGCCCGCGGAGTTCCACTGGGCGACAACAGCAGTGTGACTGCGGCCACGACCGCGACGGTTGCCAGGATGATGCCTCGGCCGAACAGGGCGCCGGCGCGCTTGGATTTCACTCCACGAGGCTACCGGATCAAGATCAGACGGGCGCGGGGCTTTCAGGCCTTGCTTAATGCCAGCTTGTCGGTGGGCCCACAGTCGGGCCACGTGGACGCGGCGACCTTCTCGGTGCGGTCGCCCTGACGCGCCAGCGCCAGACCGACCAGCACCACGGCACCGCCGATGGCCTGAATCGCGGTGATCGCCTCGCCGAGCATCACCCAGGCCGCCAGCACCGCGAACATCACCTCGGAGAGGCCGACCAGCGAAGCGAAGCGCGGCCGCAGCCGAGCGATACCCATGATGCCCAGCGTGTAGGCGATCGCGGTGGGGATCAGGCCCAACGCGATGACCGGCAACACCCACGACGTCGTCAACCCCGCGACGACGGCGTCGTTGGTGGTGAAGGTCAGCGGCATCACGCCGGCCACGCCGAGCAGGCCGACCGCGGCGGCGGCGACGATCAGTCCACCGGTGGCCAGCGTGATCGAATTCAGGCCACTGCCGTCGGCGGCGACCGAGTCGGACATCATGAAGTAGCACGCCGCGCAGACGGCGGCCGCCAGGGCCCAGCCGACACCGATCAGATTGATGTGAGCGCCGGAGAAAACGTTGAGCACCAACATGATTCCCGCCACCGCGAATGCCACACCGGCGAGTGTCAAATTGCCGGGCCGGCGCTGGGTGGTGGCCCACAGCCAGCCGACCACCAGAATCGGGGCGGTGTATTCCAGCAGCAGCGCCACGCCGACGGACAGATGTGCGACTGCGTTGTAGTAGCACAGCTGGGCGCCGGCGATCGGGATCAGCCCGTAGGCGACAACGGTCTTGCCGTGCTGCAGCGCCTCGCGGAACCAGTCAGGCTTGACGATAGTGGCAAAGATCACCATCACCAGCGCGCCACCGGCCAGCCGGGCGGTGACCGCGGCGGTCGGGCTCCAGCCGGCCTCCATCAGCGACTTGGCGAACGGGCCGGACATGCCAAACGTGAAGGCGGAGCCAACGGCGAACACCAGGCCGAGCCGGAAGTGGTCGACGGCGGCGCGCTGGTTCAGCTGGGTCGCGGTCATGTGGCACCTCCGGGAATGTCATGAGTAAAATATCGATTGGTCATGACGCTACAGCCGGGAGGGGTCAGGAGTCAAATGATTTTTACTCATGACACCGAGCTCACATTGCGGGCCGCGTGTGCGCTGATTAACAGCGACCGGGCCGACGGTGAGCAGATGGCCGATCTGCCGGCCCTGGACGCCTACCTGGACGGTTTCCGGTGGACCGGACGGCGCGACCACGACGCCGCCGAGCTGAAGTCGATTCACCGGCTGCGTGAGCGGCTGGCCAAGATCTGGGAAGCCGCCAACGACGAAGAGCGCGCGGTCGGCCGGGTGAATGCGCTGCTCAGCGACACCC
Organism: uncultured Actinomycetota bacterium; assembly: GCA_963799495.1. Taxonomy (GTDB): domain Bacteria; phylum Actinomycetota; class Actinomycetes; order Mycobacteriales; family Mycobacteriaceae; genus Mycobacterium. The sequence continues at coordinate 260,861 of CAWCXH010000028.1, forward strand.
GCGCCGCGCCGTGGCTGACGCGGCACCAAGAGATGCCGGAGTGGCACCTGCACCTGGCGTCGATCCACGACCCGCTCTGGCAGCGGATGGGCGCGGAGATGGCCATGGCGCTGGCCGACCTCATCCGCGCCGGCGAGCTACGCCGGCTCAAGATCTGCGCGGCCCCCGACTGCGAGGCGGTGCTGATGGACCTCTCGCGCAACCGCTCGCGGATCTTCTGCGACACCGGAAACTGCGGTAACCGCCAGCACGTCGCGGCCTACCGAGAACGCCGGGCCAGCGAGCGCTAGAGCTCAGGGCATGTAAAACCCGCGAATGCGGTGATAGCGACCGCGGCCGACCAGCGCGTTGGCCGCCTGCAGGCCCGACATCACCGCGGCCTCGATACATCCGGCGTTCAGCCCGCAGTCGGTCCAGTCGCCGGCCAACACAAGATTGTCGTAGCCGCTTTCGTCGGGTCGGAGGCGGAAGCCGTCGCTTCCGGGGACCGATTGCACGTAACGGTCCGAGGGATCGATGTTCACGCTGACGTGTTGCGTCGTCAACGCCGCCGTACCGGCTCGACCGTCGGCACCGCTGAGTAAGTGCCACGCGAAGCCTTGCTCGTTGACAGCATTCGGGAAATAGAGCCCGAGGTGTCGATCGATGTAGTCGACGACACCCGCGTGCACGAGATCCCGGTACTGGCGGACATAACTGTCGTTGTCGTCGTAGCCAGTCGGCAATGGCGCGTTGAGGCCGCCGCAGAAGTACGCGACCGTACCCGGCCGATCTTCTTCGGGCCAGTCCTCGGCCCACAGCGTCTGCGGCATGGAGGCCCAGGTTTCGAATGGACGTTCGTAGGCGGTGATCGTCGCTCCGGGCTTGTCCCATCCGAGTGCGGGTTCGTCTGGTCGCAGCCAGATTTGGAAGGCCTGGGTAGCGACGGTACGGACTCGCGTTGTCATCTCGCGCCACTCGGCGCGGTCCTCGATCAGCTCCTCCGCGACAATGGGAATCATGCCGAGGGACGTGGCGAGCACGACGTGATCGAACTCCTCGCCGCGCCGCAGAACCCGGCATTCGACGTCGGTGCGCTCGCCGAAATGTGATTCAAGGTCGCCGGGCCAGTCGTTGGCGTCGATCTGATCGGCGAGCGGCACGGTCGGGAAGACGGGAAGCCCCCGAGCAGTGGTCAACGGCTCATAGTGGTCGACGCCGCCGGAAAGTCGCACCTGCCGGCCCATGGTTATCGAATCAATGGCCTGTCGTCTCGCATCGAGGTGCAGCGCATCGACACGGTGGAAGAACTCGAACTGCACGCCGCGCTTACGGAGTGCCTGGTACAGGGGAGCCATCACGACGTCCCCCATGCCGGCGGTCATCTTCCAGAAAATTGCGCCCTTGTACTCGAAGAGAACCATGCCGATGAGGAAAGTCATGAGGCCGGCCGCAACCGCCGGCCGGCCGGGATCGGCATCCTCGTAGCCGAAAACCAGATCGTAAAGGCCACGCACCAAAGGACTGTCGAGGACATCCGGATGGGCGCCGTGGCTAAGGATCCACTCGCCGAAGTCTTCGCCGTTGACGGCCCTGAACCCTCGCGGATGGGTGACCAGATTACCTGCCACGACGCCGCGGACGACAGCGACGACAAGCGATACCAGCAGCCAACCGCGTTTGGGCTCTGGCCGATTCTCGTAATCGATCGCATCACGAATGGCGTTAAGGGTGTCTTCGAGGAGATCGGCTGGCGCGCTTTGCGCCATATCGGGGTCCAACATCGCCAATAGCGCTGCAAGCACCCCGCGCTGTACCGCTGCAATTGATTGTGACGTTGGCGCCGGTGGCGACTCCGGCGACGTCGATAGAACCAACCCGCCCGGGTTTGCGTCACGCAGCGAGTCGGCGAAGGCCAGCACGAGTCGTAGTGCCTTCTGGACGAAGTCCACCGCTGTGATCTCGCGCCCGGTGCTGTCCGGATCACCAGGCAGGCTGTCGTCGCGGGGATGCGTACCGAGCCAGGTCATCCAGCCGGTGCCCCACCAGTCTGCTACCCCGGGGTTGTCGGCGGGGATGATTGCCTGGTGCCACTGGTGAATCGGCGCCACCGGATCTGTTGTAGCCCTGTCGAGTTCGGCGTAACACTCGCGAAGCAGGGCGAAGGCGTTTTCGTACGATCCGAGCCAGACGTGCAGGCCGTGTTCCTCGATGCGTCCGTAGCTGCCACGGCTGGACGCGCCCTTGCCGCCCAGCCGCCAGCCACGCTGGTACACCGTGATCGAATCGAAGCGATCACGCCAGCCGGGTTCACTGAGCCGCCAGGCTGCACTCAACCCGGCCATGCCGCCCCCGAGGATGGCGACTTTGCCCCCGGGCCGTCTCAACCGAGCAGCGTCCGGGCGCGGGCCAATTCGGGCCAGCTGCTGTCGTCGGGAAATCGACTCAGTGCATCCATCAGCGGCTGTCGAGCGGGTTCACCACACAGTTCGAAATCATCTGCGGCAGCGCGCAACTCAAAGATCCGTGCGTCCTGGCCGCGGGCCTTTTCAACGGCGGCGGTCAGGTCGGCGTGGCGGGACGCGATGTCATCGGTGGTGTGAGCGCGAAGCCTCAGCAACTCGGCGTCATAAAAGTGCATTTTCGTCTGATCGGCGAGATCCAATGCGATTTGCAACCGGCAACGCGCTTCGTCGGCGCGGCCCGCGGCGATCAACAAACGAGCTAAGACCGCGTCGTAGAACGTCAGAAGGGCGATCACACCGAGAGCTCGCCAGGCATCCAAGTATCCCGTCATCGTCGCGATGTGTGGCTCCAACGCCGATGCGTCCCCGGCGTTTTCGCCCAGCGACGACACGGCGCTCACTGTTGCATGTTGTGCCGCTCCAACCAGCGCCCATGAATCGAAACCGTGCTGTTCACCCAGGGTGGCGAGCTCAATGGCCGCGTCGGTCGCGCGTCGGAGCTGACCTGCTTCCATGCGTATCAAGACCTCGATTTGCCGTGCATAGGCCAGGCTGAATGCGCCCTTTGGAAAAGGCAGCTGTCCGCAAAAGCGTTCCATCCTGCCCAGTTCGGCATCCGCAGCGGCCAAGTCACCTTCAATGCAGTGGACCAGCGCAAGATGGGTATGCAGGCCCGCGGTTGGGTCGTTGGGCATGTACAGCATCGCGTCGAGTGCCCGCGTGCCCTCCGTGCTCAGCGAACCTGCTGCGGCCTCCATTTTGGCTCGCGCATAGGCGAACTCGCCGCGATACCACGCCAACATCCCCAACGCAAAGTCGTTGATGGGTAGAAACGACTCTCGTGGACCTGTGAGGCTCGCGCGGATCGACCGGACCAGCCGCTCGGCGCGTTCAAGGTCAGCGCGCATCGTGTAGTACGGATACAGGGACATCACGGTTGACAGGAGATCGTCATCGCGTAAGTCGTTGCCGCACATCTGAAGACACCGCTCGAAGTCGGCGGCGACGTTCGGGCTTGACACTCCTTCAGCCGCCTGCGCGAGATAGGCTCGTTGCAGTCGGAGCGCCGTTTCGAGTCGGTCGCGCTGCGGGCCGGGTGTCGAGCGTTCGGCCTGCGATACGGCATAGGTGAGGTAGGTTCGTGCCTCGTTGAGCGCACCGCGTTGCCGAGCATTCGCCGACGCCTGCGCGTAGGCCGACGCTGCCTCAGCGTAGCGCTCCGCACGCTCGTAATGGCGTGCGATCATTGGCCAGTCGGGATTGCCGTCGGCCGCGGCGAATACCAAGGCATCCGCGATACGGCTGTGTAATCTTCGGAGAACGGTGGGCGGCGACAGCTCCGCCGCAACTTCACGGAGCAGCTCATGGCGGAAGCGCCAGCTGTCCTTTTCAAGCGGTTCCAGCACACGCGCATTCACCAGTTGCTGAACCACCTGGTCGACATCGCGCTCACCGAGGTCGACGGCCGACAGCAGCAAGCTTCGTTCGACGCGACTGCCGATGATCGCTGCTGCCTCGACCACCGGAACAGCGTTGGGGCTCGATTGAAGCCGCGCGAACAACGCCTCGTAGAGGGTGTCGGGCACTCCAACCGAGCTGGCTTCATCAGGGGGTACTTCCTTGAGTTTGGCCACGACCTGCTCGATAAACAGCGGGACGCCATCACAGCGACGCCGCACTGCCCGCTGCTCGTCCGAGCGCACCTCGGGGTGTAGAGCCACGATCAGCTGGTCGGCTTCGGTGTCGCTCAAGGGCTTGAGCTCGAACACCTCGGCGCGCGAGCTGTCGGGCAACGGCACCTGCTCTCGACTGGTCATCACTATGAGCACGTGGTCGCCCAGATCGGCGCCCATCAGGGATTGCGCGACTTCGGTGGTGTCCTCGTCAAACCAATGCATGTCTTCAACGAGCACCAACGCCGGCGCATCGCCTACGCATGCGAGCAGGTAATCCTGAACCGCCCGGGTGATCTGCTCATACAATTTGCGGCCCTCAGCCTGCGCGGGCTGATAGCCGCTCTGGGGGTCGATGCCGAGCACCGGCGCCAGCAACGGCACTATGGTGGCGCGGTCGAGTAAACGTTCGTCGATCTCGTTCTCGAGGTACCGAAGGCGTTCCGCCGGATCCGATGTGCGGGCGATGCCACACCTGCGTTCCAGCAATCTGCGGATCGGGCGCAAGCCGACGTCGGTATGGAACGGCGATCCGATCAACTGGAGAACGACGGCATGAGATCGCTCCGCCATGTCGACGGCCGACCAGGCCAGCCGACTCTTGCCGATGCCGGCGTCGCCGACAAACACCACTCCGGGCGTGCGCAGCTCACCCGCCTCTGCCTGCGCCCAACTCTGGCGGAGATACCTACTTTCGCGTTGCCGACCGACGAGCGGGCCAAACTGAAACTTGGTCGTATCACGCTCGGCGATCACGCGATAGTGCTGAACCTGCGTGTCTACGCCCTTGACGGACTTGGGTTTTCGCGTCTCGAGCTCGAATCTGGGGTGAATGAGCGGTTCGATAGCGTCCGACACGGCAACGGTCCCGGGCTCGGCGAGACTGCACATCCGCGCCGCGAAGTTGGCCGCGAAACCGTAGACGTCATCTTGGGCGGTATCCAGGTAGACGATTCCGCGGTGAATGCCAACTCGGACGTTGATGTCGAAGCCGAACCGCCGCTGCACTCGGGCGCTGAGACTTGCCACGGCGCGGGTGATGTCCAATCCCGCCTGTGTCGCGCGCTGGACGTCGTCTTCGTGGGCTTGGGGATGGCCGAAGAAAGCCAGTAGTCCATCACCCTTTGTCGAGCCGATGTGGCCCTCGTACTGGTCGACGCTCCGGAGCACTTCGTCGCGGTAGCGCCCGACCACAGTGCGGTAGGTTTCCGGCTCAATCCGGGTGGACAGCGCTGTCGAATCGACGAGGTCCGCGAAAAGGATGGTCAGACGCCGGATCTCGCCGTGTTCGGCGGGCGCGGCGAGCAGGTCCTCGGCGTCTGCGTTGTTGCGGTCGACGGCCAGCACCTGGCCGGCGAGCAGGTTGGCGGTCGCCCGATCACCCTGGGCGAGAGCGCTAAGCGCCCCATCGAGCAGTTCATCGACCGCGGGCGGCGGATTCGGTCGGCTCACAGGTTGACGGACACCGGGACAATGAGTGCGGGCGGCACCACACCGGCCGGGCTGATTTCTATGGTGCCGACGTACACCCCGCTAGGAAGACCAGCGGAGTTTATGACCAGCGTGAAATCCCGCATTCCCGCTCTGAGCACGCAGTCGGTCGGTTCGAAGCTGATCCGATAGTTCGGGACCTTGTCGTTGAGGCCGCCCAGTTTCAGACTCGGGACCTTCAATTCGCGGTCCCGGTTGGCATCGACATCGGCGTCGGTCAAGCTGAAAGGCACCTTGACTATCGCGTCGGCGTACTGAGCCGGTCCGGCCGCGACGGTTTGAGCGATCTCCGCGCCGCGCAGCAAGGCAATGTTGGTCAGCTTGATCGCGCTCTGGACCCACTCGTCCTTGTCGTAGTCATCCTTGTCGATCAAGTCGGACGCCTCGGATGCAACCTGCGCCACCTCTTTGACTCCCCTGGCCAGGACGGTGGCGATGTGGTCGAGGAGGGTGAGAACTCCCTTGGTGGGCTGCACCTCCAGAGCGGTCTGGCCCAGCTCGATTCCGCCGGTGGCCGCGATCTTTGCGAGCGCGGTCATGGACTTAATGGCATCGCCGGCCGTGTACTTGAGCGGGTTTCCGAGTTGATCCTTGCCGTTGATCTTGTCGAATGCTGCTACCGCCACACCCTGCGAATCATCGACCACCTTCTTGGCGGTCTCAGCGAAAGCTTCCGCAACATCGTTCGGATCGTCCATTAGGGGTTGCCCGTTCCGGTTGGGGGTGGTGTCACGTTGTCTTCGGCGGTGTCGTACACCTTGAGCCAGAATTCGTTCAGATTGGTGCCCATCGTCTTGGTGATGGCGTTTACATCCGCGCGCGACATGCCATCCATCCAGCGCTTTCCTATATCGCCCAGTGTGCTCGCGGTGCGATTGATAGCATCGTTGGTGAGCATGGCGGTGTCTTCGACAGTGTCTTTGAAATTGGGGGGCAGCTTGGGCTTGTCCGGCGGCATTGTTCACTTCCTAGACTTTGTAGTCTGCGGAGTTATTAGGAGACCTCTTGAATGGCTGTATTGTCGGCGGGGGTGGCGGAGGCGGGACCTTCATGTACTTCCGAGCGGTGCCGGCCAACATTTCGTGTCCGGTGTCCCCCCAGCCCAGAAGGCATGCGAGGGCCGCCGTTGCGCTTGGGCTCAGCCCACTGACCCGCTCGAGCTTGCTGGTTCGTATACGCACACCCTTGGGTTTGCCGGGAAGTGGCGTAACCCAGATATACCCGCTGTCCACTTCCACGAGGAGGCTGTCGAGGTTTGGGTCGCGTTTGGCGTCCAGGTCGTAATTGATGAAAATCGACCCGTCCGCTTGCTGCTCTTTCCAGAAGACCAGGGCAGTGTCCAAATAGTATTCGTTGCATTCACCGCTGATTCGCTCGATCACCCGGCTCCACCCAAGACCATTGAAGAGGTAGTTGGCCTGCGGTGTCATTTTGCAGAAGAACTTGCAGCATTCAGCCCAATTGAGCGGCTCGACGATTTTCGCGATATCTTTTACCAATAGATCCGGGTCTTCAGAATCGGTCGTGATAAAGGCGCAGTACTGCCCGTCTACCTTTTTTAGTGCCCCGAAGCACGGACGGGAGCCCTGAGCGAACCCCTGTCCGAGTACTTCGCCGGCGACCGCAAACCACATTTCGCGATCGTTGATGAAGTCAATTCTCTTCATGAACTCTTCGACGCGGTCCGGCGCCGCGTCTGGTCCATCCGGCCCGGCCCATGACTCAATACACGGCGGCAAGATCGCCAGGACCTCGTCCTCGGAGGAACGCCCCGTGATTCCATAGATCTTTGCGAGAACCACGGCTCCGTAGGAAGCCCTAGCCAAGACCGGATCACGGAAGTCTCCCTCGTTCGAGCCGACTTCGCGCAATTCGCCCAGCGCCTCACCCAGCGTGGGGAACCTCAAGGATTCTTCGCTCTTCCGAATCTGCAGCTCTGTTGAGGTACGTGGTGAGCTCGCGGTACCAACCGTGCTGACCGAAACCCGCAGTGCCCGGCAGAAACCTCTTGGCCAGGTCGATGACCGCATAGTCCTCGGCCTCGTCTCTGTCGTCTTCGCCCGCTCGTAACCTGTTCTTCGCGTCAGTTACTTCTTTGTCGATCGCACCGAAAATGGCCAGTTGCGAATGAAGTTTCGACATCGCCCCCGCCCTCCGGTCATGTGCGCCATAGCATACCGTTGCGCAGGAACCGTGACCGGATTATCAGTGAGGAGGCGCCCATGACAGGCGGGGAGCTTGGAGACGACGGCGCCATTTCCGACCTCCCATGGGCGTCGGTGTTTGATCCAGCAAACAACATGCGGGCCCTGGGGGAGATCCAGGCCCGTGGGTTCAGGGCCGCAACAGAACTGGTCGATCGGTTCGTTCGGATGAACAATCGCGACCGCGTAAAGCCGACCAACGCCGCGACGGAATCGAGTTCTTGCCCCGAACAAGACGAAACGCCCAAGCCCGCAACGACTTTAGATACAGACCGACTGGTGGCGACGTGGCAGGGCATCATCGGCCAACTCGCCCAGTCGCTTCGAGGCGCGCAGCCCTCGACTCAGGCCGGAGCCGCCGCATTCGACCTAATGAATGACAATGCAATCGGCCAGGTCGCCCTCGAAGCCAGCGAGCCGGGTGCGGTGTCGACCGAAGTGTGGCTGCACAACGGCGGCGCCATCGACTTGGGCAAGGTCCGACTCCGGTGCAGTGATCTGCTGGCCCACGACGGGACCGTAATTCACTCGCAGATGGTGCGATTTGAACCGGACACAGTGCCGATGCCCGCGCGCTGCAGCCGCGGTGTCACGGTCGAGGTCGACGTCGCCGACGATCTTCCTCCCGGCTGTTACCGCGGGACACTGCTTGCCGATGGCCACGCCGACGTGTGGCTCCCGGTTGTGCTGACCGTCAACCCGCAGCTCTCATGACAAGCACGGCCGACGGAACCGAGCTGATCTCCGAGGTCGAGGGCCGGTTGCGTGGTGTCGGCAAGGTGGTCCGCCGGTCGATGCTCGACGCCATGCCCGACGGCGAACCCAGCCAGTGGCTGTACGCGCCGATGCGGGACTACCCGTCGCGACCAGGCAAGGCGTTGCGCCCCGCGTTATGCCTGTCCGCCGGTCGAGCGTTCGGCGCGAACCCGGACGACCTGCTGGGCATCGCCGTCGCAATCGAATTGATGCACAACGCGTTTCTCGTCCACGATGACATCGCGGACGGCAGTGAGATGCGCCGCGGGAGACCCACCCTGGCGGCGACGTATGGGACCGCTGCCGCGCTGAACGCCGGCGACGGTCTCGCAATAGTGGCGGGGCAGGTGCTTCGGCGAGCCACCCGCCGGTTGGACCGCGACCTGGCCGACCTGGTGTGGGCGGAGTTCGACACCATGGCCATGCGCACCCTCGAAGGGCAGGCGACGGAGGCCGGCTGGCAGCTCGACAACATCGAGAACCTCGGCCCGGAAGACTATCTGCACCTGATCATGCACAAGACGTGTTGGTACACAACCATTCATCCATTGCGGGTCGGGGCCATGGTGGGCTCACGAGGGACCGCTGAGCTGGGACCGTTGGTACGGTTCGGCTTTCATTTCGGCGCGGCATTCCAGATCCGTGACGACCTGCTCAACCTCGTGGGCGACGAGCGAATGTACGGCAAGGAAATCCTGGGCGATCTCTACGAGGGGAAGCGGACGTTGCCGCTTGTCCATCTGATCGCCAGCGCTCAGGGTGCAGATCTCGCGTTGGTTCGTGACTACTTGCGTCGCAACCGCGCGGAACGGACGGCCGAACTGGTGCAGGTGGTGCGAGGTCTCATGGACGACTACGGCAGCATCACCTTCACCCGGCAGTACGCCGAGGGCATTCTGCTGGTCGCTGAGGAGTACTTCGAGCAGGCTTTCGCCGACGCCCGACCGGGACCCGATCTCGAATTCCTGCGCGCCCTGGTGCCCTATGTGTGGGCCAGGTGGCGATAACGAGAACGCCACGGCCCGGGAGCCGCCGGAGTACGGTGCAGAAATGGAACGTGTTCTCATTCGGGTCATCGGCGACGAATCGGTAGAGGTCGAGGGGGGTCGCGATGGCGCCGGCCTGCTAGTCGCGGAGGCCGAATTGGCCAGGGCGACCGGATGGGAGCTCAAACCGCAGGGCCTGTGCCGCGGCGAGGTCTGTGTGCCGGTGCGTGACCGCAGTGCCCTGGGTCCAGACGAGTGGGTGGATCTGGCCGCGCTCGGCGCGGCAGTCGGCCAGCCGGTCGCGGTCGAGCCGACCGCCGGCCTGGCGGTGATCGGGCACGCGGCTTTCGAACGCGCCGAAGCACTTTCGCCGCTGCAGGCCCCCGACGTGCGGCTGACGACGGTGGACGGTTCGGAAGCCAGCGTTTACGACTACAGCGGTCGCAAGCGGCTGGTGGTGTCGTTCGCGTCGTGGTGCGGCTGCCGGTACGACCTGCCGGCGTGGCAACAGGTGCAGGAGCGCTATGCCGGCAAGAACTTCTCGGTGGTGGCCGTGGCGGTCGACGAGGCGCCGGATGTGGTGCGACCCTGGGTGGAGGAGGCCCACGCCACCTACCCGGTGCTCGTCGACGCCGACCACGAGTTCGTCGACGCCTACGGGATCCGCAACGTGCCGACCGTGGTGTGGGTCGACGAGAACGACCGCATCGTGCGGCCCAATTCCCCTGAGTTCGGCGACGACCAGTTCATCGATTTCCACGGCCAGCCGTCGGCGCCACACCTGGAGGCGCTGGAGCGCTGGATCGTCAACGGCGAGAAGCCATACCACAGCGACAACGAGGTGCGGGCCGAGCAGTTCCGACCCGACGACGACCAGCAGCTGGCACGGGCGGAGTACCGGCTGGCCGTCGAGCTGTGGCGCAGCGGCGAAAAGGACCTCGCCGAACAACATTTCGTGCGTGCCGGTGAGCTGGCCCCGTACGACTTCACCATCCGCCGCGGCTCCATGCCACTACGCGGGCAGGATCCGTTCGGTGAGCCGTTCTTCGAGTTGTACAAGGAGTGGGAGGCGGTCGGCCGGCCGTACTACACCGAGCCAGGAGAGTCCCAGGCACCGGATCGGCCGCGTTAGCGGAGCTGCTCGCCCCAAACGGTCTCGTCGCGCAGCACGGGCTTGAGCACCTTACCGCCCGCGTTGCGTGGGAGCGGCTCGGCGCGGAACGACACGTACTGCGGCACCTTGAAGTCGGCGATGTGCTCATTGGCGAAGGCGCGGATGTCCTGCGCGTCAGCATCCCTGCCGGGCCGCAGCACCACGGCGGCGCCGACCTTCTCACCCATCATCTGGTCGGGCACGCCGAGCACGGCGACCTCGAACACCGCGGGGTGCTGCATGAGTGCGTTCTCGACCTCGACGCAGTACACGTTCTCGCCGCCGCGGTTGATCATGTCCTTGAGGCGGTCGACGATCTGGACGAAGCCCTCCTCGTCGATGCGCGCGAGGTCGCCGGTGTGCAACCAGCCGTCGACGAACGTTTCCGCCGACTTGTCCGGTTTGTTCCAGTAGCCGGCGACGACGTTCTGACCGCGAATCAGGAGTTCGCCGACGCCAGTCGTCGGGTCGGGATCGAGCAGGTCGACCTCGACCGGCGGCGCGGCAAAACCGACGGTCTCCGGACGGAGCTCCGCGTACTCGTCCGGCAGGCACGTGGATACCGACGAGGTCTCGGTCAGCCCGAAGCCATTGGCGAGGCGGGCATTTGGGAACGAGCTACGGAGGCGGCCGATCACGTCGGGTGCCGTCGGCGCGCCGCCGTAGGTGACCCAGCCGACGTTGCCGAGGTCGAACTCCGCGAAGTTCGGCTGGCTCATCGCCAGCCAGAAGATCGCCGGGGCCGACGTGAGGATGTTGATCTGTTCGTCGACCGCGGCGCGCAGGAACGCCTGCGCCTCGAACGTGGGCATGATCACCGTCGTTCCGCCGAGCTGGGTTGTCGGGATCATCTGGGAGTTGCATCCAGTGGCGTGAAAGAGCGGGACCGACACCAGGTTACGCACGTGCATGCCAGACGGGATCCTCAGGACCCGCAGACAGGTCTCGCTGTTCGAGAGGAAGTTCTCGTGGGTGGTCATCGCACCCTTGGGAAAGCCGGTCGTGCCGCTGGTGTAGAACAGCCCCGCGAGCGTCTCGTGAACTGCATCGGTGGTGACGTACGGCTCGCCGTCGGGGAGCGGCGCGTCTGGGAGCAGTACCACCGTGGCGCCCGAGTCGGTGAGGACGTAGGCGACCTCGCTCTCGGAGAAGCGGGTGTTGACCGGGACGACCACGGCGCCGGCCATCAGCGTGCCCCAGAAGCCGAGGCACCACTCCAGGCCGTTGCCGTGGCGGTTGGCGACGCGATCGCCCGGTTGCACGCCCATCGCACGCAGGCCGCCGGCGACGCGGGCCGAGCGGTCCCACACTTGCCGGTACGTCACCCGGTCGCCGCCGAGGACGACGACGCACTCGCGGTCGGGGTGACGATCCACCGACTCTCGAAACATGTCCAACAGGGAGGGTGCGAGCGTCGAGTAGCGCAGGATGCCGTCGCCCGTGCGGACAACGCCGGACATGTCGAACGGCGTCGTCCGTGGGGTGCGACCCTGCTTCGTGATAGTGCCGCCGCCGTTCGCGTTCGCGGTCGCCGTCGAGCCCTGATGGGTGGTCATCGCCGCCCCCAATACGTCGGTCTCCAGGACGGCCGTCGGTTACCTGCTGACCGCGGAACGGATTGTAGGCCGATCGGTGCAGCGTATGGGGTGGATTGGGGGCTAGGCCGACGCGTCAGCGGGAGCGTGACATGCTCGCCGAGAACGACGCAGCACTGTGGGAGCGTCCGCCGCCATTGCGAGTGCGCCGACGCGGCCGGCCGGGATTCGGAGACTGAGCCTCCTGCGGGCGTGCGGTGGCCTTGGGCTTACCGTAGCTGCGCTCGCCCGGAGCGATCTCCTGCAACACCGGGTGCGCCGAACCGCTGAACCGGGTGATCGTCGGCTTCACCCCGGCCTTGCGGGTCAGCTGGCGCACATCGGACACCTGGGCGTCGTGCATCAGCGTCACCACGGTCCCGTCGGCTCCGGCGCGGGCGGTGCGACCGGACCGGTGCAGGTACGCCTTGTGCTCGACCGGCGGATCGGCGTGCACCACCAGGCTCACGTCGTCGACGTGGATGCCACGCGCGGCGATGTCGGTGGCGACCAGTACCGTCGCCGACCCGTCGGAAAACGCGGCAAGATTGCGGGTGCGCGCGTTCTGAGACAGGTTGCCGTGCAACTCAACAGCGGCAACGCCGCGCGAGTTCAGTTGGCGAGCAAGATTTTTCGCGCCATGCTTGGTGCGGGCGAAGACGATCTTGCGGCCGGGTGATGCCGCGAGGTCGGCCACCACGCTGACCCGTGCCGAGCTGTCGACATGCAGCACGTGGTGCACCATCGCCGATACCGGCGACTGCGCGGAGTCGACGCTGTGCACCACCGGGTCGTGCAGGTAGCGCTTCACCAGCACGTCGACACCGGCGTCGAGGGTCGCGGAGAACAGCAGTCGCTGGCTGCGCCGCGGGGTGCGGTCCAGCAGCCGTTTGACCCCGGGTAGGAAGCCGAGATCGGCCATGTGGTCGGCCTCGTCGAGAACGGTGATCTCGACCGCGGACAGGTCCGCGTGTCCGGAACCCACGTGATCCTCCAGCCGACCCGGGCAGGCGACGACGATGTCGACACCGGCGCGCAGTTTCTCGATCTGCGGGTTGGGGCCGACGCCGCCGAAGACGGTGACGGTGCGCAGGTTCGTCGCCGCGGCCAGCGGTGCCAGCGCCGCGTCGATCTGGGCAACCAGCTCGCGAGTGGGGGCCAGGATCAGCGCCCGCGGCCGGCGGGGGGCGCGCTTGGTCTGGCTGGCGGCCAGCCCGACGACCATGGGCAGCAGGAAGGCGTAGGTCTTGCCAGACCCGGTGCGGCCACGGCCGAGCACGTCGCGACCGGCCAGCGAGTCGGGCAGCGTCGCGGTCTGGATCGGGAACGGCGTGGTGATGCCCTGGTCGGCAAGGGTTGTGACGACGGCCACAGGCAGGCCGAGATCGGCGAAGGTGGGCACGGTTGTGCCACCGGTTTCTTGGACAGACAAGGTTAAAGGCTCCGAAAAGATTAGGTGTGTGGTCGTCCTGCCCGGCGCGGGTGATTCCGCGGCGCTCGGTATGACGATCGAGAAGCGGCAAAAGGCAGAACAGACGATGCCGCTGCGACACAGTCTAGCTGAGTCGATTGGCGCAGTTAGCCAATACGTCGACGGTTTACGGTGAGATGGGGCACATCTGGGGGGATCAATGGCTCGACAACCGGTCACGCGTCTGCAGGTCAGCGGCTATCGGTTCCTGATTCGGCGCATGGAGCACGCGCTGGTGCGCGGGGATGTCCGGATGCTCGACGACCCGCTGCGCGCACAGTCACTTTCGTTGGTCGCGGGATGCATCCTGGCGGTCATCGCCGTCGCGGGCTGCGCAATCTTGGCGTTTCTGAAACCCCAGGGTGAGCTGGGAAGCGCGCCTATTGTCATGGCCCGCACGTCAGGGGCGCTGTATGTGCGTATCGGCGACACCGTGCACCCGGTACCCAACCTCGCGTCGGCTCGCCTGGTTGCCGGGACGGCTGCGAATCCGGAAATGGTCGGCGACGCCGCGCTCAACGAGGCCAGACGCGGCCCCCTGGTGGGTATCCCGGGAGCTCCAGCCGTGATCGCCAACCCCTTGACGGAGGATGAGTCGGAATGGGCCGTGTGCGATACCGCGACCGGACCATCCGAGTCGACGACGACCGTGATCGCGGCGGCCGATGGCGCCGACCAGCTCGACTCGGAGCGGAGCGTTCTCGTCACACCGCGGTCGCAGGGCGCCGCGACAACGTATCTGCTGTATGACGGGTGGCGGGCCAAGGTCGACCTGCGCAACGCCGCGGTGGTGCGGGCATTGCGGCTCGACGGCATTGCGCCGCGGCCGGTTTCGCGTGGGCTGCTTGATGCCATACCCGAGGCGCCGGAGATCACGGCTCCGCACATTCCCGCCGCAGGCTCGCCTGGACCGCCGTCGATGGCCGGATCCACCGTCGGCACGGTGGTGCGGATCACCCGTGCCGACGCCGCCGAGTATTACGTGGTGCTCGCCGACGGTGTTCAGCGGATCGGCGAGGTCGCCGCGGACCTCATCCGGTTGATCGACTCGCAGCGCGGTCAGGAGATCGCCACCGTCGCGCCGGATGCGATCGGAGCCCTGACGACAGTAAATGTGTTGCCCGTCACCACCTTTCCCGACCACGCCGGTACGACGACCGGCGCAGCGGGTGAACCGGTGTTATGTGCCCGCTGGGAGCCGAGCGGGCCGCTCGGACATACCAACACCACAGTGCTGGTGCGCAATTCGCTGCCGCTCGACAGCGGTGACACGGCTGTGAGGCTCGCCCAGGCAGACGGTGCCGGACCCAACGTCGACGCTGTCTGCCTTCCCTCCGGCCGCAGCGCATACGCGCGGGCGGTCGGTATCACCGGTGATGGCGGGTCTGGCGGACCGCTGTACCTGATGACCGACACCGGTGTGCTCTTCGGTGTCCACGACGAAGACGCCGCCGAACACCTCGGTTTGCCGTCAACGCCGGTGCCGGCGCCGTGGCCGATGCTCGCAGTGCTTCCCCGTGGGCCGGAACTGAGCACCCAGAGCGCGTCAGTCGTGCGTGACAGCGTCGCGCCGCCGGCGTAGCCCGCCGGCCGACGCCGTCAGCGCCACCGTTGCGGCCGCCACCACGACACAGACCGCTGCGCCTGCGAACGCGACGTGGCGGGGCCGTGGGTCGGCGGGCCCGCCGGGGACGGGTGTCGCCACGCGCCGGGCCGCGTCACCATCGCGTACCGGTCGAACCGTCGCGTCACCGCTCACCGCGGCCAGTGCGTCGACCACGCCATGCCCCAGGACGGGATCCCATTCGGCGGCGGGCCGGTGCGCGGTGTCTTCGATGCGCTGCATGACTTGCCTGGCGGTCAGATACGGCGACCGTGCGCGCACCAGCGCGGCGACACCGCTCACCACGGGCGCCGCGTAGCTGGTTCCCGAGATCGGCATGGGCTCGCCGACTGCGGGCAGCGTGTCGACCAGACCTTCGCCATCGGGATCCAGCGACACGATTTGCTCGCCGGGAGCCGCGACGTCCACCCACGGACCAGCCAGGCTGAATCTTGACGGTGCTCCGTCCGGCCCGACCGATCCCACGGTCAGCACGTAGTCGTCATACCAGGCGGGGCTCACCGTCACTTTCACGGTGTCCCAACTCGGCCGGCCCGGCCCGGCGGGATCGGGCGGGTTCTGTTCCGGGCACTGGCCCGGACCGCCGACGTTTCCCGCCGCGGCCACCACGACGACATTCTTGGTGTCGACGGCGTAGGCCAGGGCCGCCCCCAAGGCGCGGTCGTCAAGCGCGTCCGCCACCGACACACAGGCAACCGACGACACGTTGATCACCGTCGCACCCATATCGGCGGCCGTGCGCACCGCCATCGCGAGGGTGTCGACATCGCCGTATCCGACCGCTGACGGTTCACCGGCGACGCCGAACTTGTTGCTCGACTGCCGGATGGTGATGATTGACGCGTGGGGCGCAACACCGCTGAAAGCGCTCGGAGCATCCGAATTGCCTGCCGCCCCGACGATTCCCGCCACGATGGTGCCGTGGCCGTCGCAGTCCTGGGTGCCGTCGCCGGTGAACACATAATCCCCGCCGGGGATGAGATTGGGAAGGAGGCGGTGGCGTGATACACCGGTGTCGATGACGGCCACGGACTGACCGGCTCCCCGGGTCAGCTTCCAGACCGTTGCCAGGTCAAGGACTGTCGCCAGGTCAGGGGGTTCGGGATGGCCGGCGCCTAGGCCCCGGAAGTCTTCCGGGGTGGAAGCAAAGCATTGCTCGCGTTGCTCGGTCGATTGGGGCGGTGCCGGGGGGTGGGGTTTGGGCAGGAGCGTGTCGTCGACCGGTGGCGGCGATACCGCGATCGCCTTGGGTGCCGTGCACAACGGGATGGTGGCGAGAACGACGGCCGCTACAAGCCGCACCGCCCTCGGCCAGCGGCCCGTCACGGCAGGCTCAAGGCGCGGACTGCGCCGTAGAGATCGACCACCCAACACGCCAGCGGTACCACAGCTGCAACAGCGAGGTACTCCAGCAATTCGACGCCGCGGCGCGAAACCGGGCTGACCGGTGCTCCGAACACCACGCACAGCGCTCCCAGGCCGACGATCACGGATACGACACCCGCCCAACTGGCCTGTCGGGGGACCGACACCACAAGTATTACGAAAGCGACTGTGACGCACAGTATTCCGCAGCCGACGAGTGCGAGCACGCGATCAACGCCGACGTACAGCCGTGCCCGCAGCATCAATACCGCCCCGACGACAGCGGCGAACGCGGCGCCGATGAGCCAGGGTCCGTCGTGGTGACCGCACCACGCCACCAATCCCACCCCGGCCACGGATGCCGCCGAGGACCCCACCACGAGACCGGTCAGCATTCTGCGGCCACGAACCGTTTCCTCGGGTTCGACTGTCGTCGGCTCCTCCTCCATTCCGCCGTCCGCAGTCGGCATCGCGGGCGACAGCCGGGACAGCAGTATCGACAACTTCGCCGCGACGCTGAGCGTGGCCACGGCGGCCGTGGTGAGCAGCGCTCCAGCTACCCGAGCGGACATCGTCCATGCGACGCCGCAGGCTGAAACCGTCGCCGTCAGTGTCGACATGCTGGCGAGGGCCGTCAAACATGCTGTGCCGCAGTCGGTGGTGCGCAGCAGCACGATCGACGCCGTCATGGCGGCCGCTGCGGCGAGGCACAGGTTGGCCGCTGCGGGGCCTGCCGGAACCGCAAGGAAGCCGCCCACCGCTGTGAACACAACAGCGGAGATGGCAAGCACCAAACACGGCAGTGAGTCGGGATGGGTCCGACGCAGGACCACCGCGATGACTGCGGCGGCCGACGCCATCACCGCGGCCATGACGGCATTGCCTACCCCACCCGAGACGATTCCGGCGCGCAGCAGTGTCAGCGCGCCAACGCCGACCGCCCACAGACACGCGGCCGCACCAATGATCCGTGCCGTCTGCTCACGGTCGCCGTGCGGGGACGCGTCGGCCACCGCCTCCGCGAGGTCAGTGAGCACAGGCTCCGGCGCCGGGATGTTGGTTGTCGACAGCAACAGCAATTCGCCGTCTCGAACGGCGCTTTCGCGCAACGTCATCGAGCCGTCGAGAGACGGGCCGCCCACCCGCGACAGTCGCCAGCCGTGGGCCGCCGCATCCGCGGGCCACAGTCCATCGTCGTGGACGATGTCCACGATCGACGGAAGCAGCAGGGCCACCTCGGTTCGCGCCGGGAGTGCGAGGTCGACAGCAACCTGCCTGTCCCCCTGGGCGGCCTGCACCGACACTCGACATAGCTCGTCGGTCACGACATTCACCCCCCGATTGGTGTCCGCGCTGCCACGGTAACCCAGCCCGGCGGGATGGCTGCGCGCCAATTTCGGCGCCTGTGGATGGAACGAAATCGGGCTTGCGGACGTCCATTACGCGATGGATTTCACCTGTGAGTCACGGCTGCCGATACCAATGTTTCCGGACGGCGAGATCGCCGTGCATGCGCCCCCGGAGGTGCCGCGGGCAGTTCCGGTAAACCCGCTCGCCCGGCTGCTGCCGGTCGCGATGGTCGTCGCGACCGTTGGGATGATGGCGCTCTACTTCAGCTCGGGCGCAACCGTCATGCGCAATCCGATGTTCATGTTCTTTCCGGTAATGATGCTGGTATCGGTGCTGGGCACCTTGGCCTACGGGGCGCACGGGGGCAATCGCACCGCCGACATCAACCAGGACCGGCGCGACTACCTGCGGTATATCGGCGCCCTCGATCAAGCGACATTGAAGACCGCAGACGCTCAACATCTGTCCCTGCACTGGAGTCATCCCGAGCCGGCTTCGTTGTGGGCGTTGGTCGGCAGCAGGAGGATGTGGGAGCGCGATGCCGGTGATTCCGATTTCTGTCATGTGCGATTGGGACTCGGCGCGCAGCGGTTGTCCACCCGGTTGGAGGCGCCCGAGCTCGGCCCGGTCGACGAGTTGGATCCGGTGACGTCGATGGCGCTGCGGCGGCTGATTCGGAACCGGTCGGTGGTCGCGAATGTCCCGATCGCTGTGGCGCTCCGGCAGTTCCCCGTCGTCACCATCGGCGGCGACGTTGCCCTCGCCCGGGGACTACTCCGTGCCGTCGCGTGCCAGCTTGCGGTGCTGCACAGTCCCGAACACCTCAGGATCGTCGCCGTTCTCGGGCCCGGCGCCCAAGCCGAATGGGACTGGCTGAAGTGGCTGCCGCACCACCAACATCCGCGCACGTTCGACGCCGCGGGTTCGGCGCGTTTGGTGTACGGCAGCCTCGGTGAGGCCGTGCAGGACTGCATGCCACCAGACGGCGGGCCATCACCTCACGTCGCCGTGATTCGCGACGGGGGCGCCCTCACGGGCGGCGAAAGCCAGTTGGTGTCCGGCGGGATCGGCGCCGCCACCGTGTTGGCGGTCGGGAGCGGATTCGACACCGTTCCGAATGGTTTTCATTTGCACGTCGCTCCCGACGGCTTGTCCGCCCGAAGTGATGCCGGCGATGAACTGTTCGCGCGTCCCGACGTGTTGTCGGTGACGCAGGCGCTGGTGTGTGCACGCCGACTGGCGCCGTTTAGGCACGCTGTTGCGCCGTCCGCGGACACGCATCGACGGTCGGCCCCGATCAGTTGGCCCGACTTGATGGGCATGGGTGACCCCGCCCATTTCGATCCCACGGTCCACTGGCGCACGCGGGACGGGCGTCATCGGCTACGGGTCCCCATCGGCGTCTCCGACCGGGGTGTGCCCGTCGAGCTGGACATCAAGGAGGCGGCCCAGAACGGCATGGGGCCGCACGGGTTGTGCGTCGGTGCAACAGGTTCGGGAAAGTCGGAGTTCCTACGCACCCTGACGCTCGGCATGATCGCGGCACACCCGCCCGATGCGCTCAACCTCGTGCTGGTGGACTTCAAGGGCGGCGCCACCTTCCTCGGACTGGAACGCGCTCCTCACGTTGCCGCCGTCATCACAAACCTGGCGGAGGAAGCCCATCTCGTCGCGCGGATGAGGGACGCGCTTGCGGGCGAGGTGAACCGGCGGCAGGAGCTGCTCAGAGCGGCCGGCAACTTCGTGAATGTCGCCGACTATGAGCGGGCCCGATCCACGGGCGCTGCCGTCCTTGCGCCGCTGCCCGCGCTGTTCGTGGTGGTGGACGAGTTCTCCGAGCTGCTGCACCAGCACCCGGATTTCGCCGAGCTCTTCGTTGCGATCGGGCGGCTCGGCCGGTCGCTCGGTATCCATCTGCTGCTGGCCAGCCAACGCCTTGACGAGGGCAGGCTGCGCGGACTGGAGACCCATCTGTCCTATCGCCTATGCCTGAAGACGTTCTCCGCCAACGAATCCCGGGCGGTGCTCGGCGTTGCGGACGCCTACCATCTGCCGAACACCCCTGGAGCGGCTTACTTGAAGACCTCGTCCGCCGAGCTGGTGCGATTTCAGACCGCCTTCGTGTCGGGACCGTACGTCGACCGCGTCCCGTCAACGTCCAGGCGCCGAACCGCGACCCCCACGGTCTTCACCGCCGCGGCGATCGGCGACGTCACATCGCAGCGCGAACCCTCCACTGACGCAATCGCGTCCCCTCGCACGGTGCTCGACACCGTCCTTGACCGACTGGCGGGCCATGGCACACCGGCCCATCGCGTGTGGCTGCCGCCGTTGGCGGAGTCGCCCACCCTGGATACCTTGCTCGCGCAGGACGGGCGGCTCGGATCGGCCCCACTCACGGTGCCGATCGGCCTGATCGACCGCCCGTTCGAGCAGCGACGCGATCTGCTGATGGCGGAGTTGGCCGGGGCGGCGGGCAATGTGGCCGTCGTCGGCGCTCCACGGTCGGGAAAGTCGACCGTGCTGCGGACCCTGGTGTTGGCGCTGGCCGCCACCCATGATCCCGCCGACATCCAGGTCTACTGCCTTGACTTCGGCGGCGGCGCGCTGTCGTCGTTGCGACGGCTGCCCCATGTCGGCTCGGTGGCTGGCCGGTCGGATGTCGACCTGGTCCGCCGCACGGTCGCACAGCTGGAGTCCGTGTTGCGGGCGCGGGAGGAACGGTTCCGCACCCTGGGGGTCGACTCGGTGGGTGAGTATCGCCAGCGGCGCGCCGCCGGCGACCCTACCGACGCGGACGATCGCTTCGGCGATGTGTTTCTCGTCATCGACGGGTGGGCCGCGGTCCGGCAGGAATTCGACGGTCTCGAGGGACCGATCACCGCGCTTGCCGCTCATGGCCTTTCATACGGGGTGCATGTCGTCGTGGCGGCGTCGCGCTGGGCGGAGATCCGGCCGGCTCTGAAGGACCAGATCGGGACACGAGTTGAACTGCGGCTGGGCGATCCCGCGGAGTCCGAGATGGACCGTAAGCAGGCGCGCCAGCTCAGCGCACGACTGCCGGGCCGGGGCATCACCTTCGACGGGCGGGAGATGACAATCGCACTGCCGCGACTGGATGGCAGGGCGACGAGCGCGGGCCTCGTCGAATCGATCGCCGCGAGCGCCGAATCGCTGCGCGTCCGATACCACGGGCGCAGCGCGTCGCCCGTCGAACTCCTGCCCGCTCACCTATCTCACGACACGGTCGTGGCCGCGGCTGCCGGCCAGCACGGCGGCACGCAGGTCCTTCTGGGCATCGGTGAGCGTGAATTACAGCCAATTGCAGTGGATTTCGTTGAGCAGCCGCATCTCATCGTGCTGGGTGAGACCGGCTGCGGCAAGACGACCGCGCTGCGCACGTTGTGCCGGGAGATCATGCGGACCAACGACGCCGGCTCGGCGCAACTGGTGATGGTCGACTTTCGCCGCACGCTGCTGGGCGTCATCACGTCCGAGCATCTGGCGGGGTACGCGATATCGGCTGCCGCCCTGACATCACAGCTGCCCGCGCTGCTGGATCGGCTGCGGGCACGGATGCCGGGCGACGACGTGACGCAACACCAGTTGCGAACCCGATCGTGGTGGGCGGGGCCGGAGATCTACGTCGTCGTCGACGACTACGACCTGGTGGCGACCGCCACCGGTAACCCGCTGACGCCGCTCCTCGACTTCCTGCCGCAGGCTACGGATCTCGGGCTGCACGTTGTCGTGGCCCGTCGGTCCGGCGGTGCCGCCCGGGCGATGTTCGACCCGATCCTGGCCCGGCTGCGCGACATGGGCGCGGCAGGCCTGATGATGAGCGCCAGCCCCGACGAGGGCATTGTCCTGGGCTCGGTACGCCCGTCGCCGTTACCGCCGGGGCGCGGCACGCTGGTTACCCGTGCGCATCCGGACCAGCTCATCCAGGTGGCGTGGGCCGACCCGGCGTGACCGACGTCGTTGTCGAGGTGGGCCCCGGTACGGTGCGGGGACCCTACGATGCTCCGGCGCAGTTGGTTTCGGCAGCGCTCGAGTGCATCGACGATGAGCTTGCATTGATCGACGACCATCCTTCGGCGGTGGCGGACGTATGGCGGGAGGTGATGAGGTCGGCGGTCGGTGCATGCGACGGGACCGTGGTGCTCGTCTGCCCGACGTGGTGGGCGTCGCGGCGGATCAACGTCGTTCGCGATGCCGCCGCCGATGCGGCAACGGATGTGGTTGTGCTGCAACGGTCATGCGTGCTTGCCGACCAACTGTCGGCCAGTACGTGGGCGGTTGTCGAGATTGCGCCTGAGTTCGTTATCGTTTCGCGTGACGGGCGTGCGCTGGTGGTGGTATCTCGTCAGGACGATCCCGACGTCGTGGCGGAGACGGTGGCGGGTGAGGTCGGTGCGCCCGCTGCGGTGCTTGCGGACGCCGCGGTCGGCGTCAACGGGGCCGGTCCGCTCGCCGTGGCGATCGCAGACCGTGTTCGTTCCCGCGGCGTGTCGGTGTCGATTGCCGACCAGGACCGGGTGCTGCGCGCCGTGCCAGCGACGCGGAGTCGGCAACTCGACGATTGGTGCGTCGCGGAAAGCGACCGGCCGCCCCGGCGCCGCGCACTGGCGCCGCTGGCCGGAGTCCTGCTGTCGCTGGCGGCACTGTGTGCAGGATTGGCCGTTCGGCATGACACCCGTGTGCCGCCGTTGGAAGACATGCCCATGACGCTGTTGGTTGAAGGGCGCGTCGGAATCAAGGTTCCGGCGCAGTGGACGGTGCAGCGCATCACGTCCGGACCGGGTTCGGCTCGGGTGCAGATCGTTTCGCCAACTGACCTCCAGACCGCGGTGCATGTCACGCAGTCCCCGCTGCCCCCCGGCCAGACACCGGCCACGGCGGCGGAGACCCTGCGCACGGCGCTCGACGCGCAACCCCGCGGAGTATTCGTCGACTTCAACCCGGCTGACCGCAGAGCGGACCGACCCGTCGTGACGTATCGGGAGATTCGCGCGGGACACCACATTGCGTGGACGGTGCTGGTCGATGACTCGGTCCGCATCGCGATCGGCTGCCAGAGCGCACCGGATCATGAAGATCTGGTACGGGTCGCGTGCGAGCAGGCCATCGGTTCGGCGCATGCGGTGTTCTGAAATTTCCTGGCGGGCACGGGAACCAAATCGACGGTGCTCCCGTCGAACTCCATATCGCGCAAGGACGACACGGAAGGATTCTCATGACGACACCCGCAGGCGGATCGCTCAACACCGACTTAGACCTCATGACAGCCGTCGCCGGCAAGATCGACGGCCGCAACGAGGAGATCCGGGCCATGCTGCAGTCGTTCATCGGCCAGATGGGCAGCGTGCCGCAGTCGGTGTGGGGCGGTGTCGCGGCGACCCGGTTCCGCGATGTCGTCGACCGGTGGAACGCGGAGTCGGTCAAGCTGCATTCCGCGTTGCAGCGCATCGCCGAGACCATGCGCCTCAACGAGCGCACGCTGCGTGATGCGAGCGAAAGCCATTCGCACCAAATCGGTGCGGTGGCCACCAACCTGTAAATCCAAGTCGCAGGAATAGATGGGAGCTTGTCATGGATCCGGTTCTGTCCTACAACTTCGACGAGATCGAGTACACGGTTCGGCAGGAAATTCACACCACCTCCGCCCGGCTGAATGCGGCCCTCGACGACCTGCGGGTCCAGATCGCTCCACTGCAGGAGATCTGGACGCGTGAGGCCGCCGAGGCATACCGCGTCGAGCAGTTCAGGTGGGACCAGGCAGCCGCCGCGCTCAACGAGATCTTGTTCAGCCTGGGTAACGCGGTACGCGACGGGGCAGACGACGTCGCGGCCACCGACCGCAGCGCCGCGAACGCGTGGGGCGCGTAGCGCTCCCTACAGACCCTGTGCGGTCCCGCTTGGAGGGGAGCCAACGGGACCGCACAGGTATGTCTGCGGCGGATGGTCGCCGCCCGGCACCTAATCGTTGGTCAGCACTCGCATGCCATGCCGTCGCGGTCGGGGTCTCCGTAGAGCCAGTGGTCGGGGTCGCCCCGGGGAATGTCACACCGCCCGTCAACCTTCGCCTCGGCGCAGGTGGAGTATGGCTCCGCAGCGCACACTGGTGGGGCTGCGGCGAGGGTACCCCCGGCGAGGATTCCCGCTGTTGCGAGAGCGGCAAATACGGCACGGATCACGTGGATCACTCCTCGGTCCCACCAGGTGTGAGCGCAGCGTACGCCTTGTTCGCTGGCCGCTGAGCCGGTTCCAGCAAACGGATGCGGAGTGAGCAAACCGGCGTAGCGTTTGCTCATGACCGACGCGACTCTCGGGTTGGTGTCCATTCTGGTATTCACCGCGGTGGCCACTGCGGGGGTCACGATCGCGTGGCGGTTCAAACGGGTCAGGGACGCTGTGGCGCAGGCGGAAGCTCGGCGGCGCGAGCAGCAGGGCAGCGGAGGAAGCGGCGGGTAATGCAGGGTAAGAGTTGGGACATAAGTCCCTGCTCTCCGTCGGCGAGGTTGGGCTATGGTGGCGATCACGCGTGACGGCCAGCACACCCGGGCCGGATGCGCCAGGAGCGTGATCGCCGGTGGGTAAGTCGAAGACCTCGGACGGCGGGGCCGCGGAGCGGCTGCCGTCGGCGGCGCTGCGCGCCGTCCACGACCTCTTCGTCGCCGGCCAGGTGGACACCGCTTACCTCGACTCGACGCCGCTGCGCCGGGTGGTGGCCGAAAGCTGGCAGCGCAGCCTGGCCAAGGGCGTCGACCCTGATCGCGGAGGCGCGCAGGCATCCGCGATCGCCGACAGCGTCGCCCGGATGCGGACCACCCATCCGTTGGCGGCGACGCTGCCGGTGATTCGCCGCCTTCTCGTAGAAGACGCCGCAGATTCCGGTGTGGTGGTCGCGGTGACCGCGGCCGACGGCACCCTGCTGTGGGTGGAAGGTGACCGCAAAGCGTGCCGCAGGGCCGAAGCAATGAACTTCGTGCCCGGCGCCGACTGGAGCGAGCGGGGCGCCGGTACCAACGCGCCGGGCACCGCGCTGGCCCTGGATTCTGAATTGCAGATCCGCGGGTCGGAGCACTTTTCCCGGATCGTGCAGCCGTGGAGCTGTACCGCGGTGCCCGTGCACGACCCCGACACCGGGGCCCTGCTGGGTGCGATCGACCTCACCGGCGGGTCCCAGGTCGCCTCGCCGCAGACGCTGGCGCTCGTCCGCGCCACTGTTGTCGCGGTCGAGAACCAGTTGGCGCTGCTGCGGCTGACCGGATCGACCCCGGAGAGCAGCGCGCCGGCGGCGGCACACCTGGTCGTGCTGGGTGCGGAACGCCCCAGATGGCAGGTCACCGACGAGCACGGTCAGCTGCGCAGCACCACGCTCACCGGGCGGCACGCCGACATCCTGGTGCTGTTGAGCCGGCATCCGGAGGGGCTCAGCGCCGATCACCTGGCCATGTTGCTCGACGACAAGGACCTCGACGTCGTGACCATCCGCGCCGAAATGTCGCGGCTGCGCCGCGTCATCGGGGGCGAATTCATCGGATCGCGGCCGTACCGGCTGCTGGTACCCATCACCAGCGATGTCGGTCAGGTCTTCGACGCGCTGGAAGGCGGGGACGTCGACACCGCGCTGTCGGGCTACGCCGGGGCGTTGCTGCCGCAGTCCGTGTCGCCGGCGATCGCCCGGCTGCGCACCGAGCTGAGCGCGAGCCTGCGCGCAGCGGTGCTGGTGACGGGACACCTTGCGCTGCTTCGTCGTTGGCTCGAGCTTCCCGACGGACGCGACGACCGTGACGGCTGGCGGGTCCTGCACGACGCCGCCAAGTCGGAGCCGGGGACTCGGGCCAGGGCCCACGGTCATCTCGCCGGGCTGGACTTCGACCTGTCCTAGCCGATCCACGGTTGCATCGTTGTGCAACCGTGCTGCAACCCCTTGCAACCTACTTTCAGTGACGACCGACACATTTTCGTCGTCTGAAGGCAGGAGAAAACGAGATGACTGTGTACGCACGTCCGGGTGCCGAGGGATCGCTGATGTCCTTCCAGTCTCGGTATGAGAACTACATCGGCGGTGAGTGGGTGGCCCCCACGACCGGCCAATATTTTCAGAACGCGAGTCCCGTAACCGGCCAGCCGTTCTGCGAGGTGGCCCGGTCTAACGAGGCCGATATCGAGAAGGCGCTGGACGCCGCCCACGCCGCGGCGCCGGCGTGGGGTAAGACGCCGGCGGCCGAGCGGGCGGTGATCCTCAACAAGGTCGCCGACCGCATCGAGGAGAACCTCGAGTCGATCGCGCTCGCCGAGTCGTGGGACAACGGCAAGCCCGATCCGGGAGACGCTGAACGCCGATCTGCCGTTGGCGGTCGACCACTTCCGGTATTTCGCCGGCGCGATCCGCGCGCAGGAGGGGTCGTTGTCCCAGATCGACGAGGACACGGTGGCCTACCACTTCCACGAGCCGCTGGGTGTGGTCGGGCAGATCATTCCGTGGAACTTCCCGATCCTGATGGCCACCTGGAAACTGGCGCCGGCCCTGGCCGCCGGCAACGCGGTGGTGCTCAAGCCGGCCGAGCAGACCCCGGCCTCGATCCTGTACCTGATGTCGCTGATCGGGGATCTGCTACCGGCCGGGGTGCTCAACGTGGTCAACGGCTTCGGTGCGGAGGCCGGCAAGCCGCTGGCCTCGAGCAACCGGATCGCCAAGATCGCCTTCACCGGGGAGACCACCACCGGGCGGCTGATCATGCAGTACGCCAGCCAGAACCTCATTCCGGTCACCCTGGAGTTGGGCGGCAAGAGCCCGAACATCTTCTTCAACGACGTGCTGGCCGCCAACGACGACTACCAGGACAAGGCGTTGGAGGGGTTCACCATGTTCGCCCTCAACCAGGGCGAGGTCTGCACCTGCCCGTCGCGGTCGCTGATTCAGGCCGACATCTACGACGAGTTCCTGGAGCTGGCCGCGATCCGCACCAAGGCGGTGCGGCAGGGCGACCCGCTGGACACCGAGACGATGATCGGCTCGCAGGCCTCCAACGACCAACTGGAGAAGGTGCTGTCGTATATCGAGATCGGCAAGTCCGAGGGCGCCAAGGTGGTCACCGGCGGGGAGCGCGCCGAACTGGGCGGTGACCTGTCTGGCGGCTATTACGTGCAGCCGACCATCTTCACCGGCAACAACAAGATGCGGATCTTCCAGGAGGAGATCTTCGGGCCCGTCGTGGCCGTCACGTCGTTCAAGGACTACGACGACGCCATCTCCATCGCCAACGACACGTTGTACGGGCTCGGCGCCGGGGTGTGGAGCCGCGACGGCAACACCGCCTATCGGGCCGGGCGCGATATCAAGGCCGGCCGGGTGTGGACCAACTGCTACCACGCCTACCCCGCGCACGCGGCGTTCGGTGGCTACAAACAGTCGGGCATCGGCCGCGAGAACCACAAGATGATGCTCGACCACTACCAGCAGACCAAGAACCTGCTGGTGTCCTACTCAGACAAGGCCCTCGGATTCTTCTGATCCGGGACTAAAGCCCCTACACCTCAACCCTTTTCACGATTGGAATGAAACCATGACACAGACCATTGGCAGCCCTGCCACAACCGACACCTCGACCGACACAATGCGTGCCGCGGTTGTCGCCGAATTCGGCGCACCGCTTGAAGTTTCCGAGCTTGAATTGCCCACACCGGGCTACGGCGAGGCCCTCGTGAAACTCGAAACATCCGGCGTCTGCCACACCGATCTGCATGCGGCACACGGTGATTGGCCGGTCAAACCGCAACCGCCGTTCATTCCCGGTCACGAGGGCTACGGCAGTGTCGTCGCGCTCGGTGAGGGGGTCGACGACCTGAAGGTCGGCGACAAGGTCGGCAACGCCTGGCTGTGGTCGGCATGCGGCACCTGTGAGTACTGCCGCACCGGCTGGGAGACGCTGTGCGAGAGCCAGCAGAACGGCGGCTACAGCGTCAACGGCAGCTTCGGCACCTACATGTTGGTTAACGCCGCTTACGCGGCACGCATCCCGGATAACGCCGACCCGCTGGAGGTGGCGCCCATCCTGTGCGCAGGCGTCACCGTCTACAAGGGCCTCAAGGTGACCGACACCAGGCCCGGCCAGTGGGTGGCGATCTCCGGCATCGGCGGACTGGGACACGTCGCTGTCCAGTACGCCCGAGCGATGGGGCTGCGGGTGGTGGCCGTGGACATCGACGACGCCAAGCTCGCGCTGGCCACCCGGCTCGGCGCCGAGGTCGCCGTCAACGCCCGCACCACCGACGTCGTCGCCGAAGTGCAGAAGGCGACCGGGGGAGTGCACGGCGTGCTGGTCACCGCCGTCCACCCACAGGCGTTCGGCCAGGCCATTGGGCTGGTGCGTCGCGGCGGCACCATCGTGTTCAACGGGCTGCCGCCCGGCGATTTCCCGGCCCCGATCTTCGACATCGTGCTGAAGGGCCTGACGATCCGCGGCTCGATCGTTGGCACCCGGCAGGACATGGCAGAGGCGCTGGACTTCTACGCCCGCGGCCTGATCCATCCCACGGTGGCCAGCGCCAAGCTCGATGACATCAACGAGGTGTTCGGCCGGATGGAACGCGGCCAGATCGATGGCCGCATCGTCATCGACTACCGACAGAGCTGACCGGCACCGGCTCGACGGGCGGCAACGGCGCACTAGACGTGGTGCCGTTGCCGCCCCTTCTCTGCAACGGGATGGGTGACTTCGGCGCGCTGACGTGCGCTGACCGCACGAATGCGCGCCGAAATCGCAAGGTGCACGCGTTTTGACCTGCGATGACGCCCACCGGTAAGCTGCTCGGTTGGCGTGCGGTAAGCAAGCCGGGGCCTCGGGTCAATGTCGGTCGCCGAGAACCACCCCAAACCGTCGACGCCGGACCGACACCCGGGTCATACCGGGACCCAACCCGAGAGAAGAGAAGGTAAGCGCTGTGCCTACGTACACGCCGAAGGCGGGTGACACCACGCGTTCGTGGTACGTCATCGACGCCACCGACGTGGTGCTCGGCCGTCTCGCCGTCGCTGCAGCCAATCTGCTGCGCGGCAAGCACAAGCCGACATTCACGCCGAATGTCGACGGTGGCGACTTCGTCATCGTCATCAACGCCGACAAGGTCGCCATCAGCGGCGACAAACTGCAGAACAAGTTCGCTTACCGCCACTCGGGTTTCCCTGGTGGCCTGCGGGCTCGCTCGCTCGGTACCGAGATGCAGCGGCATCCCGACCGCGTCGTCGAGAAGGCGATCGTCGGCATGCTGCCCCACAACAAGCTCAGCCGTCAGATCCAGAAGAAGTTGAAGGTCTACGCCGGGCCGGAGCATCCGCACACCGCCCAGAAGCCGGTGCCGTACGAGATCAAGCAGGTGAACCAGTGACCGAAGCCACCGAAATCGTGGCCACCGATGCGACCGAGGCCACCGAGGCCACCGAGGTGACCGACGCGACCGAGGCCGTGGCCACCGAGGCCGTCGCGCCGCGCGAGCCGGTCGTGATCGACCGTCCCATCCAGACCGTCGGCCGCCGCAAGGAGGCAGTGGTGCGGGTGCGCCTGGTGCCCGGCACCGGCAAGTTCGACCTCGACGGCCGCAGCCTCGAAGCCTATTTCCCGAACAAGGTGCACCAGCAGCTCATCAAGGCCCCGCTGGTGACCGTGGATCGGGTGGACAGCGTCGACATCTACGCCCACCTCGATGGCGGCGGCCCGTCCGGGCAGGCCGGCGCGTTGCGCCTGGCCATCGCGCGAGCGCTGATCCTGGTGCAGCCCGAGGACCGGCCGGCGCTGAAGAAGGCCGGCTTCCTCACCCGCGATCCGCGGGCCATCGAACGCAAGAAGTACGGCCTGAAGAAGGCCCGCAAGGCTCCGCAGTACAGCAAGCGCTGACCCGAGGTCACTTTCTGGTCGCGAGCGTGCGTCTTTGTACGCATTTTGCGGCGTGTCGCAAAACAAACACGCACATTCGCGGCACAAAAGACGGATCAACTGTGAGAGGTTTGTGCGATGGCTCGACTGTTCGGCACCGACGGGGTGCGCGGAGTCGCCAACCGCGATCTGACCGCCGAGCTGGCGCTGGCCCTGGGGGCCGCGGCGGCCCGGCGGCTCGGTACCCCCGGAGGCCAGTCCCGCCGGCGTATCGCCGTGGTCGGGCGCGACCCGCGGGCCAGTGGCGAGATGCTCGAAGCGGCGGTGATCGCCGGGCTGACCAGCGAAGGTGTCGACGCGCTGCGCGTCGGGATCATGCCCACCCCGGCAGTGGCCTACCTGACCAGCGCCTATGACGCCGACTTCGGCGTGATGATCTCGGCGTCACACAACCCGATGCCCGATAACGGCATCAAGATCTTCGGGCCGGGTGGGCACAAGCTCGATGACGCCACCGAAGACCGCATCGAGGAACTGGTCAATTCTGGGCCCGGCGTGCGGCCGGTGGGCGCGGGGATCGGGCGTGTCCTGGACGCCGAGGACGCGCTGGACCGCTACCTGCGGCACGTCGGCAAGGCACTCACCACCCGTCTGGACGAGTTGACCGTGGTCGTCGACTGCGCCCACGGTGCCGCCTCGGCCGCCGCGCCGCGGGCCTATCGGGCAGCCGGCGCCAACGTCATCGCTATCAACGCCGAGCCCAACGGGCTGAACATCAACGACGGCTGCGGGTCGACGCACCTGGAATCGCTGCAATCGGCGGTGGTGTCCTACGGCGCCGACCTCGGGCTGGCCCACGACGGCGACGCCGACCGGTGCCTGGCCGTCGACGCCTCCGGCCGGGTGGTCGACGGCGACGCCATCATGGTGGTGCTGGCGCTGGCCATGCAGGAGGCCGACGAGCTGGCGTCGAACACGCTGGTGGCGACGGTGATGAGCAATCTCGGGCTGCACCTGGCCATGCGGTCGGCGGGCATCGAGGTCCGCACCACCGGCGTCGGCGACCGCTACGTCCTCGAAGAACTTCGCGCCGGTGAGTACTCGCTGGGCGGCGAACAGTCCGGGCACATCGTCATGCCGGCGTTGGGCACCACCGGCGACGGCATCGTCACCGGCCTACGGCTGATGTCGCGGATGGCGCAGACTCGCTCACCGCTGGCGGTGCTGGCCGCGCCGATGCAGACGCTGCCGCAGGTGCTGATCAACGTCGAAGTCGCGGACAAGACAACGGTGGCCGACGCGCCGTCGGTGCGTACCGCGGTCGCGCAGGCCGAGGCCGAACTCGGCGATACCGGCCGAATCCTGTTGCGGCCCTCGGGGACCGAGCAGGTGGTTCGGGTCATGGTGGAGGCGGCCGACGAGGACACCGCCAGGCAGTTGGCCGTGCGGGTCGCCGAATCGGTCAGCGCCCAGCGCTGAATCTCAATGGCGCCCGCAACGGCTCCCGGGAACCGAACGGGATTCTCCGGCGTCCTAGCCGAACATGGGAGAACCTGACGCCGCCCGCGTCGACGTCGCTGCGCTGCGCGGCATAGCGCGCCAATATGACACCGCCGCCGAAATCGTGGACGCCGTGGTGCGCACGCATTTGGCCGGGCTGGCATTCGACGGGGCGAGTGCGGGTCGCCTGCACGCCGCGCGCGGTGACGCGCTGCGCACCGCCGTCGATCGTGTGGTGGACGACCTTCGCGAGTGGTCGCGGGCGGCCGCCGAGATCGCCTCGGCCCTGCGGGTTTCCGCGGATCGCTACGCCGACGCCGACGCCCGCGCCGCTCGCCGGGTGGGCTGAGTTGTGGCCGCGAAGTTCGACGTCGCGTCGCGGCTGGCCGAGGGCCACCCCGCGGTGGACAACATCGGAAACTATGTGTGGGCCGCTCACCTGCTCGGCTATCAGCACCCGGACCTGACGCTGCACGCCTCGCAGGTGCGGGACTGGTACACCTGCGAGGACGGGCTGGATCTGCGGGCGTTGGACGCCGATTGCACCGCGCTCGAAGCGGCGGCGGCCGCAACGGCGGACGCGTTGCGGCCGCAGGGCGACGCGCTCGCTGCGCTGTCCGGCGCCTGGCAGGGCCGGGGCGCAATCGCGTCGCGCGAATTCCTGATGCGCCATGCCGACGCGGCGGCCGCGGCGGCCGCGGGGGTGCGAACGGCGGGCGAGGCGTTGGTCGCTCTGCGGGACAACCTGTGGCAGATGGTCGACGGAAAGGTCGCCGCCGCAATGGCTATCGACGACCGCCGGCTGACCGAGCGCGCCGACTGGCTGGCCGCCGCGAAGACCGTCACCACCGGGGCGGGTGATCGTGCGGTGGCCAGTGAGCTGATCGATCAAGAGGTAAAACCGTTCGTCGACAACGACATTCGCTCGGACTGGCTCACCGCAATGCGCACCACGACCGCGTCGGTGGCCGCCTCCTACGACGCCGCAACGGCCGGGCTGGCCACCGATCCCGCGGCGGTATTCCAGGTGCCCGGCGAGCTGGGGCCGGCCTGGTCGCCGCCGTCGAGCAGCGAGGCCCGGGTGCCCGACGAACCTGTCCGCAGCGCCGGCGGGGTGGCGAGCCATCCGGCGGCCGTGGTGAGCGCACCGCCTGCCGCATCGAGCGCGCCGCCTCCCATGGCCCCTTCGGCCGCGGCTCCCGTCGGGCCGCCACCTGCACTGCCGCCCTGCATGCCGCCACCTGCGCCGATGCCACCTGCGCCGGTGCCCGAACCTGCTCCCACCGCGCCCGCCATGGCGGCGCCGCCTTCCATGCCGGCACTCGGCGAACTGGGCGGCGGACTGCCCGGCTCCACAGGTGGTCTCGCCGGGCTGGGACAGCAGCTTTTCGATGCACTCGGCGGCCTGCTGAACCCCGGGGGCGACGCCTTGCCGGATCGGCCGGGCATTGACCCGCCCGAGCCGCCCGAGCCGGCCGCCCCGGAGACCGAACCCGCGGTCGTCGAGGGGGACGAGCCTGACGGTGAGAAACCCGACGAGACGGAACCCGACGAGGGCGAGTCGGACGCGGACGAGCCGGATGAACAGATCGACCCGGCCGGACTCGGCAATTCCGCTCCAGCGGATACCACGCCAACCGACGGCTGCGACGAGGAACCCGCCGATGCGCCGCCGCCCGGCGAGCCGACGCCTGCGCCGGTCGAGCCGGCACCAACACCCGCTCCGATACCGCCGCCAGCCGACCCACCCGCGCCTGGAAGTCCCGCGGCCGCTAACGAGACGCCGTGTGAGATCGCGGCCGACGAGCTACCGCAGGTCGGGCAATGACCATCCCCGGCAACGGGCTGCAGGGCATCCTCGCCGACTACACCGCGGCGATGAATAGCCTTGAGCGTCAGGATGATCCAGAGCCAACGCCTCCGCGGCAGCGTCGGCTGCTGTTGCCCGCCGATCAGCAGCGCGGGTGCGAGTCGCCGACGCTCAACGATCGAGGTCGCCGGCTTCGTTGAGCGGGCGGAGTAGCGTCCGACGCGTGAAGTTACGCGTGACGGACGCGGTGTTTCTCTTCGTCCTCGGAGCGGCAGCGGCCCTCGTCGGCGATCACAGCCACGTCGTCACCGGTACCACTGAGTACCTGTCCCACTCCGTTCCGTTCGTGTGGCGCAGCCCGAT
Organism: uncultured Actinomycetota bacterium; assembly: GCA_963799495.1. Taxonomy (GTDB): domain Bacteria; phylum Actinomycetota; class Actinomycetes; order Mycobacteriales; family Mycobacteriaceae; genus Mycobacterium. The sequence goes on from CAWCXH010000028.1 coordinate 294,507, forward strand.
CTGGTTCCGATACTCGTCGGAGTCGCGACCGTCGCGCTGGCCGATCTGCGGCTGCATCTCCCGGCTCCGCGAACCTCGGTCACCGCACGCCAGGGATTGGCCGGGATCGCCACGGTGATAGGCATTTACGTCGTTACCGCGCTGGTGCACGCGGCACCGGCCGTTCCGGCGACGGTGCTCATCTATGCGCTCGCGGCGATCACCTGGTGCGTGCTGGGCGACCGCTACGCGGCGCTGTGCGGCGTGCTCGCCGCCATTGGGGGTCCGGTAGTCGAAGCCGTACTCGCCAAGGCGGGGCTGTTCCGCTACGCCGGCGACTCCGACGCGCTGTTCGGGGTGGCGCCATGGCTTCCGGCGCTTTACTTCGCGTTCGGCGTCGTGGTGGCGCTGCTCGGTGAGATCGCCGCCAAGGACCGGCAGCTCACCTCGGCTGCTCGCTGAATTAGATCGTCTGGTCCCGGCATGCGAGTGCTGCGGCGACGAACTCGTCGCGCAACGGGTTGGCCTTCGCCGCATCCCAGATCAGGGTGACGCGGCTGGGCCCGAGGTCCTCGACCGGAACGACCCGCACATCGGCGCGGCGGTAGAACGCGGTCGTCGAGCGTGGCAGCACCACGAACCCCGCCCGTGCGGCAACGAGTTCCAGCTTCTCTTCAACGGTGTCAGCGGTCTTCCGCACGCCCTCGCGGCGCAGCTTGGGCGTGGCCACCGCATACCACTCCGGCAGCGTTCCCGGATCCTGGAGCAGCCGCCGCGACGCCAAATCGGCCAGGCGCAGCGACGGCTTCGCCGCCAGCGGGTCGCCGGCGGGTAGCACCGCGTCCCGAGGCTCCTCCAGCACGAAAAGGGTCTTGGACGATTCCGGGATTGCGGGCCAACAGTGGAAGCATGAACCTGAAGAACGCACGAGTCCTTGTCATCGGCGGCACATCCGGTATCGGGCTCGGTGTCGCGTCTGCTGTCGCCGAACGGGGCGCCACACCGATCGTGGTGTCGCGCCGTCAGTCCAGCGTCGACCGCGCGCTGGCCGAACTGCCAGAGGGCACCCGCGGTGCGACCGTCGACCTCACCGACCAGTCCGCGCTGGACCGACGGGCCGCCGACATAGGCGATATCGAACACCTTGTGTTCACCGCCGGGGAGCCGCTCGAACTGGTCGGGTTCACCGACCTCACCGCCGACGTCATGGGCCGGTTCTTCCGGACCCGCTATGTCGGTGCGCTCAGCGCCGTGCGCGCATTCGCGCCGCGCATCACGGCTGGTGGCTCGATCACGCTGACCAGCGGCACGGCCGCCGAACGACCCGGGCTCGGGGTTCTGCCCGCCAGCGTCTGCGGTGCGATGAACGCGCTGACCAAAGCGCTCGCCTTCGAGCTCGCACCACTGCGGGTCAATGCCGTCGCGCCCGGCGTGGTGCGCAGCCCGCTGTGGGACGCGCTGAGCGAGAAGGACCGTCAAGCGATGTACGACCAAGCGGCACAACAACTTCCGCTGGGCCGGGTCGGCGAGGTGGGTGATGCGGCGCGGGCCTACGTGTATTGCATGGAGCAGGAGTTCGGCACCGGCATCGTGCTGACCGTCGACGGCGGAACCACGCTGGTCTAGGGCATTAACTCGCGCAGTTCCTCAACGTAGCGCACGGACTCGCGGCGATCGCCGGTCAGTGGATGAACCAGCAGGGTGGTCACCCCGGCTTCCGCGTAGGCAGCCAGGCGTTCCTTGATGAATCCGCGCGGCCCGACGAGCGACACGTTGCGCACCAGCTCGTCGGGCACGGCGTCGATGGCCTCGGTCTTGCGGCCGCCGAGATAGAGGTCCTGGATACGGTCGGCCACCTCACCGAAGCCATAGCGGGTGGCGAGATTGTGGTAGAAGTTGCGGCCGCGCGCGCCCATGCCGCCGATGTACAGCGCCAGTTGGGGTTTGGCCCAGGCCAACCGGTCCTCGACGCCGTCGCCGATCGCCAGGCTCGCGCTGACCATGACGTCCAGCGGACCCAGCGCGGGATCGCGCTTGGCGAAGCCGGCCCGCAGCGACTCGCCCCACACCGCGTCGGCCTTCTCGGGGTAGAAGAACACCGGCTGCCAGCCCTCGGCGATTTCGGCGGTCAACTCGACGTTCTTGGGTCCCAGTGCGGCGATCGTGATCGGAATGCGTTCGCGGACTGGGTGATTGATGAGGTGCAGCGGTTTACCGAGTCCGGTGCCACGGTCGGGCGGAAGCGGAATCTGGTAGTACTTGCCGTCGTAGGAGACGTTCTCGCGGCGCCACACCTGCCGGCAGATGTCGACGACCTCGCGGGTGCGGCCCAGCGGCGCGTCGAACGGCACGCCATGGAAGCCCTCCATCACCTGCGGGCCCGACGTGCCGATGCCCAGCCGGAAGCGGCCGTCGGAGACGTGGTCGAGCCCTGCGGCCGTCATCGCCAGCAGCGACGGGGTGCGGATGTAGATCGGCACCACGCCCGAGCCCAACTCGATGGTGGACGTCTTCGCGGCGAGGTAGCCGAGTTGGCTCACCGCGTCGTAGGAGTACGCCTCGGCGACCAACACGATGTCGACGCCCACCTTCTCCAACTCGACGACGTCTTCGACGGCCTCCCGGAAGCCGCCGGCGTAGCTCAGAAAAATCCCGGTGCGCATGTCAGGGCTTCAACAGGGAGACGACCCTGTCCTCGAGGTCGACGGGGTTGGCGTTCGGGTCCGCCACCGCGGCCTTGGGCAGCGCCGCCTCCGGGTCGGCGAATTCACGGTAGGCCTTGTCTCCGGTCAGCAGGTGCAGGAGATATCCGGTCAGCAGCGCCCGCACCACCTTCTGGGTGCTGCGGTCGGCGCCCGGCAGGCCGATCACCCGGGCGAGGCGGCGCCCTTCGATGAGGCCACCGGCCTTGGCGCCGTCGACGGTGCGCAGCGTGGCGCCCTTCCAGGCACGCGACAGCTCAACCGCATTCGATCGCAGCGTCGCCGGATCACCCGGGGCGGTGAGTACCAACCCGGGAACCTGCAGTGTCGCCGCGGGCTGCTCGGCGGGCGGCTTGGTGACGGTCGGAAACAGCGCGGCCACCGCCTTCGGCTTGGCGGGCATTCCGGCCGCGGCGAACACCGCCGCGGAACCGCCGAAACCGTGGCCGACGACGCCAAGCTTGGAGGGATGCACGCTGATCTTGCCGGGGCCAAGGCGCACCCCCGCGACGATGTCCAGGGTGGCGCCCAGGTCGAATGCGAGATTCATCACCGAGGGCGCCACGCCCGTCTCGGTGGCCGGCGCCGCGGCGACGATGCCCCAGGACGCCAAATGCTCCAGCGTTCCGTAGTAGCGGTCGACTCCGGCAAGCCAGTCGTGGCCGAATGCGACACCGGCCAGATTCATCCCCGATTCGGGGGTGTAGACGATGCCGGGCAGACCGGCAAAGGCCAGCTCACCGCGCAGAACGCGGTGCGGTCCGCGCCGCGTCAAGGCCTTGAACAGCTTCTTCGTGCGGGCCACGAGACGACCGTAGCCCACCGGGCGGTCGGTGGGGATTGCACTACCCTGAATGGCTATGTGCGGAATCGTCGGCTACGTGGGCTCACGCAACGCCCGCGGCATCGTGGTCGATGCGTTGCGCCGGATGGAGTATCGCGGCTATGACTCCGCGGGTGTGGCGCTGGTCAACGGCCGCGGCACTTTGACGGTGCGCCGGCGGGCCGGGCGGCTGGTCAACCTGGAGGCCGCGCTGGACGCCAGCGACCCGGCAACGCTGAGCGGGCACGCCGGGTTGGGCCACACCCGGTGGGCCACCCACGGGCGGCCCACCGACCGCAACGCGCACCCGCATAGCGATGCCGCCGGAAAGATCGCGGTGGTGCACAACGGGATCATCGAGAACTTCGCCGCGCTGCGCCGTGAGCTGGAGGCGGCCGGGGTGGAGTTCGCCAGCGACACCGACACCGAGGTCGCCGTGCACCTGGTCGCGCAGGCGTATCGGCACGGGGCGACTGCGGGGGATTTCGTGGCGTCGGTGCTGGCGGTGTTGCGCCGGCTGGAGGGCCACTTCACGCTGGTGTTCGCCAACGCCGACGAGCCCGGCATGATCGTGGCGGCCCGGCGGTCCACCCCGTTGGTGCTCGGGGTGGGCGAGGGGGAGATGTTCGTCGGCTCGGATGTGGCCGCGTTCATCGAACACACCCGCGACGCCGTCGAGCTGGGGCAGGACCAGGCGGTGGTGATCACCGCCGACGGCTATCGGGTCAGCGACTTTCACGGCAACACCGATGTGCAGTATCGCGAGTTTCGCATCGACTGGGATTTGAGCGCCGCGGAGAAGGGCGGCTACGAGTACTTCATGCTCAAGGAGATCGCCGAGCAGCCCGCCGCGGTGGCCGACACCTTGTTGGGCCATTTCGTGGACGGCCGGATCGTGCTCGACGAGCAGCGCCTGTCCGATCAGGAGCTGCGTGAGGTGGACAAGGTGTTCGTGGTGGCCTGCGGCACCGCCTACCATTCCGGGCTGCTGGCCAAGTACGCCATCGAGCATTGGACGAGGCTGCCGGTGGAGGTGGAGCTGGCCAGCGAGTTCCGCTACCGCGACCCGGTGCTGGACCGCAGCACCCTGGTGGTGGCGATCACGCCAGTCCGGGGAGACCGCCGACACCCTGGAGGCGGTGCGCCACGCCAAGGCGCAGAAGGCCAAGGTGCTGGCCATCTGCAACACCAACGGGTCGCAGATTCCGCGCGAGTGCGACGCGGTGCTCTACACCCGCGCCGGACCCGAGATCGGCGTGGCCTCCACCAAGACGTTTCTGGCCCAGATCGCCGCCAACTATCTGGTCGGGCTGGCGCTGGCGCAGGCCCGCGGCACCAAGTACGGCGACGAGGTCGAGCGCGAGTACCGCGAACTGGAGGCGATGCCCGAGCTGGTGGCGCAGGTGCTGGCCAGCGTGGAGCCGGTCGCGCAGCTGGCCCGCAGCTTCGCGCCGTCCTCGACGGTGTTGTTCCTGGGCCGCCACGTCGGCTACCCGGTGGCGTTGGAGGGCGCGCTCAAGCTCAAGGAGCTGGCCTACATGCACGCCGAGGGGTTCGCCGCCGGCGAGCTCAAACACGGCCCGATCGCGCTGATCGAGGACGGCCTGCCGGTCATCGTGGTGATGCCGTCCCCGAAGAACTCCACCACGCTGCATTCCAAGCTGCTGTCCAACATCCGCGAAATCCAGGCCCGCGGCGCGATCACCATCGTCATCGCCGAGGAGGGCGACGACACCGTGGCGCCCTACGCCGATCACCTGTTCGAGATACCCGCGGTGTCAACGCTTTTGCAGCCGCTGCTGTCCACCATCCCGCTGCAGGTATTCGCCGCCTCCGTCGCGCAGGCCCGCGGCTACGACATCGACAAACCACGCAACCTGGCCAAGTCCGTCACCGTCGAATAACCGCTATCGACCTCGCCGTCCCGCAAGTCAACGTCGCGCCGCGGTGGAGCCGCGGGAAACTCGGTGGCTTCGTCAGCACGGGTGCTTTCGACCACTTCTTGGCTACCTACCGCGACGGCATGGCACAGCTGCCGCCGTTCGACGCTCGAAATGACGTGACGACGGCGTTCGGCACCGTGCGCGCGTACCGCTTCGACGGCCCCGCGGGCACGCCGGTGGTGCTGCTGCCCGGCCGCAATGCGTCCACCCCGATGTACCGGACGAATCTGCCGTCGTTGCTGCGGCGGCGCACCGTCTACAGCATCGACCTGCTGGGCGAAGCCGGTCTGTCCGTGCAGCAGACCCCGATCGCGGGCCCCGACGACCACGCACGGTGGCTGGATGAGACGTTGGCCGGGCTCGGGCTGGAGCGGGCGCATCTGCTGGGCGTGTCCATCGGCGGGTGGACGGCGGTCAATTACGCTGCCCGGCGCCCGAACCGGGTCGCGTCGCTCACGCTGTTGGACCCCGTGATGACATTCGCGCCGATCCCGGCCAAAACGCTGGTGGCGTCCATTGGGATGTATGCGCCAGGCGTCCCGAAGGCGGTGCGGCGGCGAATACTGAGCTGGATCTCCGGCGGCGCCGACGTCGACGAGTTGGTCCCCGAGGCACAGCTGATCTCAGCCGGTGCCAGCGACTTCGTGCTGCATCTGCCGCCACCGAAGCCCATTACCGACGACCAGCTGCGCTCGCTCGACATGCCGGTGTTGGCATTGATCGCCGGGCGCAGCGTGATGCTCGACGCCGCGCGCGCGGCGGCCCGGGCGCGAAACCTGTTGCCGCGCGGGCAGGTCGAGGTGTGGCCCGATGCGTCCCATGCCATCAACGGTGAGCACCCGAACGAGATCGCCGAGCGTGCGGGATCGTTCTGGGATGACGTGGATGCGCATCGCGACTAGACCTGCCCGCCGAGGCTGAACCATTCGCGGCCTCATGACGTGTCTCAGGAGACACGTCATGAGGCCGTGAGGATGAAATGTATTCACATGTCAGCCAGGGGAACTCATGACCCCTCACCGCGCCGGGCACGCCGCCGTGATCGGTGGCGGCATGGCCGGCGTTCTCGCCGCCCGGGCGCTCGCCGACCACTTCGCCGAAGTCACTGTGGTCGAACGGGACCGGCTGCCCGACCAGCCGGACTTCCGCAACGGCGTACCGCAGGCACGGCACCTGCACACCTTCTGGGCGGGTGGGCTGCGTGCGCTCGAGCAGCTGCTGCCGGGCATCGAGGCGGACCTGATCACGGCGGGTGCCTGCCCGGTCCGGTTCCCGACGGATATGCGCTGGTTGACCCCGTCCGACCGGTGGATGGGCCGCTTCCCCGCCACCCAGCGCCTGGCCTCGGCCAGCCGCATTCTGATCGAGTGGGTGGTCCGTCGCCGGGTCGAGCAGTACCCGGGACTCCGGTTCATCACCGGCCACGAGGTGCGCTCGCTGCGGCTGGACCGTCATGGCGACGTCAGCGGCCTGACGATGCGGGCGCGCCGCGGTGACGGCGGCACTGTCGAGCTGCCCGCCGACCTGGTCGTCGATGCGAGCGGCCGGGGCTCCTCGCTTCCCGACTGGCTGGAGGCACTGGACCGACGCCGTCCACGGGAGAGCACCGTGGACGCCTTTCTCGGCTACGCCTCCCGCACGTACGCCGTCCCGGACGACTTCCGTGCCGACTGGAAGGGCACCTACATCCAGGCTTCGCCGCCACGGGAATGCCGCGGCGGCATCATGATGCCGATCGAGGGCAACCGCTGGATCGTCACCATGCTCGGCGGCGGCCGGGACTACCCCTCGACTGACGATGCGGGATTCCTGGAGTTCGCCCGGAGCCTGCGCAGCAGCGCTCTGTACGACGTGATCGCCGCGGCGGAACCCACCTCGCCGGTCTGGGGCTTTCGGCACACCTCCAACCACCGCCGCCACTACGAGCGCCTACCCGACTTGCCGGGACGGCTGCTGGTGATCGGCGACAGCCTCTGCAGTTTCAACCCGCTCTACGGACAGGGCATGACCGTCGCGGCACTGCAAGCCGAAACACTGGTCGCGTTCCTGCGCCGGCACCTGCGGGGCCGGGCCGACCTGCCCGCCCTCGTCGGCCCCGCTCAGAGGGCAGTCGCCAAGTGCACGGCCGGGGCGTGGCTGGTGGCGACCGGCTCGGACCTGCGGTACCCGATCACAGCGGGCGCCGAGGCCACGTTCGTCACCCGGCTCCTACAGCGTCACGTGGATCGCGTGTTCGAGGCGGCCACCGGCGATCCCGGCGTGAACGCCGCCTTCCTGCGCGTACTCAACATGGTTGACGGCCCGCCGGCGCTGTTCCATCCCGGCACCGTGGCGCGCGCCCTGCTCTGGTCGCACAGCCGGGCAGCCGATGTCGCTGAACCGGCCGTCACCGTACCCGAGTGGCGGCCCTGCGGGCGGGTTGGCCATGGCCGCCCTCGACATCTACCCGGGAGGTAAGGCGAAATGCGAGTAACGGACACAGCCACTTTCAACATCACCACGCCATTCGGCCTCATCTACTCGGCCTGGTACGACCACTACATGGCGCCGGGCGTCTTCAAGGTTCTGCAGATCGATCTGCACGGCCGTTTCGTGGAGGGGGTCGGGCCGGGATCGCGCGTGCTCGACGTCGGTTGCGGCGGCGGGCAGCACGCGGTGCACATGGCCAGGCGACGGCCCGACCTGCGTATCACCGGCGTGGATCTGTCGCCGGAGCTGGTACGCCGGGCCCGGCGAACGGCCGCGAAGGCCGGCGTTGCCGACCGGGTGGAGTTCCTCCAGGGCGACGCGCTCGACCTCGCCTTCGGGGACTGGGAGTTCGACCATGTGTACTGCGCGGGTTCCATCAAGCACTGGCCGGATCAGCGACGGGGCCTGCTGGAGTGCCTTCGGGTGCTGCGGCCCGGGGGTCGTTTCCTGGTAATGGAGGCAGACCGCTCGTGCAGGTTCAACGATGTGCGGAGCTGGGCCCGTGACACCCGTACGCCACGGTTGCTGCGACCTGCTCTTCATGCCTACTTCCGCACGTACATAGCGGGTCAGTCGCTCGATCTGGACGATGCACGCGCCCTGTGGGCCTCCCTGTCGTTGCACGACGTGGACGGCCCGCGCAGGATTACGGGTACGCCGGCCCTGATCATGTGCGGCACCAAGCGATAGCCGGACTGGTCTGACGAGCCTCGGCCCAGCCCCAGCGCGAGCCCGCCGGCGATCAGTGCGATGCCCACCCAGACCGGCGCCGCCGGCGCATAGCCGGTCAGCGGTATGCCTGTCGCCGCGGCCGCCACCGGGGCGACACCGCTCAGCAGCCCGGCGCGTCCGACACCCAGCCCGCGCACGCACGAGTACCAGAGGACGAACGCCACCGCGGTCACGCCGACCGCGAGGTAGCCGATCGCCAGTACGTCGCCGGCGTCGAAATCGCTTGCCGCCCACCAGCCCTCGGTGCTGACGCCGAGTACGGCGAACATCGCCGCGGCGAGCCAGGTGGTGTGGACCGACACGCCCTGCGGCCCGTGTCGACCGAGCACCGGGACGGCCAGCAGGGTGAAGCCGGCCTCGGAGGCGAACACCACGAGCGCCCACAGCAGACCGAACGCGTCGCAGCGGCCGATGCCTTCGACGATCACCGCGCCCGCCGTAACCACCCCCGCCGCAGCCAGAATGCGCGCGCGGGGGCGGTGGCCTTCGAGCAGTGGTCCGACCGCGGCCAGCGCGACGGGGACACTGGCCACCGCCACGGCGAGCACCGCAGGCTCGGCGTGCCGCGACCCGTGGACGAGCGCGACGTTGAACAACACCAGCCCGCTGACCGACACGCCAAGCAGCCACAGCCACTCGCTGCCGCGCGGCCGGCGTAGGGGGCGACCCGTGAGCCTGATCCAGCCGAGCAGCAGCGCGCACGCCAACGCGTAGCGCAGCGCCTGAGCGGTGTAGAGCGGGGCGTCGACGAGTACGCCGGACACCGCGACGCTGCCGCCGACGAACGTCATGCCAAGCGCCCCCGAGAGGCCGGCACGGACCGAGCTGGACATACAGCCATGCTCGCGACAGCATGGTCCGATAACCAGCACCAAAGATTGGGCTATCAATTGGACCAAATCACGCCCGGCGCGGATTTCCTGCTGCTCGACCCGGCGGCCGCCCCGCCGCGTGGCCTTACTGGCTGGTTGGTGGACGCCCTCCGGAGCGCAATCGCCGACGGCCGGTTGGCGCCAGGCGGCCGGCTGCCCGCTACCCGCATGCTGGCCACCGACCTCGCGGTGTCCCGCGGGGTGGTTGTGGAGGCGTACCGTCGGCTCACCGACGAGGGGCTGGTCGGCGGCCGGAGCGGTGGCGGCACGACCGTCCTGGCCCGGCCCGCTCGTCCGCCTCGGCCGCACCCGCGACGCAGCCCGGAGCCGGCCGGATTCCCGCAGCTGACCCGCCCGCGGCTACCGGTCGGCGAGGGCATCGACCTCACGCCCGGCGTTCCCGACCTGTCGGCGTTTCCGCGCGCCGCCTGGCTGCGCGCGGAGCGCGCCGTCCTGGCGGAAGCGCCACCGGACGAGCTCGGCTACGGCGACCCGCGCGGGCACCCGTGGCTGCGCTCGGCGCTCGCGCCATGGCTGGCCCGCATCCGCGGGTTGCGGGTCAGCCCGGACGACATCCTCGTCGTCTCCGGCGTCGCCCAGGCCTTCGCGCTGATTGCCCAGCAACTGCGCCGTGAGGACATCGACGCCATCGCGGTCGAGGATCCCGGCTCGCGTGGAGCCGTTCATGAATTCGAGTACTGGGGCCTGCGCCCGGTCCCGGTGCCGGTGGACGAGCACGGGATGCGGGTGGATGCGCTCGCCGCCAGCGCCGCCCGTGCCGCGTTTCTCACTCCCGCACACCAGTTTCCGACGGGTGTCGTGCTCGCGCCGCAGCGGCGGCGCGAGCTGCTCACGTGGGCCGCGGACGCGGCGTTGGTCATCGAGGACGACTACGACGCGGAATACCGATACGACCGTGCGCCGGTTCCCGCATTGCACGCCGCCGCGCCGGATCGGATCGCCTACGCGGGCAGCATCTCGAAGAGCCTGGCGCCGGCGCTGCGCCTGGGGTGGCTTGTCCCGCCGCGGCGCCGCTACTCGGACCTGGTGGCGGCCAAGCACGCGAGTGACCTGGGCAGCCCGACCGTCCCGCAGCTGGTGCTCGCCCGTCTGCTGGAAAACGGTGAGTACGACCGGCACATCAGGCTGATGCGAGCCCGGCACCGCGCCCGGCGCGACGCGTTACTCGGTGCGCTCACAACGGGGCTGCCGGCGGCGTCGGTGCAGGGTGTGGCCGCCGGCTTGCACCTGGTCGTCACCCTGCCGGATGCCGACGTCGACGATGCCGCGCTGGCCGATGAGCTACACGACGCCGGCGTGGTGTGCCTACCGCTGTCCTGGCACCGGCGGCGGCCCGGCCCGGCCGGTCTCGTCCTCGGCTACGCGGCCCACACGCCGGATCAGTTACGCGAGGCCGGTGCGACCATCGCCCGGGTGGCTCAGTTGTAGGTACAGTGTTGTACGTATATGTAGGCACAATTCCCGCGGGGAGGCTTTCACCATGAGCACGGTTTCCATAAGGGAGTTCTCCTACAACCCGAGCGCGATGTTCGCCCGCGCCGAGAAGGGCGAGACGATCGAGGTCACCCGTCACGGCAAGGTCATCGCGACGCTTATCCCGGGCCAGCAGAAGAAACGAAGCCGTATAGAGGAGCTCGAGGCCTCCGGAGCACTCCGCCCTTCAGGAAAGACGCTGGCCGATCTCGACACGTTCACACAAATCGAGCTGCCCGAAGGCGCTCCCGATCCGCTCCAGCTCCTTCTCGAGGATCGCTATAGCGAAAGCGATTGGGAACGCGAGCTCAGGGAGGAGCTGGAGGCCAGACGCGATGCGACCGGTGACGCGCAGCCGTGATCTACCTCGATGCGTCGGCGCTGGTGACTTACGTCATCGAAAGGCCGAACTTTGCGGAGCTGCGCGAGTTTCTGGTGAGTCACTCGGACTTTCGCGGGGTGACCAGCACCGTCGGATTGATCGAGACGGTGCGCAACTGTGACCGCGCGGGCACTTTTCCGAATCTGATGAGCCGACTGCTCGGCGACTATGACGAGCTTGCAGTGACGACCGAGATCCGTGACAGGGCCGCAAGCCTGCCGGGCCGTCTCAAAGCATTGGACGCCATCCATGTGGCGACCGCAGAAATGCTGGGCGAAGAACTGATCTCGTTTGTTACCTACGACAGGCGATTGGCACACGTGGCCAGATCACGAGGCCTGCCCGTCGCGTCGCCGGGCTTGAAAGCCTGACACCGGCCCAACGAAACCACGTAACGTATTGCAGCGCGGGCAAGTCGATCTGGACGGGAGCAAATGCGGCACTACTTCACCGCAGATGAGATCCGCGAAGCCGAAGCCCCGCTGCTGGCGTCGTTGCCCGAAGGTGGGTTGATGCGCCGGGCCGCCTACGGCCTGGCCACCGCGATTGCTCGCGAGCTCCGTGCGCGCACCGGCGGCATTGCCGGGCGGCACGTCTGCGCAGTCGTCGGCTCCGGGGACAACGGCGGCGATGCGCTGTGGGCGTCGACGTTCCTTCGCCGCCGCGGCGCAGCGGCCGCAGCGGTGTTGCTCAACCCGCAGCGCACCCACCAAAAGGCGTTGGCCGCTTTCATGCGGGCAGGCGGCCGGGTCGTGCAAAGCGTTCCGGCCACAACTGATCTGGTCATCGACGGCGTCGTCGGCATCTCAGGGTCGGGGCCGTTGCGTCCGACAGCGGCCGAGGTGTTCGCCGCCGTCGACCACGCCGGCATCCCCGTGGTGGCCGTCGACATCCCAAGCGGCATCGATGTGCAGACCGGTGCCGCCGACGGCCCGCACGTGCACGCCGCGCTGACGGTGACGTTCGGCGGCCTGAAACCCGTTCACGCGCTGGGCGATTGCGGTCGCGTCGAACTGGTCGACATCGGCCTGGAGCTTCCGCCGACCGATATGGCGGGTTTCGAGGCCCACGATGTGCGCGCCCGTTGGCCGATACCCGGACCAAAGGACGACAAGTACACCCAGGGCGTCACCGGCATCCTGGCCGGCTCGGCGACATATCCGGGTGCGGCGATCCTGTGCACCGGTGCCGCGGTCGCCGCCACGTCCGGCATGGTGCGCTACGCCGGAAGTGCTGATGCCGTAGTGGTTTCGCACTGGTCGGAAGTCGTGGCCGCGCCGAGCGCGAGCGCAGCCGGCCGGGTGCAGGCGTGGACGGTCGGACCCGGTCTGGGCACCGACGACGCCGCAGCCGCCGCTTTGTGGTTTGCGCTGTCCACCGATCTGCCGGTGCTTGTCGACGCGGACGGGCTGACGATGCTCGCCGCGCATCCCGATCTCGTCGCGGGCCGCAGCGCGCCGACCGTGCTGACCCCGCACGCCGGGGAATTCGCGCGACTCGCCGGTGCTCCGCCGGGCCACGATCGCGTCACCGCCACCCGCAAGCTGGCCGACCGGCTCGGCGCCACCGTGCTGTTGAAGGGCAACGTCACGATCGTCGCCGAACCCGGCGGACCGGTCTACCTCAACCCGGCGGGCCAATCATGGGCCGCCACCGCGGGATCGGGCGACGTGCTGTCGGGCATCATCGGCGCGCTGCTGGCCGCCGGGCTGCCGGCGGGTGAGGCAGCCGCCGCGGCCGCCTTCGTGCACGCCCGCGCCGCCAACCTGTCGGCCGCCGACCCGGGGCCGCACCCGGCGCCGACGTCGGCGTCGCGCATCCTCGCTCATGTCCGTGCCGCCATCGCCTCCCTGTAACGAAAGGACTTGTCATGTCGCGCAAGCGCACTCACGCTCCACAGATCGCCCCCGCCTACACCGGGCGGCTGGCGATGGCACCGGTCCCGTCGCTGCGGATGCCCGACGAGGCGATGGATCCCGACGCCGCATACCGCTTCATCCACGACGAGCTGATGCTCGACGGCAGCAGCAGGCTGAACCTCGCGACGTTCGTCACCACTTGGATGGACCCGCAGGCCGAGACGCTGATGGCCGAGACGTTCGACAAGAACATGATCGACAAGGACGAATACCCGGCCACCGCCGCGATCGAGCAACGCTGCGTCTGTATGGTGGCCGACCTGTTCCACGCGGAGGACTTGCGCGACGACGACCCGGCGAGCGCCACCGGGGTATCGACGATCGGGTCGAGCGAGGCGGTGATGCTCGCAGGCCTGGCGCTGAAGTGGCGGTGGCGCGAACGCGTAGGTAAGGACGCCAACGGCCGCACGCCGAATCTGGTGATGGGCTCGAACGTCCAGGTGGTGTGGGAGAAGTTCTGCCGCTACTTCGACGTCGAACCGCGCTATCTGCCGATGGCGGAAGGCCGCTACGTCATCACGCCCGAGCAGGTGCTGGACAACATCGACGAGGACACCATCGGCGTGGTGGCGATCCTCGGCACCACATTCACCGGTGAGCTGGAACCGGTCGGTGAGATCTGCGCCGCGCTGGACAAACTCGCCGCAGGCGGCGGACTGGACATCCCCGTGCACGTCGACGCGGCCAGCGGTGGCTTCGTCGTGCCATTCCTGCACCCTGACCTGGAATGGGACTTCCGGCTTCCTCGGGTGGTGTCGATCAACGTCAGTGGGCACAAGTACGGCCTGACCTACCCCGGTATCGGTTTCGTGGTGTGGCGGAGCAAGGAGTACCTGCCCGAGGATCTGGTCTTCCGGGTCAACTACCTCGGCGGCGACATGCCGACGTTCACGCTCAACTTCTCCCGGCCCGGCAACCAGGTGGTCGGCCAGTACTACAACTTCCTGCGGCTCGGCCGCGCCGGCTATGCCCAGGTGATGCAGTGCCTGTCGCAGACCGCCCGGTGGCTGGGCGACGCGCTGCGCGAGAGCCAGCACTTCGAGGTGGTGGCCGACGGTTCGGCGATCCCGGTGGTCAGCTACCGGCTGGCCGGTGATTTCGGCTACACCGAGTTCGACGTGTCACACGCGCTGCGCGCCTACGGCTGGCAGGTGCCGGCCTACACCATGCCGGAGGGTGCGAGCGACGTCACGATGCTGCGCATCGTGGTGCGGGAGGGTTTTTCCGCGGACCTGGCCAGGGCCCTTCGCGACGACACCATCACCGCCTTGGCCCATCTCGACGAGCTGAAGCCCGGCGGCCACTTCAACGAGGTGCAGCCCTTCGCTCACTAGGGGATTCGTGCCGAACGTGAGCTTGCGCACGAGGAATCGCCCTTGAAGGCAAGGCCGAAACTTCGAACACATGCTCACGTTGGGCGGGTTATGACCGTTCTGGGACAATCGGCGGTGGTGACATGACGATGCAACCGACCGAACTTTCGCTTACGCCCACCGCGGCCGCCGAGGCCGTGGTGGACCTCGACGCGATCGCCCACAACGTGCGGCTGCTGCGTGAGCACGCCGGGTCGGCCCAGGTGATGGCCGTCGTCAAGGCCGACGGGTACGGCCACGGCGCGGTAGCCGTCGGGCGCGCCGCCCTGGCCGCCGGAGCCGCCGAACTCGGCGTGGCCACCATTGACGAGGCGCTGGCGCTGCGCCGCGACGGCATCACCGCCCCGGTGCTGGCATGGCTGCACCCACCCGGCACCGACTTCGCCCCCGCGCTGCGGGCCGACGTCGAGGTGGCGATTTCGTCGGTGCGCCAGCTCGGCGAGGTGTTGGACGCGGCCAAGCGCACCGGCCACACCGCGACCGTCACGGTCAAGGTGGACACCGGGCTGAACCGCAACGGTGTGGGCGCCGCCGAGTATCCGGCGATGCTGACGGCGCTGCGGCGGGCGCAAGCCGCCGAAGCCATCCGGTTGCGGGGCTTGATGAGCCACCTGGTGCACGGCGACGACCCCGACAATCCCGTGAACGACCAACAGGCCCGGCGCTTCGCGGACATGCGGGCGCAGGCGCGCAACCAGGGCGTGCGGTACGAGGTGGCGCATCTGTCCAATTCACCGTCGGCGATGACGCGACCCGATCTGGCGTACGACATGGTCCGTCCGGGCATCGCGGTGTACGGCCTGAGCCCCATCCCCGAGCGCGGCGACATGGGACTGCGACCGGCGATGACGCTGAGATGCCCTGTCGCACTGGTCCGGACGGTACATGCCGGCGACGGCGTGTCGTATGGCCACACGTGGGTCGCCGACAGCGACACCACACTGGCGCTGTTGCCGATCGGGTACGCCGACGGTGTCTACCGCACCCTGAGCGGACGCATCGATGTGTTGATCAACGGTCGCCGGCGGCCAAGCGTCGGCCGCATTTGCATGGACCAGTTCGTGGTGGACCTCGGACCCGGCCCCGCCGACGTCGCCGAGGGCGACGACGCAATCCTGTTCGGTCCCGGCACCCAGGGCGAACCCACGGCGCAGGACTGGGCCGATCTGCTGGGCACCATCCACTACGAGGTCGTCACGAGTCCACGAGGCCGGGTCACCAGGACGTACCGCGCGAGCCCGGCGACAGGCCAAAGTCGTTGAGCGATAACGAGGCCAGGCAGCGCGGCCGAAACGCACGCTGGCTGGCGGGGGCCGCCGGGCTGGGCGCGGTCGGTACGGTCGCGGGCGTGTCGATCGCCCGGTCGATGGGTCGGCGCACCACCACCGACGACCCCTACGCCGGCGAGGATTTCGAGTTGCTGGACGCCGACCGCGGCTGCGTGGTGACCACCCCCGACGGGGTGTCGCTGGCCGTCCGCGAGGTGGGACCCGAAAACGCTCCGCTGACCGTGGTATTCGCGCACGGCTTCTGTCTTCGCATGGGAGCCTTCCACTTCCAGCGGGCACGGCTGGCCGAGCAGTGGGGTCCGCAGGTGCGGATGGTGTTCTATGACCACCGCGGACATGGCCAGTCCGGCGACGCCTCGCCCGATTCCTATACGGTCGAGCAGTTGGGCAAAGACCTGGAGAGCGTGCTGGCCGTGATGGCGCCGCGCGGCCCGGTGGTGTTGGTCGGGCATTCGATGGGCGGCATGACGGTGCTCTCGCATGCCCGGCAGTACCCGCAGCGCTATCCCACCCGAATTGTCGGGGTGGCGCTGATTTCGTCCGCCGCCGAGGAGGTTTCGCGCTCGCCGCTGGGGGAGATCCTCAAGAACCCGGCGCTGGAGGCCGCCCGGCTCGCGGCCCGCTACGCGCCCAAGATCGTGCACCGCACCCGCGGCGCGGCCCGTGCGGTGATCGGCCCGATCTTGCGTGCGGCGTCCTACGGTGACGAGAAGATCAGCCCGACCGTGGTGGCATTCTCCGAGAAGATGATGCACGACACCCCGATCGCCACCCTGGTGGAGTTCCTGCACGCGCTCGAGGTCCACGACGAGACCGAAGCCCTGCCGATACTGGCCAAGGTGCCGACCCTGATCGCCTGCGGTGACCACGATCTGCTCACGCCGATGGAGTACTCGGAGACGATGGCGGCCGCGCTGCCGAAGGCCGAACTGGTGATCGTCGGCGGCGCCGGACATCTGGTGCAGCTGGAGCAGCCCGAGGCCATCGACGACGCACTGGTCCGCTTGGTCGAGCGCGCCACCCCCTCCAAGCTCGTCGCATTGA
Source organism: uncultured Actinomycetota bacterium (assembly GCA_963799495.1). Classification (GTDB taxonomy): domain Bacteria; phylum Actinomycetota; class Actinomycetes; order Mycobacteriales; family Mycobacteriaceae; genus Mycobacterium. Next base: position 311,528 of record CAWCXH010000028.1, read on the forward strand.
CGCGGCGGCTGCGCGAGCGGACCCGGCCCCGTGGCTGAGACGCGTGTCGAGCGGCGCGGCGGCACCGCGGAATTGCCGACCACCGCCGACACCATCGCGCTCGGCGCCCGGCTCGGGGAGCAGCTGCGTGCCGGTGACGTCGTGGTGCTTGCGGGCCCCTTGGGTGCGGGAAAGACGGTTCTGGCCAAGGGAATCGCGCAGGGAATGGATGTGGACGGGCCGGTGACCTCGCCGACGTTCGTGCTCGCGCGCGTGCATCCGTCGCGGCGGCCGGACGCCCCGGCCATGGTGCACGTCGACATGTACCGCCTCCTCGATCACACCGGCGCTGATCTGCTCGGTGAACTCGATTCGCTGGACCTCGACACCGACCTGGACGACGCGGTGGTGGTGGTGGAGTGGGGCGAAGGACTCGCCGAGCGACTCTCCGAGAACCACCTCGACATCCGACTCGAGCGCAGCCCGGATACCGAGGTCCGCACCGCCATCTGGCAGTGGAGCAGGCCGTGAGCACCGTGATTCTCGCGATCGACACCGCCACCCCCGCTGTGACCGCCGGTGTGGTGCGGCTCGACACGGACGGTGTCGACGTGCTCGCCGAGCGCGTCACCGTCGACGCCCGCGCACACGCCGAACAGCTCACCCCCAACGTGGTCGCCGCGCTCGCGGACGCTGGGCTGACGGTCGACGGCCTCGACGCGGTCGTAGTCGGTTGCGGCCCAGGACCGTTCACCGGGCTGCGGGTCGGCATGGCCACCGCGGCCGCCTACGCCCACGCACTGGGCGTACCGGTGCGCGGCGTGTGCAGCCTCGACGCGATCGGGGTGGACACCGCTGGGGACGCGCTGGTTGTCACCGACGCCCGCCGCCGAGAGGTGTACTGGGCGCGCTACCGCGAGGGCGTGCGGGTCGAGGGACCCGCGGTCGACGCCCCGGCCGATGTTCCGGCCACCGCCGACGGGGTGGCCGGTTCGCCCGATCACGCCGCGCTGTTCGACCTGCCTCGGCTGTCGCCGGTCTACCCGACGGCGGCCGGCCTGGCGCGGGCCGTTACCGACTGGGCCGCGGCGCCCGCGCCGCTGGTTCCGCTGTATCTGCGCCGCCCCGACGCCAAAACCCTTGCGGAACAAAAGGCGGTGCGCCGATGACCATCACCTACACCGCGCTGCATCGGGTCGATGCCGCCCGGTGCGCGGAGCTGGAGGCTCAGCTGTTCGAGGGCGACGACCCGTGGCCGGCGGCGGCGTTTTACCGCGAGCTCGAGGCCAAGCACAATCACTACGTGGCTGCCCGCACCGAGGACAAGCTCGTCGGCTATGGAGGGATCGCGAGGCTCGGGCGTAAACCGCCCTACGAGTACGAGATTCACACCATTGGCGTCGATCCGGCCTACCAGGGCCAGGGCATCGGTCGGCGGCTGCTGGCCAGCCTGCTCGAATTCGCCGACGGCGGAGTGGTTTTCCTCGAAGTCAGAACGGACAACGAGGCCGCGATCGGGTTGTATCGAAGCGCGGGCTTCGTCAACGTCGGTCTGCGCAAGCGGTACTACCGGGTAAGCGGCGCCGACGCCTACACCATGCGGCGGGACCCGCCATGATCATCCTTGCCATCGAAAGTTCCTGCGACGAAACGGGTGTCGGCATCGCCGAGCTCGGATCCGACGGCACCGTGACGCTGCTGGCCGACGAGGTGGCCTCGAGCGTCGACGAACACGCCCGGTTCGGCGGTGTCGTTCCCGAGATCGCGTCGCGGGCCCACCTGGAGGCGTTGGGTCCCACCATGCGCCGGGCCCTGGACACCGCCGGGGTGCGCAAGCCGGACATCGTCGCAGCGACCATCGGGCCCGGGCTGGCCGGTGCGCTGTTGGTGGGAGTGGCTGCGGCCAAAGCATATTCGGCCGCGTGGCAGGTGCCGTTCTACGCGGTGAACCATTTGGCCGGCCACCTCGCCGCCGACGTCTACGACCACGGTCCGCTGCCGGAGAGCGTCGGCCTGCTGGTCTCCGGCGGTCACACCAATCTGCTGCACGTGCGGTCGCTGGGCGAGCCGATGGTCGAACTCGGCAGCACCGTCGACGATGCCGCCGGTGAGGCGTACGACAAGGTCGCGCGGCTGCTCGGACTCGGCTATCCCGGCGGCAAGGTGCTCGACGACCTGGCGCACGAGGGCGACCGCGACGCGATCGTGTTCCCGCGGGGAATGACAGGGCCGCGCGACGACCTGTACGCGTTCAGCTTTTCCGGGCTGAAGACCGCGGTCGCCCGCTACGTGGAGAGCCATCCGGACGCGTCGCAGGCCGACATCGCGGCGGGCTTCCAGGAGGCCGTCGCCGACGTGCTCACCATGAAGGCGGTCCGCGCCGCCACCGAACTCGGCGTGTCGACATTGCTGATCGCCGGCGGTGTTGCGGCCAATTCGCGGCTGCGGGAGCTGGCCGAGGAGCGGTGCGCGGCCGCCGGGCTGACGCTGCGGATCCCGCGGCCGCGGCTGTGCACCGACAACGGCGCGATGATCGCCTCGTTCGCAGCGCACCTGATCGCCGCCGGCGCGCCGCCATCGTCGCTGGATGTGGCCAGCGACCCGGGTCTACCGGTGGTGAAGGGACAGGTGGCGTGAGTTCCGGAGCCGCAGGGCCGGCGACTGGGGGTACCTCCCGCTCGCGGGGGACCACCGAGGACCGGCTGGCCATCACCGACCTGCTGTACCGCTACGCCGAACTGATCGACGCCGGCGATTTCGACGGTGTCGGCCGGCTGCTGGGCCGGGCGACGTTCGCGGGCACCCGGTCGTTAGAGGTGAGCGGCGCCGCGGCCATCGCCAAGCTCTTCGCCGCGACCACCCGCCGCTTCCCCGACAGCGGCACGCCGCGCACCCGGCACCTGGTGCTCAATCCCATCGTCGAGGTGTATGGCGACAGGACCGCGACGGCCCGCTCGACGTTCTGCGTCGTGCAGGCCACCGACACCGTGCCGCTCCAGCCGATCGTGGTCGGTCGCTATCTAGACGGCTTCAGTTGCGACGACACCGGCTGGTACTTCACCGAACGGCGGGTCGACGTGGAGATGGTCGGGGATGTGTCCGGTCACCTGATGATCGACCCGCGCCAGTTCGACCAATAGGCATGGGGCGACCTTGAGTGCTAGCACTCTCATGTATAGAGTGCTAGGTGGCAGGCGGCCAACCCCTGTGTCGGCACCCGCGACGACGGCGCGAGGGCACGGACGCATGCCGAACACCTGTAATTCTGGCAATTCCTAGGTCCGGGGACCTACCCCGGACCTACACCCGAACTAGTGGAGGGTTCCATCGTGGCGAGCGTGAACATCAAGCCACTCGAGGACAAGATCCTCGTACAGGCCAACGAGGCCGAGACAACGACCGCGTCTGGTCTGGTTATTCCCGACACCGCCAAGGAGAAGCCGCAGGAAGGCACCGTCGTCGCAGTTGGCCCCGGCCGCTGGGATGAGGATGGCGAGAAGCGGATTCCGGTCGACGTGTCGGAGGGTGACACCGTCATCTATAGCAAGTACGGCGGCACCGAGATCAAGTACAACGGCGAGGAGTACCTGATCCTGTCGGCCCGCGACGTGCTGGCTGTCGTCTCCAAGTAATCACACGTGTCCCGCCCCGGCGATCCCCGAACTTCGGTCCGGGTGATTTCCGGGGCGGTATGCGTTTCGACTTCAGAAAGTACTCATGAGCAAACTGATTAGTTTCGACGAAACCGCGCGCCGCGCAATGGAAGCCGGCGTCGACAAGCTCGCCGACGCGGTCCGGGTCACGCTGGGTCCGCGCGGGCGGCACGTGGTGCTGGCCAAGGCGTTCGGCGGCCCCACGGTGACCAACGACGGCGTCACCGTCGCGCGCGAGATCGACCTCGAGGACCCGTTCGAGAATCTCGGCGCGCAGCTGGTGAAGTCGGTGGCCACCAAGACCAACGACGTCGCCGGAGACGGCACCACCACCGCGACCGTGCTGGCGCAGGCGCTGATCAAGGCCGGGCTGCGCCACGTCGCCGCGGGCACAAATCCGATCGCGCTGGGCTCGGGTATCGGCAAGGCGGCCGACGCGGTGTCCGAGGCGCTGCTGGCGGCGGCCACCCCGGTGACCGACAAGACCTCCATCGCGCAGGTCGCCACGGTGTCCTCGCGCGACGAGCAGATCGGCGAGTTGGTCGGCGAGGCGATGACCAAGGTCGGCCACGACGGTGTGGTGACGGTGGAAGAGTCGTCGACGCTGAACACCGAGCTGGAGATCACCGAGGGTGTCGGCTTCGACAAAGGTTTCATCTCGGCCTACTTCATCACCGACTTCGACTCACAGGAAGCGGTGCTCGAGGACGCGCTGGTGTTGCTGCACCGCGAGAAGATCAGCTCGTTGCCGGATGTGCTGCCGCTGCTGGAGAAGGTGGCCGAGTCCGGCAAGCCGCTGCTGATCGTTGCCGAGGACATCGAGGGCGAGGCGCTGTCGACGTTGGTGGTCAACGCCATTCGCAAGACGCTGAAGGCCGTCGCGGTCAAGGCGCCGTTCTTCGGTGACCGCCGCAAGGCCTTCCTCGAGGATCTGGCGGTGGTGACCGGTGGACAGGTGGTCAACCCGGACGTCGGTTTGCTGCTGCGTGAGGTCGGCCTGGACGTGCTGGGCTCGGCGCGGCGCGTCGTGGTCGGCAAGGACAACACGGTGATCGTCGACGGCGGCGGCACCGCCGACACCATCGAGGCACGCAAGACCCAGCTGCGGTCGGAGATCGAGGCGACCGACTCCGACTGGGACCGCGAGAAGCTCGAGGAGCGGCTGGCGAAGCTGTCGGGTGGTGTCGCGGTGATCAAGGTCGGCGCCGCCACCGAGACGGCGCTCAAGGAGCGCAAGGAAAGCGTCGAGGACGCGGTCGCGGCGGCCAAGGCCGCGGTCGAGGAGGGCATCATCACCGGCGGCGGTGCTGCGCTGGTGCGGGCCCGTTCGGCGCTGACCAAGCTGCGTGAGTCGCTGTCGGGCGACGAGGCGCTCGGTGTCGACGTGTTCTCATCGGCGCTTAGCTCCCCGCTGTACTGGATCGCGGCCAACGCCGGGCTGGACGGCTCGGTGGTGGTGAACAAGGTGGCGGAGCTGCCCGACGGGCAGGGATTCAACGCCGCCACGCTGTCGTTCGGCGACCTGGTGGCCGACGGCGTCGTCGATCCCGTTAAGGTCACCCGCTCGGCGGTGCTGAACGCCGCGTCGGTGGCCCGGATGGTGCTCACCACCGAGACGGCGGTGGTGGAGAAGCCCGCCGAGGACGAAGACCACGGCCACCATCACGGCCACGCGCACTAGTACCCACCTACGCGAGAGCGCCCCCGGTGTAATAGCCGGGGGCGTTTTCGCGTACGTCAAGCTGAACTCCCCAACTGGCGCTGGCGGTCGGTGCTAGCGTCCCGAAGACATCCACTGGCAAGATCCAGAAGTTCCAGCGCGAGAGCGCGCCAACAGCGCCTCGGCAATCGAGTGAGGTCAACGCGATGGAAGAACCGCTGCTGCTGCAACACCGCGATGATCGCGGCGTCGTCACGCTGACGCTGAACCGCCCCCAGGCTTTCAACGCGCTCTCTGAGGCGATGCTCGCAGCGCTCGGCGAAGCCGTTGACGCGCTCGCCAAGGATGAGGAGGTGCGTGCCGTCGTGCTCGGGGCATCCGGCAAGGCCTTCTGCGCCGGCCACGACCTGAAGGAAATGCGGGCCGAGCCTTCGCTCGAGTATTACCAGCGCCTGTTCGCGCAGTGCACAGCCGTGATGCTTTCGATCCAGCGACTGCCGGTGCCGGTGATCGCGCGTGTCCATGGTCTCGCGACTGCTGCGGGCTGCCAGCTCGTCGCGATGTGCGACCTCGCGGTGGCGAGCCAGGACGCGCGCTTCGCGGTCAGCGGCGTCAACGTCGGGCTCTTCTGCGCGACCCCGGGAGTGGCGCTGTCGCGCAATCTGCCACGCAAAGCCGCCTTCGAGATGCTCGTTACCGGCGAATTCGTCTCTGCTGAGGAGGCCCGCGTGTTAGGGCTGGTCAACAGGGTGGCGGTGCCAGAGGCGCTGGACGACGAGGTCGAGGCGCTGATCGCGAGCATTGTCGCGAAGCCGGGTGTCGCCGTCGCAATGGGGAAGGCCGTGTTCTACCGCCAGATCGAAGTCGGCATCGAGTCCGCCTATGAGGACGCAGGCGCGACGATGGCCTGCAACATGATGGATCCAAGCGCGCTCGAGGGCGTTCAGGCCTTCATCGAGAAGCGCCCGCCCGGCTGGTTGGCAGCGCACGCGTCAGCGACTTAGCTTAGATTTCGGCTGGCCGCGGGGCTGAAATTCACCACCACCGAGACCGCCGTTGTGGAAAAGCCTGCCGAGGAGGACGAAGACCACCACGGTCATCACCACCATCACTAAACGGTGAGAACAGCAAGGCCCCCGTATCCGCTGAGGAACGGGGGGCCTTCGCTTTGTCGGTGACTATGGGGTGCGTTTCCATCTCCCCTCCTGGGTCGTTCATCGGTCCGTATGGGTCTCACCCAGCCATTAGGACTCCGTCCGACAGCGCGGAAATAGTATTAACCGATACTGTATTATACAATACAGTATTGGAAGAAACGGATGTAGGTAGGCGATCATGGACGTATACGAGGCAGTCACAAGCCGACGCGCGGTGCGCGGATTCACCGACCAGCCTGTGCCGCGAGAGGTGCTGGAGCGTGTGCTGTCCGCCGCAAGGCGGTCGCCGTCAGGATCGAACATCCAGCCCGGCTGGTCCTGGTCGCTGGCAGTCCTCGATGACTGAGCAGGCGCCCACATAAACGTCCAGGTGAGCCAGCCACGGTGTCGGGTAAGCGTCTCGGAGTGATCCGCGCCAGTTCTATGAGCAATCACGTTGCCCCGCAACAGATCACGCTCGACCTCTAGACCAGCGGCCCAACTCCGACTTCGAACCCACGGTCCTGCGGTGAACCAACCCGCGCATGTCAGACTTGACAACGCGTCGGCATCGACACGCTCGACACCCACCGGCTGAACTCACCTGGCCACAACGAAGCGGCGGGCCGCAACGACGGTTACGGCCCCCCGCTTCACTCTGCCCCCCTGGAGAAAATGCTCCCCATGTCAGAACTCAGTGCGGATGGCTGTAATCCGACACCACCGAGACGGCGGTGGTGGACAAGCCGGCCCCGAGGAAGAAGACCACGGCCACCATCACGGCCACGCCCACTGAGCGCGACGAACACGGAGCACCCTCGGCATCAGCCGGGGGTGCTTTGTTATCGGCCGCTGCCCCGGGTCAAAGAGGTGATGTGTCAGGCTCGGACCGGTTTGCCCGGCAGTTGATCCGTGCGCAGGCGGCCCTCGCTGACCAGCTCGACACCATTCACGATGACGTAGTCGTATCCCGTCGACGGTGCGGTGGTGTAGGTGTAGGTGGCTTGGTCGGAGACGGTGTCGGGGTCGAAGACGACGACATCGGCGTCGGCACCGGGCTGGACGCGGCCTTTACGCGACATCGCGGGCACGGACTCGGCAAGGATTTGCGCCGGCAGCAGGCTGCTGCGCCGGATCACTTCCATCAGGCTCAGTGCACCGGTCTCTCGCCACAGGGTGCGGATCGAGCGGCTGTAGGTACCGGCTGTGCGTGGATGCGTGACGGCATCGGCGGGCAGCGGCCATTGATGGTCGTTGTACGGGGTGCTGCGCCACAGTGGCTCGAAACCGTCGGTGGCGATAGTGGTGTCGGGGAAGATCAGCGCTCTGGTCAGCAGTTCCCGCGTCGTGGGGTCGTCCTCTTCAAGAAATTCCACGAAGACGAGGTCCCCGCGGTTGGTCTGGCGTGCGTTAGCCAGGTCCTCTGCGCTGTCGAAGCGTCGGCCAGTGGCGATGTCCTGGATCGCATGCGGGGTGATCCCCCGCCGGTAGAGCACGTTGGGATCCAGAAACGCCGCATTGATACTGGTCATGCCGGTGCCGTACGGGTAGGCCTCGGTGGAGACGCGGGCTCCGTGGGAGCGGGCGCGCTCAACCACGCCGAGCACTCGGTCCAGATGACGCAGCGAGGTGCTGTTGACGTGACAGTAATGCATGTGGGCGCCCGTCTCGCCGGCGGCGCGCACGATCTCCTCTGCTCCGTCGATCGGGGTGTCGGGATCCTGCTCGACGAGTTCGCGGGCATGGGTGTAGGTGGGTACGCCGCGCTCGGCTGCCAGGCGGGCGACTGCGGTGTATTCCGCGGGCGTCACGCGTGGTGCGTAACCGACCACGAGGCCGATCCCGAGGGCGCCGTCACGGAGATCGGATTGCAGTAACGTCAGAATCCGGTTGACCTCATCAGGGCTGGCCTCGGCTTGCCATTCGGGTACGCCCATGGCGATAAGACCATCGGCGGGTTGACCGCTTAACGGCCTTCCAGTCTTGACGTGAAGCCGTGCCGCGGCCCAGCCCGCGGAGAAGCCGTAGTTGATGGGGCGCCCCTCAAGTGCGGCCCGTTGGTAGGCGCGGTCGATCGGGTGCACACCGAGCTCCAGTTCGAGTGCGGTGGTGATGCCGTCGAGCGCCTGCAGGCGCAGACCCGCGATGCCGAAGCAGTGACTGTGCATGTCGATGAACCCCGGGGCGACGACCCGGTTTGCGACGTCGAGCACGCGGCGGCCCTCCAACGGGGTCGTGCTGACCGCGGCGATGGTGCTTCCATTAATGCCGACGTCGCAGATCCCATCGGTTGCGGTTTCGGGGTCGATAACCCGTCCGCCGTGAAGCACGAGGTCATAGAGGGACACCGGTCTCTCCCCTGCTTTGGCTTGTTCCGGCGGGAGGTTCGCTCGGTGAGCTTACCGGCGTGCTCCAACGCGCTTTCCAGCGTCGTCGCGGCGATCTCGACGACGTCTTCCTTCGGCAGATCCGCCTTGTCGAGGAAGTCCAGGATCAGCTCCTCATGAACGCCACCGACAGCCGACCGTTCTGCGCCGTGTTCGAGGAAGACCTGGGTCAGCAGCTCGGAACACGGCACTACGAGCGGACGGTGGAGGAACTCGAGCGTCAGCGGATCAGCTCCTCATAGAAAGCCACCCAACTACCAAGACCGGTTGGGTGGACGACTACTCAGGCGCTTAACGACAACGTGCGGGCTGCAATCTGCCACCACAGAGACGGCGGTGGTGGGACAAGCCGGCCCCGAGGAAGAAGACCACGGACACGGCCACCACCACAGCCACGCTCACTAGAACCACCCTGCAAGGAGCACCCCTGGTTTATCCGCCGGGGGTGTTTCGTTTGTTGGTCCTGTCCGGCAAGATGCATCCGCGGCTACCAAAGCGTGTAGACGATACGAGGGCTAGCTGAGGCCGATGGCCCATGCAGTCTGCGCGGCATCTCCGCACTGACCGGTGCTGGCGCTGGGCGTCGAGATCGCGACTGTCCCGATCACCGGCCCTCGCTTCGCGCTGGCGGGGCAATTCACCACGCGCGTGTCGAGGTACTCCGCGATGGCGTCCGACGCCGAGGAGGTCACTACCCGTCCACACATTGCCCTTGGCTATTCCCGGGGCGGCCCGCCTCGCCCGGCCCGTCTCCGCCGCGGCGGGCGCGTTACGGTGGATCGCCCATGCAGGTCTTGACCGCTCCCGCGAGTTTCGGTCACTCGGACTGCGAGCGCATCGTAGGCGCCGCGCTGGCGCAGCCCGTCCTGGCCGTCACCAGCCTGGCCTACGTCGCCGCCGGGGTGGCCGTGCTGTGCTGGGCGGTGCGGGTGAGGGCGCCGCTGGCTGGGGCTGCCGGAGTGGCGCTCGTGGCGGTCGGGGCCGGCAGCTTCGCCTACCACGGGCCCCAGCCGTCATGGGCGGAGCTCGCCCACGACTGGCCCATCGTCGCGGTGGGAGCGGTGTACGCCGCCGGCCTGGCCCGGAGCCGGCGCCGGCAGCGGTGGTCGGCCTGGGCGACAGCGGCCGGGGTCTTCGCGCTGGGACTGGCCGCCTACGCCGCGGGACGCTCCGGGTCGCCGTTGTGCCGGCCCGACAGCCTGTGGCAGTACCACGGCGCCTGGCACGTCCTCTCTGCCGCTGCCGCCGGATGGGCCGCCCGGGCCATGGCGCCGGGCTCGCCTGGTTCGGGCAACGGATTTTCGTAGCCCTGTGTCGCGACATCGGCGTGGAGGATGTGTACAGCACATCCATGGTCCGCGGCGCTGATGGTCAGTTCAAATTCACGGAGATTCTCGCCACACCGTAACCAAGCTCACGCCGCTGGCAATGACGTAATCCGTGTGCCGTGTGCGACGAGGCGTCCACCTGATCGGACACCAGCACGGGCCACACCGACCACCTTGAGGTCGTCCACCACGAACTGATCAGCAACTGATTCGCCGGTCTAAATCTTGAGCTTGCTCAGAGTCTCGGCGGTAGCGGGCGCGACAATCCGCGAGGTCAGCTCAGACCCGTGGCTGACAGCCGCAAGCCGTGCCTGTACGAACGCGTCCAGGTTGGTCAGGCTGGCCTCGGTTCAACCGGGGCGTACGAGGTGCCGAGACCGCGGTGGTGGACAAGCCGGCCGACGAGGACGAGCACGACCACCACGGTCACGCGCACTAATCGTCGGCGCGCGTGAAGACGCAAAAGCCCCCGAAACCGCAAGTTTTCGGGGGCACTTACGTCTTCTTGCGCAAACTCAGGCGGTGCGGCGGATGCCCCGCTTGAGCAGCAGTTCACGCTCCGACTCGGACAGGCCGCCCCAGATGCCGTACGGCTCGCCGACGGCGAGGGCGTGGCTTCGGCACTGCGCGATCACCGGGCAGCGCCGGCACATCTCCTTGGCGCGCATCTCGCGCTGCGCGCGGGCCCGGCCGCGCTCGCCGTCGGGATGGAAAAACATCGACGATTCGACACCTCGGCAAAGGCCCTGCATCTGCCAATCCCAGATGTCGGCGTTGGGTCCGGGTAGCTGCTGCGGCTGTGGCATTGGAAAACCCCTCTCTACACACCCTTTTGGAAACCGCGGGGTGCGCGGGTTCTGGAACCGATCCGAGCACATGTCGCCGATGACTACTCGTGCACACAAGGTAGAAGGGCTCAGCAAAATCAGTCAATAGCCAGAACATGTGCTCAAGGACAAATCAGCAGCTCGAGAATTTACACCACGTTCATCATTGCGACCCTTGTGCAACGACATCGGTGGTAGCGAAAACGTCCGCGGCCAGATCACGACTGGGGTTTCCGCTGCTCGCGCCGGGCTGTGTCGGTGCGATATTTCCTAGCGTTCAGTAGGCAGTTGACATCGAATTAACATTGGCAGCACCAACTGTTAACCCAGGTTGTTTTTGGCCGAATCTTCTAACCGTGCCCGCCGGTACCGGGATCGCGTTCCGATATTGATACCGTCGCGAGCCGATGACGACAACCGGAGCCGCGCAGGCCCAGACAGCTGCTGTGCTGGCTAACGGCGCCTTCGGGGACGACCCCGGCCGCTGGCCGCTGCCCGCCGCCACCACGCCGCGCGAACTGTGGTTGCGCGCGGTCGTCGCCGGTGGACAGGGCCGCTACGGGTGCGCGTTCGCCGACCTTGCCGGGGTGCTCCGCGCTCAGCAGGCCGGTCCGCTGGCCTCGCTGGCGCACAGCACACATGCGTCGTTTCTGCGCCAGCTCGGCTGGCACACCCGTGCCCGCACCAAAGACGGCAGGGCGTGGGCGCTGGCGGCCGGGGACCTCGAAGCCGGCGCGGACGCGTTGATCGGCCTGGCCGCCGACGCATTGGGCGTGGGCCGGTTCGCGGCGTCTGCGCAATTCCTGGAGCTCGCGGGCGAGGCCGACAACGATCTTGTGCCCGCGCGGCTGCCCGTCCGGCTGGCGTGGGTGAGCGCCGAGCTGGCGATTGCCCGCGGTGACGGTGTCGCCGCGATCAGGCACGCCGAACGCGCCGTCGAGTCAGCGGCGACGCTCGGCTCGGCGCGACACCGCGTCAAGTCGGACGTCATCCTGGCCGCGGCGCTGTGCAGCGCGGGCTCGTTGGAGCGGTCCCGGAGCGTCGCCGAGGGTGCGCTGGAGGCCACCGGACAGCTGGGGCTCATCCCGTTGCGATGGGCGTTGGCGTGCTTGCTCGCCGATATCGGCTCCTCGACGCAATCGGCCGCACAGGTCGCGAATCTTCGTCATGAGTGCGCCGATACCGTGCGTCGTGGCGGCGGTCAGTGGTATGAGCCGTGATAATTGCCGCCTTGTTCGGATCGTTAGTGTTTAGCTGAGCCCCCGCCGGTGGGGGCACCTCCCGCTCGCGGGGGAAGGTCCCGTTCGTAACGCTGGAGAGATCGCCACCGATGACAATTTCGGGAGAACGTCTCGATGCTGTCGTTGCTGAGGCCGTGGCGGGCAACCGGGACGCGCTCCGGGAAGTGCTGGAGACCATCCGCCCGATCGTTCTCCGATATTGCCGGGCGAGGCTCGGGTCGGGGGAGCGAAGTGGTTTCTCAGCGGATGACGCTGCACAGGAGGTGTGCTTGGCCGCCATCACGGCGCTGCCGCGCTACAAGGATCAGGGACGACCGTTCCTGGCCTTTGTGTACGGCATCGCCGCGCACAAGGTTGCTGACGCACATCGCGCAGCTGCCAGGAACCGAGCTGAGCCGACCGATGTCGTGCCGGAACGATTCTCGTCGGACGCGGGGCCTGAGCAGATGGCGCTCGACAGCGAGTCGTCGGCCCGGATGGCCAAGCTGCTGGCGGTGCTGCCCGAAAAGCAGCGCGAGATCCTGATCCTGCGCGTGGTCGTCGGCATGAGTGCCGAGGAGACCGCTGAGGCGGTAGGGAGTACCGCCGGCGCGGTGCGGGTCGCTCAGCACCGGGCATTGGCGCGGCTGAAGGCCGAAATCATCGCGACGGGGCACGACCATGCCTGATTTCGGTCGCTGGACTTCCAACGGCGGTGACCCGTCGCTCAACGAGATCAACCGCACGGACCGCTTCCTCGACGCCCTGGCGTCCGAGCAGCCGGTGTACTCGACCGATCCGGGGGAGGCTGAGCTCGCCTATCTGCTCGCGGGGTGGCGTGACGAGCATCGTGTGCCGCCCCCGGAGGCGTTGGTGACGCAGCGCGACGCCGTAGCGGCGTTGGACCGCGGCACCCGTCAGCGCACTCGTTTCTCGATGGCCGTGCTCGGCTCGGTCGCGGCGGCGGTGTTGTGCTTGGGCGGCTTCGGGGCGGTGGTCGCCGGCGCAGGGCCCGGCGACGCGCTCTACGGCCTTCGGACCATGTTGTTCGGTGAGCAGCAGGTGACCCGCGACGACCAGGTGGTGCTGGCCGCGAAAACCGAACTCGCCGAAGTGCAGCAGCTGATCGAACGGGGCCAGTGGAATGCCGCCCAAGACAAACTCGCAGCCGTCACGACGACCGTCGCGACGGTCGATGACGTTGCGCGCAAACAAGAACTGGTCGACCAGTGGCAAGAGCTGTCGGTGAAGGTCGAGACGAAGGACGCGAACGCGACGGTGCCGCCCGACGCGCCCCCGGCCACGCTGCCTCCGCTGCCGGCGATCGTGGAATCGTCTGCGACGGAAACGTCTTCGACGATCACCCCCACAACCACACCGTCGTCGGAGGTATCGACGCCGATTCCGACGCCGACGCCGTTGTCCCCGCTGCCCACACCGACGCCGTTGTCCCCGCTGCCCACACCGACGCCAACCCCGTCGCCGCTGCCCACACCGACGCCAACCCCGTCGCCGCTGCCCACACCGACGCCGTCGCCGCTGCCCACACCGACGCCAACCCCGTCGCCGCTGCCCACACCGACGCCGTCGACCCCGCTGCCCACACCGACGCCAACCCCGTCGCCGTCCACTCCGATTCCGACCCCGGCCCCGTCCACTCCGATTCCGACGCCGACACCGTCGACGCCGATCCCCACTCCGAGCCCGCTGCCGACGCCGAGTTCGACCGTGGTAGCGACGCCGCTGCCGACCCCGACGGGCACGACCCCGCGCGCGACGCCGCTGCCGACGCCCCCGGCGCAGCCGTCGGAGAACGAACAGACGTCTCAGCCACCGATACTGGAGGCGCCGGCGCCGCGGACGGTGACGACCACGATCGTCGTGCCAGCGGCACCGGGCGAGCCGCGCTAGCGGCTAACAGAGATGCGGGCGGCTGGCGCCCTCAGCGATAGCCGTCGGAATCCGACGTCGCTTCATTGAGTGACGCGTCGGCGTATCCCCGGCAGTAATCCCAGGTGACGTAGGCATCTGGTTCAGGGTCGTAGGCCGGTTCGTGGGGGCGCACGGTGCCGTCGACCAGCAGTTGGAGCAGGTTGGAGCGCAACATATCCCAGTCGTGGTAGTGGTCCTGCTGGCATTCGTCGCAGGACACCACCAGGCCGCGAATTCCTTTGTGCGCCAACAATGCCTCGTAAACCGCCAGGTCGGCGAGATCGGCCTCGACCGCGGTCCGCTCCTGCGGGTCCAGCGGCTGGCCGGGCTCGATTTCGTCGAGCGCCGCCGAAGGGTCACACGGGTCATCGGCGAACGGGTCAGGCGGCAAACCCGGTGGCAGGTGGTCACGCACGACCTCCACATTACGCAGCCCAGCAGCTATCGCGCCAGCCGCTTCGACCCGCCCCGGGGGTATCCACGACGTGCCGCGTGGCCCGCGGGCATCGACGTCGAAGCCGATAAGATAGGTATCTAGCTCTGCGCCGATGGAGGCCCCACCCATGTCGATCGCTGAAAGCAGCATTTCCATCGCCGTTCCGGTGTCGACCGGCGGCGATGATCCGACCAAGATCGCGATGCTCGGGCTGACCTTCGACGATGTGTTGCTGCTGCCCGCCGCCTCCGATGTGGTGCCCGCCACGGCCGATACCTCGAGCCAACTCACCAAAAGGATCCGGCTGAGGGTGCCGTTGGTCAGCTCGGCGATGGACACCGTGACCGAGTCGCGGATGGCCATCGCCATGGCCCGCGCCGGCGGCATGGGCGTCCTGCACCGCAACCTTCCGGTGGCCGAGCAGGCCGGCCAGGTCGAGACCGTGAAGCGGTCGGAGGCCGGCATGGTCACCGACCCGGTGACCTGTTCCCCGGACAACACGCTGGCCGAGGTCGACGCCATGTGCGCGCGGTTCCGGATCTCGGGTCTGCCCGTCGTCGACGACACCGGGTCGCTGGTCGGCATCATCACCAACCGCGACATGCGGTTCGAGGTGGACCAGAACAAGCCGGTGTCCGAGGTGATGACGAAGGCGCCACTGATCACCGCGCAGGAGGGCGTGTCCGCCGAAGCCGCGCTGGGGCTGTTGCGGCGCCACAAGATTGAAAAGCTGCCGATCGTCGACGGCCGCGGCAAACTGACCGGGCTGATCACCGTCAAGGACTTCGTCAAGACCGAGCAGTTCCCGCTGGCCACCAAGGACAGCGACGGCCGGTTGCTGGTCGGCGCCGCGGTCGGGGTCGGCGACGACGCGTGGACGCGGGCGATGACACTGGTCGACGCCGGCGTCGACGTGCTGGTCGTGGACACCGCGCACGCCCATAACCGCGTGGTTCTGGACATGGTCGGCAGGCTCAAGGCCATGGTGGGCGGCCGCGTCGATGTGATCGGCGGAAACGTCGCCACCCGGGCCGCAGCCGCCGCGCTGGTCGAGGCCGGGGCCGACGCGGTGAAGGTCGGTGTGGGCCCAGGCTCCATCTGCACCACCCGGGTGGTCGCCGGCGTCGGCGCGCCGCAGATCACCGCGATCCTCGAGGCCGTCGCCGCGTGCGCGCCGGCGGGCGTGCCGGTGATTGCCGACGGCGGCCTGCAGTACTCCGGGGACATCGCCAAGGCGCTGGCCGCGGGCGCCTCGACGACGATGTTGGGCTCGTTGCTGGCCGGCACCGCCGAGGCGCCGGGGGAGCTGATCTTCGTCAACGGCAAGCAGTTCAAGAGCTACCGCGGTATGGGTTCACTGGCCGCGATGCAGGGCCGAGGTGCGCAGAAGAGTTATTCAAAGGACCGCTACTTCGCCGATGACGCGCTCTCCGAGGACAAACTGGTGCCCGAGGGCATCGAGGGCCGGGTGCCGTTCCGGGGTCCGTTGTCGACGGTCATCCATCAGCTCACCGGCGGCCTGCGCGCGGCCATGGGCTATACGGGTTCGCCCACCATCGAGGCGCTGCAGCAGGCGCAGTTCGTGCAGATCACCGCGGCAGGTCTGAAGGAGAGCCACCCGCACGACATCGCGATGACCGTCGAAGCGCCGAACTACTACGCCCGCTAGGGGGTCCTTCCCGATGAGCCGCTTCAGCGCCCCGAAACCGACGTTTTGCAGGCCGCTTCTCGAACTTTGTTTGCAAAACGTCGATCTCGCGGGAGATCGGGGCTGATCGCGTGCGCGACATGGTCGAGATCGGGATGGGTCGCACCGCCCGTCGCACCTTTGAACTCGACGACATCAACATCGTGCCCTCGCGGCGCACCCGGTCCTCCAAAGACGTCTCGACCGCCTGGCAGATGGATGCCTACCGGTTCGAGATCCCGGTGGTCTCGCACCCGACGGATGCGCTGGTGTCGCCGGAGTTCGCGATCGAGATGGGCCGGCTGGGTGGACTGGGTGTGCTCAACGGCGAGGGCCTGATCGGCCGGCATGCCGATGTCGAGGCCAAGATAGCCCAGGTCATCGAGGCCGCGGAGAAGGAGCCGGAGCCCTCGGCCGCGATCCGGCTGTTGCAGCAACTGCATGCCGCGCCGTTGGTCCCGGAATTGTTGGGGGCGGCGGTGGCGCATATCCGCGACGCCGGGGTGACTACGGCCGTGCGGGTGAGCCCGCAGAACGCGCAGGCGTTGACGCCGTCGTTGGTGGCGGCCGGCATCGACCTGCTGGTCATCCAGGGCACCATCATCTCGGCGGAGCGCGTGGCCCAGGACGGCGAGCCGCTGAACCTCAAGACCTTCATCTCCGAGCTGGACGTGCCGGTGGTGGCCGGTGGCGTGCTCGATCACCGCACCGCTTTGCACATGATGCGCACCGGCGCGGCCGGGGTGATTGTCGGCTACGGCTCCACCCGCGGCGTCACCACCAGCGACGAGGTGCTGGGCATCAGCGTGCCGATGGCCACTGCGATCGCCGACGCCGCCGCCGCCCGGCGGGAGTATCTCGACGAGACCGGCGGCCGCTACGTGCATGTGCTCGCCGACGGCGATATCCACACCTCCGGTGAACTCGCCAAGGCGATCGCCTGCGGCGCCGATGCGGTGGTGCTGGGCACGCCGCTGGCGTCGGCCGCCGAGGCGCTGGGCGACGGATGGTTCTGGCCCGCCGCCGCGGCGCACCCGTCGCTGCCGCGTGGGGCGCTGCTGCAGGTGGCGATCGGCGAGCGGCCGTCGCTGGAACAGGTGCTCAATGGGCCGTCTGACGACCCGTTCGGGTCGCTGAACCTGGTCGGCGGGCTGCGTCGGTCGATGGCCAAGGCCGGCTACTGCGACCTCAAGGAATTCCAGAAGGTCGGCCTGACAGTCGACTCCTGAGCGACCTGATTGCGTCGAACGTGTGCTCACTGCGAAGAATCGCGCCCGCAGATTCGCGGTGGCCGCACGCTCGGCGATGTAAGGCGGACCTCTGTGGAAGCTACCCGTCGGTAAGTTCATACTGAGCCGATGGAGCCTGACTACGACGTCCTCATCATCGGTTCGGGGTTCGGCGGCAGTGTCACCGCGCTGCGGCTCACCGAGAAGGGCTACCGCGTCGGAGTGCTGGAGGCGGGTCGGCGGTTCGCCGACGAGGACTTCGCCGAGACCTCGTGGAATCTGCGCAAGTTCCTGTGGGCGCCGAAGCTGGGCATGTACGGCATCCAGCGCATCCACCTGCTGCGCAACGTGATGATCCTGGCCGGCGCCGGTGTCGGCGGCGGATCCCTCAACTACGCCAACACCCTGTACGTGCCGCCCGAGCCGTTCTTCGCCGACCGGCAGTGGTCACACATCACCGACTGGCGCGCCGAGCTGATGCCGCACTACGACCAGGCGCAGCGCATGCTCGGCGTGGTCAAGAACCCGACCTTCACCGACGCAGATCGCATCGTCAAGGAGGTCGCCGACGAGATGGGCGTCGGCGACACGTTCGTACCGACGCCGGTCGGGGTGTTCTTCGGCCCGGAGGGCCAGAAGACGCCGGGCAAGACAGTGCCCGACCCCTACTTCGGCGGCGCCGGACCCGCGCGCACCGGATGCATCGAATGCGGCTCCTGCATGACCGGATGTCGCTACGGCGCCAAGAACACTCTGGTCAAGAACTACCTGGGCCTGGCGGAATCCGCTGGCGCACAAGTACATCCGATGACCACCGTCACCGGCTTCGAGCAGCGCGCCGACGGTGTGTGGGAGGTCCACACGGCACGTACCGGCCGCTCGCTGCGCACGAAGCGGCGAACGTTCACCGCCACCCATGTGGTGCTGGCGGCCGGCACGTGGGGCACCCAGAAGCTGCTGTTCAAGATGCGGGACAAGGGCAAGCTGCCCAAGCTGTCCGACAAGCTCGGCGTGCTGACCCGGACCAACTCGGAGTCGATCGTGGGAGCGGCCTCACTAGCGGTCAAACCCGATCTCGACCTGACCCACGGCGTGGCGATCACGTCGTCCATCCATCCCACGTCCGACACGCACATCGAACCCGTCCGCTACGGTAAGGGCTCCAACGCGATGGGGCTGCTGCAGACCCTGATGACCGACGGCGCCGGCCCGCAGGGCACCGACGTGCCGCGCTGGAAGCAGTTGCTGCAGGACGCCGGCGAGAACCCGAAGGGCATCCTGCGGATGCTGAATCCCCGGCAGTGGTCTGAGCGCACCGTGATCGCGCTGGTCATGCAGCACCTGGACAACTCGATCACCACGTTCACCACGCGCAACCGGCTGGGCATCCGGCGCATGACCAGCAAGCAGGGCCACGGCGAACCGAACCCGACCTGGATCCCGGTCGGCAACGAGGTCACCCGCCGGATCGCCAAGAAGATCGACGGGGTCGCCGGCGGCACCTGGGGCGAACTGTTCAACATCCCGCTGACCGCGCACTTCCTCGGCGGCGCGGCGATCGGCGACAGCCCGGAGCACGGCGTCATCGACCCCTACCAGCGGGTGTACGGCTACCCGACCCTGCACGTGATGGACGGCGCGGCGATCTCGGCGAACCTGGGTGTCAACCCGTCGCTGAGTATCACCGCCCAGGCCGAGCGCGCGGCGTCGTTGTGGCCCAACAAGGCGCAGAACGATCAGCGGCCGCAGCAGGGTGAGCCGTATCGGCGGCTAGCGCCGATCCCGCCTGAGCATCCCGTCGTTCCCGCGGATGCACCGGCGGCGTTGCGGCACTTGCCGATCGAGCCGGTCGGCTCGTCAGACGTATCGGCGTAACGACTCGCGCCGATGCACCGGCTCGCGGCCCGGCGGCTGCGGCGGGGGAGGAAGCAACGCGTGGCGGGCGCGGACGGTGACCTTCGACGGGGCGCTTGTGCTCAACTCGAGCTCCTCTCCGGCATGCCGGATCGTCAGACCGCCACCGGGACCGTCGCGCAGCGTATAGGTGACGTCGGAGTGGTCGACGTCCACCGTCAGCCGAAACCCCCTCCAGCGCAAGCGGAATCGCAGGCAGGTGATGCCGTCGGGCAGGTGCGGGTCGAGCGACAACACCCCCTCGTCGTCACGCAGGCCACCGAAGCCGGCGACCAGGGCGGTCCATGCCCCGGCGAGTGAGGCCATGTGCAGGCCGTCGCGGGTGTTGTGGTGAAGGTCGCGCAGGTCGATGAGCGCGGCCTCATACGCGTAATCGTGTGCCAGTTCGAGGTACCCGACCTCCGCGCACATCACCGCCTGGGTGCACGCTGACAGCGATGAGTCGCGGGTGGTGCGGCGCTCGTAGTAGTCGACGTTTCGTGCCTTCTGCTCGGGAGTGAACGCGTGGCCCTGCCAGTGCATCGCCAGCACCAGGTCCGCCTGCTTGACCACCTGTGACGGATACAGCCGCACGTACGGCTCGTGCATCAGTAGCGGATAGGTCGTGTTCGCCGAAAAGTCCCACTCCGCAAGGGTTGTGAAGCCCGCGCACTGCGGGTGCACACCCAGCTCGTCGTCGTACGGAATGTGGACGGCGTCGGCCGCGTCGCGCCAGGCGGCCATCTCCTCGGTGCTCACTCCCATCGCGTGCGCCGCCTCGGCGTGGCGGGCGCACGCCTCGGCCGCGGTGCGCAGATTATGGGCCGCCATCAGGTTGGTGAACACGTTGTCACGCACCACCGCTGTGTACTCGTCTGGCCCGGTTACCCCGTCGACGTGCCAGACGCCGTGGCGGTCGTGGTGCCCGAGCGAGTGCCAGAGGCGCGCGGTTTCGACGAGGACCTGCAGGCCGCAGTCGGTCTCCAATGAGTGGTCGCCCGTGACCGTGCGGTACCGCTCGAACGCCATCGCGATGTCGGCGTTGACGTGAAAGGCCGCGGTGCCGGCCGGCCAGTAGGCTGAGCACTCCTGGCCGCGAATGGTTCGCCAGGGAAAGGCCGCGCCCTCGAGGTCGAGCTGGGCCGCGCGCTCCTTGGCAAGGTCGAGTATCGACGCCCGCCACCGCAGCGCATCGGCGGCGGCCTGTGGCTTGGTGTACGTGAGGACGGGAAGCACGAAACCCTCGGTGTCCCAGAATGCGTGGCCGTCGTAGCCCGGCCCGGTCAGTCCCTTGGATGCGATCGCGCGGCGTTCGGCGCGCGCACTCGCCTGCAGTACGTGGAAGAGCCCGAACCGGACCGCCTGCTGAATGTCGGGGTCGCCCTCGACTTCGACGTCGGCGCTGTCCCAGAACTCGTCCAGGTAGGCGCGCTGCGACTCCAGCAGACCCACCCACCCGCTGTAGCGTGCGCCGGTGATCGCCCCGGCGGCCTGGTCGCGCAGGGCGGGACGGGAGCGCAGGCTCGACCACCCGTACGCGAGGTACTTGACGATGCGCAGCTGCTGCCCGGGTCGCAGCCCGCAGATGACCGTGGTGCGGCCCCAGTCCTCGCCAGCGTTGCTTGCGACCTCGACGCGTCCGGGGACCTCGACCTCATGGTCCATCGCGGCGGCCAACATCAGTCCGCTCGCCCTGGTCCGATGCACGAGCAGCGCACCGCGCTCATGGTGCTCGTGATGCACGGCCTGCAGCGGGCTCTTCAGCGCCGCCGCCACCCGCGGGTCGGCCGACACCGGCGGCTGGTCTTCATTGGTGACGAGCTCGGACTGCACTGTCACGCGGACGAACTCGTCGAGCGCGGTGACCACGTACTCAATGGCCGCCACGCTCCGCTGGGCCAGCGACACCAGCCGCGTGGTCTGCAGCCTTATCTGCTTGCCGGCGGGGGAGCGCCATTGTGTCCGGCGGTGCAGCGTGCCGGCCCGCATGTCGATGGCCCGCTCGTGCTCGAGCAGTTCGCCGTACCGGACGTCGAACGGTTCGTCGTCGACCAACAGGCGCATGATCTTGCCGTTGGTGACGTCGACGATGGTCTGGCCGTCTTCGGGGTAGCCGTACCCGGCCTCGGCGTAGGGCAGCGGTCGGGTCTCGTAGAACGAGCCGAGGTAGGTGCCGGGCAGGCCGTAGGGTTCGCCTTCGTCGAGGTTTCCGCGCATGCCGATGTGCCCGTTCGACAGAGCGAACAGCGACTCGGACTGAGCGAGCAGACCGAGGTCGAGGCGGGTCTCGCGGACATGCCATGGCTCGACCGGGAACGCGTCGTCGGTGATCATGACAACAGCTCGGCGAGGTCGGTTACCACGACGTCGGCGCCGTTGCGCCGCAACGCCTCTGCCTGACCCACCCGGTCCACGCCGACCACGAAGCCGAAGTCGCCCGCTCGGCCCGCCGCCACCCCGGCGAGTGCGTCCTCGAACACCGCCGCCTCGCCGGGGGCGACATCGAGCAGCTGCGCGGCCCGCAGGAAGGAGTCGGGAGCCGGCTTCCCGGGGATGTTCTCTTCGCGCATCGTCACGCCGTCGACCCTCTGCTGCACGAACGTGGCGAGACCGGTCACCTCCAGCACGTCGCGGGTGTTGGCGCTGGACGACACCACCGCCACACCGAGACCCGCGTCGGAGACGGCCTCGAGGTAGCGGCGTGATCCGTCGAAGACGTCCACGCCTTGTTCACGCAGGGTCTTGACGAACAGTTCATTCTTGCGGTTGCCCAGCCCGTGCACCGTGTCGGCGCCGGCCGGGTCGTCAGGGTCGCCCTGCGGGAGCTCGAAACCGCGGCTGGCGAGGAACGAGCGGACACCGTCCTCGCGTCTCTTGCCGTCCACGTACTTGAGGTAGTCGGCACCGGGGTCGAACGGGACGAATACCTCACCCGTGTACTGGGCACGCTGCCGAAGGTAGTGGTCGAACATGGCTTTCCAGGCCTTCTTGTGCACGCTCGCCGTATCCGTGAGCACCCCGTCGAGGTCGAACAGGCAGGCGCGCACCTTCTCTGGCAGACCCAGCACATCGCACCTCGCTCTCCGGTCGCTTTTTCGGGCCGTACTACTCCATCACGCAACCCGCTCGATTTGCCATAGGCGCGGCCCAGTGAGCGGCGACAGACGTCGCTGGAGGTCCGGCGGCCAGCCCGCCACTAGACTGTGCGGGTGCAATCAGCCTCCCCGCGCCCCGTGTTGGTGGTCGACTTCGGCGCGCAGTACGCGCAGCTGATCGCACGCCGGGTCCGCGAGGCGCGGGTCTACTCCGAGGTCATCCCGCACACCGCCAGCATCGAGGAGATCAAGGCCAAGGATCCGCAGGCCGTCGTGCTGTCCGGCGGCCCGGCCAGCGTGTACGCCGAGGGTGCCCCAAAGCTCGATCCCGCGCTGTTCGATCTCGGCGTACCGGTGTTCGGCATCTGCTACGGCTTCCAGGCGATGGCCCAGGCACTGGGCGGAACGGTGGCCCACACCGGTACCAGTGAATACGGTCGGACTCAGCTGAAAGTCGTTGGCGGGCAGTTGCATTCCGATCTGCCCGCCACCCAGCCGGTGTGGATGAGCCACGGTGACGCGGTCACCGCCGCCCCGGACGGCTTCGAAGTGGTGGCCGCCAGCGCGGGCGCCCCGGTGGCGGCCTTCGAGGATCGGGTCCGCCGGCTGGCCGGTGTGCAGTACCACCCCGAGGTGCTGCATTCACCGCACGGCCAACAGGTGCTGAGCCGCTTCCTGCACGAATTCGCCAGGATCGGCGCGACGTGGACTGCCGCCAATATCGCCGACGCGCTGGTCGAGCAGGTGCGCAACGAGATCGGTGACGGCCGGGCGATCTGCGGGCTGTCCGGCGGCGTCGACTCCGCGGTGGCCGCCGCGCTGGTGCAGCGCGCCATCGGCGACAGGCTGACGTGCGTCTTCGTCGACCACGGTCTGCTGCGGGCCGGCGAGCGCGCGCAGGTGCAACGCGACTTCGTCGCTGCCACCGGTGCCAATCTGGTCACCGTCGACGTCGCGGACACCTTCCTCGCCGCCCTGTCCGGTGTCACCAACCCGGAAGGCAAACGCAAGATCATCGGGCGGGAGTTCATTCGCGCGTTCGAGGGCGCGGTGCGGGACACGTTGGGCGCCAGTGATTCTGATATCGAGTTCCTGGTGCAGGGCACGCTGTATCCGGACGTGGTGGAGTCCGGCGGCGGCAGCGGCACCGCCAACATCAAGAGCCACCATAACGTCGGCGGCCTGCCCGGCGACCTCAAGTTCAAACTCGTCGAGCCGTTGCGGTTGCTGTTCAAAGACGAGGTGCGCGCTGTCGGCCGCGAACTGGGTCTGCCCGAGGAAATCGTTGCGCGCCAACCATTCCCGGGTCCGGGTCTCGGCATCCGGATCGTGGGTGAAGTGACGGCCGCACGGCTGGACACGCTGCGGCGCGCGGACGCGATTGCTCGCGAGGAGTTGACCGCAGCGGGACTGGACAACCAGATCTGGCAGTGTCCGGTGGTGCTGCTGGCCGACATCCGGTCGGTGGGCGTGCAGGGTGACGGCCGCACCTACGGCCACCCGATCGTGCTGCGGCCGGTCTCCAGCGAGGACGCCATGACCGCGGACTGGACGCGGGTGCCCTACGAGGTACTCGAGCGCATTTCCACCCGCATCACCAACGAGGTCGCCGAGGTCAACCGCGTGGTGCTGGACGTCACCAGCAAGCCACCCGGCACCATCGAGTGGGAGTAACCGTCACCGCGGCGGATCCCCGCGCCACGCAAAGCTGTTGACGTACTTGCCCATGTCCAGGGCGAGTTGAAGGTTGGCGCCCGACGGCTTGCCCGACCCGAAGTCCGGGCCGAACTCGCGATAGGGTCCGACCGCAGCGGCGACCAGGGCGAGGTCGTCCTTCACCGCCACCATCGCAATTACCCGCATCCGCATGTAATTGCTGTTGGCACCCTGTGGCCAGTAGTCGGCGACCAGGCCGTACCCGGGCTGGTAGCCGACCATCGCATTCGGAATCTCATAGGCGGTGCGCGTGTCCGGGAAAGTCTGCTCGACCAAGGTGTTCGCGATCTCTTCCGGTGAGCGGCCATTAGCAGGCTGGCTGAGCAACTGCAGCGTCCCGCCGTCACCGCCCGTGAAATCCGCCGTCACCCCATTGGCATCGGTGGTGGTCTTGTATGCCGACCCCGCAGCGGGATAGGAAACCGAGAATTCGCCGCCGGGGGCGGTGAATCGGGGATTAATTGCGACCGGTGTACCCATCGGCGGCTGCCCGCAGTCGGGCGGGCAGACGTAGCGCGCCGGAGGCTCATGGACCAACATCGTCACCCCGACCAGCGCCGCCGCCAGCACGGCAATACCGATGCCCCAGGTGCGCAACAGCCGAAAATACGAGGTGCGGCGCAAACGGGGGGCCGTGTACGAACCCGCGGGCACGACATAGCCGGGAAACAGGGCAGGCGACGACTGGGGTTCAGGAGAGCTCATGAGCCCTCCGGTGTCTGGTCACTAGGCATGGGCCGCGTATCCCGTCGCGCCGTTCGTGACGAGCGTGACGACGCTCGAGTCGCGACGCCGCACGCAGGGCAGAACGCCATATCGGGAACGACGTGGCCGCAGTGTGGACACAGCAACGGTTGATCGGAGCGAATCTCGTCATGCGCTTCATGCAGCAGCGCCAGGTGCAGGCCGATCCGCAGCAGGAGCAGCGCTACCGCCGCCAAAGCCAGCTGCAGGCCCAACAGCAGCAGTTGCGGAAACCGGGCGACGTCAATCAGACCGAGGCCCAGGTAAACCGCCAGCACCGACACCGCGAACAGGACGAGCACCAAACGCACGACGCCCGGACGCCGGTGCTGCGGGGTGAACCACAGCGCCGCGCCGATCAACCCACCCGCGGCCGCGGCCGTCAACGGCACCGCCACTCCCCGGATGCCCGCCTCTACGAGCAGGCTCTCGAACGGCCGTTTGCTCACTAGACCCGTGGCGAACTGCGGGGCCAACCGGGTCAGGGTCGCGGCCGCGGTGAAGGCGAGCGCGCCGAGCGCCCCAATGATGAACCCGTCCAACGCTTCCCGGGTCGGCGGCCGCAGGAGCCGCACGATAACGGCGGGCAGCAGCATGAGGATCACTCCGCCCAGCGAAATGGCCAGTCCGTCACGCAGCACCCGGTATTCCTCGATGCCGGTTCCAAGCGGGATGCCATAGGAGCGGGCGACCATTGGACCGGTCAGCAGCACCCACCCGACACCGAGCGCGACGCCCAACGCCGCGGTCAGAAACAGCGTGCGGGCCGGAAGATCGCGGCGGGCGTCGGATTCCTGCAAGTAGATGAGGAACAGCAGCGGCAGCCCGAGCGCGGCGACCGCGATGAGCGGCGCAGGCAGCCGAAGCAGTGCGAATGCGACCAGCGCCAGCAACACGACGGCGAGTCCTACCCGGAACGGTGTTCGGGAGCGCTGTGGCAGATGTGGGAACAGCGAACTCGCCAACGACGGCAGCAACAGGGGCTCGCCCGGCGCGGCTCCGTAGTTCCGCCAGCGCAACCAGTCGGGACCCTCTCCGCGCCGCGGTGTCAGGTGGCAGCCGCACAGTCCGCAGAATTCCCCTGCGGGAACGTCTGTTTCGCACACCCGACACTCCGTGGTCGGGACGCTCTCGTCGTTCGGTCCGGTGCTCATTGGGCCGCGTCCTGAAGCACGAGAATGTTCCGAACAAGGTTATCGACATCGGGCGTTCCCAGCCCGGTGACCAGGTCGTATCCCGGCCCCGCATCGTCGACGGCGTTTCCGCCGAGGGTCACGTCGCGAAAGGCCGGCAGCATTGCGCCTGCGGCGATCCGATACAGCAAAGGATTGAGATCGCCGATCGCATGCCCGCCGTTTGCGATCAGATATTGGTTCATCACCGCTGCCAGTCCGGCCCAGATCGGCGCCGATTGCGAGGTGCCGCCACCGACCACCTGCTGCTGCTTGAACACGATCCGCACCCCGGTGAACGGGTCGGCGACAGCCGCGACGTCGGGGGTCAACCGGTGCTCGGAGTCCCGATCCGAGGACACCCCGCGCTGCCATTCGGGGCGGTCGAACAGCGCCGACACGCCACCGCCGGTGCCTTGGGACAGCGGAACGTCAAACCAAGCCTGTTCGGCCAGCCATCCACCGTTGGCATCGGTGGACAGGGTGGTGCCACCGACGTTGGTCATCTCCGGCAGCGACGCGACCGAATCCAGCCCGACATCGGAGCGGCCGGGCGGGGACGACCAGTCCTGTCCGCCTTTGCATTCCAGGCCGGCGAGGTCTCCGCTGGCGTTGAATGCCGTGGTGCCGTGCGACTGCGCGGTGGCCAGGGCGGACCGCACCGGGGCCAGGTCGGCGGCGGTGATCAGCCTGTCGCAGCCCCAGCCGATGGAAAAGCTCCACACCGCGCCGGGGAACTGCCGGTCCGTTGCCTCCAGCATCTGCCCGATCTTTTCGTAGGTGGCGTCGCCCTCCACGGTCGGACGGGCGTTGACCACGACTTTTTGCGCATCGGGCGCGATCGCGTGGGCGACTTCGAGATCCATCGTAGTTTCAAACCGGGGTTCGCTGGGTTGGCCGCCGACCAGGGTCGGGGTGAACTTGGGCAGCCCGTTCGTGGCGGCGAAGGTGTCGAGGTCGGTTTGGTCGTATCCGGTGAACGCGAAGATCACAATGGTGATCCCCCCGCCGGTGAAACCCGCCTGCGCCAGCCGGTTCGCGTTGTAGGTCGTGCGCAATGCGCTCGGCGACAACCCGCGGTCCGGCACGTCGAGCGGCGGGATCGGCGGCCGGGATACGTGATGCGGGGTATAGCTGAGGATCCGGCCGACTTCGGTGACCTCGCCGCGCAGTGCCGACGGCACCGACGGTTGTTGCGGTGATGCGTAGAACACCTGGCCGCGCAGTCCGCGGTAGTCGTGCACTTCGACTTCGAAGGCGTTGGCGACGTACTTCGGCGCACCCTCGACGATCGCCCATTCGTCGCCGGGCCGCCAGCGTACGGATAGACCCTGCTGGCCCGCCCACCCGATCAACGCGTCGGGCCGAGTCGAGTCCTCCAGGGTGACGGTGAGCTGCGTGTCATGGGCGCGCGAAGGCCCGAGATCCGTCGAGCTGGCAAGCAACCACTCGAATGGGCCGGTAATGAGCGCCTGGTCAGACACGGGCGCGGCACGCAGATCCGATACAACGGCCAGCACCGCCACCACCGTGACCAGCGCCAGCAGCCATCGGCTGGAACTACCGTGCGTCCGGTGCTTCTCGGTCACGGTGCCTCGGTCGTGGCGGTCGGCTCCTCGATGCTGCCGTCTCGCGCCGGCGCCGTTCTAGTTATCCCCAGGGGGGGCCGTCGGCGCCGGGGGCGCAATCACCGGGGGTGAGAACGGATTTGGTCCGGTAGGGATGCGCGGGGCCTTTTCCGTCGGCTCCACGGGCGGTGGCGGTGGTGGGGGCGCCGGTGGGGTGGTCGTCGTGGTGGTTGTGGTCGTCGTTGTTGTTTCGGGGGCTTCTGGTTCCTCTTCGGCGCAGGCCGCAGTTAACCCGACCATCCCGATGATCGCGGCAGCGCCGGCGATAGCCGGGAGCCGACGAGCCAAACGACCTGACCTCATGATGCTGTCCTATCCTATCTGTCCCCCGACTGGCGACTTGAACCGTTGCGCGATCCCTATCGCGCGAAACGGAACTCTAACTGAATGTCCGGACAACCGCCCAGCTATTGCAAAGCTTCACACCCTCCTATGACGGTCGAACCAGCCTACCCGTCGCTTGACGGTGTGGGTTGAGTGGGTGTTTACTCGTTGTATCGAACATACATTCGAATAAATGATGAAGCGAATGATGCAGGAGGTGCTGCTGTGACGGCAGCGATGAGCCTGGATCAGCGCTGGCCTAGCCGGGCTGAACAGGTAGAACACCTGCGTCGCAAGATGGCGGCGGTATCCGGGAAAGTGGGTGGTGGGCGCCGGGGGGCGGCGCCGTCGAGCGACCAGTTGACAGACTCGGAATCTTTGCTGCCGGTTCCCGAATCGCTGGCCGAACTGCTACCGACCTCATTGCCGCGCGGAACGGTGGTGGTGCTGTCGGGCGCCCGGTCGCTGCAGCTGAGCATGGTGGCGGCGGTGACGGCGGCGGGCGGGCACGCGGCCATCGTCGGCCAGCCCGATGTGGGCCTGCTGGCGGCCGTGGAGATGGGCGCGGATCTGAGCAGGCTTGCGGTAATCCCCGACCCTGGAACGGATCCCGTGGAGGTGGCCGCGGTGCTGATGGATGGCATGGATCTGGTGGTGCTCGGCCTGGGCGGGTGTTCGGTGCCGGCGACCCGGGCGCGGGCGGTGGTGGCGCGCGCGCGTCAGAAGGGTTGCACCCTGCTGGTCACCGGCGGCGACTGGCAGGGGGCTTCCGCGCGACTGGAGGCCAGGGTCTGTGGCTATGACGTGACCGGTGCGGGCGGCGGTACACCCTCCCCCGCAAGCGGGTGGGGGCGGATCAGCCGGGTGCGGTTGGCCATGCGGGCCCGGGGACGGTCCTTCGGATCCGTGCGTGCGGTAGGCGGATGAGCCTTGCCCGATGTTTCCCGGGTGCTGGCCATCTGGTGCATGGACTGGCCCGCCGTGGCCGCGGCGGCCGCGGCCTGCCTGCCCCCGACTGCCCCGGTAGCGGTCACGTTGGCCAACCGGGTCATCGCCTGCTCGGCGTCGGCCCGCTCGGCGGGGGTGCGGCGGGGTCTGCGTCGTCGGGAATCGCAGGCCCGATGCCCGCAGCTGCACGTCGTCACCGCCGACCCGGCGCGCGATGCCCGCCACTTCGAGGACGTGACGGCAGCGGTGGACGATCTGGTGCCCCGCGCCGAGGTGTTGCGGCCGGGATTGCTGGTATTGCCGGTTCGCGGGGCGGCCCGCTACTTCGGGTCCGAGCAGGCCGCCGCTGAGCGGCTGATCGACGCGGTGGCCGCGGCCGGCGCCGAATGCCAGGTCGGCATCGCCGACCAGCTGCCCACCGCGGTCTTCGCCGCACGGGCAGGCCGGATCGTCGCCCCCGGATCAGACGCGCTGTTCTTGTCCGCGCTGTCGATCCGGCAGCTGGCCACCGAGCCGAGTCTGGCGGCGCCCGGCCGCGATGACCTGGCGGATCTGTTGTGGCGCATGGGAATCCGAAATATCGGTCAGTTCGCCGCATTGTCCCGTTTCGACGTGGCGTCCCGATTCGGGGCCGACGCGGTGGCTGCTCACCGATTCGCCCGCTGCGAGCCGACCCGCGGCCCCTCGGGACGTGAGCCTGCCCAGGAGCTCGACGCCGTCATGAGCTGCGATCCGCCGATCGACCGGGTGGACGCCGCGGCGTTCGCCGGCCGATCGCTGGCCAGCACCTTGCACCGCGACCTGGAGGCGGCCGGCGTCGGGTGCACCCGGCTGGCCATTCACGCCGTCACCGCCAACGGCGAAGAGCTGAACCGGGTTTGGCGATGCGCCGAACCGCTGACCGAGGACGCCACCGCCGACCGGGTGCGCTGGCAGCTGGACGGCTGGCTGAATCGGCGCAAGCACAGCGACCGGCCGACCGCCCCGGTCACCGTGCTACGGCTGCATCCAGTGGAAGTGGTTTCGGCCGAGGCCCTTCAGCTGCCGTTGTGGGGAGGCCTCGGCGAGGAGGACCGGCTGCGCGCCCGCCGGGCGCTGGTGCGGGTTCAGGGTCTGCTCGGACCGGAGGCGGTGCAGGTGCCGGTGCTCAGCGGTGGTCGCGGACCGGCTGAGCGCATCACCTTCACCCCGTTGGGGGACGAGCCGGTGCCGCGTGCTGACCCGGGCCAGCCGTGGCCTGGTCAACTGCCGGAACCGTCGCCGACGGTGCTGCTCGACGACCCGGTCGAATTGCTCGACGCCGACGGCAATCCGGTGCGGGTGACCGCCCGCGGCCTGTTCTCCGCCGACCCGGCGCGGATGACGGCGCCCGGCCGCGACGGCCGACTGTGCTGGTGGGCCGGGCCCTGGCCGGTCGATGAGCGGTGGTGGGATCCCGAACTGGCCAAGGCCGGGCGCACCGCGCGGGCCCAGGTGCTCCTTGACGGCGACCCTGCACAAGCCTTGCTGCTGTGCTACCGGCAGCGGCGGTGGCACGTAGAAGGAATCTACGAGTAAGTCGATCAGTTGTGCACAATTTAATTGTGCACTACAGTCAGATACATGTTCGCGCTGAGCCTTGACCGCCACCTCTGCTTCGCCCTGTATTCGGCGTCGCGGGCGATGACGGCGGCGTACCGGCCGATCTTGACCCAGCTGAACCTCACCTACCCGCAGTACCTGGTGCTGCTGGTGCTGTGGGAAGAGCGACGTGTCACCGTCGGAAGTCTCGGCGAGCGGCTGCAGCTCGACTCCGGAACGCTTTCGCCGCTGCTGAAGCGGTTGGAGGCCAACGGTTTTGTCCGCCGCGAGCGATCGAGGGCCGATGAACGCTTGGTCGAGATCACCCTGACCCCGGCCGGACGCAGGCTCGAACGCAAAGCCCAATGCATCCCTGAACAGCTGTTCTCCTCGTCCGGTTTGACCGAGCGAGAAGCCGCGGACCTGCGCGACGCGGTCCGTCACCTCACCGATGCCCTCAACGCATCCGTACGAAAGGAATCCGCATGAAGACGCTCTACACCGCAGAGGCCCTGACCACCGGGGAAGGACGCGATGGCAAGGGCCGTTCCTCCGACGGCAAGCTCGATCTCGACCTCGCCATTCCGAAGGAGATGGGTGGCAGCGGCAACGGCACCAACCCCGAGCAGCTGTTCGCGGTCGGCTACGCGGCCTGCTTCCACTCGGCGCTGCGGTTGGTCGGCGGCCAGGAGAAGGCCGACGTCTCGGATTCTGCTGTGGGAGCACGGGTTTCGCTCGGCCAGTTCGACGACGGCGCCTTCGGTCTTGCGGTGGAGCTCGAGGTCACGCTGCCCAACGTCGACCATGACACCGCGCAGCAGCTGACCGAGAAGGCCCACCAGGTGTGCCCGTACTCAAACGCCACCCGCGGCAACATCGACGTCAAGCTGGTGGTGACTGAGGACTGACGGTCACCCCAGCCGCTTCGCAAGTGACCCTACCCGGGCGATGAATCGGTCGAAGAACGCCGTGGGGTCGACCTCGAGACCGACCAGCGCGTTGGGGCTGCGGCCCCAGCGGCCGTTCCAGTCGGCGACGGTCATGCCGCGAGTCAGCGTGCCCGTCAGCTCGACGTCGACCGTCGCCGGCCGCGCCTGCACCAGATCCGGGTCCAGTGCCACCGCGGCGGCCAACGGATCGTGAAGATGCGCCAGGTAGCCTTCGCCCTGGTCGAAGTGGAACTCGAAGTAGAACCGCATCGCATCCTCGAGCACCCGGATCAACGGGTTGGACGCCGTCGACCGGGTGCCGCGGTCGTCCAGCACGCTCATCGGTATCGATGACGATTCGGCGGCCGTCGCCAGCCGGCTCAGGATCGTCGGTGTCATCGCGATGTTCTCGGTCAGGTTGAGCCCCAACACGATCGGAATGTGCTTTGGTGGTTGCAGGCCCCATGCCGCACCCCACACGGCGAAGACCTCGGCCGCGGCCTCCGGGTCGACGCTGATGTTCCATTCGGCCACCGGTGTGGTGTTGCCGCGGTACGCGAACGCGCCGCCCATGATCACCAGTCGCCGCAACAGCTTGGGCAGCGCCGGTTCGATGCGCAGCGCCAGCGCCAGATTGGTCAGCGGCCCGACGGCGATTCCGACGAGCTCGCCCGGATACGCGTGCGCCGCCCGGACCCAGGCCTCCGCGGCGTCGTGCGCGGTTAGCTGCCGGTCGCTCGATGGCAGCTCGGCATACCCCATGCCCTGCGGCCCGTGTGTGTCTTCCGCGGTGCGCAGTGGCGCGCTCACCGGTTGCTCGGAGCCCTTGGACACCGGGACACCGATGCTCTGGCACAACTCCAGCAACCCCAGGTTGTTGCGGCAAACCTGTTGCACGGGAACATTTCCCGCAGTCGACGCGATGCCGACCAGATCGGCGTCGGAACTGGCGAGCAAATACACAAGCGCCATCGCATCGTCGACGCCGGTGTCGACGTCGGCGAACACAGGCAGCCGCGCCGCCTTTTCACCCCCCACCGTCACGTCGCCAACGATAAATCCCCCTCTGCCCCAGTGCACGCGGGCATAGACTTTTGCCGCAGGCGTGAATAGAAGTGAGGTGACGATGTCTGGTCGTGTGGTGCATTTCGAGGTGCCGTTCAGTGACGGGAAGCGCGCGAGGAACTTCTACCAGCAGGCCTTCGGCTGGCAGCTCAATGAAATGCCTGAGATGAAGTACACGATTGTCTCGACCGGCCCCGCGGCCGAGACTGGAATGCCCGCCGAACCCGGTTACATCGGCGGCGGAATGTTCGAACGCGAACCGGCATTCCCGCAGGGACCGGTGATCACGATCGACGTGCAAAGCATCGACGACGCGTTGTCGACGATCCAGTCGCTCGGCGGCGAGGCGGTCGGCGAGAAGACTCCGGTCGGGGAGATGGGCTTCGCGGCGTACTTCAAGGACACCGAGGGCAACGTCATGGGTTTGTGGGAGTCTGCGTCGCCGTCCTGACGCTGCTTGCACGTCGGCCGCTGTGGTCGTCGCGGTAACGATTCGGGGGTAGTGGTCGGCGCGATCTACCCAGATCGAGCTCTTGCAACGCGATGAGTCGTTCGATGGTGGTGACAGCAGGGCCACGATCAAACTGCCAGGTGGGCGTACGCTTTGTGGATGCCCCGCGAGAACCACCTCGGGGAGTACCTCCGCGCCCGGCGCGAGCTGGTCCACCCCGGCGACGCTGGCGTTGAAGACCTGAGTGGGCGCCGCCGCGTCGCTGGGCTGCGACGTGCAGAGGTGGCGCTACGAGCTGGCGTGAGCACCGACTACTACGTCCGGCTGGAGCAAGGCCGCGACCAGAACCCGTCCCCGCAGGTGCTCGGCGCGCTGGCGCGAGCTCTGGAACTCGATGAAGACGCCACCGCGCACCTGCACCGCCTCGCCAACAGGCCGACTCCCCGGCGCCGCAGGACCACCCGGCCCGAGCGGGCTCCCGAGGGAATCGCGAAGATGATCCAGTTGTGGAGCGAGACACCGGCGCTCGTTGAGGGCCGCTATACGGACGTGCTCGCGGTGAACTCGCTCGCGACAGCGCTTGCCCCGTATTACGTGGTGGGCAACAACCTCCTTCGCGCGACATTCCTCGACCCCATGGTGCGTCAGATGTACGACGACGACTGGGAGCAGCTCACCGCGAGAGCCGCCGCCTCGTTGCGGTCACTTGCAGGACCTGACGCCGATGATCCCCGATTGAACGACTTGGTCGGAGAGTTGTCGATCCGATGCGACCGGTTCCGTCAACTCTGGGCACGCCACGATTCGCGTCCGAAGCGCAGCGGCAGCGTACGGCTGGAACATCCGGTGGTCGGCCCGCTGGAGTTGAGCGCCGAGAAGCTGCCGATTGCCGACACCGACCGCCAGCTGCTCATTATCTTTCATGCGGAGCCCGGCAGTCGCAGTGCCCAGGCGCTCGCTGAGCTTGCGAGCGCACCCCCGGCACGGTCGCGACTTCGCACTGTGGTGACGGGTTAGAGAGCTACTTGGCGCCGAGTGCGCGCAGGACGGCGTCGGTGAGTCGCTCGGAGTAGCCAGGCGGGAACGCTTCGCCGAGGATCACGCCGCGCAGGTAGAGGGGACCCCCGATAATGTCCTGGGCGAGTTCGAGATCGCTCTCGGGGCGGACCTCACCACGATCAACAGCGCGCCGGAGCATCTGTGCGCCGGCCTCCCGTCGTGGATTGATGAAGCGCTCGGTGAGTACCGCTGCGAGGTCCGGCGAACGGCGCGCCTCGGTGACCAGCGACTGGATCACGCTGCGAACGAGGGGGTTCGCCAGCACTGCGATCGCGTCGTGGGTGATTGCCTGGATGTCGCCGCGCAGGCTCCCGGTGTCTGGTGGGAGGACGGCCTTAGTGGCGAACTCGCCGACCAGATCGATGAGCATCTCCTTCTTGGATGGCCAACGACGATAGAGCGCGGCCTTTCCCACCCTCGCGCGCTCGGCCACGCGGTCCATAGTCAGGCCTCCGTACCCGCTCTTGCCGAGTTCGGCGAAGAACGCGGCGATGATCGCCTCGGTCTTCTCGGGCCGCAGAATCGCGGCGCCGGCCGGTTGGCGGGGTCGCATAGGGTGCGAGTCTAGCTGCACCGAGACTCACTAGTTCCGACGTGTGATACCGTCGTGTCGTCACGTTGGAACGATACAGTTCCGTCCCACCGTAAAGGACCTGAGTCATGACCGAACAAGGATTTCCGCCGCAGGTCGGCGACGTCCACCAGCAGATGACCGCGATGATGACCAGCCATTGGGTCAGCCAGGCGGTGCGCGCCGTGGCCGACTTGTCGCTCGCCGATCACCTGGCTGCGGCGAGGCTCACCGCAGCGGAGATAGCCAAACGCGAGGGCAGCGCGCCCACTACTACGTTCCGGCTGATGCGGGCGTGCGTCGCCATCGGCCTGCTAACGGCCGACGCGAACGGCCGATTCGGCAGCACACCCCTGTTGCAGACGTTGCGCAAGGACACGCCCGGTTCGCTGCGCGATCTAGCACTGGCGATGACGCAGCCGTCTCAGTGGCTGCCCTTGAACGAATTCGTTACGTCGGTCCGGACGGGCCAGAGTCAGGTGAGCGCCGCGCTGGGGATGGATTTCTTCGACTACCTGGAGCAACACCCGTCGCAGGCTCGCGAGTTCTCGGCGGGGGTGGGCAGCACGACCGCGTTGTGGGCGGCCGACGCCGCCGAGGCGATCGACACCTCGGATGTCAAACTTGCGGTCGACGTCGGCGGGGCAACCGGTTCGCTGCTGCAACTCCTGCAGGAAGCCAACCCGGAACTACACGGGATCGTGTTCGACCGGCCAAACATCGTCGACGACGCGGTGGCCCAAATCGCGCGGGTGGGCCTCGCTGAACGCACCGCGGTGGTTGGCGGCGACTTCTTCGAGTCGGTGCCGCCCGCCGACCTCTACCTCTTGAAGTTCATCCTGCACGACTGGGACGACGTGAGGGCCATCACGATCCTGCGGCGGTGCCGGGACGCGATGATCCCCGGCGGCCGGGTCGCGATCGTGGAAATGGTTGTGGGAGAACCGAGCGACCCCGGTTTCGGAGCGCTGATGGACATCAACATGATCGCGGCCAGCCCGGGGCAGGAGCGCTCCCTCGAGGAGTACGACACGCTGCTCGCCGCGGCCGGGCTACGGCGCACCGCCGTGTTCACGACCAACTCACCACAAACCGTCATCGAGGCCATCGCCGCGTAGACCGTCGCACGACTGAACACGACCCCAGGAGGCAGCAACAGCATGACCGAACTCGACGATCAGGTCATTACGGAATTCCGGGCCAACGCCGGCGTGGTGCTCGACGCCATGGGCGGCCACTTCAAGAACGTTCACCTGCTCCTGCTCCACCACACCGGCAGGCGTAGCGGGCACCTGTACATGACTCCTCTGCTCTTCGTCGAGGACGGTGACAGATACATCCTGGTTGGCTCCAACGGCGGAGCTGAGAAGGAGCCTGCGTGGGTGGCCAACGTGGCCGCCATGGCGGAGGTGGTCATCGAGGTGGGCGAGCGGACACTGACGGTCAAGCCCACGATCCTGCGGGAGGGCCCGGAATGGGACCGCCTGCACGCGGCGGCGGTGGCCTACTGGCCCGACATCCTCGAATACCAGACCCACACCACCCGCACCTTCCCGTTCATCGTCCTGGACCCGATCCCGGATCCGGCCCGACCGAGATGAGTGGGCCGCTTCGGATCTGTAGGTCCAGGGGCAGGCGAAGGCGATTGAGGAGACGTTTGCCGCGGCCGGCCTGCCCACCCCTGAATTGCTCGCCTACCAATACCTGCAGACGCTCGTTGCCGCCCGCGCCGATCATGGCCGTGCGACTACCAGCCTCAGCAAATCCATTGTTAGCGCGGACTGAGTTCCGGAGGCTCGGGGTATGACACCGCGCAGTTCCCTTACTGCCTCGACGGTACCGTTCGGATTCGATTCGACGGCGGCCGAGGTCGTCGAGGGCGTCGACCTCTCAGCCAAGCGCGCCATCGTGACCGGCGGCTCCTCGGGCATCGGCATCGAAACCGCCAGGGCGCTGGCCAGCGCCGGAGCCGCCGTGACGCTCGCAGTGCGCGACACCGTTGCGGGGGAGCGAACCGCTGCCCACATAGCCGCGACGACCGGCAATGAACGCGTCGACATTAGGCGACTCGACCTCGCAGACCCCGCGTCGGTAGGCGCTTTCGTCGCCGGCTGGGCCGGGCCGCTGCATCTGCTCGTCAACAACGCCGGCGTCATGGCGCTGCCACAGCTTCAGCTCACGCATGACGGCTGGGAGTTGCACTTCGCGACAAACCACCTCGGGCACTTCGCGCTTGCCGTCGGCTTGCACGAAGCACTGGTCGAGGCCTGCGGCGCACGGATCGTGTCGCTCAGCTCGGCGGGACACCACCTTTCTCCCGTGATCTTCGACGATCTGCACTTCGCCTCGCGCAGGTACGACCCGCTGCTCGCCTACGGACAGTCCAAGACTGCCAACGTCTTGTTCGCCGTCGATGCTGCGCGTCGCTGGGCTGATGACGGAATCACGGCCAACGCGGTGCATCCAGGCGCGATCAGCAGTACCAACCTCGCCCGACATATAGACCCTGACGTTCTGGCCGAGGTGATCGCGTCGAGCACCTACGAGTTCAAGACGCTCGAGCAAGGCGCGGCCACAAGCGTTTTCGTGTCCGTCGCGCCTCAGCTAGAGGGCATCACTGGCCGATATTTCGCGGATTGCCAAGTAGCGCCAGTCGTCGAGCCGGGCACCGCAGGCAGCCGCGGCTTCGGCGTCGCCGCCTATGCACTCGATCCCGACGATGCCGAACGCCTGTGGGGGCTATCGCTCCACCTCGTCAGCGACCAAATCGCTTGATACCCCGACAGTAACGGAGAGAACCGCCACACGTGTCACACATCAACACTTCCGGGGATACCCGAACCGACAACGCGCCGGGGACGATCATCGAATCACGGCACCTTCGGCGTACTGTCGGACAGTTCGTCACCGGTGTAACCGTCGTGACGTATGACCTTGACGGGTCCCCCCGCGGTGTCACGGTCAACTCGTTCACTTCCGTCTCGGTGGATCCGCCGCTGATCTTGGTGTCCATCGCCCGGACGGCACGCGCGGCGGCCGGCCTGCGCGACTCACCCCTGGTGGTGAATGTTCTTGCGGCTGAACAACTTGACTTGGCACGACATTTCGCCGGACAGCGACAGGACGGCCTGAAGATACCGTGGTCACAACACCACAGCCCGCCGCGGTTACGCGGCGCTGTCGCGTGGATCGAATGTCAGCCGTATGCCGAGGTCGAAGCCGGTGACCACATTCTGTTCCTGGGCCAGGTCACCTCTCACCGGACACTGAGCAGAGAGCCGCTGCTGTTTCAGACCGGTCGATTTCGGCTCGTTGGTGATCACCTGGGAACCCAACCCGCAACCGAAGTGAGTTTGCCTGCTTGGCTGTTGATTTCGCAGGCGCAGACGCTGGCTGAGGATGGCGTCTCACCACACTGGCCGACCACCTAAACGGCGTCGGGACGATCGAAGGATATTCATGAGGTTCATTTACTTGCAGCACATTCCCTACCGCCACCTTGCGGACGATTTCGCGGCCCGGTTCCCCGAGTCGGTCGTAACCACCCCCTTCTTCGAAGTCGCGGAACCAGGGTTCGCGCACGCCGACATTCGGGCGGCCCTCGACGAGATCATGCACGCCGCCCGCGCGGGCTTCGACGCGGTCGGGTTAACCGAGCATGGTCAAAGTTCGTACGACATGGATCCGAACCCCGACCTCGGCGCAGCGGCATTGGCGTACCAAATCGCCGCCGAAGAATTGAATACCGGAATCTATGTCGTCGGCCGCAGCCTGGGGAAGTCCCGCGAGCCGCTTCGGGTCGCCGAGGAGTTGGCCTGGCTCGACAACCTGTCCGCAGGCCGGTTGATGACGGGATTCCCCGTCGGGCTCCCCTATGACGCCAACATCAACGCGGGAATTCCGCCCATCGAAACGCGGTTGCGCTACGACGAGAACCTTTCGCTCGTACTGAAGGCATGGACCGCCCGGGAACGGTTCGCCTGGAACGGCAAGTATTCGCAGTACATGTCGGTGAACGTGTGGCCACGTCCATTCCAAGCGCCACACCCGCCGGTAAGCGTCACCGGCACCGGGAATCCGAACACGACCCGATTTGCGTTGCAGCGTGACTTCGGATTCAACCTCATTGTCATGGGCGGCCCCCCGTCAACCGCGCAGCGCGTATTTGATGATCTGTGGCGGACGGCGGACGAACTGGGCGTCGACGATAATCCATTCAGAGCCAACTTTGCTCAGTTCGTTCTCGTGGCCGACACCGACCGGGAGGCGGAGCGACTCTATGCCGAGCACGTCGCCTACAGCACGACGCGCGGAATCGGTCACATACCGATGCACCGGTACACATTACCCGGGGGCATCAGCCCACCAGGACTTCGTGCATTGCTTGGCAATTCGCAGATGGCCGACAGCCATCCCAGCGGGCCGCCCACTTTCGGCGAGCTCGTCGATTCGGGGGCCATCGTCGCCGGGAGCGTGGCCACGGTGCGTGAGCAGCTCGCGGAGCGCGCCCGAAACTATCGCGTGGGCAATCTGCTGGTGATGTTGCAGATGGGTTCGATGCCAACCGATCTGGTGAAGCACAACATTGATCTGTTCGTCGGCGAGGTGATGCCTGCGCTCAAGCACATCTGGTCGGAATACGAGGCAGGCAACCGCTGGTGGCCGGCCCGATTGGGTGGCCGCCCGGTTTCTGCGACTCAAACCCAACTGGCAGGAGTGTCGCTGACATGACGACATTTGCACCGCGGACCGAAACGGTCCAAGCGTGGGGCGGACGCTTCGATCTACGCTTCCAGGTGGCCGGATCGGGGCCCGCGCTGGTGTACCTGCATCCCGCCGGTGGCATGTTCTGGGACGATTTTCTGCAGGGCCTAGCCGACAGGTTCACGGTGTATGCGCCCGTGTTTCCCGGCACCGATCCCGTGGACACGATGTCGATTCACCATGTCGATGACATCTTCGATGTCGTTCTGGCCTACGAGGGCGCCCTTCGGTCGCTTGGTCTGCAGGGCGCCCCGGCGATCGGGGCGTCGTTCGGTGGGATGCTGGCCGCCGAACTCGCGGCCAGCTTCCCCGATCTGTTCGGTCGCTTGATGCTTCTCGATCCCGCCGGACTGTGGTCGGAGTCCGCGCCATGGGATCTCAGCTTCATGAGCGCGCCGCCGGAGAGTATTCCCGGGCTGCTGTTCAAAAACCCCGACGCTGCGGGACCGCAGCGGATGTTCGCACCACCGAGTCCGGAGCGGGCACTGGACGTGGCCGTGAACACGATCTGGGCGATGGGCTGCGCCGCGAAGTTCCTGTGGCCCCTACCCGATCGCGGCTTATCAAAGCGGCTGCACCGGGTGAGCGCCCCGACTCTGGTGATCTGGGGTGAGGAGGACGCACTCATTCCGGTCCACTACGCGCAGGAGTTCGGCCGGCTGATCCGGGACAGCCGGGTGGAGGTGATCCCGGACTGCGGCCATGTTCCCCAAGTGGAACAAGCAGAGGCTACGGCGGCCTTGGTGAAGGAGTTCCTGGATGGCTGATCCTGAATTAAACAGGGCCGCAGGTTTTCTCGTTGTTACTTGAATGAGTCATGGAGAAGAGGTGCGAGTGAAGAAACAAGTACGACTGGACCGCGCCTTTGTGCAGGACCCGCATGCACTGTACCGGCGGCTCCGCGCAGAGGCGCCGGCACATCAAGTGGAGATGTGGGGTGGGGTCCGAGCCTGGCTGATCACCCGATACTCAGAGGCGAGGGCCCTACTCAACGATCCCAGACTGGGTAAAGACCAGGCACGTGCGTTGGCGCTGTTTCCGCCCGGCACAGAGGGGCCCCACGCTTCGTCGCTCAATGTGAACATGCTGCTGAGGGATCCACCGGATCACACCCGGTTGCGCCGGCTCGTCACCAAGGCGTTCACGACGCGTGCGGTGGAACGGCTTCGCCCACAAATCGAGCGGATCACCGACGAGCTGCTTGACGGCATCGAGGCCGGCGCGGCTGAGGGTGCGGTTGACTTGATGGAGTTCTTCGGCGCGCCCCTTCCGATGCGGGTGATCGGGGAGCTGCTGGGTGTCGTCTGGGCCGACCGCGAGAAGTTCAGGACCGCAGTTGACCCAGTCCTCACCACGACCGACCCCGACGAATTACGCACGGCCATGACCACTCTGACCACGCTGCTGAGCGCTTTGATCGCCAGCAAGCGGGAAGGACCAGCCGACGACTTGTTGACCACCCTGGTGGAGGTCTCCGTTAGCGGTGATCAGTTGTCCGAGGACGAGCTGCTTGCGACG
Source organism: uncultured Actinomycetota bacterium (assembly GCA_963799495.1). Classification (GTDB taxonomy): domain Bacteria; phylum Actinomycetota; class Actinomycetes; order Mycobacteriales; family Mycobacteriaceae; genus Mycobacterium. The sequence continues at coordinate 352,439 of CAWCXH010000028.1, forward strand.
GCCTACCTGCTCATCTTGGCGGGATACGAGACCACGGTAAACCTGATCTGTAACGGCATTCTGGCGTTGCTACACAATCCGTCACAACTTGAACTGTTGCGCGCCAACCCGTCTCGTCTGCCCGATGCCGTGGAGGAGTTCCTCCGGTTCGAGAGTCCGCTCAATATCGCCACAGTGCGATTCACCACCGTTGCGATCCGAGTCGGTGAGGTGGACATACCCGCTGACGAATTGGTCATGATTGCTCTACTGGCGGCGAACCATGATAGCGATCAGTTTGACCAGCCCGACCGGCTGGACATCACCCGAAATCCCAACGCGCACCTTGCTTTCGGTCACGGCATCCACTACTGCATCGGCGCCCCACTAGCCCGACTTGAGGCGGAGATCGCGTTGGGCCGCCTACTGGCCAGGTTCGAGCACATCTCGCTGGACGACTCGGCGACCTTGCAATACCGCAACAGCACCTTGATGCGCGGGCTCAAGACTCTTCCGGTTCGACTGGGCTAAGCGACGAAGGAAACGGCGGACGGACCGGTGGCCCCTGCCGCAACTGCAAGAGAGGTTGAAGTGGACAATATACGTAGCGCCCCAGGAATCAGAAAATGGCGGATCGGCAAGGTGACCGCCACGAGGATCCTCGAAATGGATACTCTTGTGATTCCGCCAGAATCCATGCTGAAGACGTCGACCGGTACCGTCCTCGAATATGATTGGCTGCAGTCGCATTATGCGACGCCGAAGGGGCGTCTTCTCACCCACATCCAGGCGTTCGTCCTCGAAATCGGCGACCTTCGGATCGTGGTGGACCCGTGCATCGGTAACCACAAGCCGCGACAGGGCCCGGCGTTCTTCAACATGCTGAACACGCCTTTCCTCGAGTATCTCGAAGAGGCCGGCTTTCCACCCGAGACGATCGACATGGTGCTTTGCACGCACCTCCATCTCGACCACGTCGGCTGGAACACCAGGCTAGAGAACGGAAAATGGGTCCCGACATTCCCTAACGCGCGCTATCTCTTCAGCCGCATTGAATTCGAGCACACCAAGAATGACAATCGGCTCGAGGGTGACGAAACCTTCTCGGATTCCGTGCAGCCCGTCATGGATGCCGGCCTTGGCCAACTAGTCGAGTTCGACCACCATATCGCCGATGAAGTGTCGCTGGAGCGGTCTCCGGGACATACACCCGGTCATTGCTCGATCCGCATCTCGTCGGAAGGCCACGATGCGGTCGTCACCGGAGACATGATCCACCACGCCATACAGGCTTGCGAGCCCGACATCTGCAGCACCTTTTGTTTCGACGAAGAGCAGGCGCGTACGACGCGCCGCGACTTCCTTACGAGGTGCAGCAATACGGGAGTGCTGGTGCTGGGCACGCATTTCTGCGATCCAACCGGCATCCATATACGCCCCGACGGGGATGGCTGGAGATTCGAGACGGCCGAAACCGATACCAGGTAGACATCGATCACGACGAAGGACAACGAAATATGGCTCTCATCAATACATCCGGGGAGACTCACTCCGGCGATATAACCGGCGAGGTGCTCGAGCATCACCAGCTGCTGGTGGGTGGGAAATGGCGGAAGCCACACTCCAGCAGTCTGATCCAGGTGTTCTCTGCAAACACCGAATTTCTGATCGGTTCGGTTCCCGACGCCGATCCAGTCGATGTCGACTCGGCCGTCCAAGCAGCACGAACCGCATTCGACGACCCTGCGGGGTGGTCACACTGGGAGCCAACCGCGCGAGCCGATGTCATGCGATTGCTGGCGGACGCCATTGAGACGAGCGCCGATGAGATCGCGCGGCGGGTGAGCGATCAGAACGGCATGCCGATCTTCATGTCAACGGCGGCCGAAGCTCACGTCCCGTCACAGATACTCCGGTACTACGCGGACCTGATCTCCGGGCAAGCAACCGAGGAGCTGCGGGAAAGCTCCGGCGGTGGCAGCACTTTGGTGCGACGCGTCCCGGTCGGCGTCATCGCCGCCGTCGCGCCGTGGAACTTCCTGAACATCATGGCCGCGCTGAAGTACGCGCCCGCGCTCGCCGCAGGTTGCACTGTCGTATTGAAGCCCTCACCCGAGACCGTCCTCGACGCCATTCTGCTGGGTGAGGCTGCGCAGCAGGCGGGAATGCCGCCGGGTGTCTTCAACATCCTGTTCGGTGGTCGAGAGGCCGGGGCACGCCTTGTGTCCCACCCCGGAGTCGACAAGGTGTCGTTCACCGGGTCCACCGCGACGGGGAGGCAGATCGGAGCGGTCTGCGGCGAATTGTTGCGTCCGGTCACCCTGGAGCTCGGCGGCAAGTCCGCCGCGATCATCCTTGATGACGCAGACCTGGACCTCCAGCGCATCGCGCGGCAACTTGCCACCGCGTTGTTCGCGAACAACGGACAGACCTGCTTCCTCACGAGTCGCGTTCTTGCTCCGCACGGTCGCTACGACGAGGTCGTCGACGTCATCGCCGCCCTCGCCGAATCGATCACGGTGGGAGATCCGCTCGACCCGGCCACCCAGGTAGGCCCGCTAGTAAGCCGGCGCCAGCGTGATCGGGTCGAGGGATACATCGCGAAGGGCCTCGCCGAGGGCGCCCGGCTCGTCGTCGGCGGCGGCCGACCGGCGCGGCTCGACACCGGTTGGTTCGTCGAGCCCACCGTCTTCGCCGACGTGGACAACTCGCACACCATTGCGCGAGAGGAGATCTTCGGCCCCGTCGTGACGATAACCCCGTACAGCGATGACGATGACGCAGTGCGAATCGCCAACGATTCCGAATACGGTCTGGCCGCGACCATCTGGACCGAGTCCGCCGAACGCGGCGTGAGTGTGGCTCGACGCGTGAACTCCGGAACAGTCGGGATCAACGACTACGTCACCGACCTCCATTCGCCCACATCAATGATCAAAGCCAGCGGGCTCGGCGTGAAGTTCGGCCCAGAGTCGCTTCTGTCATACCAACGATTCCAGTCCATTTATCTGTAACCAAACGTGTTGTGAGTTCGGAGCTTTGACGTATGGCCTCGTTTGACTACATCGTCGTCGGTGGCGGCACAGGGGGCTGCGTGCTTGCCACACGGCTCTCGCAGGACCCCGACACGCGCGTGCTCCTGTTGGAAGCCGGTGCTGCGATAGCGTCTGCCGGCATGGCAGACCCCGTGGCGTTCTTCAGCCTGCAGGGCTCGTCGGTGGACTGGGGGTACCAGACAATTCCTCAGGCCGAGACCGAGAACGCAGTCCATTTGTGGCCGCGGGGAAAGGTTCTCGGCGGATCGAGCGGCATCAACGGGATGATGCATTTCCGTGGCGACCGGTCCAGCTACGACGCCTGGGAGGCGGCAGGCGCGACGGGATGGAATTACGACGAGCTGCTGCCGTTCTTCAAGCGCAGCGAGCGAGCCGTCGACGGCGGCGATCCGGAATACCGGGGGCTTGACGGACCAATGCAGGTCGCGCCCGCACCCGCGAAAGATCCCCTGTGGGAAGCGGCCTTTGAGGCCGCGGTGCAGGCGGGCCATGCCGTCAACCCAGACAGCAACGGCGCGGCGGCGGTAGGCACCTCATGGCACGAGAGCAATGTCGTTGACGGGGTACGGCAGAGCGCGGCAGACGGCTACCTGGCCCCAATTGCCGGTCGCCCCAACCTCACCGTCGTGGCGGACGCCCATGTCCGGCGACTCCTGGTGAAGCGCGTGGGCTGTCAGGGCGTCGAGTACCTGCAACACGGGGAAATCCATACCGCATTCGCTCGACCGCGAGGTCGTCCTCAGCGCGGGGACAATCGGCACCCCGCAACTGCTCTTGCTCTCGGGCATCGGTCCGGCACAGCATCTGCGTGACCTCGGCATCGAAGTGGTCGCCGATCTTCCCGGCGTCGGCGCCAACCTCCAGGATCACCCGAAGTCGCAGGTCGCCTATACGACCACCCGCGCTATCGGCAACGGGCTCTATGCGCGCAAGCCGCAGGTGCTGTTGCGGAGCGAACCCGCGGTGGTGCCCGACCTGCATGCGATCTTCATCGAGTTCCCAATCCACCCCCGGTTTGTGCCGGGACAAGAACACGGCTACTCGGTCATCTTCGCGCTGATGAAGCCGGCCAGCCGCGGATCCATCCGGCTGGCCAGTGCCGACCCGGAGCGGGCACCAATCATCAACCCCCGCTACCTCACCGACCCCAGCGACATGGCACGACTAACAGTCGGTCTTCATGCCGCCCGAGAGATCGGATCTGCGCCCGCCTTCGCCCACCTCCGTGACGAGGAATTGTTTCCCGGTAGCCAGACCCGAAGCGCCGCCGCCTGTCACGCATACCTGCGCCGAACCGTCTCCACCTACTTTCATCCGGTCGGCACATGCAAGATCGGAACCAACGGGACATCAGTGGTCGACCCTGCGCTCAAGGTTCACGGAATCGAAAACCTTCGCATTGCAGACGCATCGGTGATGCCGTCGATCGTCTCCGGGAACACCAACGCAGCGGTGCTGGCCATCGCCGAACGCGCAGCCAGCCTACTTACGTCGAGCCCATGACTTCCGGACAAGTACAGAACGGCTGTTGGAACTGCCGTCGCCACCAGCGAACACATCACCGCCCGCGATCCCGATCCGCGAGAAATGTCAACTCCAAACAGCTATCGAAGAGGAGCCCTAAGAATGCCTAGCACCACCGCCCCCGGGCCAACCGCCACGTCGACCGGCACCGAACTACCGTTCGTCGCACTTCCACAGAAGCGCCTGCTGACCGTCAACCAGGCTGACATTCCGTTGATCCGGGACACGGTTGCGCCGGGCATCCACCTTCAGGTCCTGCGATTGGATTTCGAGCACAACGCGTGGGTAGTCCTGGTGACTTTCGCTCCGGGCACCAGCCTGCCGCTCCATTACCACACTGGACCGGCCGAGGTGTACACGCTCAAGGGCCGATGGGTGTACAGCGAGTACCCCGATCAGCCGCAGACCGCGGGTTCCTATCTATATGAGCCGGGCGGTTCGGTCCACACGCTCTATGTCCCCGAGGGCAACACCGAAGACACCGTGTTGTTCGTCCGTGTCGCCGGCGCCAACATCAACTTCGACGACAACGGCCTGTTCCATTCCATTCTGGACACCCTCACCATCCGCGTTATCGCCGAAACGTTGTCGGCTGCCCAGGACCTGCCCGCCCCGCGTTACATCGAAGGGCGCGAGATCGACTTCAGCGAGCCATCGCGATGATGACCACTGGCCGATCCCGGTCTTACCTGTTTGCGCTCGTGGACGGCGGCGGCACCGTCCCACCCGAACTGGGCGCGTGAGCCCCACTTACCAATGCACGCCGGGCAGAAGCCGCACCGCACGTTTGATCGGTCTTTTGATAGGTCGGGGCACCCGCAGCGTCGCGACCGCCCGGGCGGGGCGCTTCGGCCGGCGCGATGTCTCGCCCTTCACTTCGGCCGGTGCGTCGCCGCGGGCGGCCGCGGAATCGGGATAGCCGAGGTAGAGCTGGTGCAGGACGCGGCGCGACAACTTTGGCGTCAGGTAGTTGCCGAAATCCGCCAGCGTGCCCAGGGGAGTGTCGATCCGAGCCGGCTTCTCGATCAGCGCGCGTACCACCATGGCCGCGGCATGCTCGGCGCTGATCGGCGGGACGGGGTTGAGCCGCCGTGACGGCACGATCATCGGGGTCCGCACCAACGGCATGTGGATGTTGGTGAATGTGATGTGGTCGGACAGCGTTTCGGTGGAAACCACGTCGGCGAACGCATCGAGCGCCGCCTTGGTCGGCAGATACGAGCTGTACTTCGGGTTGCGGGCCTGCACTCCTGCGCTGGACACGTTGACCACGTGACCGAACCGGCGCTCGCGCCAGTGCGGCAGCAGCGCCAGCACCATCCGCACCGCGCCGAAGTAGTTGACCGCCATCACACGTTCGTAGTCGTGCAGCCGGTCGGTGGACGCGATCACCGACCGGCGGATGGACCGTCCGGCGTTGTTCACCAGATAGTCGACGTGCCCGAACCGGCCCAGGATGTCCTTGACCGTGTGCTCGACCGACGTGGAATCGGTGACGTCACACGTGAACGCGTACGCCTGGCCGCCCGCCGCGCGGATCTCGGCGACGAGTTCGTCCAGCGCTTCGGCATTGCGGGCGAGCGCGAACACCGTCGCGCCGCGTTCGGCCACCGCGACCGCCGAGGCGCGACCGATACCGCTGGAGGCGCCGGTGATGATGACGTGGCGGCCCACCAGCGGCCCGGCCGGATCATCGCGACGGGCGCGGTCCGGATCCAGGTGCTCGGCCCAGTAGCGCCACAGCCGCGGTGCGTAGGACGCGAACTCCGGCACCGCTATCCCGGTGCCGCGCAATGCTTCTTCAGCATTGGTGTCGGTGAAGGTGGGCGCGAGATCGCCGACGTCGAGAATTTCGGCGGGGATGCCGAGCTGGGTGGCGGCCATATTGCGCAACACCTTGGCCCGGCCGGTGGCCTTGACGAACGGCGTGGCGGTCGCGCGCGGCAGCGATCCGCGCAGCGGTGGAAGACCGGCCGCCTTGGCGACCCCGCGGTAGATACCGCGCAGGCCAATGGTTTTCGGCGCGACCAGGTGGAAGGTCTGACCGTCGCGGCCCTCGGCGTGTATCAGCTCGACAAGCGCGTCGACGACGTAGTCGACCGGGACGATGTTGGTGCGGCCGGTGTCGGGCAGCACGATCGGGGTGAACTTGGGCAACACTGCCAGTCTGGCGAGCAGTCCGAAGAAGTAGTACGGGCCGTCGACCTTGTCCATCTCGCCGGTGACCGAGTCGCCGACGACGACCGCGGGCCGGTAGATCCGGTAGCGCAGCGCGGGCTCGGAGCGCACCAGCAGCTCGGCCTCGAACTTGGTCTGGTGATACGGCGTCGGCAGATCCTGCGCAACGTCGAAGTCCTCCTCGGTGTACTCGCCGCGGTAGTCTCCGGCCACCGCGATCGACGACACGTGGTGCAGGGTCGCGTCGAGCCGACGCGCCAGGCCGATCACCGCGCGGGTGCCATCGACGTTGGCGGCGCGCTGGGTGTCCGCGGCGGCGGTGAGGTCGTAGATGGCGGCGCAGTGCACCACGTGGTCGACGGTTCCGAGCTCGGCAATCGCCTCATCGGTCAGGCCGAGGTTCGGCGCGGTGAGGTCGCCGACCAGCGGTTTCGCGCGCTCACCCCAATCCGTGGCCAGGCGTTCGAACCGCGCCAGCGATTCGCGGCGGACCAGTACCCACATCTCGGTGTCATCGCCGCGGGCGAGAATCTGCGAAACGACTCGGCGTCCAATAAACCCGGTACCGCCGGTAACGACATAGCGCATGCGGTCATGGTCGCGCCTCGTCGGGCAAAGGTCAACATGGCGGATGGCCGTTGGTGCCAGGATGGTGGCAACCCAACCGCCGCAAGGTGGTGAGCAACCAGTCGAGTGGTGTGCCGATGATCGGTATCGACAAACCGACAGGGCGGGTGGTCGCCCTGGTCGTGATGTTGGTTGTCGCTGCCGTTGCTCTGCGTGGATATCTGCCCGGGGCCGAGCGGGCGGCACCGCGCGAGCAACCCACCAACGGCGCGGTTGGCCTGTTGGCAGTTGTCGCGCTGGTCGCCGCGTCCCTGGTGATCATCGCGATAGCGATCATTGCGCGGCTGCGGGATCGCCGTCCGCTGCCGGCCCGCGCGGGTGGCCTGCCCGAGTCGCCTGGTGGTAGCGGGATGCGACCGACGTGGCGCTTCTGGCTGATCGGGCTCGGCGCGATCATCGTCTGGCTGCTCATCGTCTTACTGCTGGTTCGGGCCGGCGCACCGCAGGGAATCGATCAGCCCGCGCCGGACCCGCCGCCAAGCACCGCGCCGCGCAGTGACGGTACCGCGCAGCCACCGCCGTCCGCGCCACCGCAACAGGACGTGAGGGTGTTCACCTACCTCGCCGTGACGACGGTGGCGTTCATTGTGCTGGTTGCCGCGGCATCGGCCGTCGCGTCGCGCATGAAACGCCGCCTCGCGCGGACGTATCCCGTCGCCGACGCTACGTCCGCGCCGGCGAACCCCGTGTCTGGACCCGAATCGCTCGCGCGGGCAGCCGAACTCGGACTGGCCGAAATCGGGGACCTCAGCCGAGAACCGCGAGCGGCGATCATCGCGTGTTACGCGGCGATGGAACGTGGCCTCGCGAACGCCCCAGGCGCCGTTCCGCAGGACTCCGACACGCCATCCGAGGTGCTGGCCCGGGCCGTCGAACACCACGCGCTGCGCGCCGACAACGCAGCGCAGTTGGTCGAGCTCTTCACGGAGGCGCGATTTAGTCCGCACGTGATGAACGAGGGACATCGCGAGACCGCGGTGCGTGTGCTTCGGCTGGTTCTCGAGGAACTGCGGAGCGTCGCATGAAGAAGCTTGTGGTAGTGGGCCTTTGCCTGGTGATCGGCGTGGAGTTGATGGCGATCACGTCCGATCGTCGGTTGGTGTTGTTGGTCTCGGGTGTCGCGTTGGCCGCGGTGCTGTTCGCGGTCCGACGGTTCTTGGTCGGCGAGGTCGGGCACGCACCGGCTGAGCCGCCTTCCCACGATCCCGCGGAGTCGTTGCGCCGCTGGCGGTCTCGCACCGAGACATTGATCCGGTGGTCGGAATCATCGCGAGCGGACTGGGATCGGCACTTGCGGCCCAAGCTGGCGAGGGAGTTCCAGATGGCGACCGGCCATCGGCAGAGCAAGGATCCGGCCGCCCTGCAGGCCACCGGTCGGATGCTGTTCGGCCCGGAACTGTGGGCGTGGGTGGATCCAGGGAACGTCGCGCGCACCGGTGGCCACGAGCCGGGCCCGGGTCGGGCGGCACTCGACGAAATTCTGCAGCGAATGGAGCAGATATGACCATGCCCACCGCGACCACCACCGCCTACGCCGAGGCGGTGCTCGACGAGATCGAGCGGGTCGTGGTAGGCAAGCGCGCGGCGCTGACGCTCATTCTCACCACCGTGCTCGCGCGAGGGCATGTACTCATAGAGGATCTCCCCGGCCTGGGTAAGACGCTGATTGCGCGGTCCTTCGCCGCAGCCTTGGGGCTCGGATTCACCCGTGTGCAGTTCACCCCAGATCTGCTGCCGGCCGACCTGCTCGGCTCGACCGTCTACGACATGCAGTCGGGCCGTTTCGAATTCCGTCGCGGGCCCATCTTCACCAATCTGCTGATGGCCGACGAGATCAACCGGACGCCACCCAAGACCCAGGCCGCGCTGCTCGAGGCGATGGCCGAAGGACAGGTGAGCATCGACGGCGAAACCCACAGGCTGCCTGCGCCGTTCATCGTACTGGCCACGGACAACCCCATCGAGTACGAGGGCACCTATCCGTTACCCGAGGCGCAGTTGGACCGCTTCGCCGTCAGGCTCGAACTCAAGTACATGTCAGAGAAGGATGAAACGTTCATGCTGCGCCGCCGGCTCGAACGAGGTTCGGCCGAACCGACGGTGAATCAGGTTGTGGACACAAACGACTTCCTGGCGATGCGCGAATCGGTGGAGCAGGTGACGGTGCACGACGACGTCCTGCACTATGTGGTGTCGCTGGCGACGGCCACCCGCCATCATCCGCAGGTTACCGTCGGTGCCAGCCCGCGAGCGGAGATCGATCTGGTCCAACTCGCCCGTGCGCGTGCCCTCCTGCTGGGCAGGGACTATGTGATACCCGAAGACGTCAAGTCGCTTGCCGTTCCGGTGCTGGCGCACCGGATCAGCCTGCGGCCGGAGATGTGGGTGCGCAGCGTTCACGGCTCGGATGTGGTGGCGGAACTCTTGCGGCGTTTGCCGGTTCCGCGGGCTCGCGGGCAGACCGGCGATACGTCGTGATCGAGTCCCGCCGCGTCGAAGCTGAATTGCGTTGGCGTGCATCGCCTCTGACCCTGGCGATTGCGACCTGTGCCGGGGTTGCGCTCGTCGCCGCCGTGATCGGGTCGAGCTGGCAGCTGATCGCGTTCGCGGCGCCGCTGCTCGGTGTGTTGTGTTCGATCGGTTGGCAGCGGCCGGTGCCGAAGGTCCACGTTACGGGTGAGCCCGGTCTGCAGCGATGCTTTGAAGGCGAGCAGGCGCAGCTGAGCGTGTCGGCCTTCGCGGAGCCCGACGACGTGGAGGTGGACGTCTCGGTGTCAGCCGTGGACGGGATGCGGATCGAGGTGAGCGACGACAGCTCCCGGCACCTGAAAACTGTTGCGGCGTCGGCCGAACGATGGGGCCGCTACCCCCTCCGGTGTCGGGTCGACGTACTAGCACGCGGCGGTTTACTGGCCGGGACGGCTACGGTCGACCCCGCCGAGATCGGCGTGTTTCCCGTTGTGCCACCACAGCAGACGACCATCCCGCAGATCGAGTTGCCCGATCGCCTGGGCACCCACCTCACTCGGCACATCGGACCCGGTGTCGAGTACGCCGACATTCGTGCCTATGTGCCCGGCGACCAGTTGCGCACAGTCAACTGGCCGGTCAGCGCGCGACGTGGCCGCCTGCACGTCACGGAGCGATTGACCGACCGCGCGGCTGACATAGTGGTGCTGCTCGACACGAGCGCGCAGGCCCCGGGTCCGGCCAGCGCGGCGACCGAGCGAACGGCGCGCGGTGCCGCCCAGGTAGTGCAAAGCGCGCTGCGAAACGGTGATCGCGCCGGCATCGTCGTACTCGGGGGCCGCCGCCCCAGGTGGCTCGGCGCCGACATCGGACGACGACAGTTTTATCGGGTGCTGGACGCCGTGCTCGGCGTTGGCGGTGGATTCGAAACCACCACAGGGACATTGGCGCCTCCGGCTGCCGTTCCTCCGGGCGCGATCGTGGTTGGCTTTTCCACCTTGCTCGATACCGAGTTCGCGCTGGCCTTGATCGATCTGCGCAAACGCGGTCACGTCGTCGTGGCCGTCGACGTGCTCGAGGCCGTGCCGTTCGAGGACGAACAGGACCCACTGGTTGCGCGGATGTGGGCGTTGCAGCGGTCCGCCATGTACCGCGACATGGGCTCGATCGGTGTCGACGTGGTGTCGTGGTGGGGCGAAAGCACACTCGATCAAGCGATGCGTCTGGCGCCCGAACACCGTCGGCCGGTGCGTAGGCGGCGATGACATGACCCGCGCCTTCTCGACGGCGTTCGGACTGCTGATGGCGGCGGGGGCTGCTGTGCAGGCCCCCGGGCTCGCATCCGTCCCGGCTGCACTCGCCGCGATCGCGGTGCTGGCCGGACTTCGAATTCGCTCGGCCGCAACAATTGCGGTGCTGCTGGCGATGTCGGCCATCGTTCTCTCCGATCCATCACCCATGTTCGCCGCGCTGTCCGGACTTTCCGCGGCCGCCTACCTGGTGCTGCGTCACGCGGTCGGCGCAGCCGCCGGCGTCGTTACCGCGACTACGCCGACAATGGTTGCGGCCGTGGGCTTTACGTTCGCCGGTGTGGTCGCGACATCGTTTGCGCCACGGTTGCCGTGGTCGCCGCTGCTCGCGCCGGTCGTGGTGTTGGCGATTTACGCGTTGGCTGCACGTCCGTTCTTGGGCGACCGTAAGTGGCCGTCATCGACCAGACATCGTCCGACTGAACCAACAAGGAGTGCCGATGCCGATTGACCCGACAGCCGTGGGTGCAAAAACCGAGCCGCAACTTTTCGAGTGGACCGACCGTGACACGCTGCTCTATGCGCTTGGCATCGGGGCGGGCACCGACGATCTGGCGTTCACGACCGAGAACAGCCATGACATCGACCAGCAAGTGCTACCGACCTATGCCGTCATCGCGTGCTCGCCGTTCGCGGCGGCCCTGAAGATCGGCACATTCAATTTCGGCATGCTGCTGCACGGATCTCAGGAGATCCGCGTGTTCAAATCGCTGCCGCCGGCGGGCAAGCTGAGCGTGGTCTCCGAGGTCGCCGACATTCAGGACAAGGGTGAGGGCAAGAACGCGGTGGTGATGCTCAAGGCCACCGGCACCGACCCGAAGACCGGCGACGTCATCGCCGAAACCCTGACCACCGCGGTGATCCGCGGCGGAGGCGGCTTCGGCGGTCAACCCGGGCAGCGGCCGCCGGCACCCGAGATACCCGACCGCGAGCCCGATTCGAGCGTAGCGCTGCCGACGCGGGAGGACCAGGCGCTGATCTACCGGCTCTCCGGCGACCGCAACCCCCTGCACAGCGACCCGTGGTTCGCCCAGAAGATGGCCGGCTTCCCGAAGCCGATCCTGCACGGCCTGTGCACCTACGGCGTTGCGGGCCGCGCGCTGGTCGCCGAACTCGGCGGCGGTGACGCCGCGAAGCTCAAGGCCATCGCGGCGCGGTTCACTTCACCGGTGTTCCCCGGCGAGACGCTCACCACCTCGATCTGGCGCACCGAGCCGGGGCGCGCGGTGTTCCGAACCGAGGCGGCAAATCCGGACGGGTCGAACGCCCGGCTGGTCCTCGAGGACGGCGCCGCGGAGTACAGCGTCTGACTATTCGTTTGGGTCGATGCCGGTGGCGGTCGCGGTGTCGGCGGATTCCTTGGCTGGCGAACCTTGTCTCAGCGGAGTCGGCGTGGGCGGTGCCCTGGCTCGCCGCCGCGAGCGCGGCTCCGACACCCACCGCGACCGCCACGCCGCCGACATAGTCGATGTACTTGGTTGACGCCATTCCTTTCCTTCCGTAGGCCAAGGGCAGCGTAGGGTCTGGGCCCTCGGCGAGCAGCGCAACGGGGTGGCGGCGTCGAGTGTTCAACGGTCGGTTGGTATGTCTTCGAGCAGGCGCAACGGGTGCATGCCGTCCACCGCACCTACGAACGGCGGATGGATGCTGTAGCCCAGCATCCGCCTGATGTCCGGCGAGACCGTGCGGACGATGTCGGTGGGCACCGACAACGAGTAGGCCTCCTGAGGCCGCAGCCACGGCTCGCAATACTGCGCCGTGACGGCGAGCCTTTGCCGCGGTGAGCGATTGGCGCCGCCGCCGTGCCACAACGTCCCGATAAAGAAGATGCAGGAACCCGAGGGCATCACCGCAGGCATGTGCTCGTCCGCCGGCCCAGGTTGGCGCTCGTCGTCCCACAGGTGGCTGCCGGGTACCACTACAGTGGCTCCGTTGTCCCCGGTGAAGTCATCGATGGCCCAGATCGTCGCCGCGCCCAGCGGCGGCCTAGGCCGTGGGATCGGGTAGAACATGTCGTCATAGTGGAGGAGTTGGCTGGTTTCGTCGGGCCCGATGTTGATGACCTGCAGTTGGGACAGTAGGTAATTGGGCATGAACAGCCGGTCAAGCAGGGCCAACGCCCGGGGATGGTCGACGAGCCGATCGCAAGCTCGGGTCTTGTTCAGGACGCTGTAAACGTTGCGTGCGGCGGCCTTCGAAGGTGTTGCGGCCGTTGTGATCCAGTAGCGGGGTTACCGCGTCGCGGATCCGCTCGCACTCCTCCTCGCTGAGCAGGTTCTCCCAGATCACATACCCGTCGCGCTGGACTGCCGCGAGGTCGGAGTCAACCAGACCGGGATCGAAGGATGCGCCGCCGGTTGGGGTGGTCTTGTAACGGCGGCCAAGGTCGCCGGAGAGATCGGCAAGGGATATCACCGGATCGTGTTGAAGTTTCATCCTCACGGTCTCCTATCGACGGCGACACCGACGGCGCCGCAAACAAAAGCCCACACCTGCTCGACAACCGTGGACGCGGGTGGGCGGGGCGAACGGTTCAGCGCGACCGACGCCATCGCGTGGATCCCGGACAAGGTGGCGGCGGCCAACATCTCGGGGTCCCGGTCGGCGGGCAGTTCGCCGGTCTTCTGCGCGTTGGCCATGTTGCGGGCGCCCACCGCGGCCAACCGCCCGCCGAGACGGGCGTTGGCGGCGATAACCGCGCCGTCGCCGACGGGTCCGCTCAAGACGAGCGGCGCCAGTGGCTCCGCGTATAGGAACGCCACCCAGTCCTCGATTCGGCGTCGTTCCCGATCGATCCAGCTGGAAGCGTCGTAGCGGCGCATCCCGGCAGCGTCCTCCAGCCGGGAGTAAAAGTCTTCGACCAGTGCGATCAGCAATCCCGAGCGGGTCCCGAAATACCGGTAGGGCAGCCCGGCGCTGACGCCGGCGCGCCGCGCGACCGCGGCCACCTCCACCTCGCCGGTCACGGTCCATTCGGCAACCGCGGCATCGATCAGCGCGCGGCGCGTCGCCTCCGCGCGGGAGGTGAGGGCGGCCGTCATGTCCCGATACTAAGTTGAGTTCAACTCAGTAGCAATGGCTGGTCTTCGATTGACCCTCTCGAACACCAGTGCGACATACTTGGCGTTGTGGCCTGGGATAACGGGCCGTGAGCTGGACGGAAATGGCGCGGGTGCTCACCGGCACGCCGCCCGGAGCCGCAAGGGCGGCGACATCGGGCCTGCTGGTTCCCTTATGGAGTCAGCGGGCAACGGGGGCAAACGTCCGTCGCAGATGCGCCCGCGAGGGTGCGCGATCGCTATGGCCCTTTGGCCTGCCAGGTCACTAATTTCCAGCCGAGTCCGGGCGATCCAGTCACCACGACACGGCCGGTGTTCTGTAACGGAGCCTCGGTAAGTAACGCGGGTGCAGGATTGTCGACGTTCATCTGCGTCCAGTACATGATGGCCGCGCCGTGTGAGAAGGCGATCGGTCGAGTGTCGCCGCTGTTGTAGATCTGTTGCACGGCCTCATCGAAACGGGCATCGAACTCGTTCCCGTCGATGGAGCCGGGGATGCGGGCAGCGCGGTCGCCCTTGACCCATTCATTCGGCGCCTGGAGGTAACTCGGTCTCGCGGCCTTGTCGGGTTGCCCTTCATAAACCCCGGCTTCGATCTCTCGCAGGCCCGCCAGTACTTCGATGGGCTCGTTTTCGACCCGCGCGGTCGGCTCGCCGGTCTGCTGGGTCCGGATCATCGTAGACGCGTAAATGCCGTCGTACTCGTCGGGAACAAACGTATCGGCCGCCTGCTGTGCCTGCTGGCGCCCGAGTTCGGTCAGTTCTGGCCCTGGCGTGGACGTGTCGATGAAACCCGATACGTTGCCGAAGGATTCGGCATGGCGCATGAACGTGATGGTGAGTTCACGTGGCGGTGGCTGTTGTGGCGGCTCAGGCTTGCCGCCGGCGACCACCGTGCTGATTGCGACAAGGGCACAGGCGATTGTCGCGATAGGAGAAAGCCGGCGGATGTGATGCATCGGCGGACCAATCTCGAGTGACTGGGCATCCTACTTTGTGGCAGCGTATCGCGGGGTGCCGGTTCCGCATAGGAAACACCTGGGTGTCTCGAACAAATGTTCGATATAATGGCTAGATGGGCTGGCATAACGGGCCGCCGAGCTGGACGGAAATGGAGCGGGTGCTCACCGGCAAGCCGCGCCGCGCGGGGGCGCCGCTGGCCGAGCCGAACGGTGACGGCGGCGACAGCCCGGCTTGGTCCCGCAAGCGCGGCGTGTATCGGCCGCCGGACGTTCGGCGGCCGGGTACGTCGGTCCCGTACGCCGAGTTGCACGCGCACTCGGCATACAGCTTCCTCGACGGTGCCGGCACGCCGGAGGAACTCGTCGAGGAGGCCGCTCGCCTGGATCTGCGGGCCATCGCGCTGACCGACCACGACGGGCTCTACGGGGTGGTGCGTTTCGCCGAGGCCGCCAAGGAACTGGACATGGCGACGGTGTTCGGTGCCGAGCTGTCGCTGGGCAACGGCGCCCGCACCGAGGAGCCTGACCCGCCCGGGCCGCACCTGCTGGTGCTGGCCCGCGGGCCGGAAGGGTATCGGCGGCTGTCCCGGCAGCTGGCGTCGGCGCATCTGGCCGGCGGCGAGAAAGGCAAGCCGCGCTACGACTACGACACCCTGACCGAGGCGGCAGGCGGGCACTGGCATATCCTGACCGGCTGCCGCAAAGGGCATGTGCGCCAAGCGCTTTCCAAGGGAGGCCCGGAGGCTGCCGCGGCCGCGCTGGCCGACCTGGTTGACCGGTTCGGCCGCGACCGGGTCAGCATCGAACTCACCCATCACGGTCATCCGCTCGATGACGAGCGCAACGCGGCGCTGGCCGACCTGGCGCCCCGCTTCGGGGTGGGGCTGATAGCCACCACCGCGGCGCATTTCGCCGAGCCGTCCCGGGGTCGGCTGGCGATGGCGATGGGTGCGATCCGGGCCCGGCACTCGATGGACGAGGCGGCCGGCTGGCTGGCGCCGCTGGGTGGGTCGCACCTGAGGTCGGGGGAGGAGATGGCGCGGCTGTTCGCGCACCGGCCCGAGGTGGTGACGGCCGCGGCCGAGCTTGGCGAGCAGTGCGCGTTCGGGCTGGCGCTTATCGCCCCGCAGTTGCCGCCGTTCGACGTCCCGGCCGGGCACACCGAGGACAGCTGGCTGCGGCACCTGGTGATGGCAGGCGCCCGCAACCGGTACGGACCGCCGGAGCGGGCGCCGCGGGCGTACGCGCAGATCGAGCACGAGCTGGAAGTCATTGCGCGGCTGCAATTTCCGGGCTACTTCCTGGTGGTACACGACATCACCCGGTTCTGCCGGGAGAACAACATCCTGTGTCAGGGCAGGGGATCGGCGGCCAACTCGGCGGTCTGCTACGCGCTCGGTGTCACCAACGTCGACCCGATCGCCAACGAGTTGCTGTTCGAGCGGTTCTTGTCCCCGGCGCGGGACGGGCCGCCGGATATCGACATCGACATCGAATCGGACCTGCGCGAGAAGGCGATTCAGTACGTCTACGACCGCTACGGCCGCGACTACGCCGCGCAGGTCGCCAACGTCATCACCTACCGCGGCCGCAGCGCGGTGCGCGACATGGCCCGCGCGCTGGGGTTCTCCCAGGGTCAGCAGGATGCCTGGAGCAAGCAGATCAGCCGGTGGAACGGTCTGGCCGACTCGCCGGACGTCGAAGACATCCCGGAACAGGTGATCGACCTGGCCCTGCAGATCCACAACCTGCCGCGGCACATGGGCATCCACTCCGGCGGCATGGTGATCTGCGACCGCCCGATCGCCGACGTGTGCCCGGTGGAATGGGCACGGATGGAGAACCGCAGCGTGCTGCAGTGGGATAAAGATGACTGCGCGGCAATAGGTTTGGTGAAGTTCGACCTGCTCGGGCTGGGCATGCTCTCGGCGCTGCACTACGCCATCGACCTGCTCGCCGAGCACAAGGGCATCGAGGTCGACCTGGCCAGGCTGGATCTGAGCGAGCCGGCAGTGTACGAGATGCTGCAGCGCGCCGATTCGGTCGGGGTGTTCCAGGTGGAGTCGCGGGCGCAGATGGCCACCCTGCCCCGGCTGAAGCCCCGGGTGTTCTACGACCTGGTGGTCGAGGTCGCGTTGATCCGTCCGGGCCCGATCCAGGGTGGATCGGTGCATCCGTACATCCGACGTCGCAACGGTCTGGATCCAGTGACCTACGAGCACCCGTCGATGGAGTCCGCGTTGCGGAAAACGTTGGGGGTGCCGCTGTTTCAGGAGCAGCTCATGCAGCTTGCGGTCGACTGCGCGGGGTTCACCGCCGCCGAGGCCGACCAGTTGCGCCGGGCGATGGGATCGAAACGCTCGACCGAACGGATGCGGCGGCTGCGCGGCAGGTTCTACGACGGCATGCGTGAACGGCACGGCATCACCGGCGAGGTGGCCGACCGGATCTACGAGAAGCTGGAAGCCTTCGCCAATTTCGGCTTCCCGGAAAGCCATTCGCTGTCCTTCGCCTCGCTGGTGTTCTACTCGTCGTGGTTCAAGCTGCACCATCCGGCGGCGTTCTGCGCGGCACTGCTGCGTGCGCAGCCGATGGGTTTCTACTCGCCGCAGTCGCTGGTGGCCGACGCGCGCCGACACGGCGTCACGGTGCACGGGCCCGATGTCAACGCCAGCCTGGCGCACGCCACGCTGGAGAACGCCGGGCTCGAAGTGCGGCTGGGACTGGGCAGTGTCCGGCACATCGGCGACGAGCAGGCCGAGCGGCTCGTGGACGAGCGAAAAGCCAACGGGCCGTTCACATCCCTTCTGGATCTGACCGCACGGCTGCAGCTGAGCGTGCCGCAGACCGAGGCGCTGGCCACCGCCGGGGCACTGGGCTGCTTCGGGATCTCCCGTCGCGAGGGACTGTGGGCGGCCGGCGCGGCCGCGACCCAGCGTCCGGACCGGTTGCCGGGAGTGGGGTCGTCATCGCATATCCCGTCACTGCCGGGCATGACCGAACTGGAACTGGCCGCAGCCGACGTGTGGGCCACCGGGATTTCACCGGACAGCTATCCCACGCAGTTCCTGCGCGAGGACCTCGACGCCATGGGCGTGGTCCCCGCCGACAAACTCTTGGAGGTGCCCGACGGGACCCGGGTGTTGGTGGCCGGCGCTGTGACGCACCGGCAGCGGCCGGCGACGGCGCAGGGCGTGACGTTCATCAATCTCGAAG
The DNA here is from genome assembly GCA_963799495.1 of uncultured Actinomycetota bacterium. Taxonomy (GTDB): domain Bacteria; phylum Actinomycetota; class Actinomycetes; order Mycobacteriales; family Mycobacteriaceae; genus Mycobacterium. The sequence continues at coordinate 370,819 of CAWCXH010000028.1, forward strand.
ACGAGACCGGGATGGTGAACATCCTGTGTTCGCCCGGAGTGTGGGGGCGGCACCGCAGGCTGGCACAGACGGCGTCGGCGCTGCTGATCCGCGGTCAGGTGCAGAACGCCAGCGGCGCGGTCACCGTCGTCGCCGACCGTATGGGCAAGCTCGATATGCGGGTGGCATCCCGCTCCCGCGACTTCCGCTGACCCCACACCCGCGAGCGTGCGTTCGCCGGCGACACGCCGTGCGGGTGGCATTTTGTGGACGCTCGCGCCCGAGAAGGGACCGTAAAGGCCGAGAACGCAATACAAATAGGTGCGCGATACTGGCGGAGCGGACCTATTCCGAACGTGCGCTGTTCCTGCCGGCATGTCGTCGCTTCGTTCACTCAAAGCGACCTGCCGATGAAACCTCGCCGACGGCGAGCGTGCGCAAAATGCCACTCATTCTCGGCGTGCCGCGCTACAAACACGCACGCTCGCGGGAAGGGGTTAGGAACGGGCTAGGCCTCTGTCGAGGTGGTCCAGACCTTGTCGATGCCGACCCTCAGCCGGGTGCTGTACGCCGCGTACGCCTCGGTCAGACCGAACCGCTCGGCGTCCTCCTTGTACTTCGCCCAAAACGGGCCGTCCTTGCGAGCGTCGACACCGACCTCGTCGACGACCGCGCTGCCGCCGACGATGATGATCCCGGCACCGTTGCCGTCGGAGTCCAGATTCAGGCTCACCCGCGGATGCGCGTTGATATGCCTGATCTTGGCGGCGTTCGGCATCGAATACACGATCACATCCGTACCGTCGAAATAGAACCACACCAACCGCGGTACCGGCTGACCGGATTTCGCGACCGTGGTCAGCCACGCGTAGTGATCGGATTCGAGCCTGCTGGAAACCTCTTGCGAGAGTTCGACTGCCATGGCCTGAATGTAGTCTCGCGAAATGACCTTGAACCTGTCCGTCGACGAAGTCCTGACCACCACCCGCTCGGTGCGCAAGCGGCTTGACCTGGAGAAGCCGGTGCCGCGCAAGGTGCTTCTGGAATGTCTCGAGTTGGCGATTCAGGCGCCGACGGGCTCCAACGCCCAGGGTTGGCAGTGGGTCTTCGTCGAGGACGCCGACAAGAAGACGGCGCTCGCCGACATCTACAAAAGAGGCGCCGAGTGGTATCGGAAGATGCCAAGGGCCGAATACCCCGACGGCGACATCCGTGGTGAGCGGATGGAGGCCGTCACCGACTCGGCGCTATACCTCGCCGAGCACCTGGACGAGGTACCGGTGCTGATGATCCCGTGCCTGCAGGGACGGGTCGAAAACAAGCCACAGCTCAGCTCGTCGTTCTGGGCGTCGCTCTTCCCGGCGGCGTGGAGTTTCTGCCTGGCTCTGCGCTCCCGCGGTCTCGGGTCGTGCTGGACGACCTTCCATCTGCTCGCCGAGGGCGAAAAGCAGACCGCCGAGGTGCTCGGCATTCCGTACGACGAGTACAGCCAGGGCGGGCTGTTTCCCATCGCCTACACCAAGGGCACCGACTTCCGGCCGGCCAAGCGGCTGCCGGTTGAAGACATCGTGCACTGGGACAGCTGGTAGGCGTTAGACCGCTCCGAAGAAGCCGTGTTGCCGCCACGCCTCGTAGACCGCGACCGCGGCGGCGTTGGACAGATTCAGCGATCGGCGGCCGGCCAGCATCGGGATGCGCAGCCGCGACGTGATGTGCGGGTCGGCCAGCGTGTCGACGTCCAGACCGCTCGGTTCGGGGCCGAACATCAACACATCGCCCGGCTCATAGGCCACGTCGGCGAACGACGTCGTCGCATGCGCAGTGAACGCGTGGACCCGTACCGGCGCGAGGGTGTCCCAGGCGGCGGCCAAATTCGGGTGCACGATGACCGATGCCAGGTCGTGGTAGTCCAGGCCGGCCCGACGCAGTTTGGGTTCCGATAAGTCGAATCCGAGTGGCTCGACCAGATGCAATTCACAGCCCGTTGCCGCAACCATGCGGATCGCATTGCCGGTGTTGGGCGCGATGCGCGGCGAGTAGAACATCACCTTGAACAAAACACGGTGTCCTCTCAGCGTGCGCGTCTTGGGAAGGTTACGTCTGTCGAGGTCAACAGATGCATCCACGCGAGCTGTGGACCCGTTCGAGACTCCGCGGCGCACGGGGATCTCCTTGGAGAGACCCTGGATTACCACAAATTCTCTGGCGGATCGAGGAAGTCCCTCGATTCGATCCATTGTTTTTGGCAGGTGTCGCAGTTCACCGTCGTATAAGTTAACCGATCCATGCGCGTCACAGGGTGCCGTCGCAGCCGGTGCCACCAGTACCGCATGGCTAACTCTATGAGCTGATTTCGGTGCGGCGGATCTCCTTGTTGAGCCGATCCCGGCGATTGTTGGACCAGACCTGACGCCGGATCTGCTTGGGGAAGGCGGTGAAGGCCAGCAGTTCGGCGTTAGCCAGCCGCCTCTACGGTGTCTCTATCCCGCCCGGAACCTGCTGCACCTGCCGGGCGACCGTCAGGGGCCGGGCGGCGAGTGATTGTCGGCGCGGATCGAGTCAGACGAGTGATTGAGTGGTTGAGTGGTGAGTGATTGGGTGGGGGATCGGGGCCCGGCGTTCGGCGTTTCGGGGCGCAATCACTCAACCACTCAATCACCCGATCAGGGGCGCCTGGCGAACATGGTCCTGAAGAAATCGTTCAGGAACAGGTCCTTCGGATCGAGCTGCTTCCGCGCTTCGAGGAGGTCCGCAGCGCGTCCTGGTCGCAGGCGGCCGCGAAGTGGTGGATCGCGCCGTCCCGCGTCTTGTTGATGTGGGGGATTCCGCCGTGCTGCGCGGCGATCTCGTTGAAGGCCCGGCGGAAGGTGTGCCAGTCCGGATCACCGGGGTCCGGATAGGTGGGATCGACCGCCAGCATGTCGGCGCCGCGCGCGCGGGAGAGCAGCGACGCTTCGTCCCGCGGGATGAAGTAGATCAGCACCGGCAGCGGCAGCGCGAAGTCCCGCTCCCTCCGGAACCGTCCCGCCAGCTCCAGGAGCGCCCGCATCATGGCGCACCAGTTGGCCTCCGGGAAGACCCAGTCGTAGAAGTCGAAGTCCGGATCGTGCTGATAGACGATGCCCCGGTCACACGGGTCGATGACGTAGGAACCGTGGCGGAAGAGGCCCATCGGCAGCTCGATCACGGCCCGGCTGATCAGCTCGGCCAGGGCGCCGGAGCGCCGGAGGCCGCTCCCGCCTTCACGAGGGGCAGGAGCACGTCCTTGAACAGGTAGATACCCTTCTGCTGGACCACGTCGTCCCACCGGTCCGGCGGCAGGAAGCCGTCCGGGTCCGGCGCGACGAACTTGCGGCACTCCCACAGCAGCTTTCCGGTGTGGGGGAACAGCATCCCGAGCACCTGGTCCTGGGTCGCCTTCAGCTCGGCCAGCTCCTGCTCGAAGTGCTCGAGGAAGTGCTCGATCTCCTGGGAGCGGGTGGTGATCCGCAGCGGCTCGTTCTTGAAGACCTGGAGCGTGACCTCGCACACCACCCCAAGGAGGCCGAAGTGCGAGCGGGCCAGCGGCAGCCGCTCGCTGTTCTCCGTTTCCGAGATCTCGAGAATGTCGCCGGTGGGCGTGACCAGCTTCATCCCGACGACGAACGACGAGAACTGCGCCCCCCGGGTGATGGCCGTGTCGTTCGCGTGCGTGCCGCTGATGGCACCGATCTGGAAGTTCCCGAACTCCAGGACGACCGGAGGCTGGAGACGAGCCCCCTTCAGCGCGTCGCAGAGCTGGCGCAGCGTGACTCCCGCCTGGACAGTGACCCGCTCGTTGGCGACGTTGATTTCCAGCACCTGATCCATCTTCGCCATCGAGATGACGATGCCGCTGCCCACGATGCACTCGGTGGTTGAGTGGAGCGCCCCGACCACGGTCACCTTCTGGCCCTGCTCGAAAGCCTGCCGGACGATCGCCTGCACTTCCGCGAAATCGCTCGGCTCCCGGAACCGCTCCTCGGGCACCTCGAAAGTGATCTGCTCGTTCCAGTTCTTCAGGGTCACCATGGTGCGTCCTTTCGAGACTGATAGCTGGCTGACAGGTCCTTTCCTGTCTACTATTGCCACGCGACTGACTCTGTCGGTACGCACCGTCGAAAGCCTGGGAATCGGTGTGGGATCACGCTTGGGCGGCGGCGGGGCCGCCGAGACGCGCCGGTTGTGGAGCACACCGAACACGGGTTGCCGGTGCGCGAGCCCGGTGCGCGGTTGGTGCCGGAGGCGATGGATGCCGCGGGCCCCGACGGCCCGCTCAACGGCGGGCACCGCAACGGCGAGGCGCACAGAACCGACGGCGACGACGAGGTAACATCGGCAGCCGAATTCGACACCGGAGGGCAGGAGCGAAGCGACCCGGGAATTTACACCGGCCCGCAGTCGATTCCGGTGCGCGATCCCGACGCCGTCCGCGCGAGTATGAGCAGCCATTTCGGCGGTGTCCACGCCGGCCGGTCACGTGCCCGAGAGACCAGAGGAACAGATAACGAATGACCTATCCGCCACGTTCGAAGCAGCGCGATTCGCTCGACTGGCTGGTCTCCAACTTCGCCCGCGAAGTAGCCGGGGTCTCGCATGCGGTGCTGGTGTCCGCCGACGGCCTGCTGATGGCGGCCAGGAGCACATGCCCATCGAGCGCGCCGACCAACTGGCCGCGGTGGCCTCCGGGCTGGCCAGCCTGTCGACCGGCGCCGCGCGGTTGATCGACGGCGGACACGTGCTGCAGTCGGTGGTCGAGATGGAGAACGGCTACCTGCTGCTGATGCGGGTCGGTGACGGATCCAACCTCGCGACCCTGGCCACCCGGTCCTGCGATATCGGCCAGATCGGATACGAGATGGCCATCCTCGTGGAGCGGGTCGGCAGCGTGGTCCAGTCGTCGCGGCGAACCCCCAGCACTCGTGAGCCGCGATGGACGAACTGTGGGCATCCGTGGATGAGCCGAGCCTGGTACGGCCGTACACACTGACGGCCGGCCGCACCGATTCTCGCGTCAACCTGCCGTTGGAGGCACCCATCGAGACCCTCGATTCGCCGCGGGCGCCGCGGTGGCCGGGAAACGACGTGCGGGGCCAGATCCTGAAACTGTGTGTGGACAGCCCGTCCGTCGCCGAGATCGCCGCTGATTTATCCTTGCCGCTCGGCGTGGCGCGCGTGCTGATCGGCGATCTGGTGTCGCAGGGTTATCTGCGGGTGCATGCGACCATGGCCGATTCGGCGACCGACGACGAACGGCGTGAACTCATAGGAAGGACCATCCGTGGCCTACGAGCACTCTGAGAGGCGCGACGCCGCCTCGACGAAGATCGTCATCGCGGGGGGATTCGGCGCAGGCAAGACCACATTCGTCGGTGCGGTGTCAGAGATCATGCCGCTGCGGACCGAGGCCTTGATCACCAAACAGTCAGTGGGCGTCGACGGCCTGGAGGCCACACCGCTGAAGCGCACGACGACGGTGGCGATGGACTTCGGTCGCATCACCCTTGACGAGGATCTGGTGCTGTACCTGTTCGGTACGCCCGGCCAGCGGCGGTTCTGGTTCATGTGGGACGATCTGGTCCGTGGTGCGATCGGCGCGATCATCCTCGTCGACGTCCGGCGACTGCAGGACAGCTTCGCCGGGGTCGACATCTTCGAAGCGCGAAACCTGCCGTTCCTGATCGCTATCAACGAGTTCGACGGTGCGCCAAGGCATCCGGCGCATGAGGTGCGCAGGGCGTTGGCCTTGCCGGAGGACATCCCGGTGATCACCGTCGACGCCCGTGACCGTCACTCCGCGACGGCCGCCCTGATCGCGGTCACCGAGTACGCGCTGGACAGTCTCACCTCGCTGCGCGGCTGACCGCGTGGACGAAGCCGAAACAGTCTGGGCCGAAAAGGAATTCGTCGGCCACGACTTTCGGGACGACGACCTGAGTAGGTTGCGAACCGAACGGGCGGTGTTCACCGAATGCGACTTCAGCGGCGTCGACCTGTCGGAGTCCGAGCATGCCGGCTCGGCCTTTCGCAACTGCATGTTCCACCGGACCTCCCTGTGGCACAGCACGTTTCGGCACTGCAGCCTGCTCGGCTCGGTGTTCACCGAGTGCCGGATGCGTCCGCTCACGCTGGTCGAGGTGGACTTCACGCTGGCGGTGCTCGGCGGCTGCGATCTGCGCGGCGTCGACCTGTCGGACTGCCGGCTAAGGGAGGCCAGCCTGGTGGGTGCCGACCTGCGCAAGGCGGTGCTGCGGGGTGCGGACCTGCGCGGTGCCCGGCTCCAGGACGCCCGCCTCGAAGAGGCCGACCTGCGTGGTGCCCGCACCGATCCGACGTTGTGGACCACCGCCACCTTGCGAGGCGCGCGCATCGACATCGACCAGGCGCTGGCCTTCGCCGCCGCGCACGGACTCGACATCCACGGCGAGTGACGCGGATCAGCCGCCCTTCAGGCGGATCTTCCAGCGCACCAGGCTCAGGTAGCCGAGGCAGATCGCCCCGAGCATGGCCATGTTGAACCACCACGCGCCCGGCGTGTGCTTCCAATGCGAGTCTTGCGGAGTCAGCGGGCCCGGTACGAGCCTGATGAGATCGATCGTCGACGCGGTGCTGGCGAATCCCCACCGCGCCGGCGTGATCCATGACAACTGGTCGAGCACTACCCGGCCTGTCACCGGGATCATGCCGCCCTGGAACACCAGCTGCGACATGATCGCGATCACCAGCAGCGGCATGATCTGCTCGTTCGATTTGGCCAGCGCCGAGAGGGCCAAGCCGACCATCGCTGCGGCAACACAGCAGGCCGCCATGTCGACGTACAGCTCCAGGGTCCGGTTGGGGATCACCGCGCCGCTGGTAACGGCTCCCGGGCCCCACTTCTTGCCCCATATGTTGATGGCCACGACGATGGCTGACTGCATCAACGCGAACCCGGCGAAGACGAAGACCTTGGCGAACATGTATGCGGTCGTGGACAGTCCGACGGCTTGTTCGCGCTGGAAGATCGCCCGCTCGCCGATGAGGGCGCGGATAGTCAGGGCGGTACCCATGAAGATGGCGCCCACGTTGAGCAGCACAAGGATCTGCCCCGGCTCGTTGGGCGCCTCGCCGCCCTGTATCGCAGGAACGGGCACGCCGAAGCCGACGTTTCCTGGCACCGACAGCGACAGCACACCCATGATGAACGGCAGCAGCGCCAGGAAGATGAAGTAACCGCGATCGGACACGATCAGCCGCATCTGGCGTCGCGAGATCGTCGAGAACTGTTTTCGCACACTGGTGCGCGTCGGACTGCCGAGATCGGCGGGTTTCTGCGCCGGCGGTTGCGGAGGCGGCGGGCCGTGCTGGGCGAGGAATCTCTTGTGGGCCGCGTCCGGGTCGCCCGCGACGGAGCTGAAGATGTCGGCCCAGTTGGTGGTGCCCATCGACGGACCGATCTGGTTGGGCGGTCCGCAGAACGCGGTCTTGCCGCCGGGCGCCAGCAGCAGCACCTGGTCGCACACGTCCAGATACGTCAGCGAGTGCGTCACCACGAGCACCACGCGCCCGGCGTCGGCGAGCTGGCGCAGCATCGTCATCACCTGGCGGTCCAGCGCGGGGTCCAGCCCGGAGGTGGGCTCGTCGAGGATCAGCAGCGACGGCCCGGTCAGCAGCTCCAGCGCCACCGAGGCGCGCTTGCGCTGACCGCCGGACAGCTTGTCGACCCGGGTATCGGCATGCCGGGTCATCTCGAGTTCCTCGAGCACCTGGGCGACCACCTGGCGGCGGTCCTCCTTGGTGGTGTCGGGTGGCAGCCGCAGTTCGGCCGCGTACATCAGTGCCTGGTTCACGGTCAGCTGACCGTGAACCACGTCATCCTGGGGCACCATCCCGATCCGGGACCGCAGCGACGCGTACTCGGCGTGGATGTTGTGGCCCTCAAACGTCACCGTTCCCGACGTCGGGTGGGTATATCCGGCGACCAGCCGGGCGAACGTCGACTTGCCCGCGCCCGACGGGCCAATCACGGCGGTGAGGGTGCCCGGACGCGCGGTCAGCGAGATGTTGTCCAGCAGCGTCTTGTTGTTCTCGATAGTCCAGGTGACTCCGTGCGCGTCCAGCCCGCCGGTGCGGGTCGCGGCCTCGGTCTCGGTGCGCCGGACCAGGGTGCCGCCGGCGAACACCAGGTCAACATTGCCGATGGTGACCACGTCGCCGTCACGCAGCAGCGCCGACTCCACCCGCGCACCGTTGACGAACGTTCCGTTGATGCTGCGGTTGTCCTGGATCTCGGTGCCGGCGGCCGTGGGTACCAACGTGGCGTGGTGACGGGACGCCAGCACGTCGGGGATCACAATGTCGTTGTCGGTGGCACGCCCGATCTTGATCGAGCCGGGCGGCGCCTCGGCGGACCTGCCCGGCCGGAGGATCTTCAGCATGCTGGTCGCGAGGTTGCCCTCGCTCGAGCGCGGCGCGGCCGTCGCGCCGATCGAGGTGACCGGTTCGATGTCCGGCGCAGAGATCGGCTGCGCTGCGGCGGCGGGCCGTGCCGGCAGCTGTGGCCCGTTCGGGTACCGCGGCTGCAGTCCGGACGGGTAGACCGGCTGCTGGGGGGTCGTCGGGTAGCGCGGCTGCGGACGCGACACGCCCGGCGGCGGCATTGGTGGTTGCGACGTCACCGAGGCGGTCTGCGGCGGGCGTCCCACCGAGCCCGTGTGGTGGCCCACCTCAAAGGTCAGCCGCGGCCCGTCGGGATTGCCGATGTTGACGTTCTGCCCGTCGGCGATGTCGATGGCCGGAACCCGGCGGCTGTTGACGAACATGCCGTTGAGGCTGCCGTTGTCGATCGCGACCCACCGACCCTGGTCGAACCGGAGCACCAGGTGGGCTCGCGAGATAAGCGGATGGGCGATGCGCACGTCCGCGCGTAGATCGCGACCGATGACCACATCGTTACCCGCCGCGAAGGTGCGTGCCGATCCGTCGTACCGCACAGTCAGTGCGGGCGGGGCTGGACGGCTCATCGCGAACAACTCTATCGGGAGCGGTCGCGGATTCGGTATTTGTCCGGCCGGGCGGCATACCCCGGCGCGCGCGGATCTCAGCGAGCTAACGATTCGGTTCTGTCTCGGCGTCAGCGCGGGCAAGCCCACCCAAGTCGTGATGTGTTGGTAGTGATGCCTTCTTCACGCAACCTCGTCGCCGCTGCGGCGGTGTGCGCCGCACTGCTCGTCGCCGGTGCGCCGCGGGCCACTGCCGCACCTGCGACCGATGACCGGGGTTTCGTCGACTCCACGGCTCGGTGCTCCGCGCCGGATTCGGCGGCCGCGTTCGGCCGCACGGCGAGCTCGCGCGTGGCCATCTGCATGGATCCCGACGGTGGGTATGAGTACAGGGGCGTGCGGGTGCGCGACGGTGCGAAACTCGTCACCTCCGCAGAGCCGAGCGGCGACGGCGGATTCGTCGCGGAGAACGACGGCGTCACCTATTCGGTGACGGCGAGCTCACTGGTCGTCGCCGTGGGCGAGCGGGTGATCCGCGACGAGCCGATGATCGACTTCCAGAAGCCGAACTCGCCGGCGGCGCCGAAGCCGCCCGCCGAGCGGCAGCCGCCGCCGGCACCGCTGCCGCCCGCCGAGCCGGAGCGGCCGCCGGCACCGCTGCCGCCACCGCTGCCGGCAGAGGCCGGGGCCGGTTAGCAGCGGCTAACCACCGAGCTTGACGGCTGCGTCCGGCGCGCCGGTCACGACGCAGTGGGTGTGGCTGTAGATGGTGGCCATGCACTTGTTGCAGTGGGTGCAGGCAGAGTGCACCGAGTGGTTCTCGCCGTCTGCGTGGATCCGGTTGACGAGGTCCGGCTCGGCCAGCAGCGCGCGACCCATCGCGACGAAGTCGAAGCGCTCGGCCATCGCGAGGTCCATCGTCTCCCGGTTGGTGATCCCGCCGAGCAGGATCAGCGGCAACTTCAACTCGGCCCGGAACAGCCTGGCGTCGCGCAGCAGATACGCCTCGCGGTACGGGTATTCGCGCATGAACTTCTTGCCCGTCATCCGGATGCCCCAACGCAGCGGCGGCTTGAACGCTCCGGCGAACTCCTTGACCGGCGCGTCACCCCGGAACAGGTACATCGGATTGACCAGCGAACTGCCCGCGGTGAGTTCGATGGCGTCCAGGCCGCCGTCCTCCTCGAGCCACTTGGCGGTGGTCAGCGCCTCGTCGACCGAGATGCCGCCGCGCACACCGTCGGCCATGTTGAGCTTGGCGGTGATCGCGATCTGGTTGCCGACCGCGCGCCGAACGGCCATCACCATGCCCCGTGCCACCTTGGCGCGGTTCTCCAGCGATCCGCCGAACTCGTCATCGCGGCGGTTGATCAGCGGGCTCAGGAATGAGCTGGCGAAGTAGTTGTGGCCCAGATGGATTTCGACCGCGTCGAAACCGGATTCGACGGCGAAGCGGGCGGCGTTGGCGTGGGCGGCGATCACGTCGTTGATGTCGTCGCGGGTGGCGTGTTCGGCGAATCGCATCGCGATCGGATTGAAGAACCGCACCGGTGCCAGCGCCTTGGCCTTGTTTGAGCGGGCGTCGGCGACGGGGCCGGCGTGACCGATCTGCGCGCTGATCGCCGCGCCCTCGGCGTGGACGGCCTCGGTGAGCTTCTGCAGTCCGGGCACCGCCTCGGGCCGCATCCAGATCTGCCGGCCCTCGGTGCGCCCGCCCGGCGACACCGCGCAGTAGGCGACCGTCGTCATGCCGACCCCACCCGCGGCCGGGAGCAGGTGGTAGTTGATCAGGTCGTCGGTGACCAGCGCGTTCGGGGTGGAGGCCTCGAACGTCGCCGCCTTGATGATCCGGTTGCGCAGGGTCACCGGGCCGAGCTTGGCCGGGGTGAACACATCGGGCTGGGTGTTCATATACGGGCAGCCTGCCACAATGGCTGCCGTGGGTGCGATCACGCTGGACGGCAAGGCCACGCGCGATGAGATCTTCGTCGACCTCTCCGAACGCGTCGCGGCGTTGACCGCCGCCGGCCGCACACCCGGGCTGGGCACCATCCTGGTCGGCGACGACCCCGGCTCGCAGGCCTATGTGCGCGGTAAGCACGCCGACTGCGCGAAGGTGGGCATCACGTCGATCCGGCGCGACCTGCCCGCCGACATCAGCCCGGCCAAGCTCGACGAAACCATCGACGAGCTGAACGCCAACCCGGAATGCACCGGCTACATCGTGCAGCTGCCGCTGCCCAAGCACCTGAACGAAAACGCCGCACTGGAGCGCGTCGATCCCGGCAAGGACGCCGACGGGCTGCATCCGACCAATCTCGGCCGGCTCGTGCTCGGCACCCCTGCGCCGTTGCCGTGCACCCCGCGCGGCATCGTGCACCTACTGCGGCGTTACGAGGTGGAGATCGCCGGCGCCAACGTGGTGGTGATCGGGCGCGGCGTCACGGTGGGCCGGCCGCTGGGCCTGCTGCTCACCCGGCGGTCGGAGAACGCCACGGTTACGTTGTGCCACACCGCAACCCGGCACCTGCCGCAACTGACCCGGCGGGCCGATATCATCGTGGCCGCCGTCGGGGTGCCGCACATGGTGACCGCGGAGATGGTGCGCCCCGGCGCGGCCGTGGTCGACGTGGGTGTCAGCCGGGACGATGAGGGGCGCCTGGTCGGCGATGTGCACCCGGACGTGTGGGAGGTCGCCGGTCACGTATCGCCCAACCCCGGCGGCATCGGGCCGCTGACCCGCGCGTTTCTGCTGACCAACGTCGTCGAGCTCGCGGAAAACGCGTGACTATACGGGAATTCGCGCGCAAGGCCGTCCGCGGCCAGTGGCCGATCCTGCTGGTGGGACTGATCTTCATCGCCGCCTTCGGTCTGGTGATCGCGGGGTACTGGCGCCGCGGCGCATTGGTGATCGGTATCGGCGTCGGGGTGGCCGCCGCGTTGCGGCTGATGCTCACCGAAGATCGTGCCGGCCTTCTGGTGGTGCGCAGCAAGGGCATTGACGTGGCTACGACCATCCCCGTGAGCGCGGCTGTGCTCTACATCGCGTGGACCATCGACCCGCTGGGCACCAGCTAGCCCGACGCGGTAGCCGTCCAAGAGATGGTGTGTCGCAGACGCCAGACGGCACTACCCGCCGGCAGCCGCGAACAGCGCCGCCCACTGTGGGCGGTCAGATCCCGCGGCAGCGCGGAGGCGCGAACGTCGTTGTCCCGCAGCCACTTTGGGTGGCCCGTCGTGGAATCCGGCGGCTGACGATCTGCGCGATGCCGCGTCCCCGGCAGGTGAACACCTGGTGCACCATCGCCTGATACCGGCCGCGTTCTCCGGCGTGGACGAGCGGGTCGGCACGACGGCCGATCGTTATCAGGCCGCCGTCCACGCTGGGCTTCGGCCAGAAGGAGTCGGCGGGAACCTTTCGGGCAAGGCCGAATTCGAACCACGGCCACCACTGCGCGGTCATCATGGTGGCGCCACCGACCGCGGCGCGGCGACGCGCGACTTCTCACTGCACCAGCAGGACCGCGTCAGTCCAGCCGGGCCCGTGCAGAATGCGGCGCAGCATCGCCGTAGTCAGGTGGAACGGCAGGTTGCCGACGATGACGTGCGGTGCCCGGGGCGGCCGGTAGTGCAGGAAGTCCGCGGCGACCACCCTCGTCGCGGCGGCCGCGCGCGATGACAGCCGTGCGGCGCGACGCCCGTCGACCTCGATGGCCGTCAGCGGGCGGCCGAGCTTCTGCAGCGGCAGCGTGAGTGCACCATCGCCGGCGCCGATTTCGACGATCGGCCCGTCGGTGCGGGACACGATGTCGACGATGGACCGGATGACAGCGCGATCGTGAAGAAAGTTCTGGCCAGCCTCATGCCGGCCCTGATGTGGGGATGACACAACAACTCCGCGGTGGCAGGGACAAGCTGCTGCGGCGGCGGATGTGTTGTGACAACCAATCCGCCGCTAGGCGGAACGCAACCTCAGAGACGAAACCAACATGAGCCCAACGCTACGCGACGGGTGCAACTGGTTTTCGGCGCCGAGATCGACGGTTTGGTGAGATGTACTGTCACTTCTACGCCCAAACGTAAGTTTGGGCGTCAGGTGGTGAGAGTGGCGCGGATGCACACCGTGACGTACGGCAGCGCCAGGCCGGTGGAATTGGCCAGCGCCGGATGGGTGGCCAGTAGTTCGCGAACCTCGTCCAGCGTGCGGGTGCGCACGTCCGCCGGTGAGGTGATGCAGTAGCTGCGCGACGCCACCAGGTCGATAAGCGCTTGCGGCGTCAGGTAATTGGTCCACTCGACCTGGTGGCGTTCGAGGTCGGCGAACGGCTCGGGCAGCGTCACCTTGTGGCTGAACGGGTCGTCCTCGTGGCCGATGATGCGGCCCAGATCCTTGACCCAGCCGAGGCGCTCGTCGCGGGTGTTCCACACCAGACCCAGCCGGCCGCCCGGCCGCAGCACCCGCGCCACCTCCTTGACCGCACGCTCGGGGTCGAACCAGTGCCAAGCCTGCGCGACCACGACCGCGTCAACGCTGTTGTCTGGCAAGGGGATTTCCTCGGCGGTGCCGAGCAGCGCCGGAGTGTCGGGCAGCGAGTTGCTCAGCAATTCGAGCATCTCGGGGATCGGGTCGACCGCGACCACATCGAGCCCGCGCTCGACGAGGCGGACCGTCAGCTTGCCGGTGCCGGCGCCCAGGTCCAGGACATCTCGCGCGCCCGGTGTTAGCAGCCAGTCGATCGCCTCGGGCGGGTAGGACGGTCGGCCCCGCTCGTAAGCCGCGGCTTCCGCGCCGAACGACAGTGAACGCTGCTGCTCCGACCGGGTCACCGTGAGGCCAGCTCCAGGGTCTGGCGGATCAGCTTGCCCACCGCCTCGGTTTCCACCAGGAACCCGTCGTGGCCGTAGATCGAGTCGACCAAGTTCAGCCCGTCACAGCCGGGCAGCAGCTCGGCCAGCTCCTCCTGCAGCCGCAGCGGGTAGAGCCGGTCGGAGGTGATGCCGCCGACCACCACAGGCACCGGGCAGCTGCGCAGCGCGGCTACCACCCCGCCACGGCCACGACCGACGTCGTGGCTGGACAACGACTCGGTGAGCGCAACGTAGGTGCCGGCGTCGAACCGTGCCAGCAGTTTGGCGCCCTGGTGTTCCAGGTAGCTCTGCACGGCGTAGCGGCCACCGCTGCCCGGATCCTCGTCGCCCTGCGGATCGTTGGCGAATCGGCTGTCCAATTCCTCCTCGCCGCGGTAGGTGAGGTGCGCGAACCGCCGGGCGATCTTCATGCCGAGGTCGGGCGAGCGTCCGGTGCCGTAGAAGTCACCGTTCTGCCAGTCCGGGTCGGACTTGATCGCGGCGATCTGCGTGCTCTGGGTGCCGATCTGGTCAGCGGTGGCGCGGGCCCCGACGGCCAGCACCAGCGCCGAGGAGACCTTGTCCGGATGGCTGACGATCCACTCCAGCGCACGGGCGCCGCCCATCGACCCACCGACCACCGCGGCGACCTCGGAGATGCCCAGCGCAGCCAGCGCGGCCACGTCGGCCTCGACCTGGTCGCGCACGGACACGAGAGGGAACCTTGAGCCCCAAGGCTTTCCGTCCGGGTGCAGCGAGCTCGGGCCCGTCGACCCGCGGCAGCCGCCCAACACGTTGGTGGCGATCGCACACCATTGGTCGGTGTCGATCGGGGCGCCCGGACCGGCCACCCCGTCCCACCAGCCAGGCGTCGGGTGATGTGGGCCGGCGGGGCCGGTGATGTGCGAATCACCGGTCAGTGCATGCAGCACCACCACCACGTTGTCGCGGTTGGGCGAGAGTTCACCCCACCGCTGCACGGCGATGGACACGTCGTCGATGACGACGCCGTTCTCCAGTGTCAGCGGACCGATGTCCACCACGCCGACCTCGCCTTCGGCGGGCAGGCTAGTTGTTGTCACGTCGAAGATCGTCACGTCGTCGTCCTCAAAACGCCGCAACGGTCTGCGGATCGGTGGCGCCGGACGCACTGAACGGCTTGGCGGCGGCGAAACCCTGTTCGAGATCGGCCAGGATGTCGTCGATGCCCTCGATGCCGACCGCCAACCGCACCAGGCCGGGCGTTACGCCGGTGGCCTGCTGCTCTTCGGGGCTGAGCTGGGAGTGCGTGGTCGAGGCCGGATGGATGACCAGCGAACGGACATCGCCGATGTTGGCGACGTGGCTGTGCAGCGTCAGCGCGTTGACGAATGCCTTGCCGGCATCCACGCCGCCGGCCAGCTCGAAGGCCAGCACTGCGCCGGTTCCCTTGGGGGCCAGCTTCTTTCCGAGCTCATACCACGGTGAGGAAGGCAGGCCGGCGTAGTTCACCGAGATCACGTCCGGGTGCCCGTCCAGATAGTCGGCCACCTTCTGCGCGTTGGCCACATGCCGCTCAACGCGCAGGCTCAGCGTCTCTAATCCCAGAGCGACCAGAAAAGCGTTGAACGGGGCGGCCGCCGAGCCGAGGTCGCGCAGCAGCTGCACGCGGGCCTTCAGCGCGAACGCCGGTGGGCCCAGCTCGGCGAAAACCACACCGTGGTAGCTCGGGTCGGGGGTGGTGAAGCCGGGGAAGCGGCCGTTGGTCCAGTCGAAGGTGCCGCCGTCGACGATCACGCCGGCGATCGCCGCGCCGTGCCCGCCCAGGTACTTGGTGGCCGAGTGCACGACGATGTCGGCGCCGTGCGCGATCGGCTGGATCAGATACGGGGTGGCGACGGTGTTGTCGACGATCAGCGGCACACCGCTGTCGTGCGCGACCGCGGCGACGTTGGGGATGTCGAGGATGTCGTTCTGCGGGTTGGAGATGGTCTCGGCGAAGAACGCCTTCGTGTTGGGCTGCACGGCCGCCCTCCACGACTCCAGGTCGTCGGGATCCTCGACGAAGCTGACCTCGATGCCGATCTTGGGCAGCGTGTAGTGGAACAGGTTGTAGGTGCCGCCGTACAGCCGCGGGCTGGACACGATGTGGTCGCCCGCGGCGGCCAGATTGAGGATCGCGACGGTTTCGGCGGCCTGACCGGACGCCAGGAACAGCGCCGCCACGCCGCCCTCCAGCGCCGCGATGCGCTGTTCGACGACGGCGGTGGTCGGGTTGCCGATGCGGGTGTAGATGTTGCCCTCCACCTCCAGGCCGAACAGCGCCGCGGCGTGGGCGGTGTCGTTGAACGTGTACGAGGTGGTCTGGTAGATCGGGAGCGCCCGGGCGTTGGTCGCCGCGTCGGGTACCTGGCCGATGTGGATCTGCTTGGTCTCGAACGACCAGTGCGCGGTCGGATCGGTGTCCGTTTCTGCAGTGCTCATGGTTGGGGATCTCTCCTGGGAGGGTAGGGGTTCAAGTCTGGTTCGGCGGCGCGACGGCTACGTCAACACGACGGCCGGCAGCCAACGGTTCAAGGGCAACGGCACATGGTGGGCCTCCGCATCAGGTTTCCCTGTCTCTCGGGGGGCCCGTTCTGGCGGACCCGCGCTTGCCGCGTAGCCGTGTGCGGCTACTCAACCTGGTCATCACCCGGGGCACCCCACCGCGGTTGGAGGGTTGCCGGCCAGCAAGCCGGGGCTTGACGCTGGCGCTCATGACCGAGGAGAAGCGTATCGCACGCCGCCGAGCGGGTGCTACCCGGTTCTCCCGGCGTGCTCATCTTCGGTCGTTGGCGGCCGTGACATCCAGTTCCAGATCTGTATCGATGGGACGCCCCGAAAGCTACTGGTCAGTAGGGAAAGCTGACCCTTCGCGAGCCAATCGGCCCTTGTAGTCTGACCCGCGAGGCACTCTCGAAAAGCTCATGATCGACTGCCCACAAGGCGGTCGGAATGCGTAGGAAGCGGACTCACATGTCCAAGATCAAAGTCGAAGGCACGGTCGTTGACCTCGATGGTGACGAGATGACTCGCATCATCTGGAAGCTCATCAAGGACACGCTGATCTTCCCGTACCTCGACATCAACTTGGACTACTACGACCTCGGCATCGAGCACCGCGACGACACCGACGACCAGGTCACCGTCGACGCCGCCAACGCCATCAAGAAGCACGGCGTCGGCGTCAAGTGCGCCACCATCACCCCCGACGAGGCCCGCGTGAAGGAGTTCAATCTCAAGAAGATGTGGCTCTCGCCCAACGGGACGATCCGAAACATTCTCGGCGGCACCATCTTCCGGGCGCCGATCGTGATCAAGAATGTGCCGCGGCTGGTTCCGGGCTGGACCAAGCCGATCATCATCGGCCGTCACGCGTTCGGCGACCAGTACCGGGCGACGAACTTCAAGGTGGACCGGCCCGGCACGTTCACGGTCACGTTCACCCCCGACGACGGCAGCGAGCCTATCGTGCACGAAGTGGTGAAGATGCCCGAAGACGGCGGCGTCATCATGGGGATGTACAACTTCAAGAAGTCGATCCAGGACTTCGCCCGCTCGTCGTTCAACTATGGGCTGCAACAGAGTTACCCGGTCTACCTGTCGACGAAGAACACGATCCTCAAGGGCTATGACGGGATGTTCAAGGACGAGTTCCAGCGCATCTTCGACGAAGAGTACAAGGAGCAGTTCGACGAGAAGGGCCTGACCTACGAGCACCGGCTGATCGATGACATGGTGGCCTCCTGCCTGAAGTGGGAGGGCGGCTACGTGTGGGCGTGCAAGAACTACGACGGCGACGTCCAGTCCGACACGGTCGCCCAGGGTTACGGCTCGCTGGGGCTGATGACGTCGGTCCTGATGACCCCGGACGGCAAGACCGTCGAGGCGGAGGCCGCACACGGCACCGTCACCCGCCACTTCCGCCAGCACCAGCAGGGCAAGCCCACGTCGACCAACCCGATCGCGTCGATTTTCGCGTGGACGCGCGGCCTGGAGCATCGCGCCAAGCTGGATAACACCCCGGAGGTCGCTGAGTTCGCCGAGACGCTGGAGGAGGTCGTCATCTCCACCGTCGAGGGCGGTCAGATGACCAAGGACCTCGCGATCCTGATCGGGCCCGAGCAGGGCTGGGAGACCAGCGAGGAGTACCTCGGATCGATCGCCGACAACCTCAAGAAGGCGCTGGGCTAACCGGCGGACTTCTTCGGCGTGGCGTAGCGGTCGACGAAGTCGACGATCAGGTCGGCGATCCGGCCGGGCGCCTCGAACATCGGGATGTGCCCCACCCCGTCAAGGGTGGTGACCAGGGTGTTCGACGGCAGATGGGCGGTGAAGAGCCGGGTGAACCGCGGCGTCGGCAGGACCCGGTCCTTCTCGCAGATCACCAGGTGCGTCGGCGTGCGGGTCTCGGCCAGCTCCAGCAGGCCCGGCAACATCAGCGATTTCACCAGCAGCTGGTAGTAGGCGGGGCAGTGCGACACGTTGTCGATGATGTCGATCAGGTCCTCGTCGCTCAGGCCCTCGGGTGTCGCGCTGATCGGCAGGGAGGCAATCCGACGCGACAGCGGCAGCTTCAGCACTCGCGGGCCCAGCGCACAGGTCAGCAGCCACAGTGGCATTCCCGCCACAAACTTCGCCACGATCTCGAACTTCGCGGGGGTGTACCAATGCCAGCCGCCGGCCGGGGCGATACCTGTCATCGTGCGGGCTCGGCCTCGGCGCTCCAGCTCGAACGCCACCCAGCCGCCCAGCGAATTCCCGACGATGTGCGCCGTGTCCCAACCCAGCGCGTCGAGTCGACGCTCCATGTCGTCGGCCAGCTCGGCCGTGTCCAGGAAGAACCTGCCCTTGATACCGCCGTTGTGCCCGGGCATGGTCGGGGCGAGAACTTCGTAGCGGCCGGTCTCAGCAATCTGCGGAGCCACCTTCTTCCACACGTTCTGCGACATCATGAACGGATGCAGCAACAGCATCGGTTCGCCTGAACCCAGGTGTATCGGTTCGCGTTCGGCCATGATGCCCGACACTAAGGTGATACCGCCGGTACCGCAAGGCCGTCGGTAGGGTTCCTCCGTGATCGTCAGCACCATCAACGTGAACGGCATCCGCGCCGCCGTCAAACAACGGTCGGAGAGTAACCTCGGGCTGTTGGCATGGCTAACCGAGACGACGGCCGATGTGGTGTGTCTGCAGGAGACGCGGGCCACCGACGAGCAGCTCGCGGCGGCGCTGGCACCCGCGCTCGCCGACGGCTGGCATCTGGCATCGGCGGATCCACATCTGAAGGGCCGCAACGGCGTTGCCATCCTGAGCCGCCGGCCATTCGCGGCGGTGCGCCACTTAGGGTGCGACGAATTTGCGTTGCACGGCCGCTATCTGGAGGCGGATATCGGGGACCTCACCGTCGCCAGCGTCTACATCCAAACAGGCGAAACAGATACCCCCCGACAGCTCGAGAAGGAGCGGTTCATGGCCACGCTGGCCACCCGGATGGCGGTGCTGGCGGGCGACGGCCGCGACGCGGTGGTGTGCGGCGACTGGAATATCGCGCACACCGAGCACGACATCAAGGCGTGGAAAGCCAACGTCAAGAAGTCAGGGTTCCTGCCGAGCGAGCGGCAATGGCTCACCGACCTACTCGACACCGGCTGGGTCGATGTGGTGCGCGTCCAGCACCCCGGCGTGCCGGGTCCCTATTCATGGTGGTCGTGGCGCGGAAGGGCGTTCGACAACGACGCGGGCTGGCGGATCGACTACCAGCTCGCCACGCCGGATCTGGCGGCGCGGGCCAGCGCCGCCCGGGTGGAGCGGGCCGCGGCCTATGCCCTGCGCTGGTCCGACCACGCGCCGGTGACCGTCGAATATCTGGCCGCGGCACGGTCGTGAAAAGATTGACGCATCATGAGCACCACTAACCGATCCCGCCATGTCGTCTTCTCCGGCGTTCAGCCGACCTCCGACTCCCTGCATCTCGGCAACGCGTTGGGCGCGATCAACCAGTGGGTGACTCTGCAGGACGAGTTCGACGCATACTTCTGTGTCGTCGACCTGCACGCCATCACCATCCCGCAGGATCCGCACCTTCTGCGACGGCGCACCCTGATCACCGCCGCGCAGTACCTTGCGTTCGGCATCGACCCGGGCCGCAGCACCATCTTCGTGCAGAGCCACATTCCCGCGCACGCCGAATTGGCTTGGGTGCTGGGATGTTTCACCGGTTTTGGGCAGGCGTCGCGGATGACGCAGTTCAAGGACAAATCCCAGAAGCAGGGCAGCGACTCCACCACCGTCGGCCTGTTCACGTACCCGGTGCTGCAGGCCGCCGACGTGCTGCTCTACGACACCGACCTGGTGCCCGTCGGTGAGGATCAACGCCAGCACCTGGAATTGGCGCGCGACGTCGCGCAGCGGTTCAACTCGCGCTTTCCGGACACCTTCGTCGTGCCGGACGTGATGATCCAGAAGGCCACCGCCAAGATCTACGACCTGGCCGATCCGACGGCGAAGATGAGCAAGTCGGCGGCCACCGACGCCGGGCTGATCAACCTACTCGACGATCCGAAGGTGTCGGCCAAGAAGATCCGCTCGGCGGTCACCGACAGCGAGCGCGAGGTGCGCTACGACCCCGACGCCAAACCCGGCGTGTCCAACCTGTTGACCATCCAATCGGCGGTCACCGGCACCGATATCGACAAACTCGTCGAGGGTTATGCCGGTCGCGGTTACGGCGAACTGAAGACCGACACTGCCGATGCCGTGGTCGAATTCGTCACCCCGATCAAGACGCGCGTGGACGAACTGCTCGCCGATCCCGCCGAACTGGAGGCGGTGCTGGCGGCCGGGGCGGAGCGCGCCAGGGATGTGTCTGCGAAGACGCTGAAGCGGGTATACGACCGGTTAGGCTTTTTACAGCAACGTTCCTGAGCTCGGGAGGCTGGTATGACAGAGCCGGCCAAACCGGGAATCCTCGACCGCCTGCGGGCGCGGTTCGGCTGGTTCGATCACGTCATGCGGGCGCAGGGCCGCTATCAAGGCAGAAAGGGCGATTTCTTCGCCGCCGGCATCACGTATTTCACTGTGTTCGCGCTGTTTCCGTTGGCGATGGTCGGTTTCGCGGCGGGCGGATTCCTGTTGGCGCGCCGGCCGGATCTGCTGGATGAGATCGAAACACAAATCAGGTCGACGGTGTCCGGGAATTTCGGCGACCAGCTGATCAATTTGATGGACGCGGCGATCGCATCGCGGACCTCCGTCGGCATCATCGGTCTGGCCACCGCGGCGTGGGCGGGGCTGGGCTGGATGGCCAACCTGCGTGAGGCGCTGAGCGAGATGTGGGACCAGCGCAGGGAACATGGCAACTTCGTGCGCACCAAGCTGTCGGATCTGCTGGCGCTGGTATCGACGTTCGTTGCGCTATTGATCACGATCGGGCTGACCGCGCTCGGTGGATCTGAGCTGCTGACCCAGGTGCTGGAATGGTTTGGCATTCAAGACTTTCCGGCTGTCGAGGGGTTATTGCGCGTGGCGTCGCTCGTGGTCTCGCTGCTGATCTCCTGGCTGCTGTTCACCTGGATCATTGCCCGGCTGCCCCGCGAATCGGTCAGCTTCCGCAGTTCGGTGCGGGCCGGCCTGATAGCCGCGGTCGGGTTCGAGATCTTCAAGCAGGTGGCGTCGATCTATCTGAAGGCGGTGCTTCAGGGTCCGGCCGGCGCGACGTTCGGCCCGGTGCTGGGCCTGATGGTGTTCGCGTACATCACGGCGCGGTTGATCCTGTTCGCCACCGCGTGGGCGGCCACGTCGACCGAAAACCTTGCCGCCGCACCGGTCGAGCCACCCGAGCCGGCGCAGATCACTACCCGCGTGCAGGTGCGGGAAGGGTTGGGAGTACGGGGTGCGGTCGCCGCCGCGGCCGTGGGTGCCATTGGTGCGCTTGGGCTTTCCCGGCTGGCCCGCCGACGTTAGTCGTTCTTCTGCCGGAGCACCACGCAGCAACGGTCAGGGGCCGGTTCGAGTTCGGCGAGCGGGCGGAGCGGCCCAAGCGCCTCGGTGACGCCTGCGATCAGGGCGTGGTTCATCCGGCAGACCAGGTCTGTCTGCGCTCGAGCCAGCGTGTGAAACGGGCAGTTGGCCATGACCACCCGGCCGTCGTCGCGTCGAGGCTCGTACCCGTGGTTGCCAAGGATCTCGGCGGCCAGCGCCAACGCGGCAGCGGCGGCCGCCGGCGGACCGCTTCCGGTGACCGCCGAATCGCCGAGCGACCGGCCGTGCGCGTGGGCGACGCGGTGCAGCGCGTCGATCACGGGAGTGTCGCTGGCGGCTGATTCTGCGATCGCGTCTGCCATGAGCCGCGCTGCGAGTTGGTACTCGCGGTCAGGAAGTGACACCGCGATGTCCCGCGCGGCCCGCCGGTACAGCTTTGACGTTCGGCCAGCACCGGGCCCCGTCCGCCCGCTCACCCGCGCGTAGTCGGTGTCGAGCAGGCCCTCGCCTTCCAGCTTGTCCAGATGAAACTTGGCCTGATGCAGCGGGATCCCGATCGCGACAGCCGCCTGTTCGCGGCTCACCGCGCCGGCCTGCGCGCAGACGAATTCATACAGTCGGCGCCGGACCGGGTCGGAAAGCGATCCGATCCCCGACGCGTCTCGATCGGCGAACGGCACAGATCCTCCTCTAACGGACAAAACTATTGACGTTACGATCTGCGCTTACTAACGTAAAGGATACTATCCGTTAGAAAGGAGTCGGGCCATGGCCACCTCCACCCATCCTGACCGTTCCACGGGCCTCAAGGACCCAACCCACCAGGCGTTCCTGCTGTTGCGCACGGTGTTCACCGTGGCGCCGATCTTGTTCGGCCTCGACAAGTTCACCAATCTGATGACCGACTGGACCGGGTACCTGGCCCCCTGGATCAACGACCTGGTCCCCGGCGATGCCGCGACCGCGATGTACATCGTGGGCGTGGTGGAGATCCTCGCCGGCATCCTGGTCGCCGTGGCGCCCCGCATCGGCGCCTACGTCGTCGCGCTGTGGCTGGCCGGCATCATCGTCAATCTGCTGACGCTGCCCGGCTTCTACGACGTCGCACTACGCGACTTCGGACTGCTCGTCGGCGCGCTGGCGCTGGGTCGGCTGGCCGAGGGGCAGCGGATCATGCGGCGTCAGTGACTGACCACCTTCAGGCCGATGATGCAGCCGACGACGCCGATCATCAGCACCACCTTGATTAGCGACGCGGTCTCCGCACCGGTCAGCATCGCGTACGCGATGGTGAGCACCGCGCCGATGCCGACCCATACCGCATAACTGGTACCGGGCGGCAGCTCACGCATCGCGAAGGCCAACCCGGCCATCGAGAGCACCAGGGCAACCCCGAAGACTCCCGATGGGGCGAGCCGGGTGAAGCCGTCGGATTTGCTCAGCGCCGTCGCCCATACCGCTTCCAGAACGCCCGACACCACGAGAACGAGCCAGGCCATCACGCACCTCCGTAGGCGCCGTCTTGTCGCTGGCCGGGTACGGTGCCGCTCGTCCGGTGTCACATGGTGACAATCCAACAGTAACAACCTAGCTTCGCTAGGTCGGGGTGAAGTTCACAGTCAGACCAAGTTTTCCGTTGTGACGTCAAGTGACCGGGGCGTAGCGTTGGCATTGGCTCCTTCGGATCACCAACGCTGCGACCAGCCACTTCGTGTGGCCTACAGCCGGTCTTTCGGGCCGGTGTCCTTGTTGAAGAGAGCCGGGGACGTGATCTCCTAAGCGGGAGCGTCCATAGGTCGGCCAGGTTCAGCCTGGTCGACCGTGGGTGATGTAGCCCAAAGACCTGCTCGTCGACTTGGCGGTATGAGGTCGCTCGCTACGACTTGGTCGCCGCCAACCCCTGCTGTTGCTGCACCGATCGGCACGAGACGCTGACGGGCAGGTCGAATGGGCCAGGTCGGTGTACCGCGGCGACCGGTTTCGCTTCGTCGCCCGAGCCTGAGGCGCGCTAGTGCTGCGGTCGGCGGTTAAGTGACCGCGCGGCCATGATGAGGCCGAACACGATCACGGCGCCGACGACGGCCACCCCGACGCGTACCGGTAGGGCGTCGGCTGGCGGCAGGGACGCCGAAAAGGCGGTCGGATCGGTGGGCTCGGCCTTGGGCGCGACCAGCGACGGATCGGGTTCGATCAGGGTGCCCACCTTGGTGCCCGGTGCCGTCGCGAATCCGTAGTCGAGCAGGTGCGCCGCCTGTTGCCACGGCGGGATCGGCTGGCGGGTGCCGTGCAGCAGCACGGCGACCAGCCGGCGGCCGTCGCGCTCCGCTGCACCGACGAAGGTTTGACCGGCGTCGTCGGTGTAACCGGTCTTGCCGCCCAGCGCACCGGGATAGTTGTGGAGCAATTGATTGTCGTTCTCGACGGGGTAGCCGGAATTGCCGTCGCGGCCCGGGAAGTCGAAGGCGCGGGTGGCGACGACGCTGCTGAAGGTGGGGTTCTGCCAGGCGTAGCGGTAGAACAGGCCGATGTCGTAGGCCGACGTGCTCATGCCGGGGCCGTCCAGGCCCGACGGCGTGGCCGCCCTGGTGTCGCGTCCGCCGAGCTTGGCCGCCAGTCCATTGAGCTTCTGCATCGCGGTCGGCATGCCGCCCAGCTGCATGGCCAGTGCGTGCGCTGCATCGTTGCCGGAGTGCATGAGCAGCCCATGGAGCAGCTGGTTGACGGTGTAGGTGCCGCCGGGTCCGACGCCGACCTTGGTGCCCTCCGCGGCCGCGTCCTCGGGGGTGCCCGCCACGGTCTTGTTCAGGTTCAGCTCATTGATGGCGGCCATCGCGACGAGCACCTTGATGACGCTGGCCGGACGGTGCCGGCCGTGCGGATCCCTGGCGGCGATGACATCGCCGGTGTCGAGGTCGGCGACCAGCCACGCCTCGGCGGAGATGTCGTTGGGCAGCGGCGGCGTGCCGGGCGCGGCCACCACGCCGCAACCGGCGAGCGCACTGCCACCGAGCGGTTTGGCGGGCACCGGCAGCGGCAGCGGCGGATCACCGACCGCCGGGACTTCCGACGAGTCGACCGCCGGCGGCGTCGTCACCCGGTACGGACAGCTGCCGGTGTCCGGCGCGGCGCTGGGTTCGGCGCCCGCTACCGAGGGAGCCATCACCGCGGGCATACCCACCATCGCCGCCGCCGCGGCCAAGCACAGCAGGCGCCGGGACGCTGCACGCAAGATAGCCATCGACGTGCAGGGTAGGGGATTGAGCCCCGATTTCCGGGGAGCCGCGCTGTGACACGTGTGGCTGGAGTTAAATTTGTTCCATGCGCTGGTCAGCATCTGCCGCGGCCGTCGCGTCAATTCGGCGCGTATTCCAGTTCGTACCTCAAGGGATGGAAGGCTCCGCGCTTCAATGCCGCGCGCAGGGGCGCGGGGCCCGAAACGTATTGGCACATCTGCTCGGCCGGGACACGATCGACCTGCACGAGCCGCCACCCGGGCAGCCGCTGCATCAACTCCTCGCGGCGCATGCCGGCCCCCAGCATGCGACTGAACCCGACCATGATCAGCCGTGCAGCGGGTGCGGCCACGCCCGTGACACTCTGGGCGTACGCGTCGCGTCGGCCGGCCGGGATCATGTGGTAGCAGCCGCCATCCATGAAGAGCGTGAATCCGGTGCCGATATCCAGATCGGACAGTCTCGTCACGTCACCCTGAACGAACCGCACCGTCACCGCCTGCGCCGCGGCCGTCCGCCCGGCCACCTCGAGGGCGTATCCCGACATCTCAACACCTGTCGTTTCCCATCCGTGCCTGCCGAGATAAATCGCGTTGCGACCGGTACCACAGCCAAGGTCAAGGGCGCGTCCGGACGCCAACCGATTCGGACCCTCGACCAGCTCCACCAGCCGGTGATCGGGCACGTCCGAGGGCCGCGGCCCGAGGCCGAGCCGGTACGCGACGTCGGCGACAGAGCGAAGTGCGGAATTCACCACAAGTTGAATTGTATCGGGTGCGCCCGGGCAGTGCTCGAGCTATAGCCGCCGGCTGGCCTCGCTGAGCACACCACGCAGAATCTCGTAGATCGCATCGAATTCCTTCTGCCCGCTGATCAGCGGCGGCGCCAGCTGCACCACTGGGTCGCCACGATCGTCGGCGCGGCAGTACAGGCCGGCCTCGAAGATCGCCGGGGTCAGGAAACCCCGCAGCAGCCGCTCGGATTCCTCGTCGTTGAAGGTCTGCTTGGTGGCCTTGTCTTTGACCAGCTCGATGCCGTAGAAGAAACCCTCACCACGGACGTCGCCGACGATCGGGAGGTCATAGAGTTGCTCGAGCGTCGCGCGGAACGCCGGTGCCATCTCCTTGACGTGGTCGTTGATGCCCTCGCGCTCGAAGATGTCGAGGTTGGCCATCGCCACCGCCGACGACACCGGATGCCCGCCGAACGTGTAGCCGTGCCCGAACGTGGTCTTGCCGTCGTTGAACGGCTCGAACAGCCGGTCGCTGGCGACCATCGCGCCGATCGGCGAGTACCCGGAGGTCAGCCCCTTGGCGCAGGTGATCATGTCGGGCACGTAACCGAAGTCGTCGCAGGCGAACATCGAGCCGATCCGGCCCCAGGCGCAGATCACCTCGTCGGACACCAGCAGCACGTTGTACTCGTCGCAGATCTCGCGGACCCGTTCGAAGTATCCGGGCGGGGGCGGGAAGCAGCCGCCGGCGTTCTGCACCGGCTCCAGGAATACCGCGGCGACGGTGTCGGGGCCCTCGAACTCGATGGCCTCCGCGATCCTGTCCGCGCAGTACTGGCCGAAGGCCTTCGCGTCGGTCTCATACGGCGCGGGCGCGCGGTAGAAGTTGGTGTTGGGCACCCGGAAACCGCCCGGGGTGAGCGGCTCGAACGGCGCCTTGAACGCCGGCAGGCCGGTGATGGCCAGGGCGCCCTGCGGGGTGCCGTGATAGGCGATCGCACGGGAGACGACCTTGTGCTTGCCGGGCTTGCCGGTCAGCTTGAAGTAGTTCTTGGCCAGCTTCCACGCGGTCTCGACGGCCTCGCCGCCACCGGTGGTGAAGAAGACGCGGTTGAGGTCGCCGGGCGCGTAGCCGGCGATCCGCTCGGCCAGCTCGATCGCCGGCGGCGTGGCATATGACCACAGCGGGAAGAAGGCCAGCTGCTCGGCCTGCTTGGCCGCGGCCTCCGCAAGCTCCTTGCGTCCATGGCCGACCTGCACCACGAAAAGGCCTGAGAGGCCGTCGATATAGCTCTTGCCGTTGCTGTCCCAGATGGTGACGCCTTCGCCGCGGGTGATGATCGGCGGGGTGATTCCCTGCCCGTGGCGCGCGAAATGACCCCACAGGTGGCGGTCGGCTTTGGCCGAAAGATCAGTCGAAAGCCCTTCTCTTACATCAGTAGTCGTCATCGAGTACCCCAATTGTATTGTTGCTTGACTAATTTCAAATAGACCAGCGTCTCGGTCGAGATAACGCCCGGCAGTGCGCGAATCTGGGTGTTGAGCAGATCGAGCAGGCTGTCGTCGTCCTCGCACACTACCTCGATGATCGCGTCGAACGAGCCGGCGGTCAGCACCACGTAGTCCACGGCCTCTATCGCGGCCAGTTTCTCGGCGACCCTGGTGGTGTCTCCCGTACAGCGGATGCCGATCATCGCCTGGCGGGCGAACCCGAGCTGCATGGGGTCGGTGACCGCCACGATCTGCATGACGCCAGCATCGACCATGCGCTGGACCCGCTGACGCACGGCCGCCTCCGACAGCCCCACGGCCTTACCGATGCCCGCGTACGAGCGGCGGCCGTCCTGTTGCAACTTCTCGATGATCGCCTTGGAGAGGTCGTCGAGCTGGT
Organism: uncultured Actinomycetota bacterium; assembly: GCA_963799495.1. Lineage (GTDB taxonomy): Bacteria > Actinomycetota > Actinomycetes > Mycobacteriales > Mycobacteriaceae > Mycobacterium. Next base: position 398,503 of record CAWCXH010000028.1, read on the forward strand.
ACGCCGCGCCCGGTCGGGAGTCGTTGATGCGCAGCGAGACGGGCTGCATACCGCGCTGAACCCCCGAGTTGGCCACACAAGAGATTGTGCACGGAATCCGTCGTCACAAGCAACCAGACCTATCAAATCCCGCGTTTGAGACCGCCGCCGCTGCTGGAATGCGTAGCCGGGGCTTGGGCGGTCGGCTAGCGTTGAGCCATGACTGCGACGGTACGTGCGAATGTGGCAGGCAGCTGGATCAACGGAGCCGCAGTGATGACCGGCGGCGGCCTGCATCAGGTCATAAACCCGGCGACCGGCGAGGTCGTGGCGGACTACGCGTTGGCGCTGCCCGCCGATGTCGACGTGGCGGTCGCCGCTGCCCGCGCCGCGCTGCCCGGCTGGGCCACCGCGACCCCGGTCGACCGGTCGGCGGTACTGGCCAAGTTGGCGCAACTCGCGGGCGAGCATGCCGATGAGCTGGTGGCCGAGGAGGTCAGCCAGACCGGCAAGCCGGTGCGGTTGGCCGTCGAGTTCGACGTGCCGGGCAGCATCGACAACATCGACTTCTTCGCCGGAGCGGCCCGCCACCTGGAGGGCAAGGCCACCGCGGAGTACTCCGCCGACCACACGTCCAGCATCCGGCGGGAGGCCATCGGTGTCGTCGCCACCATCACGCCGTGGAACTACCCGCTGCAGATGGCGGTCTGGAAAGTGTTGCCCGCGTTGGCCGCCGGCTGCACCGTGGTGATCAAGCCGGCCGAGATGACGCCGCTGACGACGTTGACCCTGGCCCGGCTGGCCACGCAATCCGGCCTGCCAGACGGCGTGTTCAACGTCGTCACCGGGGCGGGGGCGGAGGTCGGCACCGCCCTGGCCGGGCATCGCGACGTCGACCTGGTCACCTTCACCGGCTCTACCGCCGTCGGCCGCAAGGTGATGGCCGCCGCGGCGGCGCACGGCCATCGCACCCAGCTGGAGCTGGGCGGTAAGGCGCCCTTCGTGGTGTTCGACGACGCCGATCTCGACGCCGCGATCCAGGGCGCGGTCGCCGGGGCGCTGATCAACACCGGTCAGGATTGCACCGCCGCCACCCGGGCCCTCGTGGCGCGTGACCTTTACGACGACTTCGTCGCGGGTGTCGGCGAGGTGATGGGCAAGATGGTCGTCGGCGATCCAAACGACCCGGACACCGACCTGGGCCCACTGATCTCGACAGCGCACCGCGACAAGGTGGCGGGCATGGTCGCGCGTGCGCCCGGGCAGGGCGGGCGGATCGTCACCGGCGGCAGCGCGCCCGATCTACCGGGTGCGTTCTACCGACCCACCCTGATCGCCGACGTCGAGGAGACCTCGGAGGTCTACCGCGACGAGATCTTCGGCCCGGTGCTCACCGTCCGCGCGCACAGCGGTGACGACGACGCCCTACGGCAGGCCAACGACACCGTTTACGGCCTGGCCGCGTCCGCGTGGACGCGCGACGTCTACCGGGCGCAGCGGGCTTCGCGCGAGATCCAGGCCGGTTGCGTGTGGATCAACGACCACATCCCGATCATCAGCGAGATGCCACACGGCGGTGTGAAAGCGTCCGGCTTCGGCAAGGACATGAGCGACTACTCGCTCGAGGAATACCTCGCGATCAAGCATGTGATGAGCGATATCACCGGTGCCGCCGAAAAGGATTGGCACCGAATCATCTTCAACAAGCGCTGATCCTCGCGAACGTGCGCCCACTGCGAAAATCCGCCAAGAAATTCGCAGTGGCCGCACGTTCGGCGGGGCGGGTGGTCAAACGCTAACCCCCCGTCGCGCGGGATGACGACGACGGGCGCGTCGGTGCCGGCCAGGATGCGCGCCGCCGTCGAGCCGAGGAACACCCGCCGGGGTGCGGCGAATCGGCTCGAGCCGACCACCAGGAGGTCGGCGGATCCCACTTCAGCTTCTTCAGCGCCGACTCCAGCGTCGTGCCGTCGGCGACCAGCGATTCGATCTCGGGAGCGTCGGGTAAGGCGCGGGCAGCGACCACGAGGTTCTCCTCGGCGGCGGCTACCTGCAGTTGGCGGAGCTCCTTGACACTTCCGCCTTCGCCAGGTTCTCGGCCGACACCAAAGACAGCGTCCGTATCGGCAACTCGCGGCACTGGCCAGGGTGATCGCGAACGGCAACGGGTTGTCGTCGCCGGGGCGGGTGGGCACCGCGGCGGTGACCGCGGTGATCGTCGGCGGCGGGTCCTCGGCGTATCGGCGAACAGTGCAGTAGCGATCCGGCGACCGAGCCGATGACGTGGCCGCCGAACATCCCGTCTCGCGCGCCCCCGACCACGATCAGGTCAGATGACTTCTGCTCGGCGAAATCGATCAGCGACCCGCGAAGGACTCGCCGACAATGACCTGGCCGTTGACCTTCGCGCCGCTCGCGGCGAGCGTCTCGGCGGCCTTCGAGACCCACTCCTCGCCCCGCTTGACCAGCATCTGCTGGTACTGGGCGCGGCCGGCATGACCGTCGGGCAGTGCATGGTGCACCACCCGCACGATGTCGGCGGTGGCATCGAAGGTCGCGGCGAGGGCACTGGCCAGGGCGACGCCGTCGTCGCCCGTGGGGGTGGCCAGGTACCCGACGCTCAGATGCACGGGTCAACCCTCTCTTCAGTAGACGTCCGGGACCTTGACTTGGGTTTCGGGTGTGAGGGTGCGGCCGTGGAAGAAGTTCTTGGTGCCGAACGCGTAGCAAAGCAGCATGAGCGGGATGCCCAGCGCCAGCATGCCGACGCCGACCACGAAGACCCCGCCGATCGACCCGTAGGCGGTGTAGCCGTAGTCGGGCTGGATCATGTCGATCGCGCTCTGCACGAACGCCCATGTCATCGCCAGGGCCCCTAACAAGGGAAAAAGCCCGCGCATGAAGAAGTTTCGTGCGGACTCTGTCAGTGTCCTGCGGAAATACCACACGCACGCGTAGGCGGTGATGCCGTAGTAGAACGCCACGGCCAGCCCCAGCGACGCGATCGAGTCGGCCAGCGCGTTCTGGCTGACAAAGCTCAGCACCAGATAGAAAGCAAGCGCGGTGATGCCCATCACGACGGTGCCGAACGCCGGGGTCATGTAGCGCGGGTGTACCGAGGCGAAGCGCTTCGGAATGGCCTCGTATACCGCCATCGACAACGTGCCGCGGGCGGTCGGCAGGATGGTCGTCTGCGTGGAGGACAGGGCCGACACCGCCACCGTCAACAGCAGCAGCGACGCCACGAGCGCACCCCCGACCGGCTCACCGAGGATCGTCAGCGCGTCGTCGGCGTTGTCCGGGTTGTTCAAGCCGATGTCCTCCTCGCCGAAGCCGGCGAACGACTGGATCGCGTAGGCGACCAGCACGTAGGTGGCCACCAGGATCAGCGTGGTGATCACCGCCGCGCGGCCGGGTGTCTTGTCGGATCCTCTGGTTTCCTCGCCGATCGCCAGGCAGGTGTCCCAGCCCCAGTAGATGAATATGCACAGGATCACAGCCTGCGCGATCGAGGACATGTCCAGGCCGGAGGGCCACAGCCAACTCCACTGCGGCATGATCGCCTGTTCGCCTGCGGTACCGGTGAAGACGCGGACCAGCGCGATGATGCTGACGACGATGAGCACGCCGAACTGGATGGCGATGAGCACGTTTTGGATGCGTTCGGACAGCACGATGCCGCGGGCGCTGATCAACGTCATGGCAATGATGAAGAAGCAGCCGAGCAGCACTTTGGCGGTCAGCGATTCGGCGAGCGAGTCCAGGCCCAGGAATCTGTACAGGTAGACGGCCGCGACTTCGGCCACGTTGGCCAGCACGATGATCCCCGACACGGCCAGGCCCCAGCCGCCGATCCAACCGATCCACGGCCCGAACGCCTTGGTGCCCCAGGTGAACGTGGTGCCGCAGTCCGGGGTGTCCTTCGACAGTTCCTTGTAGGCGAAAGCGACCAACAACATCGGGATGAACGCCAGCGCGAACATTGACGGCGATTTCTCACCGACCGCGACCACCACGTAACCGAGGGTGGCGGCCAGGCTGTACGCGGGCGCGACCGACGCCAGCCCGATGACGATGTTGCCGGCAAGACCGAGCGCATCGGCCTGCAGTCCTTTGTCGCTCTTTACATGGGCCGGCGGTTCCGTGATGGCCATGGACCGGAATATACGGCGGACGGCCCGTTGAGGCGGGCGAACTAGACTCGCCGTCATGACCGCGAGCACGCGGGTCGACGAGTTCGAGGAGCTGCGTCCGCATCTACTGGCCGTCGCGTACCGGCTCACCGGGACTGTCGCCGACGCCGAGGACATCGTTCAGGACGCGTGGCTTCGTTGGGAAGGCGCGGCACACGATTCGATCACCGATCTGCGGGCGTGGCTGACCACCGTGGTCAGCAGACTGGGGCTGGATTGGCTGCGCTCGGCAAGGCATCGTCGTGAAACCTACGTGGGACAGTGGTTGCCCGAGCCGGTGGTGACGACGCGCAGTGCCGGTGATCCGTTATCCGCGGTGGTGGCCAGTGAAGACGCCCGGTTCGCCGCGATGGTGGTTCTCGAGCGGCTCAGCCCGGATCAGCGTGTGGCGTTCGTTCTGCATGACGGGTTCGCGGTGCCTTTTTCCGAGATTGCCTCGGTGCTCGGGGTCAGCGGAGTAGCCGCCCGTCAGCTGGCTTCACGGGCACGCAAAATCGTGACCGCAGATCCGGCGCCTGAACCCGACGCCACGCACGACTACGTCGTCGGCACTCTGCTGGCGGCGATGGCAACCGGTGATATGGCCGCGGTCATCAGCCTGCTGCACCCCGACGTCACCTTGGTCGGCGATTCGAACGGCAAGACGCGCACCGCGATTCATGTCATCAAGGGTCCGGACAAGGTTGCCCGGTTCCTGTTCGGGCTGGCGATTCGGTACGGCCCTGGGTGGCTGGCGTCGAGCCGGCTGGCGTTGGTCAACGGTGAAGTCGGGGCCTACAGCGTTGGCACGCCCGGTGATGACAGCTATCCGCCTGCGGCACCCCGCGTCGTTGCGCTCGCCGTCCGGGATGGCAGGGTCGTCGCGGTGTGGGACGTCGCCAACCCCGACAAGTTCACTGGCTCGCCGCTTGCGAATCCACCGTCGTCCACGGAACCCGGCACGCGTTACCCGAATTGAAGCCCTGCTCGGTGATGCCGAGTGCGGAGTACATGCGTGCGCGCATGTTCTCCATGCCGATCTGATAGGTCAGCTCGATCACCCCGTCGTCACCGAAACGACGCTGCAGGTCGGCGACCTGCTCGTCGGTGATGGTGTGCGGATCGCGGGTGATGGCGTCGGCGTAGGCGATGGCGGCACGCTCGTCATCCGAGTAGGCCGGTGAAGTTGCGTAGCTGTCGATGTCCTTGAGCCGCTCGACATCCAGGCCGTCCAGGCGTTGCAGCATCGACCCGAAGTCGACGCACCACGAGCAGCCGATGGTGCGTGCCGTCCAGAAGACCGCCAGTTCACGCACATTCACCGGCAGCTTCTTCGATGCCGACTGCAGCAGCGTCTCATGGACGCCGTTGGCGACCAGCAGGCGCGGATGGTGCGCGGCGACCGCGAACGGCTCCGGCACCTCGCCGAAGCGGCGCTTGGCGATGCGGTACATGGCGCGAATCAGTAGGTTCGCGCGCTGCGGGGGGACGGGATCGATGCGGGTTTTCTGTGTCATACCCGTTAGACGAGCCAGTCCGCCGATGTGTGACAGCGCTCCTCGGGTCGTCACTCGTCGACGGACGCAGCGCGGGCGCGGCGGTAGTGACGCCGGGCCTTCATCCGGTTGCCGCAGATCGCCATCGAGCACCACCGGGCCGTGTTCGGCTTACTGTGGTCGATCAGGAACAACCGGCATTCGGTGTTGGCACACGGTCGCAGCCGGCCCGGACTAGAGATGCGCAGCGCATCCCAGGCCAAGACGGCGCGTATCGCGCCGGAGGCCCCACCCTCCACCGACAGCCGCCAGTCCAGCCCACCGACCGTCGCCGTTGGCCGCAGATTCACGCTGTCGAGAAGCGGTTGGATCGTGGCAGGCGACTGCTCGCCACGGACCACGGCTTGAAGGATCGACCGTGCCTCCACGAGGGCCGCCCAATCCGCCTCGGCTGTGGACACGCCGCGCTCCCGCATCCATGCCCGGGCCGACGCTAGGTCCTCCAAGGTATCTCGGGGCACCCCCTCCACGACCGCCGTGGTGTTGAGCAGATCGAGCAGGAATGCCTCGTCAGCGGCGTCCGCGGCGCTCACCCTCATACCTAACCTCCAAATTGCTATTGACAGGTTATAGGTTCAGCGCTTGACTGTCACTAACCACAAAAACAATATTTCGGAGTGATACCGATCATGGGGACCACTGGTCATGACACGGGTCCGACGTCGTCCACGGGCGGGGAGACCATGCGCGCGATCGTCCTGGAGAAGTTCGGCGGACTCGACAGCCTTGTGTACACCGAATTGCCCAAACCGACACCCGAGGCCGGCGAGGTCGTCATCAAGATCAAGGCGTTTGGCATCAACCACGCCGAGATGCACATGCGCCGCGGCGAGTGGGCGGAAGCGGCGAAGGTGAGCGGCATCGAGTGCGTCGGCATCGTCGACGCCTGCCCGGGGGGCGAGTTCCCGGTAGGCGCGAAGGTGGCCGCACTCATGGGTGGGCTGGGCCGCACCATCAACGGCAGCTACGCGGAGTACACCCGGGTACGCGCCTCCAACGTCGCGCTCATCGAATCCGATCTGTCATGGGCACAACTTGCGGCGCTGCCCGAAACCTACGCCACCGCCTGGACCTGCCTGTTCCGCAACCTCAACCTGACCGCCGGGCAGACCCTGGTGGTCCGGGGTGCGACCTCATCGTTCGGTCAGGCCGCGGTCAAGATGGCTGTCGCCGCAGGCGCACGGGTCATCGCCACCACGCGCAATAGCGGACGCTTCACCATGCTCGAGCAACTCGGCGTCTCGCGCGTCGAGGTGGAGGCGCCCGACCTGGCCACCCGGATCACCGAAGCCAAGCAGATCGACGCGGTCCTCGACCTCGTCGGCAACAGCACGATCCTTGACTCCCTCGACATGCTGCGCCGAGGCGGCAGCGCCTGCCTGGCGGGATGGCTGGGCGGACTGGCTCCCATCGCTGACTTCAACCCGCTCTTGCAAATGGCCTCCGGCGTCAACCTCAACTTCTTCGGCAGCTTCGTGTTCGGATCCCCCGGCTTTCCGCTGTCCGACGTGCCTCTGCAAGACATCGCCCGCCAGGTGCAGGACGGCCGGCTCGAGGCCGAGCCGTCCCGGGTGTTCTCCTTCGACGAGATTCGCGAAGCGCACCGCGTCATGGAAGCCGGAGAGGCCGGCGGCAAGATGGTGGTCGTCCTGGATTAACGCGCGAACATCAGCGCGCGCTTGACCTCCTGGATCGCCTGGGTCACCTGAATTCCACGCGGGCAGGATTCGGTGCAGTTGAACGTGGTACGGCAACGCCACACGCCGTCGACCTCGTTGAGGATGTCCAGCCGTTCGGCGGCGGCCTCGTCGCGGCTGTCGAAGATGAACCGGTGGGCGTTGACGATGGCGGCCGGACCGAAGTAGCTGCCCTCCGACCAGTAGACCGGGCAGCTCGTCGTGCAGCAGGCGCACAGGATGCACTTGGTGGTGTCGTCGTAGCGGGCGCGGTCGGTCTGGCTCTGGATCCGCTCCCGGGTCGGCGGGTTGCCGCTGGTGATCAGGTACGGCTTCACCGCCCGGAAGGCGTCGAAGAACGGCTCCATGTCCACGACCAGGTCCTTCTCCACGGGAAGGCCGCGGATCGGTTCGATGGTGATGGTGAGTTGCTTGCCGGGTTTCTTCGGCAGCAGGTCGCGCATCAGCACCTTGCACGCCAGCCGATTGACGCCGTTGATCCGCATCGCGTCGGAGCCGCAGACTCCGTGCGCGCAGGACCGCCGGAAGGTCAGAGTGCCGTCGAGGTACCACTTGACGTAGTGCAGCAGGTTGAGGACCCGGTCGGTGGGCAGGCACGGGACGCGGAAGCTCTGAAAGCCGGCCGCGTCGGGGTCTTCGGGGTTGAAACGCGCGATCTTTAGCGTCACCATCACCGCACCCTCGGGCACGGGCGGCAGCGGCGGGTCGCCGGCTTCCGGGGCTTCGATGGTAGGTGCGCTCATGTCAGTACTTCCGTTCCATCGGCTCGTAGCGGGTCTGCACCACCGGCTTGTAGTCCAGCCTGATGTCGCTGAGCAGGTCGGTGCCCTGCTTGTAGGCCATGGTGTGGCGCATGTAGTTGGTGTCGTCGCGGTTGGGGTAGTCCTCGCGGGCATGCCCGCCGCGGGATTCCTTGCGGTTCAGCGCGCCGACCACGGTCGTCTCCGCGAGTTCCAGCAGGAAGCCCAGCTCGATGGCCTCCAGCAGGTCGCTGTTGAAGCGTTTGCCCTTGTCCTGCACCGAGATTCGGGCGTAGCGCTCCTTGAGGCCGTGGATGTCGGTGAGCGCCTGCTTGAGGGTCTCCTCGGTGCGGAACACGGCGGCGTTGTTGTCCATCGACTGCTGCAGGGCGGTGCGGATGTCGGCGACGCGCTCGTTGCCGTGCTCGGAGAGGATGTCACCGACCCAGCCGACCACCATCGCGGCGGGCTGCGGCGGCATGTCGACGAAGTCATGTCCCAGCGCGTAGTTCGCGGCGGCGATGCCCGCGCGGCGGCCGAACACGTTGATGTCCAGCAGCGAGTTGGTGCCCAGCCGGTTGGCGCCGTGCACCGACACGCATGCGCACTCGCCCGCGGCGTACAGGCCGGGGACGACGGTGACGTTGTCGCGCAGCACCTGGCCGGTCACCGTGGTGGGGATGCCGCCCATCAGGTAATGGCAAGTGGGGTAGACCGGCACCAGTTCCTTGACCGGGTCGACGCCCAGGTAGGTGCGGGCGAATTCGGTGATGTCGGGCAGCTTGGCCTCGAGGACGTCGGCGCCGAGGTGGCGCACGTCGATGTGAGACGTAGTCCTTGTTCGGTCCCGCGCCGCGGCCCTCCAGCACCTCGAGCACCATCGAGCGGGCGACGATGTCGCGCGGTGCCAGGTCGACGATCGTGGGCGCGTAGCGCTCCATGAAGCGTTCGCCGTCGGCGTTGAGCAGCCGGCCGCCCTCGCCGCGCACCGCCTCGGAGATCAGGATGCCCAGCCCGGCCAGACCGGTCGGGTGGAACTGGTGAAACTCCATGTCCTCCAACGGAAGTCCCTTGCCGAACACGATGCCCAACCCGTCACCGGTCAGGGTGTGGGCGTTGGAGGTGGTCTTGTACATCCGGCCCGATCCGCCGGTGGCGAACACGATCGCCTTGGCGTGGAAGATGTGGATGTCGCCGGTGGCCAGCTCGTAGGCGATGACGCCGGTGGCGACCGGCCCGCCGGGTGTCTCGGTCAGCGCGATGTCGAGCGCGTAGAACTCGTTGAAGAACTCGACGTCGTGCTTGACGCAGTTCTGGTACAGCGTCTGCAGGATCATGTGGCCGGTGCGGTCGGCGGCGTAACACGCGCGTCTGACGGGAGCCTTGCCGTGGTCGCGGGTGTGCCCGCCGAAGCGTCGCTGGTCGATGCGGCCCTCCGGGGTGCGGTTGAACGGCATCCCCATCTTCTCCAGGTCGAGCACCGCGTCGATGGCTTCCTTGCACATGATCTCGACGGCGTCCTGGTCGGCGAGGTAGTCGCCGCCCTTGACGGTGTCGAAGGTGTGCCACTCCCAGTTGTCCTCTTCGACGTTGGCCAGCGCGGCGCACATGCCGCCCTGCGCGGCGCCGGTGTGGCTGCGCGTCGGGTACAGCTTGGTCAGCACCGCGGTGCGCACCCGCGGACCCGCTTCGACCGCCGCGCGCATGCCCGCGCCGCCGGCGCCGACGATGACGACGTCGTATCTGTGTTCCTGGATCATTTGCAACGCCTCACTACGAGATGCTCGCGTCGAAGGTGACCAGCACGTAGGTGCCCAACACCAACGTGAACCCTGTTGCCAGCAACAGCAGCGAATTCAGATAGAACTTGGTGGTGTTCTTGCGGGCGTAGTCGCCGATGATGGTGCGCATCCCGTTGGCGCCGTGCACCATCGCCAGCCACAGCAGGGCCATGTCCCAGATCTGCCAGAACGGCGAGGCCCAGCGCTGGGCGACGTAGTTGAAGTCGATGCGGTACACCCCGTCGTCCCACATCAGCATGATGAACAGGTGCCCGAGTGCGAGAAACACCAGCGCTACGCCGGAGAACCGCATGAACAGCCAGGCGTACTTCTCGAAGTACGGGATGCCCCTCGGCCGCCGGGGTGCACGCGGATGATCCAAACTGGCCGGGCGGTCGTGTTCACGTTCCAGCACGGGTGCCTGACGGCCCTCGCGGTGATGCGGTGTCCATGGCGCGGTCACAGGAAACGCTCCGCCATGTGCATGCCGATCACGCCCAGCGCCGGGATGATGACCGCCAGAAAGACGCCGATCACGATCCACAGCATCAGCACGCTGATATTTCGGACCGTGCTGCCAGAAGTCGACGAGGATGACCCTTATGCCGTTCAGCGCGTGGTAGAGCACCGCCGCGACCAGCCCGACCTCCATCAGCCCGACGAGCGGCGTCTTGTAGGTCTCGATGACCTCGTTGTAGGCCTGCGGGCTGACCCGCACCAACGCGGTGTCCAGCACGTGGACGAACAGGAAGAAGAAGATGGTCGCCCCGGTAATGCGGTGCAGCACCCACGACCACATGCCCGGATCACCGCGATAGAGGCTGCGCCGGCGCGGCGGTCGGCTTCGCGGAGCCGGTACTTCCGGACCCGCAGATGTCGCAGTAGTCATCGGGCCTCCAACGCCATCGGTGGACGCTTGGGCTTCGTCTCAACCGGCTGGCGGAGAACCGCTGCCCAAACCTCGGGGCGACTCTAATCCCATTTGTACTGCGTAACGAACTACGGTGTAGCCGTCCGCACCTCTAACCACCCCAAAGTTAGGGTTGCCTATCTGAGAACTCGAGCCGCGGAACGGGGGCTTCGGAATGCATTCAGAATCGGTTCAGCGGAGCTGACGTGGCAACGCATATTGACTGGGAGATGTTGCGGCACAAGGCAACTGAGGCCGCAGCCAAAGCCTACGCGCCGTATTCGGGATTCGCCGTCGGGGCTGCCGCACTGGTGGACGATCACCGAATGGTGGCCGGTTGCAATGTGGAGAATGTCTCATATGGCCTTGGTCTCTGCGCCGAGTGCGCTGTGGTCTGCGCCCTGTATTCCGGCGGCGGCGGCAGGCTCGTCGCGCTGACGTGTGTGGCGGCCGACGGCGGGTTGCTGATGCCGTGCGGGCGGTGCCGTCAGGTGCTGCTCGAACACGGCGGGCCGCAGCTGCTGATCGACCACCCGCTGGGCCCCCGACCGTTGGGTGAGCTGCTGCCCGACGCGTTCGGGCCCGACGACCTGGCCCGGCGCGATCCCGACCCCGAGCCGGAAACACCGTGACGCGGTTCGCGTTCGACGCTCCGACGGTCATTCGGACCAAGCGTGACGGGGGGGAGCTGTCGGAGGCGGCGATCGACTGGGTGATCGACGCCTACACCCACGGGCGGGTCGCCGACGAGCAGATGTCGGCGCTGCTGATGGCGATCTTCCTGCGCGGTATGACGGGTGCCGAGATCGCGCGCTGGACGGCCGCCATGGTCGACTCGGGTGAGCGGATGGATTTCACCGACCTGCGGCGCGGCGGAAAGCCGCTGGCGTTGGTGGACAAGCATTCCACCGGCGGCGTCGGCGACAAGATCACCATCCCGTTGGTGCCCGTCGTGATGGCCTGCGGCGGGGCGGTGCCGCAGGCCTCCGGACGCGGGCTGGGCCACACCGGCGGCACACTGGACAAGCTGGAATCCATTCCTGGCTTTACCGCCGAATTGCCCAAAGATCGGATACGGCAACAGCTTTGCGATATCGGCGCGGCCATCTTCGCCGCCGGTGAGCTGGCGCCGGCGGACCGAAAGCTCTACGCGCTGCGCGACGTCACCGCCACCGTCGACTCGCTGCCGCTGATCGCCAGCTCGGTGATGAGCAAGAAGATCGCCGAGGGTGCCCGCGCGCTGGTGCTGGACACCAAGGTGGGTTCGGGCGCGTTTCTGGCGACCGAGTCCGAGGCCCGCGAGCTCGCCCGGACCATGGTCGACCTGGGCACCGAGCACGGGCTGGCCACCCGTGCGCTGCTGACTGACATGAATACGCCGCTGGGCCGCGCGGTCGGCAACGCGGTCGAGGTCGCCGAGTCGCTGGAGGTGCTCGCCGGCGGCGGCCCGGCCGACGTGGTGGAGCTGACGCTGGCGCTGGCCGCCGAGATGCTCGACGCCGCAGGCATCGACGGCACCGATCCCGCGCAGACGCTGCGGGACGGTTCGGCGATGGACCGCTTCCGGGCGTTGGTGGCCGCCCAGGGCGGCGATTTGTCCCAACCGCTGCCCGTCGGTGCCCACTCCGAGACCATCACGGCGCCCCGCAATGGCACGATGGGCGATATCGACGCGATGGCGGTGGGACTGACGGTGTGGCGGCTCGGCGCGGGCCGCTCCGCCCCGGGTGAGCGGGTGCAGTCCGGCGCCGGGATGCAGATCCATCGACGTCCCGGCGAGCCCGTCGTCGCCGGCGAGCCGCTGTTCACCCTCTACACCGACACCCCGGAGCGGTTCGAGGCGGCGGTGGCCGAGCTGGACGGCGGCTGGAGCGTCGGCGACGCGGCCCCACTCGAGCGCCCGCTGATCATCGATCGGATCACCCCATGACGACCCCGCTGACGCTGGAATCGATCCGGTACGCGCCGAAGGCGCTGCTGCACGATCATCTCGACGGCGGGCTGCGCCCGGCCACCGTGGTGGACCTCGCCGAGGAGACCGGCTACGACGACCTGCCCGCCACCGATATCGACGAGCTGGCGACCTGGTTTCGCACCGCCGCACACAGCGGATCGTTGGTGCGCTACCTGGAACCGTTCGCCCACACGGTGGGAGTGATGCAGACGCCGGAGGCGCTGCACCGGGTGGCCTACGAGTGTGCCGAGGATCTGGCAGCCGACTCGGTGGTCTATGCCGAGGTGCGCTTCGCCCCCGAACTGCACATCGACCGCGGCCTCACCCTCGATGAGGTGGTCGACGCCGTGCTTGCCGGCTTCGCCGATGGCGAGAAGGCCGCCGGCAGCGAGGGCCACACCATCACTGTGCGCTGCCTGGTCACCGCGATGCGGCACGCCGCGCGCTCGCGCGAGATCGCCGAACTGGCGATCCGGTTCCGCGACAAGGGAGTTGTCGGCTTCGACATCGCCGGCGCGGAGGCGGGCTACCCGCCCACCCGGCACCTGGACGCCTTCGAGTACATGCGAAACAACAACGCCCGCTTCACGATTCACGCCGGGGAAGCGTTCGGGCTGCCGTCCATCCACGAGGCCATCGCGTTCTGCGGGGCCGACCGGCTCGGCCACGGCGTCCGCATCGTCGACGACATCGAGGTGGGGCAGGACGGCAAGGTCAAGCTCGGCCGGCTGGCCGCCATCCTGCGCGACAAGCGGATTCCGTTGGAGTTGTGCCCCAGTTCCAACGTGCAGACCGGCGCCGTCGGAAGCATCGCCGAGCACCCGTTCGACCTGCTGGCCCGGTCACGCTTCCGCGTTACCGTCAACACCGACAACCGGTTGATGAGCGACACCTCGATGAGCCACGAAATGCTGCGGCTGGTAGAGGCGTTCGGCTACGGCTGGAGCGATCTGGAGCGCTTCACCATCAACGCGATGAAGTCGGCGTTCATCCCGTTCGACGAACGCCTCGCGATCATCGACGATGTCATCAAGCCGCGCTTCGCCGTCCTGATCGGCTGATCGGCTGATCGGCCAACCGGCTAAATTCCCATCTGTCGCGAGCGTGCGTGTTTGTCGCGCGGCACGCCGGCATCTGGCCGGCAGTTTGCGCACGTTGGTGCGCCGGCGAAGGTGCGTAATCGTGGTCCACGCACTCAGCGACCGATGGATCGACGTCGCTGCGGCCGCTCGGACGTCGCACTCGCGCCGCGCGAGCGTGCGCAAGATCCGTGCAGCCATCGGCGTGGCGCGCGACAAACGCGCACGCTCGCGGGAAAAGGGTCAGTCCGCCAACACTTTTCGCAATATGTCGGCGAATTCCGCGGGCGCTGCGAGGAATCCGCCGTGATCGCCGGGGAATTCGACGGGCTGGGTGCTGAGCAGCTCGCACAGCGCGACGGAGGTCCGGTAGGTGAGCAGGTGGCGCGAGTCCGCGCCGATGCCGACCACCACCCGCGCCGCCGACAGCGCCTCGATGTCGGGCACGTAGCGGGTGGTCGGCCGCAGCTCGTGGCCGAAGAACCGGGCGGCCTCGCGCAGCTCCTGCTCGGACGGTGCATGCGGCTCGGCGTGCGCGGGGGCGCCTTCCAGGACGGCCTTGTCGAATCCGGCGTTGACCATGAACTTGCACCACGCCGCCTGCATGCCCTCGGCGTGGAACGTCGCGATGATGTCCGTGGTCTTCGCGCGCTGCTCGGCGGCGTCGGGCAGCAGCTCGAGCAGCGGCGGCTCGTGCGCGATCAGTGTGCGCACCCGTCCGGGATGCCGGGCAACCAGCGCCAGCCCCGTCACCGCGCCGCCGCTGGAGCCGAAGACGTCCGCGGCCTCGGCGCCGAGCGCATCCAGCACGGCGGCCACGTCGTCGGCACGAAGCTCCGGTGTGGAGTCCTGCTCGGGGTCGTCGATCGCGCTGGCGGCGATACCACGCGGGTCGTAGGTGACCACCGCGTGGTCGGTCGCCAGCGCGTCGGCCAGCGGCGCGAACTCCGCCGATGCCATCGGTGCGCCGATGACAAGCACGATGGGTCCCGCGCCGCGGACCTCGCAGTGCAAGCGGGCGCCGGGAACGGACAGGGTGTGGGTGGTGATGGGCAGGGTCATACGGATGGTGACCGCCACCGGGCCGCGAAGTCATCGCGACGTATCGTGGCGACCGTGATTACCGGTAGTCACGTGATCGTGTACAGCCGCGACGCCGACGCCGATCGGGCGTTCTTCCGCGACGTCCTGAACTACCCACACGTCGACGCCGGCGGCGGCTGGCTGATCTTCAAACTCCCGACCGCCGAGGTTGCGGTGCATCCCGTCGAGGGTCGCGAGTCCCACGAGCTCTATCTGATGTGCGATGACATCAACGCCACCGTCGCCGACCTCGCCGACCACGGGGTGAGCTGCAGCCCGGTGAGCGACGAGGGCTGGGGGCTGCTGACCGGCATGCGGCTTCCCGGGGGTGGCGAGCTGGGCCTCTACGAGCCCCGGCACCCGCGGGCCACGGAGCTGTAGCCGCTACTCGGGGCGCAGGCGTGACTCGAGGAAGGCCTCCAGCGCCTCCCACTGCTCGACCGCCTCGGCGTACGGCGGGCTGGGCCGGCGGACCGTATCGGGATCCAGCACATGGGCAACCAGCCTGCCCAGCGGCTTGTCGGGGTCGAACGCCTCCTCGACGATGTCGTCCTCGGAGTACACGCCGACATCCCTGAGCAACTCGACGGCCAGCTCGAGCTGGTCTCGGTCGACGGCGTCGGGGCCGTCCGCAAGATCGTCGGCCAGCTCGCTCAGTACGTAGACGTTGTCCTCGGTCACGTTGACCTCGAGCGAGCCGTCGGTGGCTGCGGTGTGGATATCGGAATAGGTGGCCAGCTGGGACAGATCGTGGTCGTGTTCGTCGGCCAGGTAGCGCGCCAGCGAACGCTCAGAAGCGAAGACGCTGACCCTTCCGTTGCGGCCAAGGAAGACCGGGTCGTCGTCGAGATAGCAGCGCAGCGTGTAGTAGGTGCCCGCGCTCGTCATCATCCGAACCGGGTCGATGCCGACTTTCATCCAGAAGTCTTCATCGCTGCCGAGCACCAGGCCATCGGCGTGGTCGGCGAGGTCGTCGGCCTCCTCGCCGTCGGACTCGGCGTCGGAGTCGGCGATCTCGGATTCCGCCGCGTCCTCGGTTTCGGGTGTCTCGGCCTCGGTGTCGGCGGCGTCTTCCTCGACCTCGGGGGGTTCCTCCAGTTCGGCCGCCGCCTTCTGCGAGGCCGCCTCGCTGACGTCGGGGATGCTGACGACGTCGTCGATGGCGTCCACCACCTTGTCCCACGAGCGCCCGATCACCGACACGATCTCGGCCCAGCGCTTGCGGCCGCTTCGGCCGGTGAAGGCGTCGATGCCGCCGCCCACGGATCCGAGCACGGGGTTGCCGTTGAAGAACTTGCTCACCGCGGGCAGCTCGCACACCGATCCGATGGTCGACGCGATCGACAACGTGCGGCGCAGCGACTCCACCGACTCCTCGGTGGGTTTTTCGGCGACCAACTCCGCGACCCCGACGAGGTCGTGCTGGTGGTCCTCGGCTGGCTTGAACTTGTGGGCCGACGCCTCGGTCATCGCCTCCCAGGCCGGGTGGTCCGTCAGGTCGTTGTCGCGGTCGGTCCGGACGAAGGCAACCAGGTCAGCCACCGATTCGAAGGCGAAAAGGTCGTCGTCCTTGCCCAGGAACGCCTCCCACTCGTCGCCGGCGTCGCGCCAGCGCGGAGCCCACAGTGTGTACACGTCGCCTTTGGTCAGCCCGAGCCGGATCGGCACGATGTCAGCAGCCATGCGGCACAGCCTAACCACCGAGTTCGTCGACGAAATCATCGAGCAGGTGTGCTCGCCGGGCCATCGCATCCCGCGCGGCTGCGTGTGCTGTTTCGACGATCAAGACGCCGAGCGACTCCGGCGGCATCCGGGCGACCGACTCGGCCAGCCGCAACGACACCAGCGCCCCGCGGCCATCGACGGCGGCCTCGGCGTCGCCGCGCGGCGATCGCGCCCGTCCGAGCAGGCCGGCCAGCTCGTCGTCGGCCCGGCCCATGGCGGCTAGCCTCGCCCGCGCCAGCGCCATCGTGTCGTCGAACCGACGCGACATTGCGTCGAACGTCAACCGCGTCGCCGGCACAGCCGCAGCACCTCACCGGCCACCGCGTCGGCGCCGCGGGACAACAGCGACCGCGCGATCTCGACACGCACGGGCAGGCCTGTCGGGGACAACCACACCGTAAGCGTGCCGGACGGATTGGATACCGCGACCCCGTCAGGCGGTGGGCCGGAAGAATCCATGAAATCCCTGCCCGGCGTTGGTGGTTCGCACCGGCGACAGCGGCACGGGATCGCCCGGTTCGACCAACCATTCATAGAGGTACAGACGTGCACGCTGCCCTCGGAGTTCCATCGGTGCTTAGCGCACGAACGCTGCACGTGCGGACAGCTGCCTTGATCCGCCGCTTCTACTGTCACGATCCGGTTGCCGGAACTCGCGATCTCACGGGTCTGCATATTGCCGGCAGCTCCGGTCGGAGCGGACCGCCGGGCGATATGCACACGTCGTCCGACCAGCGATGACACGATACTGACGTGAACGATGCTCCGGAGGGTGGCGGAACCGCGGCTCGGCGTATTGGTACCGCGCCGGATTCGAGGGGCGCGGCGCATGTGCGGGGTGATGACATCACCGCGGGAGGGTTGGCGTGCGGGTCCTGCGGTATTGAACTGCGAGCGGGCGACAAGTTCTGCCACGAATGCGCTGCGCGAGTGGTCGCCTTCGCCACACCCGCGGAGTACAAGCAGGTGACGGTGTTGTTCGCCGATGTTGTTCATTCAATGGACATTGCGGCGGCAGTGGGTCCGGAGCGGTTTGCGCGAGATCATGGCCGAGCTGACCGACCGCTGCACAGCAGTTGTGCAGCGGTACGGCGGCACGGTGGGCGGGTTCACCGGTGACGGCATCATGGCGGATTCGGCGCGCCGGTGGCAATGGAGGATCACGCAGTCCGCGCGTGTCTTGCGGCGCTGGGCATCCAGAAGGAGGTCGAGAGGCTTGCCGTCGAGGTTCACGACCGTGAGCGTGTGGACCTGCGGCTGCGGGTGGGCTTGAATTCGGGACAGGTCATTGCCGGTGATGTGGGTTCTAAGTCTTTGGGCTACACCGCGATCGGCGAGCAGGTGGGGATGGCCCAATGAATGGAGTCGGTCGCTCCGGCGGGCGGGGTGATGCTCAGGGAGTCCACCGCACGGCTGGTCGAACACGCGGCGGTGCTCGCTGAGCCTGAGATGGCGCACATCAAAGGTTGCGAGCAACCGGTGCCCGCTTGTCAGCTGCTGGGGATGGCAGTACAGGCTGGGCGGATTGGCCGTTCTGACACCACGTTAGTGGGGCGGCAGTGGGAGATGAGCACCGTCACGGGAATGTTGGAGCGGTCGGCCAACGGGCGCGGATGTGTGGTGGGTGTCGTTGGACAAGCGGGCATCGGCAAGAGCCGCCTCGTTGCAGAACGACTGCGATGGCGCGCCACCGTGGTGTCGAGGTGTTCTCGACGTTCTGCGAGTCCCACGCCAGGGAAGTCCCGTTTGATGTGGTGGCGCGCCTGCTGCGGGAAGTAGCCGGGTAGCTGACCTCGATCCTGAGGCGTCGCGGCAACGGCTGCGTGCCCAGATTGCCGACGCGAATGGTGAGGACCTGCTCTTGCTCGATGACCTGCTGGGCATCCGCGACCTCAGGTGCCGCTGCCGGACATCAATCCCGACCCGCGGCGGCGACGGTTGGCCGCGCTGATCAACTCGTCATCACTGGGCCGGACCGAGCCAGCCGTATACGGAGATCGCCGCGCTGCTGAGTGAGCTGTTGGGTGCTGATCCGTCAGTCTCCGTCATCAGGGTCCTGATCGCCGGACGGGCGGCCGGTAACCCATTCTTCGCCGAGGAGATGGTGCGCGATTTGGCCGAGCGCGGCGTTCTGGCCGGGCGGCCTTGCGCTTATCTGCTGAAGGTCGATGTCGCCGACGTGGATGTGCCCGCCACCCTGCAGGCCACCATCGGCGCCCGCATCGACCGGCTCGGGCACACTGCCAAACGGACACTGAACGCCGCGGCGGTCATCGGCTCGCGGTTCGACGCCGATCTGCTGAGCTCCCTGGTCGACGGTGCGGATGTGGCGCCGCTGATGGAGGCGGAACTCGTCGACCAGGTGAGGCCTACACCGCGCGCGGAGTACGCATTTCGCCATCCCCTGATCCGCACGGTGGCCTACGAGTCGCAGCTGAAGTCCGACCGCGCGCAGCTGCACCGAAGCCTCGCGATCGCGATCGAAAAACGGGATCCCCGTGCGGCCGACGCGAATGCGGCACTGGGTTCGAGGAACTGCAAGATCTCTGCACGTCTGCCGGAGACGATCTGTCGCTGGCCATCGGCATGGCCGGCATGTTGACCGCCTTGATGTTCCACAACAAGCTCCACGAGGCGGCGCGCGTCGCCTCGGACTGCACCAGTCTGTTCGCGAAGATTGCTGATCCGGCCTTCACCGCTGAGGCGTCTCTCGCGGCGGCTAATGCGAAATTCCAAGCTGGCGAGGCGCTCGAAGCTCTGAGCTTGGCTCAGTGCGCCATCGACATTGCCGATGGCGACCCGACTAAGCACAGTCTCCTCATCGGATCACCGTTGGCTTTCGCGCTGGCAATGCGCGGCGGCGCGAGACTTTGCCTTGGACTGCCGGGTTTTCTGGACGATCTCGACGACGCCATTGTGATGGCTCGGTCTGTGCAGGATACGACCACCTACGTTGCCGCAGTCTTATGCAAGTACGGTCTTGCGGTTCACAACGGGGTATTCCTGCCAGACGTGACCGCCGATCAAGAGACCGCCGAAGCACTGGAAAGGGCCGAGCGCGTCGGTGACGATTTTGCAAGGGGCGCGGCGCTACAGACTCGCGGCATCGTCCTTGCCAACCAACCCGGAGAGCGACGAGCAGCAGGGTCTCGAACTGCTTGCCCGGAGCGGCGACCCTTCTGAGCGGCAAGGCAATTCGCAGTGTTCAATGCGGTTCGTCATTACCGAGACCGCGAAGGAGAGAGCCAGACTAGGAGATCTCGAGGGAGCCATCGCGTTGGGACGCGAGACGGTCGAATTCCTGTTCGCCTCGGGAGACGCGATTACACGTGGGCCGGCCGTCAGCGTGTTGGTGGAATCGCTGCTACGCCGCGGCACAGAGGCGGACATTGCTGAGGCCGAAGCGGCGATCGGCAGGTTGGCCGCGGTGCCGACAGATCCCGGGTTTGTGCTGTACGAACTGCCGCTGCTGCGACTGCGTGCGCTGCCGGCACGGACTCACGGCGATGAAAACTCGTATCGCGACTATCGGGATCGGTACTCGGCCATGGCCACGTCACTGGGTTTCGAGGGGCACATGAAGTGGGCCGAGGAGATGCCATGACCGTGGAGGTTTATCCGGTCGGCCGCCAGAATCCCTGAAAACCCTGTCCCGCGTTCGTCGTTCGGATCGGCGATAGCTGCACCGGGTCTCCGGCTTCGATCATGGTGCCGTTCCCGACGATCATCGCCACATGGCCGTCCCACACCGCGAGGTCGCCGGGACGCAGCGACCCCGCGTCGACCGCGGCACCGATGTCCTGCTCCTGGGCCAGCCGCGCAATGTTAAGTCCCGCTTCGTGATACGCCCACTGCGTGAGACCGCTGCAGTCCAGACCGACGCCGGGTACGGTGCCGCCCCACTGGTAGGGCACGCCGAGCTGGGTCAGGGCGTGCCGGACGGCGTCGGCCGCCACCATGTTCGGCGCCAACGCGGTGCTGCCGTCGGGTAACCGAACCGCTACGCCCTCCCCGAACGTGGCAGCGTCGGGCGCCGGGACCGCCGCCTCGGGAGGAGAGAACGCGGCGACGTCGCCGAGCCCGATGCCGTGCATCCCGCCCGGGCTCGACAGCGGGCCCATCGGCGAGGCGCCGCCGGCGCCCGATCCCAGTGCGGGCGTCGGCGCGAACCCGGCAGGCGCGGTCGGCGCCGGAGCCGCTGGCGTTGGACCGGCAAGCGATGCCGCCTGGCCGTCGAGCTCCGCCCGCAACTCGTCGACCACGGCGATCGCCTCGCTGAGCGCTCGTTGTGCCTCGTCGAGCAGATCTTCCGCGACACCGGGGGAGTCCAGGTGGGGTTCCAGTTCGGCCGCGCGGGCCTCGAACCGCGCGACGATGTCCCGCAACCGCGAATTGGCGTGCGCCACCGACGCCGCCGCGGTATCGGCGCTGACCCCCAGCGCCTCGGCGCGCATCGCCAGCGCGTCAGCGGACGACGCTGCGGCCGCGACGAAAGCGGCCGCCCCGTCGGCTCCCACGCCCCGCCAATCACGACCGGCCAGACCCCACGCCCGCGCCGTCGCCGCCGACACGGCGGCGAGTGCGTCACGCACACCGCCCAGCACGGCCGCCGGATCGGTTGCGGGATCACCGGACCACCCCGGCCCGACCATCGACTGCACCTCGCGGATCGGCGCCGCCAGCGCCGCGACCAACGCGCTCGGCATCGCTAGGCCTCTAACGGGGTGTGGGTGTGCATGAGACGTACGACGGGCGTTGCGGCGGTTTGGTTCCAGAGCGATATGGCACCTGTGACCGAAAAGGGATGACACGATATTGACGTGAGTGCAGGGGAGGAGCCGTCGTCGATCGATGAGCTTCTGGATCGGGCGGTGGCCGCGATCAATCGTGGTGATCGCACGACTGCGAGCTCACTGGCGCGACAGGTCCTGGCGGCCGATAAGGGAAACGTCGATGTCGAGGACCTCTTGGCCACGTCGGGCGCGCCGGGTGAAATACGTCGGCTGACAATACTTTTCGCTGATCTGGTCGATTCGACGAAATTGTCGACTCACGTTGAACCGGAAACCTATCGGCTGCTGGTGAGCCGCTACCGCGAGCGGACGCTCGAAATCATCAGTCGCTTTGGCGGCCACGTCGGGTCAACCAAAGGCGATGGGTTGCTGGCGGTATTCGGTCACCCCGATCCCCACGAGGACGATGTGCGCCGCGCTGTGCACGCGGGATTGGAGATCACCAGCGACGTAGCCAGGCTGTCCGAGCAGGCGCAGCGCAAGTTCGGTGTTTGGTATCGATGTCCGCGTCGGGGTGCACCGCGGGCTGGTGTATCTGGACACCGCTCAGGACGACGTGTACGGGTTGGCCGCGAACTTGGGTTTCTCGCCGCGGCCGCGGAGGGTAATCAGAGCCGCGATTCAGCCGCGGACTACGAGCGCTGCCTGCAGTTGGGCGGAACCGACCTGCGCGACGACGAGTTGTTCGCGACACTGAGCGCCCTGGGCGGGCTATTACATCGCCCGCGCCGACCTGCACCGGGCAGCCCAGGTGCTTGAGGTCCTGCGCCCGAGCCTCAAGCAGGGACGGCCGTGGTTCCACCCGGTGATGAAAGCCAGGTTCGGAGTCGTCGCGTGGCTGCGGGGCGAGTTCGAGACCGCCAACTCCCACCTCACGGCGGTCCCGGCGGACCAGACGGCAACAGACCGGCAGATGCGCGCGGTGTGGCTGCAACCTACCGACCCGATCGCGTCGACATACTTCTACCTGGCCTTGACGCGCTTTGTGCTTGGTGATCAGACCGGCGCCGAGGCCGCGCTGGCCCAGGCGGCACACCGGTCGGGACAGCTCAGTTTCCCAGGGGCCCTTTCAGCCTCGCCTACACGCGTTTCGTGGAGATCCTGATGCGCACCGATGCCGGCCAGCTGGACCATGCCGCGGCAGTCGTTACCGACCTGCTCGAGCAGTTGAGCGGCACGGCTTCGACCATTGGCGGCTGATCGGGAACCTTCAGCAGGCCATCGTCGGGGGCCTCGTGGCAATAGGTGCCGACGATGTCGAACCTGCTGCGCTGTCGGCTCACATTGCGACCCTGACCGAACTCCTCGAAACCATGCGCACGATTGGCCCGCAGACGTTTGTCACCTCGTTCGACGCCGTACTCGCGCGCTTGTTGACCGCGGCCGGCCACCCGGCCCAGGCGCGCGCCCGCCTGGCCGCCGCTCTGCAGCTAGCGGAAGACACCGGGATGCACTTTTACGACGCTGAACTCCTGCGGCTGCGCGCCCACACCCACACCGACCCAGACGACCGCCAAGCCGACATCACCGCCGCCCTCGAACTCGCCCGCCGCCAAGGCGCGCCCCTCTTCGAACTGCGCGCCGCCCTCGACGATTTCGAACTTCGCGGTCAGCCTGCGCGCGCCGCACTGGCCAATGTGGTCAGCCGCATCCCCGCCGACAGCCCGTTGCCCGAACTGGCGAGGGCCAGGACGGTGCTGGACTAACCGACGAGCAGGTCGCCGGCGCGGCTGTCGGCGTCGTCGTAGGCGGCCGCCGACGCGCCCGCGGTGGTCGCGGCCGCCGCGACACTGTCACTCAACGCCGCGACGGCGCGCGACTGATCCGCGACGGATGTGGCCAGGGCCGCCAGGAAGCTGGCCCCGACCGGACCGAATAACGCTGCCGTTGCCGTTCCCGGGACTGTCGAGAGGGTCATCGCGATGGCGCAAAGTTCGGCGGCCTTGCTCGAGCTGGCGGAGCCGAGGGCGCGAATGGCATCGGTATCGGCGAGCATGCGGTTATGACGGCCGTCGGCGTGCAGCGGTTCCATTAAGGTCGCGGGATGGACGTGCGCGTCGTCGACCACCCCCTGGCCGCCGCTCGGCTGACCACGCTGCGCGACGAGCGCACCGACAATGCCGCATTCCGTGCGGCGCTGCGCGACCTGACCTTGATGCTGGTGTACGAGGCCACCCGCGATGCCGCCACCGAAACCGTCCCGGTCCGCACTCCGCTGGCCGACACCATCGGTTCGCGACTGGCCACCCCGCCGCTCCTGGTGCCCGTGCTGCGCGCGGGCCTAGGCATGGTCGACCAGGCGCACGCGCTGATCCCCGAGGCCCGGGTCGGGTTCGTCGGCGTCGCCCGCGACGAGCAAACACATAAGCCCACACCATATTTGGAGTCGTTGCCCGAGGACCTGCGTGGGCAACCCGTGATGGTGCTGGACCCGATGGTGGCCACCGGCGGTTCGATGGCGCACACCATCGGTCTGCTGCAGTCGCGCAATGCCGTTGACATCACGGCGATCTGCGTCGTCGTCGCGCCCGAAGGGATCGCGGCACTGGAGAAGGTGGCGCCGAACCTACGCCTGTTTACCGCGACCATCGACGAGCGGCTGAACGAGATCGCCTACATCGTCCCGGGTCTCGGCGACGCCGGGGACCGTCAGTTCGGCCCGCGCTGAATGAGGGCGGCCACTTCCTCCTCGACCCTCGCCTGCAGCTCGGCGGCGCTGGCTCGCGCGGCGGCCAGGTCGTCTGCAATGACGTGACGAATCTCGATGTAGCCCTTGACTTTCGGTTCGGTGCCCGAAGGACGGATGGCGAGCCGCACCGATAGCTGCTCGTCGCCCCCCGTGAAGATCAGGGCATCGGTGCGGTGTTGGCCGCGGCGGGTGAGCAGGTCCTCGGTGGTGACGGCGAGCCCGCCCAGCGTGGTCGGTGGCGCGTCGCGCAGCCGCGTCATCACCTCGTCGGCATCGGCGACCTCGCGCGACACCGCGGTTGTGCTGTGCACGCCGTGACGGCGGGCCAGGTCGTCGAGCGCGTCGAGCACGGTGCGTTCCTGCTCGCGCAGCGCCGCGACCAGATCGCAGGCTAGCACCGCCGCGCTGATGCCGTCCTTGTCCCGGACCGCGGCGGGGTCGACGCAGTGGCCGATCGCCTCTTCGTAGGCGTAGACCAGCGTGCAGCCGGGCAGGCCGGCGTCGGCGCGGGCCAGCCACTTGAAGCCGGTGAGGGTTTCGACGTGGCGGGCGCCGTGCGCGGCGGCGATCGCGGCCAGCATGCGCGAGGACACCACCGTGCTGGCCACCACGGTGGCCTCCGACACCTCGCCGGGATCGATCTGAGAAAGGATGTAATCGCCCAGCAGCCAACCGGTTTCGTCACCGGACAGCATGCGCCACCCGGACGGGGTCGGGACACCGACCGCGCACCGGTCGGCGTCGGGATCAAGGGCGATCGAGATGTCTGCATCGACGTCGGCGGCCAGTTTCAGCAGCGCGTCGGTGGCGCCGGGTTCCTCCGGATTGGGGAAGGCCACGGTGGGGAAGTCCGGGTCCGGCGCGAACTGGCTGTCGACGACGTGCACATCGGTCAGGCCGGCTCGCACCAGTGCATCCAGGGCGTATTCGCCTCCCACCCCGTGCAGGGGTGTCAGCGCCACCCGCACGGATCCGGACGTGTGCCGGACGCGGGCAGCGCGCTCGATATAGCGCTGCACCTCGTCGACCCCCGACAGTTCGACGGCCCGCCGCCCGATCTCATCGGCGTGAGGTGCAGAGGCGATGGCGGCTTCGATCTCGCGGTCGGTGGGCGGCACGATCGGGAACCCGCCCTCGAAGTAGACCTTGTACCCGTTGTCGGAGGGCGGGTTGTGCGACGCGGTGATCTGGATGCCCGCCACCGCGCTGCTATGGCGCACGGCGAACGCCACCACCGGTGTCGGCACCGCGGCAAGCATCAGGGTGACGTGAAACCCTTCGGCGGCAAGGACTTCGGCGGCGGCGAGGGCGAAATCCTGGGAGCCGTGGCGGGCATCGCGGCCGACCACCACCCCAGAACCGCCCAGGCAACGGTCCTTGAGCACCTTGGCGACCGCCCAGGTGGTGCGCAACACGACGGCCAGATTCATTCCGTTGGGTCCGCCGCGCAGGGGCCCTCGCAGACCGGCCGTCCCGAAGGTCAGCGGCCGGGCGAACCGCTCTTCGAGTTCCTCGTCGCTGCACGACGCCAGTTCGGCAGCGGTCTGCGGGTCGGGGTCATGGGTGATCCACTCCTGCGCGGCCGGGGAGGTCCGCAGTTCAGTCATAGCGGCAGTGTGCCCGCTTTGGCCTCCGCGTAAGCCAGCTTGCGCAGCACCGGGGCGACGAGCATCAGCAAGTCGAATTCCAGCTCCGAGAGGTTGTCCCGCATCGTCGCGTGCAACCACGCGTCGCGTTCGGCGCGGTCAGCCTCCAGCAGCGCCATGCCGGCGGGCGTGATCTCGATCAGCTGTCGGCGCCGATCGGTCTGATCCGGCCTGCGCGCGATCAGACCGCGGCTCACCAGTTCGTTGATGCTGTCCGTCAGTGACTGCACGCGAACGTGCAGCCGGATCCCGAGTTCGGCGGGTGTGGTCACGCCGGTCCGGCTCACCTCACCGAGCAACTCCAGTTGGCTGAGGGTGAGGCCATGGTCGGGCCGGTGCCGGCGCATCTGCCTGGTCACGGCCATCATCGACTCCCGCAGTTCGGTGGCAGCGGACTGTGTGGACTTAGCCGACAGCACGTCCCTCATAACCAAGTTATACCTTGGTAATCATGTCCTGTCACGCATATAAACGCGAGTTTGTGCTCAGATAAAGACAAGGGCATACTTGTCATTATTGTGACGGTGCGACGGGCCCTCAGCTGGGCGTTACTGATAGCGGTGACGGTTGGCGCCGCCGTCGGGCTGACCAGGCTCGGCGTCCCGTCCGCCGCCCTGTTCGCAGCACTGGTCGTCGGGATCGTGCTGGCCTTGGCTGGGCTCGCGCCGAACCGGGTACCCCGCGGGATCGGTATCGCGGCCCAGGGCGTGCTGGGCGTCTACATCGGCACCATGGTTCATCGCGACGCGGTCAGCGCGCTGAGTTCGGACTGGCCGATCGTGCTGGCCGTGGCCGTCGCCACCCTCGTCCTCAGTGTCGCCGCCGGTGCGCTGCTCGGCGCGCACCGCGACGTCAGTGCGCTGACCGGCTCGCTGGCGCTGGTCGCAGGCGGCGCGTCGGGCCTGGTCGCCATCGCTCGCGAGCTCGGTGGCGACGACCGCGTGGTCGCGGTCGTCCAGTACCTGCGCGTTGCGCTGGTCACCGCGTCGATGCCGGTGGTCGTGGCGCTGGTTTATCACGCCGACAAGACCCATCACGCCGCAGTCAGCACTCAAACCGATTCCGCGCCTTGGTATCTCAGCATCGCGATGATTGTGGTGCTGGTCGTGGTGGGGGCAGTCGGCGGACGGTTGATCCGACTGCCGGGGGCCGGCCTACTCGGGCCGCTGGCGTTGACCGTGCTGCTGCAGGTCACCGGTTTCTCGTTCGGGCTGGCGGTGCCGGCGGTTCTGGTGCAGGCGGGTTACATGCTGATCGGCTGGCAGGCCGGCGTGGCGTTCACCCGCGAATCGCTGCGCACGATCGGACGCCTGCTGCCCGCCGCGGTGGGCCTGATCGTCGTGCTCGGCGTGGCGACCGCGGCGCTCGGTGTGCTGCTGGCCCGCGTCGCCGGACTGACCCCGCTGGAGGGCTACCTGGCCACCAGCCCGGGCGGCGTCTACGCCGTGCTGGCCACCGCCGTGGAGACCGGGTCCAACGTGACGTTCATCATCGCGGCTCAGGTGTTCCGCATTTTGCTGATGCTGTTCGCGGCGCCGCTGCTCGGCCGCGCCGTGGCGTGGATCAGCGGGCGCCGTCAGAGTCGGGCGATCACTCCGGCCAGCAGGGAACCCATCTGCGTCGCGGACTGACGGCCCGTGGCCAGCACTTCGTTGTGACTCAACGGCTGACCGGTCATGCCGGCCGCCAGGTTGGTCACCAGCGATACGCCGAGCACCTGCGCACCCGCCGCGCGCGCGGCGATGGTCTCGTGCACGGTCGACATCCCGACCAGGTCGGCGCCGAGCATGCGCAGCATCCTGATCTCGGCCGGCGTCTCGTAATGCGGCCCGGGCAGCCCGGCGTAGACGCCTTCGGCCAGCGACGGGTCGATCTCGTGGGCGATCTCCCGCAGCCGCGGCGAGTAGGCGTCGACCAGATCGACGAACTGCGCTCCCACCAGCGGAGACCGCGCGGTCAGGTTTAGGTGGTCGCTGATCAGAACCGGCTGTCCCACCGTGAAATCAGCGCGCAGGCCGCCCGCCGCGTTGGTCAGTATCACCGTGTGTACGCCGGCCGCACATGCCGCGCGGATCGGGTGCACGACATGGCGCAGGTCGTGTCCCTCGTAGGCGTGGATTCTGCCGACGAGCACCAGCACGCGATGGTCGCCGATGCGCACCGACAGCAGCTGCCCGCCGTGCCCGGCGACGCTCGGAGGGGTGAAGCCCGGCAGCTCGGCCATCGGCACCACCGCCACCGCAGCGCCGAGTTCGTCGACGGCCGGCGACCATCCCGACCCGAGCACCACGGCGACGTCGTGCTCGCCGACGCCCGTTCGCTCGCCGATGGCGGCCGCCGACGAGGCGGCCACCGCATCCGGATCAGTCACAGTGCGCGAGCTTAACCGTCCGGCAAGGACCGTCTTGCGACAGTGAGATACTGCGAGGATGCCCACGGTCACCGCGTCGTTAAGCGTCGAAGACGCGGTCAACCGACGCCGTGGCGACTTGGTCGAACTGTCGCACGCCATACACGCCGAGCCGGAACTGGCGTTCGCCGAGCATCGCAGCTGCGCGAAGACGCAGGCGCTGGTCGCCGAGTACGGGTTCGAGATCACCGCGGCACCCGGTGGATTGAGCACCGCGTTTCGCGCCGACTTCGGCAGCGGCCCGCTGGTGATCGGCATCTGCGCGGAGTACGACGCGCTGCCCGGCATCGGACATGCGTGCGGGCACAACATCATCGCGGCCTCGGCGGTGGGCACCGCGCTGGCGCTGGCGGAGGTGGCCGACGAGCTGGGGCTGACGGTGGTGCTGCTGGGCACCCCCGCCGAGGAGGAGGGCGGCGGAAAGGTGTTGCTGCTCAACGCCGGAACGTTCGCCGACATCGCAGCCACGGTGATGCTGCACCCAGGCCCGATCGACATCGCCTGCGCGCGCTCACTCGCGCTGTCCCAGGTTGCCGTCCGCTATCTCGGCCGCGAGGCGCACGCGGCCGTCGCGCCGTTCCTCGGGATCAACGCCGCCGATGCCATCACCGTTGCGCAAGTGGCGATCGGCCTGCTGCGCCAGCACCTGGTGCCCGGGCAGATGGTGCATGGCATCGTCACCGACGGTGGTCAGGCCGCAAACATCGTCCCCGGACACGCCGAGATGCAGTACACGATGCGCGCCAACGACGCCGGGTCGCTAAGTGGGCTGGAGAAGAGGATGGCGGACTGCTTCCTCGCCGGTGCGGTGGCCACCGGGTGTGAATACCAGGTCAGGGAGACCGAGCCGCCCTATGACGAGCTGCGTCCCGACACATGGCTGGCCGACACCTTCCGCGCCGAGATGCTGCGGCTGGGCCGTGACCCGGTGCCCGCAGACCTCGAAGCGTCGCTGCCGCTCGGCAGCACCGACATGGGCAACGTCACGCAGGTGATGCCCGGCATCCATCCGATCGTCGGCATCGAGGCCAACGGCGCGTCCGTCCATCAGCCGGCGTTCGCTGCGGCGGCCGCCGGCCCGAGCGCCGACAAGGCCGTCATCGAGGGCGCGATCATGCTGGCTCGAACGGTGGTCGCTCTGGCCGAGACACCCGCCGAACGTGACAGGGTGCTGGACCTGCAGGCACGGCGGGCGGTGCTCCAATGAGCCTCGCCGATTTCGTGGAGCCCTGGCTGGCCGCGCACTACGACGATCTGGTGGCCTGGCGCCGGCACATCCATGCGCACCCGGAACTGGGGCGTCAAGAGTTCGCCACCACGCAGTTTGTCGCCTCGCACCTCGCCGAGGCGGGCTTGAACCCGAAGGTGCTGCCGGGTGGCACGGGCCTGATCTGCGACTTCGGCCCGGAGCAGGGGCCGCGGATCGCGCTGCGGGCCGATATGGATGCACTGCCGATGGCAGAGCGCACCGGCGCGCCGTACGCGTCGGAGGTGCCCAACATGGCGCATGCGTGCGGGCACGACGCGCACACCGCGATCCTGCTCGGCACGGCGCTGGCACTGGCCTCGGTGCCCGAACTGCCGGTCGGCCTGCGGCTGATCTTCCAGGCCGCCGAGGAGCTGATGCCCGGTGGCGCGGTCGACGCCATCGCGGCCGGCGCGCTCGTCGGCGTGTCGCGCATCTTCGCGCTGCACTGCGATCCGCGGCTGGCGGTCGGCAAGGTGGCGGTCCGGGCGGGCCCGATCACCTCGGCGGCGGACCAGATCGACATCACGCTGCAGTCGCACGGCGGCCACACGTCACGACCGCACTTGACCGGTGACCTGGTCTACGGGCTGGGCACGCTGATCACCGGCTTGCCCGGGATATTGTCGCGCCGCATCGATCCGCGCAACGGCACGGTCATGGTTTGGGGGGCCGTCAATGCCGGCGTGGCTGCCAACGCCATCCCGCAGACCGGCACGCTGTTGGGGACCATCCGCACGGCCAGCCACGACACCTGGCTGACGCTGGAATCGATCGTGCGCGAGACGGTCGGCGCGCTGCTGGCGCCGTTGGGCATCGAGCACAGCCTGATGTACCGACGCGGCGTGCCACCGGTGGTCAACGAGGAGATCTCGACGCGCATCCTCACCCACGCCATCGAGGCCGTCGGCCCCGACGTTCTCTGCGACACCCGGCAGTCCGGCGGCGGCGAGGACTTCTCCTGGTATCTCGAGGAGGTGCCCGGCGCGATGGCCCGCCTCGGCGTCTGGTCGGGTCGCGGCCCTCAGCGTGATTTGCATCAGCCGACGTTCGACCTCGACGAGCGCGCCCTCGTCGTCGGTGTGCGCGTGCTGGTCAACATCGTCGACCAGGCCAGTTCCTAACCCCACCAACTTTCCCGAGCTCACCCATTCCGCGAGCGTGCGTTCTGTCGCTCGACACGCCGGATCCGCCTGCATTTTGCGCACGCTCGCGCCGAAGCGACAGTGCACAGTTCGTCGTCCATCCACAGGTTGGTACCGGCCACTACCGCAACCGGCGGCCGGGAGTTGACGATCGGCGCCATGAACGAGGAGCTCGAACGTCTACTCGACGTACAGGATGGCGTGGCCACAAGCGGCCAAATTCTCGCCTGCCTCAATCGGTGGGCTTTCGATCAGGAGCTGCGAACCGGATCGCTACAGCGAATGTGGCAGGGCATCTACTGTCGCGGCGAGCCCACTGACGGGCTGCGTCTGCGGGGGCTGGATCTGTCGTGCGGCACCACCGTAGCCGTTTGTCTCGGTACGGCCGCCGCACTGTTCGGCTTCGACACCGAGGAGCCCGCCGATCTGCATGTGCTCAACCCGCCGCGGGGTCAGCTGCGCTCAGTGGACGGTTTGGTGGTGCATCGCCGCGGGGGTGCGCCGTTGAGCATGGTTGGCGGCAGGCCGGCGACCACCCCGGCTTGGACCGCGGCCGAGGTCGCCCGCAGCCTGCCACGGCCCCGGGCATTGGCCACCTTGGACGCCGCGTTGCGCAGCGGAACCTGCAACCGCGTCGAACTGTGGCGGGCGGCGGTCGCGCAGGCGGGGCGTAGGGGCATCGTCGCCGTGCGCGAACTGATCCCCTTGGCCGACGGTCTGGCGGAGTCACCGATGGAAAGCGAAGCACGCCTGGCCATGATCGATGGTGGCTTGCCTGTTCCCGAGTTGCAGTACGAGATCGTCGACGGCAACAGCGAACTCCGGCGAGTCGACTTCGCGTGGCCGGAGCACCGGGTCGCGGTGGAGTACGACGGGCTTGACTGGCACAGCAGTCCCGAGGCGATGCGTAGGGACCGCAAACGCACAGTCGCATTGCTGGACGTCGGATGGGTGGTCATCGCGATCGTGTTCGAAGACGTGAGGTATCGGGCTTGGGATTTCGTCGCTCGCATCGACTCGCAACTGCGTCGCGCTCGCGCGGCGTGAGCGTGCGCAAAATGCGAGCAAGCATCGGCGTAGTAAGAGAGCTATGCCGATGCGTGTCGTTGAAGCTGATAAGGACGTCCTTCTGATGTCGTTTACGGGTTTGGTGTCCCAAAACAGTCAGGAGGACGTCGTGGTTCAGGGTAGTGGTCTGTCGCGTGGTGACAAACGGCGCAATGAGCGGTTGGCCCGGTTGCGTGGTCTGGTGCCCACCGACAATGCGATCGTGGGGATTGACCTGGCCGATGAGAAGCAGGCGCTGGTCGTCACGGACCATGATTCGCGGGTGCTGGCCCGTCGGCGGGTGCGGGCCAAGGCGTGGGAGTTGGGCTCGGTGTTGGCGTGGGCCCGTCAGCAGGCCCGCCAGCATGGTTTCACCGATGTGACGGTGGGTTGTGAGCCGACGGGGCATCGCTGGCGGGTGCTCGATCAGCTTGCCGCCCAGCAGAATATTGCGCTGGTATGTGTGCAGCCGCTGTTGGTGGGCCGGGCCCGGGAGTCTGAGGATTACACCCGCGACAAGAGCGACGATAAGGATGCGGTGTTGATCGCCCGGCTGGTGGCCCAGCTGCGCTGCTATGCGCCCGAACGCGCCGATGAGACCTGGGCGCGGCTGCGGCACCTGGGTGCACGTCGGGATCGACTGATCGGCGAGGCGACCGCCTGTGTGCAACAGCTGCGGGATCTGCTCGAGTGCGCCTGGCCGGCGGTGTTGGC
The DNA here is from genome assembly GCA_963799495.1 of uncultured Actinomycetota bacterium. GTDB lineage: Bacteria > Actinomycetota > Actinomycetes > Mycobacteriales > Mycobacteriaceae > Mycobacterium. The sequence continues at coordinate 430,869 of CAWCXH010000028.1, forward strand.
GACCGCGGCGCAGCCGTTTGAGGCCAAGAACTGGTGCGCGGCGGTGGCGGTCGTGCTGGATCGAGCCAACGGCCACCCGGAACGGCTGACCCGGTTGGGGCAGAAACGGTTTGAGGCCGCGGTACGCCGGGAGCTGCCCCGCTGGGGTGGCCAGCGGGGCTGGCAGGCCATCATCGCCGCGATGTTTGCCGCGTTGTCGGACCCCGCCGGAGTGATCGCCCAACGTCCCGGCGCCCTGGAGCGCGCCGGGTGGGTGCTGGCCGATTGGCGGCACACCAAGGCCCGGCTGGCCGAGGTGGAAACCCGCATGGTCGAGATCCTCGACCAGCTGGACCTCACCGAGCTGGTCACCAGCATCCCCGGGGTCTCGGCGGTGGGGGCGGCGGCCATACTGGCCGAAACCGGCGACCCCACCCGGTTCGATAGCCCGCGGGCGCTGGTCAAACACGCCGGGCTATGCCCACGGGAGAACAGCAGCGGCACCGCCACCGGCCGGTCGCGGATCTCCGGGCGGGGCCGGCCTCGGCTGCGACTAGCCGCCTGGCGCGCGGTATGGGGGGCACTCTCGCACAACCCGGTCATGGCGGCTCGCTACCGACATCTGACCACTCGCCAAGCCAACCCACTCAAGGATGGGCAGGCCAGAGCCGCCATCGCCGCCGCGCTGCTGCGCTGGCTGCACGTCATCGTCACCCGCCGCGTGACCTGGGACGCCGCGCTGGCCGGCACCGGCGAACTAGCCGCAGCGGCCTAACCTAACCCTGGACCTCACCCCGAAATGAAACAGGTTGGGGCCAAGCTCCACTCGGCGTAGAGGACCACCTCGACCGACACCCTGAGCAGGCCCCGCCCATTCCTCACCAAACTCGATTGCACGCTGTCGGGCACCATCAACCCGGTTGACGAACTACGTAGAGACGAGGAACGGGCAGGGTCACCCAACCCCTTGACAAAAACCCCTTACGTTGGTGTCGGACGGCAGACACGCACGCTCGCGGCAGTTAGGAATTACGTGCCGGGGCCGATGTTGCGGGCGGGGCGGGTGCGTAGGTCGTGCACGTATTCCGCTGGGGCACCGGCGATCTCCGCGGCGTCAGCCATCACGCCGAGGTAGCGGGCCGAGGGCACACCGCCTTCCCACGCGTCGACCACATACAGCCACGCGAGCACCGGATCGGTTGTGGTGTCGGACGAAATCCGATCCACCCGACATCGGATCTTCTTGTGGATGCCGAGTTCGGAACCCTCCCAGCGGTCCAGGTTCTTCTCGTCTTCCTTGGTCATGTCGTAGAGGACGACGAACACCTTGGAGGTCGGATCCTGGACGACGGTGGCCAGCGCGCCCTCCCAGCCGATGTCCTCGCCGCCGAACGTCAGCCGCCAGCCGTGCAGCCATCCGGTTCCCGCCATCGGTGAGTGGGGCGCCCGCTGCAGCATCTGCTCCGGATGCATGTTTGATCCGTAGGCGGCGTAGAGCGGCACGGGGAAAGCCTAAGGCTTCGCCCAGTAGCTGGGCGATCAACCGCTCGCTTGGCTAGGTTAGGGCGGTGGCAACACGCATGGTGATCATCGGCGGCGGGCCCGCCGGCTACGAAGCTGCACTGGTCGCCGCGGCCCGGGGCCCCGAGGTCGCGGAAGTGACGGTCATCGACTGTGACGGCCTCGGCGGGGCCTGCGTGCTGTGGGACTGCGTGCCGTCCAAGACGTTCATCGCGTCCACCGGCGTCCGCACCGAACTGCGACGCGCCCCCGAGCTCGGCTACGACTTCGATTTCGAGGACGCCAAGATTTCGCTGCCGAAAATCCACGAGCGGGTGAAGTCGCTGGCGGCCGCGCAGTCCGCCGATATCGCCGAGCGGTTGCGCAGTGAGGGCGTCACCCTCATCGCCGGTCGCGGCGAATTGTGCGACAGCGTTCCGGGCATGGCACAGCACAGCGTCAAGGTCACCGCGGACGACGGCACCACCAGCGTGCTGCAGGCCGACGTCGTGCTCATCGCCACCGGTGCCAGCCCGCGGGTCCTGTCCGGCGCGAAGCCCGACGGCGAGCGGATCCTGAATTGGCGCCAGCTCTACGACCTGGACACGCTGCCCGAGCACCTCGTTGTGGTTGGTTCGGGCGTCACCGGCGCCGAGTTCGTCAACGCCTACACCGAGCTGGGTGTGACGGTCACCGTGGTGGCCAGCCGCGACCAGATCCTGCCGCACGAGGATTCCGATGCCGCCGCGGTGCTGGAGGACGCGCTCCTCGAACGCGGCGTGACCCTGGTCAAGAACGCCCGCGCCGACTCGGTGACCCGCACGGCAGACGGCGTGCTGGTGACGATGACCGACGGCCGCACCGTCGAGGGCAGCCACGCGCTGATGACCGTCGGCTCGGTCCCCAACACCACCGGGCTGGGCCTGGAGCGCGTCGGCATCGAACTGGGGCCCGGCGACTACCTGACCGTCGACCGGGTCTCGCGCACCTCGGTGTCCGGCATCTACGCCGCCGGTGACTGCACCGGACTCATGCTGCTGGCCTCGGTGGCCGCCATGCAGGGGCGCATCGCGATGTATCACGCGCTCGGCGAGGGACTCAGCCCGATCCGGCTGCGCACGGTCGCCGCGGCCGTGTTCACCCGACCGGAGATCGCCGCGGTCGGCGTGCCACAGACCAAGATCGACGACGGGTCGGTGCCGGCCCGCACGCTGATGCTGCCGCTGAACACCAACGCCCGGGCCAAGATGACCGGGCTGCGACGCGGCTTCGTCAAGATCTTCTGCCGCCCGGCCACCGGCGTCGTGATTGGTGGGGTGGTGGTCGCCCCGATCGCCTCCGAACTGATCCTGCCGATAGCGCTGGCCGTGCAGGACGGTTTGCCGGTCGACGAGCTTGCGGAGACGTTCTCGGTGTACCCGTCGCTCACCGGCTCGATCACCGAGGCGGGGCGCCGACTGATGGCGCACGACGATTTGGACTGAGTCCACGTAGCCTAGGGGCACAAGCGCCATACCGACGAGTAACAAAGGAGTCCGTGGCGTGACTGACCCGATCCCGGGCAACGGGCAGACTCTCCTGGGCCCAAAGCAGCGGGCGCAGGCGTGGGAGCGACTCGGCACCGAACAGTTCGACGTCGTCGTCATCGGCGGGGGGGTGGTCGGAGCCGGAGCCGCGCTGGATGCCGCCACCCGCGGGCTGCGGGTGGCGCTGGTCGAGGCGCGCGACTTCGCGTCGGGGACGTCGAGCCGCTCGTCGAAGATGTTCCACGGCGGCCTGCGCTACCTCGAGCAGCTGGAGTTCGGGTTGGTGCGCGAGGCGCTGCACGAGCGGGAGCTGTCGCTGACGACGCTGGCGCCGCACCTGGTCAAGCCGCTGCCGTTTCTGTTCCCGCTGACCAAACGGTGGTGGGAGCGGCCCTATGTGGCCGCGGGCATCTTTCTTTACGATCAGCTCGGCGGTGCGAAATCCGTTCCGGCGCAAAAGCATTTGACTCGGGCGGGCGCCTTGCGGCTGTCGCCCGGGCTGAAGCGCACCTCGTTGATCGGCGGCATCCGTTACTACGACACCGTCGTCGACGACGCCCGCCACACCATGACCGTCGCGCGCACCGCGGCCCACTACGGGGCGGTGGTGCGGTCGTCGACCCAGGTGGTGTCTCTGCTGCGCGAGGGCGACCGGGTTATCGGGGTGCGTGTGCGCGACTCGGAGAACGGCGAGATCACCGAGGTCCGCGGGCACGTCGTGGTCAACGCGACCGGGGTGTGGACCGACGAGATCCAGGCGCTGTCCAAGCAGCGTGGGCGGTTCCGGGTCCGGGCGTCCAAGGGCGTGCACGTCGTCGTCCCGCGGGACCGCATCGTCAGCGAGGTGGCGATCATCCTGCGCACCGAGAAGTCGGTGCTCTTCGTCATCCCATGGGGCACTCACTGGATCATCGGCACCACCGACACCGAATGGAACCTCGACCTGGCCCACCCCGCGGCCACCAAGGCCGATATCGACTACATCCTCCGCACCGTCAACACCGTCCTGGCCACGCCGCTCACCCACGACGACATCGACGGGGTCTACGCGGGCCTGCGGCCGCTGCTGGCCGGCGAGAGCGAGGAAACGTCCAAGCTGTCGCGCGAACACGCCGTCGCGGTTCCGGCACCGGGCCTGGTGGCCATCGCCGGCGGAAAGTACACCACCTACCGGGTGATGGGCGCCGATGCGATCGACGCCGCGGCAGAGTTCACCCCGGCCCGGGTGGCGCCGTCGATCACCGAGAAGGTGCCGTTGATGGGTGCCGACGGCTACTTCGCGCTGATCAACCAGACCGAGCATGTCGGTGCGCAGTATGGGCTGCACCCCTACCGGGTGCGCCACCTGCTGGACCGCTACGGGTCGCTGATCGGCGAGGTGCTGGCGATGGCGGAGGACCGCCCCGAACTGCTGACGCCGATCACCGAGGCGCCGGTCTATCTGAAGGTCGAAGCCTGGTATGCCGCAGCGGCCGAGGGCGCGCTGCATCTGGAGGACATCCTGGCCCGCCGGATGCGGATCTCGATCGAATACCCGCACCGCGGAGTGGACTGCGCCCGCGAGGTCGCCGAAGTCGTTGCGCCCGTGCTGGGGTGGAGTGCTGAGGACGTGGACCGCGAGGTGAACACCTACATCGCGCGCGTCGACGCCGAGGTCCGTTCGCAGCAGCAGCCCGACGACGAGTCCGCCGACGCGCTGCGGGCCGCCGCGCCGGAGGCGCGTGCCGAGATCCTCGAACCAGTGCCGCTCACTTGAGACGTGCCGCACCGCTGCGGCCACGCGATGGGCTGGGACCGGCGCGGGTCCGGCTGCGCGGCGGATCGGTGCTCGACGAGTTGTCAGACCGGTTCGGGGCACCTGCCCGGGTGAAAGTGCTTGCCGGAGAGGTCGTCTTGGCCGACGGGACCGTCGTCGACGAGACGACCGTGGTGGCGCCGGGGACGCATGTGTATCTCTACCGCGACCTGCCCGACGAGGTGGTTGTGCCGTTCGACATCCCGGTGCTCTACCGCGACGACGACATCGTCGTGGTCGACAAGCCGCACTTTCTGGCCACCATGCCGCGCGGCCGCCACGTCGCGCAGACCGCGCTGGTCCGGTTGCGCCGCGACCTGGGCCTGCCGGAGCTTTCTCCTGCGCACCGGCTGGACCGTCTGACGGCCGGTGTGCTGCTGTTCACTACGCGGCGCGAGCTGCGCGGGTCGTATCAGACGCTGTTCGCCCGCGGCGTGGTGCGCAAGACGTATCTGGCCCGCGCCGGGGTGAATCCGAAGGTCGAGTTACCGACGGTGCTGCACAGCCGGATTATCAAGCGCCGCGGCCAGTTACAGGCGGTCGAGGAGCCCGGCGAGCCCAACGCCGAGACGCTGGTCGAGATGGCGGCCGACGGTCTTTACCGGCTCACCCCGCGCACCGGCCGGACACATCAGCTGCGGGTGCACATGGCGGCGCTGGGACTGCCAATATTTGGAGACACTTTGTATCCCAACGTGATTGACGTTGCGCCCGATGACTTCTCCAACCCGCTGCAACTGCTGGCGCACAGCCTCGAGTTCGATGATCCGATCACCGGGTCGGCGCTCTGCTTCGTCAGCAGGCGCGCACTGAAGTGACGGGAATGATGAAAGGGCTGTGCTGGACTTCGGGCCCGTTCATCATGGTGCGGGTAATCGTATGAGGAGGGACGACATGTCGTTGAGGATGTGGCTGGGCGCGGCCTCCGTGGCGCTGGTCTTCGGTGGCGGACTGGCCATCCCGACGGCGCCGGCCAGTCAGGCGACGGTATGTGGCTCGGTCGGCGGTAGGCACGTCGACGTCAGTGGATGCGCTGATCCGCTCTATGAGGTCGATGACGTGCTGGCACCGCCTCCTCCACCGCCGCCTGGGGCGCCACCCCCACCACCGCCTCCGCCGGCCTACGTGCCGGCGCCGCCGCCGAACATCAGCGTCTGCGCCAACGTTGGCCGGCGCATCAGCATCAGCGGTTGCGTCTAGGCCATGACCGGCTCGTTCGAGAAGCGCGACATCGTCGGCGACGCGGAAAAGCCCGCGTACCCGGCGCTACAGTGTCGTTGACCGCGGAGCAGGCCGCGCGCAGTATCAACGGATGACAGGCGCATCGGTCGGCCGACTGTGGCACTATCCCGTCAAATCCATGCGGGGCGAAGAGGTCCGGGAAATTCTGCTCGGCCCCGCAGGTGTGGTCGGCGACCGTGCCTACGGTTTTCTGAACGTACAGACGGGGCGGGTGGCCAGCGCCAAGCGTCCCAAGCGTTACGGAGCGCTGCTCGAGTGCCAGGCGCGCTTCGTGTCGCCACCCCGGGCCGACGCGCCGACACCGCCGATCGAGGTGACTTTTCCCGACGGCCGGGTCGTGCGGGATGATGAGGCCGAGCTGACCCGCCGCGTGACGGCGCTGCTGGGCCGGGAGGTACGCATGGTCACCAGCGCGCCCGTCGGAGCGGCCCTGGAGGAGGTCTGGCCGACGCTCGACGGTTTCGGCCCCGACGCCGTCTGGCCGCCCTTCACGTGGTGGCGGCAAGTACGCTCCGCCGGTTGGCGGCCGAATACCCCGACGGAGATTGGGATCCGCGGCGGTTGCGCCCGAACTTGCTCATCGAGGACGGTGACGGGCCCGGCGATGAGGACGAATGGCTGGGCTGCGACCTGCACCTCGGCGCGGAGGCGGTCATGCACGTTGTCGCACCGACACCACGGTGTGTGATGACGACACTCGCTCAGAGCGAGCTCCCCCGGGACGGGCAGGTGTTGCGGACGCTGGCTCGTGTCGGACGCCGAGAAATCGGCCGGCTCGGCCAATTCGCGTGCGCCGGTTCGTATGCCGAGGTGGTTAATCCCGGTTTCGTGCGTAGCGGCGACCCGGTCCGCATCGAACGGGTTCACCCCCGGCAGGGCGCGCTCACGGCGGCAATCGACGCCCTCGCCGCGGGGCTCGCCGCGGGGTTCTTAGTCGCTGCGGGAAAAGCATGTACCTGATCACCGGCGCTGGCGGAGGGCTCGGCAGCGTCAGCCGCCAGGTCGTCGAGCACCTGCTCGATGACGGCGAGACCGTGCGCGCGATGGTGCACCGCGACGACGCCCGCGCCGACGGGCTTCGGGAAATGGGTGCCGACGTGGTGGTCGGCGACCTGACCCGCGCTGGCGACATCGCCGACGCCATCGAAGGCGTCGACCGCATGTTCTTCAACATGAGCGTGTCGCCCGACTACCTGCGGGCCACCGCCGAGCTGTGCGCGGTGGCGCTCGAGCGGGGTCGCCTGGATGCGATCGTCAACATGTCGCAGATGACGGTCTCACAGATGACCCTGACCAGCACCGACGAATCCAACCAGCATCGGCTGCACTGGCTGGCCGAACACGTGATGAATTGGTCCGGCCTGCCGGTCATCCACGTCAGGCCGACCGCGTTTCTCGACAACCCGTTGTTCACCTCGCTGGCCGCGCGATCGGTGCGCGAGCGCGGCGTGCTGGAGCTGCCGTTCGGCACCGGGCGCACGTCGCCGATTGCTTCCGCCGACGTCGCCCGGGTGGTGGCCACCATCCTGCGCGATCCCAACGGGCGCACCGGGGAGGTCTACGAGCTGACCGGCCCCGAGGTGCTCGACATCGACGGCCTGGCCGAGCGCTACGGCCGCGCCCTGCGCCGGGCGGTGGCGGGACGCGACGTGCCCCTCGATGAGTGGACGGAAACCGTGCTGCGGCCGCTGGGCCTGCCCGGGCACGTCGAACAACACATCGCGACGATGGCGCGGCTGCATCGGGAGGACCGCTACAACCGGGCCACCGACGATGTCGAGCGGGTCACCGGTCGACCGGCACAGACGGTCGAGCAGTACATCGCGGCACATCGCGATCTGTTCGCCTAGCGCCCGCTGGAACGTGTTCTACTTTCCTCGTGGATCGCACATCCTTTGACCAGTTGTTCGACATGACCGATCGCGCCGTCATCGTGACGGGCGGCACCAGGGGTATCGGCCTTGCGCTGGCCGAAGGTTTCATCCTGGCCGGCGCCCGGGTGGTGGTGGCCAGCCGCAAACCCGAGGTCTGCGAGTCGGCCGCCGCACACCTGCGCCAGCTCGGCGGCCAGGCGATCGGCGTCCCGACGCACCTCGGCAACGTCGAGGATCTCGATGCCCTCGTTGCACGGACGGTCGACGAGTTCGGCGGCATCGACGTGGTGGTGAACAACGCCGCCAATGCGCTGGCTCAGCCGCTGGGACAGATGACCGTCGAGGCCTGGACGAAGTCCTACGAAGTGAATCTGCGGGGCCCGGTGTTCCTGGTGCAGCGGGCGCTGCCGCACCTGAAGGCCAGCCCCGCCGCCGCGGTGCTCAACATGGTGTCGGTGGGTGCGTTCAACTTCGCCCCGAGGCTGTCCATCTATGCCTCCGGCAAGGCGGCGCTGATGTCGTTCACCCGGTCGATGGCCGCCGAGTTCGCGCCGTTCGGCATCCGGGTGAACGCGCTGGCTCCGGGCCCCGTCGACACCGACATGATGCGCAAGAACCCGCCTGAGGTGATCGCCGGGATGGTCGGCGGGACGCTGATGAACCGCCTGGCGAGACCCGACGAGATGGTCGGGGCGGCGCTGCTGTTGAGTTCGGGCGCAGGCAGTTACATCACCGGACAGGTCATCATCGTCGACGGCGGCGGAACGCCGCGCTAGGCCCGGTCGCCCTTGCGCGAGGCGAACGCCGCCGCGGCGTCGCGCAGCTCGCCACTGGTCGACGCCAATATCTGGCTGCGGTTCTCGACGTGGAGGGCCGCCCCAGGCTCGGTGCCTCGAGGTTGGCCCACAGCACCTGCTTGGTGGACTCCACGCCGAATTTACCGTAGCTGCAAAGGGTTTCAGCGATCCCCAGCGCGTCGTCGAGCACCGACCCGTCTGACAGCCGTGACACGATGCCCAGCCGAAGGGCCTCGTCGGCGTCGACGTCCCGGGCCGTCAGGATGAGGTCGAACGCCGGACCCGCTCCGATGATGCGTGGCAACGTGTAGCTGACCCCGATGTCGCATCCGCCGAGGCCGAGCTTGATGAACTGCGTGCAGAACCGCGCCGACTCAGACGCGATTCGGATATCGCAGGCCAGCGCGATCGCGAAGCCATCGCCGTAGGCCGGTCCGTTGACCGCTGCGATCACCGGTGGCGCAACCGCTGTATCCGCGTGGTGAGGTCGGCGATGCGTTCCTGCCAGCGCATGCTCGATCGCGGAAACTCGATGCCGTCGGCGGCGTCCGACGGGAAAGGGTGAGATCCAGCCCGGAGCAGAAGCCGCGTTCGGCGCCGGTCAGCACCACGAGCGGCACTCGTTGCTTTTGCCGATCTCTGCCAGCGTGGTGTGCAGGTCCTCGACCAGTTCGTAGTTCAGCGCGTTGAGCTTTTCGGAGCGATCGAGCGTGACGACGGCGATTTCGGGACGCGGGTAGGCCAGTTGCAGGGCCGTCATGCGCCAAACCCTATTGGCCGCTGCTGCGCCAGCCGGTGACCCCGACGGTGATCATCCTCAGTTGCTTGACGGCGGTCCGCTTGATCTCGTCCAGCGCCGCGGCGTCTCCGGCGTCCTCGATCGCCTCGGCGATCAGGATCATCGAATTGACGAACAGGCTGGCCAGGATGTTGAGGTCCTCGCTGCTCCAGGTGTGCAGGCCGGGAAAGCGCGCCAGGTCGATCGCCAATTCCGAAGTGATCAATCGAATCTCGGTGCGGATCGCGTAGCGCAGCACCGTGACGCCGCTGGAGCGCTCGCGGACGATGAAGCGCCAGTGTTCGCGCCGCTCGTTGACGCTGGCGATGACGATGTCGACGGAGGACTCGATGACGCGGTTGGGATCGAGCTTGCCCGCGCGCGCCCCACGCAACATGTCGCGCAGCGCGCGGAACGACTCGTCGATGAGGACCAGGCCAAGCGCCTCCATCGACTCGAAATGGCGATAGAACGCCGCGGGCACAATGCCCGCCTCGCGGGTGACCTCGCGCAGGCTCAGCGCGGCGAAGCTGCGGTCCTCGAGCAACTTCAGTGCGGCGGCGATCATCGCGCGCCGGGTGGCCTCCTTGCGCTCCTCGCGCGACAAAGTGTCGCGGGAGCGGGAATGACTGGAGCGTCCCGAACGAGAAGTTCGTGAACTGGGCGTACGACTGTTCACTGATGTGAAACCTAACACAACCTGCGCCAAGCGATTGACACCCTGCTGCCAGAGCGCGCACGGTATACACATGTTCACTCAAACTTTGACGAAGCGGGTGCTCCGGTCGTCGCTGGTGGACCTGCTGACGGGGCCGCACGGCGTCGACCGCTACACCGAACTCGTCACCCCGACCTGGACGCTGGGCGAGGCCCGGGCCAAGGTGGTCGCGGTCACGCGGCAGACGCCCCGCAGCGTCACGCTGACGCTGGAACCCAACCAGGCCTTTACCGGATTCCGTGCCGGCCAGCACATCAACCTGACCGTCGAGATCGACGGGCGGCGGCGCACCCGCTGCTACTCCCCGGCCAGCGCCGAGGGCGCCGCGTTCATCGAACTCACCGTCGGCGTGCACGACCGCGGGCTGGTATCCACCTACCTGTACAACGACGCCCGCCCCGGCATGGTTGTCGGGCTGGACTCCGTCGGCGGCGACTTCGTGCTTCCGGCCGTCCGGCCGCGCCGGATCCTGTTCGCTTCGGGCGGCAGCGGCATCACCCCGGTGATGTCGATGCTGCGCACGCTGCGGACCGAAGGATTCGACGGCGACATCGCGTTCATCCACTACGCCCGCGGCGCCGGGGAAGCCTGCTACCGCGACGAACTGGCGGCAATGCCCGGTGTCCGCGTGCTGCACGGCTACACCCGCGCGACCGACGGCGCCGATCTGGACGGCCACTTCGGTCCCGGCCACCTGGCCGCCGCGATGCCCGAACCGGACGCGGTGTATGTGTGCGGACCACCGGCCCTGGTGGCGGCCGTCCGCCAGCACTGCGACAACGTCAGCGCCGAGAGCTTCGTCCCGCCGGTGTTCACCATCCCTGCCGAAACATCCGGCGGCCGAATCGCTTTCACCGACACCGGTATCGACATCGCCGACGACGGCCGACCGCTGCTCGTGCAGGCCGAGGCGGCCGGTCTCACCCCCGAGAGCGGATGCCGGATGGGCATCTGCCACAGCTGCACGCGTCGCAAGACCCGCGGCGCGGTGCGCAACCTCATCACCGGGTCGATTTCGACCATCGACGAGGAGGACGTGCAGATCTGCGTGTCCGCGCCCGTCGGCGACGTCGAACTCGCCCTGTAACGAAAGGAGTACGGACGATGTCCAAAGACAGGATCACTTTGACCCCCGAACAGGCCGACGCGTTCGGCCGCGAACTCGATGCGCTCAAGGAACGCGTGATCGCCGACCTCGGCGAGCGCGACGCCACCTACATCCGCAACGTCATCAAGGCGCAACGAGCGCTCGAGGTCGGTGGACGCGCGCTACTTTTCTTCCCGCCGGCCTGGATCGCCGGCACCACGATGCTGGCGCTGTCGAAGATCCTCGACAACATGGAGATCGGGCACAACGTCATGCACGGCCAGTACGACTGGATGGGCGACCCGGCGATCTCCAGCCGCGGCTTCGAGTGGGACAACGCCTGCCCGGGCGACCAGTGGCGGCACTCGCACAATTACCTGCACCACACGCACACCAACATCGTCGGCATGGACCGCGACATCGGGTACGGCGTCCTGCGCATGAGCGAGGACCAGCGCTGGAGCCCATACTTCCTGGGCAACCCGGTCTACGCGTTCCTGCTGATGGTGCTGTTCCAGTACGGTGTCGCGCTGCATGAACTGGAGACCGAACGCATCCGGACCGGTGAGATCACCCTGGCCGACAAGCGCGAGGTGCTTCAGGGCATCTGGCAAAAGACCAAACGCCAGATGCTCAAGGACTACGTCGCCTTCCCGCTGCTGGCCGGCCCGTTCGCCCCATTTGTCTTCACGGGCAACCTGACCGCGAACGTGATCCGCAACATCTGGTCGTACGCGATCATCTTCTGCGGCCACTTCCCCGACGGCACCCAGGAGTTCACGGTCGAGGAAACCGAGAACGAGAGCCGTGGCATGTGGTACTTCCGCCAGATCCTGGGGTCGGCAAACCTGACCGGCGGCAAGCTCTTTCACATTCTGAGCGGCAACCTGTCGTTCCAGATCGAACACCATTTGTTCCCGGACATCCCGGCGCACCGCCACGCCGAGATTTCCGTCGAGGTCCGCGAGATCTGCAAGCGCTACGGGATCCCGTACAACACCGGCCCACTGCCTCGGCAGTTCGGCACGGTCGTACGCAAGATCGTCAAGCTGGCGTTCCCGCCCCTCACTCGCCGTGTCGACACCGATATGAAGGCCGCGGCCTAAGTTGTCTCGCTCGTAAGTTCGGCCGCACGGGGTTCGGCTGGGTCGTGAGCTGTTCCGGGTTGCGACGTCCCGCGCTCACCACGTCGCGCCAGGGCATCGAAATCCCCGCCGAATTCGGACGAGACCGCTGCGACGTGGCGCACGCTACTGCGTGCAACCTGTGCTGCGCTGCAGCATGGGATCCGTCGATGGAGCGATGGCAATCCATCGAGGTGACTCAAATGTGAGTCATCAAAGGCCTCGATCGCTGACGAGATCTCGTTGAATCCGGAACATCGAATCGAGGTATGCAAGAAGAGGTGGACGGCGGCCGACACCGCGCCGATTACTCCCCGCGGAAGTCCGGAGGCCGCTTCTCGAGGAAGGCACGAAGTCCCTCGTCGGCGTCGGCGGTGCTCTGACTGACCGCCGTGGTCAGTGCCTCCACCCAGAATCCGTCATTGCGGGACATGTCGCCGATGCGCGGCAGTGCGGTGAGGATGAGTTGGTTAGTCAACGGGGCGTTGCCGGCGATCTGGACTGCGAGGGCTCGGGCGCGGGCTTCGGCTGCGCCGGTCTCGACGAGCTCGTGGGAGAGGCCGAGGCGTTGGCCCTCGCCCGCCGTGATGCGCCGGCCGGTGAGCATCATTTCGCGCGTCCGGTCCGGGCCGAGCACCCGACCCGCACGTACCGACGCTCCTCCGCCGACAAAGATGCCGAGCCGGCCCTCAGGTAGCGCGTAGAACGTGCTCGGATCTGCGACGCGCACGTGCGTCGCCAGCGCGAGCTCGAGGCCGCCACCCACAACTGCGCCGTGAAGCGCGGCGACGACCGGAACCTGGCCGAGCTCTATGGCGTCGAATGCCCGATGCCACAGCCGGGAGTGCGCCATGGCCTCGAACGGGCTGCGCCTGCTGTGCTCGTCGAGGTCGAGCCCGGCGCAGAAGTGATCCCCGTCGGCGAGCAGAACGGCCGCGCGAATCCCGGCGGGTGGATCGCCGAAGAACGCGCCAATCTGCACGACGACGTTCTGGTTGAGTGCGTTGCGCTTCTCGGCACGAGTGAGCCTGAGTACAGCTACGGCATCTTCGACTTCAACGCCGATCTGATCGTGGCCCATCCCGCCACGCTACTGCGCGCGGCATGGTGATATTTGCGCAGTGGATGACGCGCGCTGGTACGAGTTAGGGTGGCCAGACAGCCGATCAACCGTGTCGCCGTTGTCGGCACGGGCGCGAGCGGGTCTAACTGGGCGGCTTGTTTCCTGGCGAGAGGGCTGGACGTGATCGCGTCGGACGCTGCCCCCGGTGCCGAAAAGCGCCTGCGCGCAGCGGTGGCGTTGCATTGGCCCCTTGAGCGCATCGGGCTCGCTGCCGGGGCGTCGGTGGAGCGCCTGGCGTTTGCGGCCAGTCCGGAGGACGCCGTCGCGGCCGCGGATTTCGTGCAAGAGAGCGGGCCGGAGCGGGCCGCCGCAGCGACGAGCAGATCGTCCTTCGACGGGAAGTACCAACACAGTGCACCCCTTGCCAGGCCGAGTTCGTCGGCGATCGCCTGGAAGGACAACGCGCCGTAGTCGCCGTCGTTCAGGATGCGCTTCGCGACGGTGACGATCTCGTCGACCTTCGCGTCGCGGTCGATGTCCTGACGGTTTCGCGGCACGGTAGAAACGCCATCGCTTCAGCGCTGACACGACGGGCACCAGAAGGTAACCCGGTCACCGCTGCTGTCTGACTCGATGATGGTGCCGCACCGCCGGCACAGCTGCCCGGCGCGTCCGTAAACCCACAACTCGCGGCCGCGCCGGGTGTCGCCGGTCGTGGTTCTGCTCCACCGAGACCTGTTGAGCCACAGCATGTCCCGCGCCCGCTGCACCATGCGCAGCGGGTCGGCCACCGCCGTGACGAGTGTGGTGGGGCGGTAGCCGGTGACGAAGCACAGTTCGTTGCAGTACACATTGCCGACACCCGCCATCACCCGCTGATCGAGCAACGCCTCGGCGAGCGGTCGGTCCGGGTCGGCGGTCAGGTTGGCCGCCGCGGTGTGGGGATCCCAGTCATCGCCGAGCAGGTCCGGGCCCAGATGGCCGACCGCGTCCTGTTCGTCGTCGCGGTCCAGAATCTCCAGCACCCCGAGGTCGACCCCGGCGGCCTGCACGTCTGCGGTCTGCAGAATGATCCGGATGCGATGGCCGGCCCGGCTGGGCCTGCCGACGGGATTCACCTGCCAGCTGCCGTCCATCTTCAAATGCGAGTGGATGCTGGCCGATCCCACCCGGATGAACACGTGCTTGCCCCGACTGACGACCTCGTCGACCACCTGCCCGGTCAGGTCGACGGTGGCGTAGCGCGGAACGCGAATATCGCAGCGGGTCAGCACTTTTCCGGCCAACGCCTGCCGCAGGATCACGGCGGTGTGCCAGACGGTGTCGCCCTCGGGCATGGCCTATTCGAGCACGAGCTGCCGCGGCGGCGCCGGCGAGGGCCGATCAGGCGCCGGAAGTGACTGTCCTCGCCGGTTCCGGTGCGGCCTGCCGATGGCGGCGCTGACGCTCAATGGTCGCGAAGTAGAAGGCGTACGCGAACACACAACTGGTGAACAGGCTCGTTACGAAGAAGAGCCACGGGCGGCGGATGCCGCGCCGGTATCCGTCGACGATCGTGAACAACGGAAGCAGCACGACGTTGATGAGCGTGTAGTCCTGGCTCGCGTTGCTGGCGGCCGGATTGGTGTACCCCAGGCTGATGAATTCGGCCCAACTGTCGGGCCCCCAGAAGACGTTGCCCGTGCCCGTCGCATATTCCGCGACGAAGCGGGTGTTGAAGTAATACCCCAGCACCGTTCCGGCGATTCCGATCGCGTAGTACGCGCTTTCCAGGGCGGAAAGCCGCGGTCCGACGGCGGTGCGGGCGAAGATCTTCGGATTCGACGCGACGATCAATGCGATGAGGACTAGTCCGAGGATGGCGTGGACGACAAGCGAAACCATGGGTTTGAGTATGGCCAGAAGACCTCCACAGTTTTGTCATTTTTGACATTCAGCGCAACCGCAGCCCGCGGGGGGTCCGCGCGAACCCGGCGCCGACGAGCGCCTCCTGGACGGCGGCGCGTTCGCCTTCGGCGCCCGGTTCCAGCACCGGCACGCCGTTGACCTTCTCGACCAGCAGCGACCCGACGCGGCCGCTGCCCAGCAGATCGGCGAGTGCGCCCGCCGCCGCATTATGGGCCTGGGGGTCGTCGGCGAAGCTCAGCAGCGAGCGGCCACCGCGCTCCAGGAACCACACCAGCTCGCCGTCGACGAGCGCCACCAGCGCGCCGGCCTTGCGGCCCGGCCGGTGTGCGGCGTCGGGTTCGCCGTCGCCGGCCGCGCTGCGGGTGGGCCAGGGCAGCGCGGCGCCGTACGGGTTGGCGGGATCGGCGGCGGCCAGCACCACGGTGTGATAGTCCGGCCGCTCCGGGTCGACACCGTCGAGATAGGACCGCAGCCGATCGACGGTCGACGCCACGGCGAACTGCGCCCCGCCCAGCGATTCGACGAAGTAGCCGCGCTGGCACCGACCGGCGTCCTCGAACGCGGTCAGCACCTTGTAGAGCATCGCGAAGCCGCCAGGCACGCCCTCGGCCGCCACCGCGCCCTTGGTCAGCACCCCGTGCCGGTTGAGCAGCAGCTCGGCCTGGAAGTGGGCGCGCACCGTCGAATCGGGTTCGGCGGCCGGAAGCGCCGACCAGCGCCCGGCCACCGTCGGGTCGGGGCTGCGGGCCTGCGCGTGAGCCACGCTGTAGCTGCTCAACCGCGGCGGCCGTTGGCGGTGTCGATGTGCCGGTGTCCGACGCGCGCCCGAACGGCGGGTGCCTGCCAGCATCGCCCGCACCGGTGCGAACGTGTCGCCGGTGACCCAGCCGGCCCAAATCAGTTCCCACAGCGCCTGTTTGAACTGTTCGGTGTGCGCGATGCCGGTCCGGTCGGTGAGCTGGCGGAAGAAGTATGCCCCGCCGCGCCCCAGCGTGTCCATGATGTCGCGGTGGGTGTCGGTGAACTCGATCTCGGCCGGTGTCGCGAGCGTGAGCGGCGCCGAGTCGGCCGGATGGAACGCGATCCAACCGTCACCGCCGCCGATCTGTCCGGCGCCCGACCACGTGACCTCGCCCGCCGCCAGCAGCTCGTCGAGCATCGCCGGCTGGTAGTCACGGACCCGCTGCCCGAACACCAGCGGCTCGATTGCCGACGCCGGTATCGGCACGCCCGCCAGCTGATCGATCACCGCGGCCAGGCCGTCGACACCGGAGTTGTGTGTCGAGGAGACCTGATGCCAGGCCGGCAGGAATCGGCCGTACGCGGCGGTGCTGACCGGCTCTACCTGCGCCCGTAGCGCGGCCAGCGACCGGCGCCGCAGGATCTTCAGCACGTCGGCGTCGCACCACTGGTCGCCGGCGTCGGCGATGTCGGTGAATTCACCGCGCACCAGGCGGCCGTCGATGGCCAGCCGGCCAAGCACGTCCGCGGTGACCCGCAGTCCCAGCCCAAACCGGGCCGCTGCGTCACCGGTGGTGAATGGGCCGTGGGTGCGCGCATAGCGGCCGAGCAACTCGCCCAACGGGTCGGCGACGGTTTCGGTGTAGCTCGCCGGGACCCCGACCGGCACCGCCACTCCGACGCCGTCGCGCAGCAGGCCGATGTCTTCGACCGCCACCCACCAGGTCTGGCCGGCGAACGACACCGTGAGCGCCCGCTTGGCGGCGCGTAAACCCTCCAGCCAGCCGCCGACAGCGTCGGTGGTAGCGCGCTCGGCGATCTCGGTTTCGGTGAGCGGCCCGAGCAGCCGCAGCAGGTCGGCGACGCCTTCGGCGTCGCGAGCAGCCCGGTCTGCGCTGAGGTGCTGCAGCTGCTGGGTGGTGGTGGCGATGACCTGTGGATCGAGCAGCTCCCGCAGCTCGACGCGGCCCAGCAGTTCGGCCAACAAGACGCTGTCCACCGACAGCGCCGCCGCGCGCCGTTCGGCCAGCGGGCTGTCGCCCTCGTACATGAACGCGCCGACATAGCCGAACAGCAGTGAGGCAGCGAATGGGGACGGCGTGGCGGTCTCGACTTCGAGCACCCGCAGCCGGCGCTGCGCGACGCGGTGCATCAGCTCCGTCAACGCCGGCACGTCATAGACATCCTGCAGGCATTCACGGACCGCCTCCAGCACGATCGGGAAATCCGGGTACTTGCGGGCGACGTCGAGCAGCTGCGCCGCGCGCTGCCGCTGATGCCACAACGGCGAGCGCTTGCCCGGATGCCTGCGCGGCAACAGCAGCGCGCGGGCCGCGCATTCGCGGAACCTCGACGCAAACAGGGCCGAACCGCCGACCTCGGCCGTCACGATCGGCTCGATCTCGTCGGCGTCGAACACGAAGAGATCGGCGCCCGGGGCGGCGTCCTCGGTATCAGGTAGCCGCACGATGATGCCGTCGTCGGAGGCTGTCGGCTTCTCGTCGATGCCGTAGCGCTCACGCAGCCGGCGTGCGACGGCCAGCGCCAGCGGCCCGTGCACCCGAAGACCGTAGGGCGAGTGCAGAATCACCCGCCAGTCGCCGAGTTCGTCGCGGAACCGTTCCACAACGAAGGTGGTGTCGGTCGGCACCACGCCGGTGGCCTGGCGTTGATCGTCGAGCAGCTGCCAGAGATTGTCGGCGGCGTAGTCGTCGAAACCCATTGTGTGGCAACGCTCGACGAACTCAGCCTGGCCTAGACTTGCCAGCTCACCGGTGAATGCACCGACCGCCGCACCCAGTTCGGCGGGCCGGCCCACGCCGTCGCCGCGCCAGAACGGCAGCCGCGCCGGTTGTCCCGGCGCCGGGATGACCAAGACCCGGTCATGGGTGATCTCGGTGATCCGCCAACTGGTCGCACCCAGCGAGATCACGTCGCCGGGGCGGGACTCGTAGACCATCTCCTCGTCGAGTTCGCCGACCCGGGAAGGCTTTTCGGTGTCCGCTCCGGCGGCCAGGTACACCGTGAACAGGCCGCGGTCGGGAATCGCACCACCCGATGTCACGGCCAGCCGCTGCGCGCCGGGGCGTGCGGTCAGGGTGCCGGTGTCGCGGTCGTACACCAGCCGCGGCCGCAGCTCCGCGAATTCGGTGGACGGGTACTTGCCGGACAGCAGGTCCAGCGTCGCCTCGAACGCGCTGCGCGGCAGCGTCGCGAACGGCGCGCTGCGCCGCACCGTGTCGAACCAGTGGTCGGCGTCCAGCGGCTCCAACGCGCAGGCGGCCACCGTGTGCTGGGCCAGCACGTCGAGCGGATTCGTCGGCACCCGCATGGTCTCGATCTCTCCGGACAGCATCCGCTGCACGGTGACCGCGCAGCCGATCAAGTCCGTGCGGTGCTTGGGGAACAGCACACCCTGTGAGATCTCGCCGACCTGGTGGCCGGCCCGGCCGATGCGCTGCAGTCCGCTGGCCACCGACGGCGGCGCCTCCACCTGGATCACCAGGTCCACCGCGCCCATGTCGATGCCCAACTCCAGGCTGGAGGTGGCGACGACGGCGCGCAGCCGCCCGCTCTTGAGGTCGTCCTCGACCTGCGCGCGCTGCTCCTTGCTGACCGAGCCGTGGTGGGCGCGGGCCAGCAGTGGTGGCGCCCCGAACGCCTGCCCGCTGGCCATGATGTCGGCCGGGGCTCCGCCGGCGACACCGCGGTTGCCGGCCGACGGCAGTTCGACACCGGACCGCTCGGCGTGAACCTCGTTGAGCCGCGAGGTAAGTCGCTCGGCCAGCCGCCGCGAGTTGGCGAACACGATCGAGCTGCGGTGGGCCTCGATCAGGTCGACGATGCGTTCCTCGACGTCGGGCCAGATGGTGTTGTTCTCCAGGTTGGCCATGTCCGGCACCGGCACCTGCACCGACAGGTCAAAGGTCTTGGCCGCCGGCGGCGCGACGATGGTCGTCGGGGCGGGCCCGGACAGGAACCGGGCCACCTCCTCGGGCGGACGCACGGTCGCGGACAGCCCGATCCGCTGGGCGGGCGAGGGGGACAGGTGGTCGAGACGCTCCAGCGACAACGCCAGATGGGCGCCGCGCTTGGTGCCCACCACGGCGTGCACCTCGTCGACGATCACCGTTTGGACCTCGGCAAGCGTCTCGCGCGCTGCCGAGGTCAGCATGAGGAATAGCGATTCGGGGGTGGTGATCAGGATGTCGGGCGGTTTCGCGATCAACTCGCGACGCCGACTGGGCGGGGTGTCGCCGGAACGGACACCGACGCTGATGGCCGGGGCGGGCACGCCGAGTCGCTCGGCGATGCGGGTAATCCCGGTCAGCGGGGTGCGCAGGTTGCGTTCCACGTCGACGGCCAGCGCCTTCAGCGGTGACACGTACAGCACGCGGGTGCCGGCGGTAGGCGGACGGGGCTCGCTGCCGGCCAGTCGGTCGATGGCCCAGAGGAAGGCGGCCAGCGTCTTACCGGAGCCGGTCGGGGCGATGACCAGCGTGTTGGCCCCATCGGCGATGGCGGCCCACGCCTGCGCCTGAGCCGGGGTCGGCTCGGCGAAGGTGCCCGCGAACCAATCGCGGGTCAGCGCGCTGAACCGGGCCAGAGGATCGGCTGGGGTGGAACTCATCTAGTCATCGTGCCAAGCGGCACCGACAAATATCAGTGGCGGTCGTCGGCGACCGCCTCGGCCAGCTCGGCGGGGACGCTCGGTATCCGGGAGACGGCGTCGAAGAGCGCATGCGCGCAGGCGTCGGCGACGTGGTTGGCATCGATTGACGGGTCCATGATCCGCTGCCGGCACAGTTCGAATGTGAACGCCAGCCACCCGTAGAGCGTGATCCGCAGGTCGCGTTCGACCTTGGAGTCGAGCGGGCCCCCGACGGCCTCGGTGATTCGCGCCAAGATTCGATTCGCCTGGCGGTCGTTGTCGATGTCTTCGTTGCCGCGCAGCACCGGGTCGGAGCGGCCCATGCCCATGTAGGCCGCCCACGCGCCGTGCGGATGTTCCTCGTCGTATCGCAAGTAGGCCATCACGCCCGCCCGCACCTGGTCGAACAGGCTCCGGCCGGGCTCCGGTGCGGTGTTGGTCGCTTCGAACAGGCGCTCGCCCTCGGCGCGCACCACCGCGGCGAAGAACGCCCGCTTGTCCGGGAAGTAGTGGTACATCAATGCGCGCGAAACGCCCGCCCGTTCGGCGATCTCATCGATGCGCACCTCGTCATAGGGACGTTGACCGAACACCTCTGCGCCCAGCGCCAGCAATTCACTGCGCCGATCGTCGGGGGACAGCCGCCGTCTGGGTTCAGACATGCTGCCATACTACTTGACACATGTATAACAGTGGCGGAGGCTGGCCACATGGCGGTAGTCCGCTGTTCGCCCGTGCACTTCGATGGGAGCCAATGGTGTCGAGCCGATTCGATATTGCGGATCTTGCCGTTCCGGTGATCGTCGCGCCGATGGCGGGTGGACCGTCAACACCGGAGCTTGCTGCCGCGGCGACAAACGCGGGTGGTCTCGGCTTCATCGCTGCTGGCCTTCTCACGCCGGAGGCACTCGCCGAACGCATCGTCGCAGCGCGGAAGCTGACGTCGGGTCCGCTCGGTGTGAACCTGTTTGTGCCGCAACCCAGTGCCGGCACGCCAACAGAATTCACGGCGTACGCGACCGCGCTGGCCGTGGAGGCCGAACGTTACGGCGTTGGTCTCGGGAACCCGCGCTATGACGACGACGATTGGCCCGGCAAACTCGACGTGGTGCATGATCTGCGGCCCGAGGTGGTGTCCTTCACGTTTGGCCCGCCGACGTTGGACGCATGCAGCCGCCTGAAAGACGTCGGCATCACGACGGTCGCGACGGTAACCACTGTCGACGAGGCCGAGATGGCGCTGGGCCAAGGCGCCGATGCACTCGTTGCCCAAGGCCCGTCCGCGGGTGGGCATCGCGGCACGTTCGACCCGGTGGCGCAGCCGGCTGACGAACCGCTGGCCGAACTGCTCGCCGCGCTTGTCACGCGCGTCGACACACCCATCGTCGCGGCGGGCGGGCTCGCAACATCCGACGATGTGAATCGTGTGATCACAGCCGGCGCCGTTGCCGCGCAACTCGGGACGGCGTTTCTGCTCGCCCACGAAGCGGGCACCAATCCCGTGCACCGCGCCGCGCTGCAAAACCCCAAATTCACTGAAACTGTTGTTACGCGGGCGTTTACGGGACGGTATGCCCGCGGACTGCGCAATCGATTCATCGAAGAGCACGAGGCCGAGGCGTGCTTCGGGTTTCCCGAGATCGGCAAACTCACGCGTCCGGTCCAGGTGGCATCGGTAACGGCCGGCGACCCGCACGGCACCAGCCTGTGGGCCGGCACCGCGTTCCGGAAGGCGAAGGCCGGTTCGGCCGCTGAGATCTTGGGAGCGCTGGCGTAAATGGGAACTGTCGACCACAAAGTCGCGATCATTATGGGTGCGTCGCAGGGGATCGGCGCCGGGCTCGTCGACGCCTACCGCAGACGAAACTATCGGTGGTCGCGAACTCGCGCACGATTGCCGCCTCAGATGACGCGGGAGTGCTCACCATCGCTGGCGACATCGCCGATCCTGAGACCGCGGAACACATTGTGGCCGAGGCGGTCGGACGCTTTGGCCGCGTGGACACCCTGATCAACAACGCCGGGGTCTTCATCGCCAAGCTTCAGCAGACATCAAAGACGGCGGTGTCGTCGAACTTCTACTGCTCGGGCGCATTTCCGGCTGGCGACAGCAGTCGACTGGTCCTGGAACGCAGCCGCTTCGCTGCCTCGAGGGCTGCCCTGCGTTCAGCGCTGCCCGCCGAGTTCCCAACCGTCGCGGCCGACGCCGCAGGAGCATGTTTGACATTCACTGCGGTCGCCGCAACGCATCAGCCGAAGTGCACGCCCTGCGCCAGGGGCAGCTCGGAGGAGTAGTTGACCGTGTTGGTCGCGCGGCGCATGTAGGCCTTCCAGGAGTCCGACCCGGACTCGCGGCCGCCGCCGGTCTGCTTCTCGCCGCCGAAAGCACCGCCGATCTCGGCGCCCGACGTGCCGATGTTGACATTCGCGATGCCGCAGTCGGATCCGTCGGCGGCCATGAACCGCTCCGCCTCGCGGACGTCGGTGGTGAAAATGGCCGACGAAAGACCCTGCGGGACCGCGTTGTTCAGCGCAATCGCCTCGTCGAGGTCGTCATAGGTCAGCACGTAGAGGATCGGCGCGAACGTCTCGGCGTGCACCACCGCCGTCTGCGCCGGCATCCGCACCACCGCAGGCGCGACGTAATAGGCGCTCTCGTCCCCGACATCGTGGCGCTGGCCCCCGTACACCTCGCCGCCGTCGGCGCGCGCCCGCTCCAGCGCTCCGACCATGTCGCGGTAGGCGGTCTCGTGAATCAGCGGACCTACCAGCGTGCCGTCTGCGGCCGGGTCGCCGATCGGCAACGTCTCGTACGCGGCGACGATCCGTTCGACCAGCCCGTCGGCCACCGCCCGATGCGCGATTACCCGTCGCAGCGTCGTACAGCGTTGCCCGGCCGTTCCGGCGGCCGCGAAGACGATGCCGCGCACCGCCAGATCCAGGTCGGCCGACGGGGTGACGATCGCGGCGTTGTTGCCGCCCAGCTCCAGCAGCGCCTTGCCGAATCGTTGCGCCACCCGAGGGCCGACCTGCTGACCCATCCGCACCGAACCCGTTGCGCTCAAGAGCGCGACCCGCGGGTCGTCGACGAGCAGCTCGCCGACCTCGCGGCCACCCAGGATCAGCCGGCTCACTTCGCGCGGGGCGCCCACATCATCGGCAGCGCGTTCGATCAGCGCCTGGCATGCCAGTGCGGTCAGCGGTGTCAGCTCGGAGGGCTTCCACACCACGGTGTCGCCGCATACCAGCGCGACCGCGCTGTTCCAGGCCCACACCGCGACCGGAAAGTTGAAGGCGGTGATCACTCCGACCACCCCGAGCGGATGCCACGTCTCCATCAACCGGTGGCCGGGCCGCTCGGAGGCGATGGTGCGCCCGTAGAGCTGGCGGGACAGCCCCACCGCGAACTGGCAGATATCGATCATCTCCTGCACCTCGCCGCGGGCCTCGGAGGTGATCTTGCCGGCCTCGATGGTGACCAGCTGGGCCAGATCGTCCTTGTGTTCGGTGAGCAGCTCGCCGAGCCGTGCCACCAGTGCCCCCCGCACGGGTGCGGGCGTCGTGCGCCAGGTGGTAAACGCCTGGGCCGCTTCCGCTATCGCCCGCTCGGCCTCCTCCCGGGTGGTCTCCGCGATGGTGAACAGCGTCTCGCCGGTCAACGGCGTGCTGGCGGGCAGGCCGTGCGCGTCGGCGTCGTGCAGGTCGGTCCGGCAGCCGACGGCGTGCAGCGCGTCGCGGGCGCGAGTGCGCAACTGTTCGGCGGTGGGCAGGGTAGCCGTCTGGGTGGTGGTCATTGCAGTTCCGCTTTCTGGTAGAGCTCGTAGGGATCGTGGATGTGGTGCCCGATCTGGCCGGCCATCCAGTCGAGGCCGTAGTCGGAATCATCGACCGCTTCTGCGGCCTGCGTGTCGGCATCTAGGTTGGAGCGGAAGATTCCTGCCGCCGACACGGGCAGGAAATCCTCGTAGACAACGGGTTTCGACGGATCGCCGCCGCGGTAGTAGGCCAGCCCCTGCGAGGCCATCTCGTCGTCGCTGGCCGGAAAGTACTCGTCCCATGCCGCGGCCGGGTCGGGCGCGGCCATCGCGACGTGATAACGTTGCCGGCCCTTCGGGGTCAGCGCAATCCCGCGCGCCTCGACCTCGCCGAACCGCACCCGCAGCGCGCCCTCCCCGAATCGGGCACGCAACTGCCACGTTGCCAGTTGCTTCATCCGTCTTGCCTCCCAATGCCGCTGCGATAGTCTCCGGCCATGGCGGAGGCGGGCGACCATCTCGACGAGATCGATCGCGTCCTGGTGCGCGAATTGGTTACCGACGGCAGGGCGACGCTGTCCCATCTGGCCGCCACCGCGGGGCTGTCGGTGTCGGCGGTCCAGTCCAGGGTGCGCCGACTGGAGTCGCGGGGCGTGGTGAGCGGGTATACGGCCCAGATCAACCCCGAAGCGTTCGGGAACATGCTGTCGGCGTTCGTCGCCATCACTCCTCTCGATCCCTCTCAACCTGATGATGCACCTGCCCGGCTCGAGCACATCAAGGCCATCGTGTCGTGCCATTCGGTGGCCGGCGAGGAGAGCTACATCCTGCTGGTGCGCGTCCCGTCGGCGCGGGCACTTGAAGACTTGCTGCAACAGATCCGGACCGCGGCGAACGTCCGAACCCGAAGCACGATCATTTTACAGACATTTTACGACGGACGCGAAGTGATACCGGAATAGTTACTGATCCGAGGCTTTAAGACCGTAAATATTGCGTTATGATGGTGTCATGACCGCTGTGCTCCTGCCCGATGACGTCGCCATCGATCCCGGTCACGTCCATGCCGTGCTGGCCCGCAGCATTCTGGCCGACGGCCTGGATTTCGTGCTCGACCTGGACCGGTCGTCGGGGTCGCATCTCGTCGACGCCCGCACCGGCGAGCGCTATCTGGACATGTTCACGTTCTTCGCGTCGTCGGCGCTGGGCATGAACCACCCGGCCCTTGCCGACGACGAGGACTTCCGCGCCGAGCTCGCGGCGGTCGCGGTGAACAAGCCGAGCAACTCCGACGTGTACAGCGTGCCGATGGCGCGTTTCGTCGACACGTTCGCCCGGGTCCTGGGCGACCCCGCGCTGCCGCACCTGTTCTTTGTCGACGGCGGCGCGCTCGCCGTCGAAAACGCGCTGAAGGTGGCGTTCGACTGGAAGAGCCGCCACAACGAGGCGCACGGCGTCGATCCCGACCTCGGCACCAAGGTGCTGCACCTGCGCGGCGCCTTCCACGGGCGCAGCGGATACACGCTGTCGCTGACCAACACCGATCCCAACAAGGTCGCTCGGTTCCCGAAGTTTGACTGGCCTCGCATCGACGCGCCCTACATCCGGCCGGGCGCCGACATGGATGCGGTGGAAGCCGAATCGCTGCGCCAGGCCCGGGCGGCCTTCGAGGCCAACCCGCACGACATCGCGTGCTTCATCGCCGAGCCCATCCAGGGCGAGGGCGGCGACCGGCACTTCCGGCCGCAGTTCTTCGCCGCGATGCGCGAGCTGTGCGACGAGTTCGACGCGCTGCTGATCTTCGACGAGGTGCAGACCGGCTGCGGGCTGACCGGAACCCCTTGGGCCTACCAGCAATTGGGCGTCGCGCCCGACGTGGTGGCCTTCGGCAAGAAGACCCAGGTGTGCGGGATCATGGCCGGGGGCCGGGTCGACGAGGTGCCCGACAACGTCTTCGCGGTGAGCTCCCGGATCAACTCCACCTGGGGCGGCAACCTGGTGGACATGGTGCGTTCGCGGCGCATCCTCGAGGTCATCGAAGCCGACGGCCTGCTGGTGCGGACGGCCAAGGCCGGCCGTTATCTGCTCGACCGGCTCGAGGACCTGGCCGCAGAGTTCCCCCGCGTCGTGCTCGACGTGCGCGGCCGCGGACTGATGTGCGCGTTCAGCCTGCCCAGCGCGGCGCAGCGCGACGAGTTGATCCGCCGGCTGTGGGACCGCCGGGTGATCATGCTGGCCAGTGGCGCCGATTCGGTGCGGTTCCGGCCGGCACTGACGGTGTCTCGCGAAGAGATCGATGCGGCCATCGCCGCGGTGCGCGACGCGCTCAGCTGACTTCCGTCGGCGCGGTCAGGCGGCCGATCGTCGCGCGCAGGTGGGGTAGTTCGGCGCGCCCCACGAGTTCGCAGCCGTGTACCTCCGCGAGCTTGCGGGCCGCCGGCGTGAAGTCGTGGTTGGTCACCACCATCGTCTTGGTGCAGCCCTGCATGGGCGCGCCGGCCACCACCTCCTGCACGGCACCCGCCCCGACCGGACGCGATCGTCGCTTGCACTGGATGGCAAGGCGATGCGGCCGGTGTCCGACGATGATGTCCACGCCCCAGTCGCCGGTGAGCGGTGTCATGATCACCGGCACCCGGCAGGCCCGGGCGACCTGCGCGACGTAGTCCTCGAACTGCGTGCCGGACATGGTTGCGGCCGTATGGGATTCGCCGCGGCCCGGGGTGAGCGCACCGGTGATCGCACCCCACAGGAAGCAGGGTGCGGCAACCAGCACCGCCGGCGCGGCGAGCGCGATGGCCAGGCTCCACGCCGAAGAGAAGCCCAGAAGGTGCGCGGCGACGCCCGTCACCATCGCGGCCAGCACGTAGGCCGTTACCCGACTCCGCAAGCGCGCCACGGGCAAATCGTAGGTCCGTACACCGACGACCACGCTTATCGTGGGATCGTGTCCGTTTCTCAGCGCGAACGTGCCGCGCTCGTCGAGACCCTCCGCACCGTCGGACCCGACGCGCCCACACTCTGCGAAGGCTGGACGACGCGCGATCTGGCCGCCCACCTCGTGCTGCGGGAACGCCGCCTGGATGCGACGGCCGGCATCGCATTGCCCGCGCTGGCGTCCTACACGGCCAGGGTGCAACGGCAGATCGCCGATTCGACGGACTGGGACGACCTGGTCGCCAAGATCGCAGCGGGTCCGCCTGTGTACTCGCCGTTCAAACTGCTTGACCCGTTGGTGAATACCAGTGAGATGTTCATTCACCACGAAGACGTCCGGCGCGCGGCCGCCGACTGGCAACCGCGCGTTCTCGACGATCCGACCGTCGCCGCGCTGCGTCGGCCCATACCGCTGATGGCGAGGGTCACCATGGCGCGTGTTCCTGCGCGGGTAACGCTGCGCACGCCCGACGGCGCCACGCTGGCCACCGTCGGCACCGGAGTGTTGGTCGACATCACCGCAGACCCGCCGGAGTTGCTGTTGTTCTGCTCCGGCCGCAACGCCGTTCGCGCGACCTTCACCGGTGACGACGACGCTGTCGCGACTGTGAAGGCCGCTAAGCGCGGCCTGTGATCTCACGCCACCAACTGTGCTCCCAGATCGTGAACGACGACACCGGGGCGGTGGTGCACTGGTGCATCAGCGGCCCGCTCACCCAAGTCGGGCGGTTCGCGGGCAGGTCGGTCGACAGCCGGGATACCTTCGCCAGAGTGCAGGTCGCCGCTAGTTCAATCCCGTTGTCGCTGAGGGCAATCGGATTCCAGGTACCTCCGGCGAGGATCGCGTCGATCGGCCCGAGCGGCCACAGCTGGTTGCGGCGGGTGGGCGTGTCAACCGCCTCGACGGTGTTGAGGTCCACCAATCGAAGGTAGTCAAGCCCACCGCTGGCCCGCATGCTGCACCGATGCCCGCATGCCGGGCCCGGGTTAACCTGCACGATATGACCGATGAACTGGCCACCGACGACGGCCAGACCCCTGTCGAGCACGCGTTGGCCGGCGGCGCGCCGCAGCGTGTCGGCTGGTTCCGGTTTTACTTCGCCGACGAGCACTGGGAATGGTCACCGCAGGTCGAGCGGATGCACGGCTACTCGCCCGGCACGGTGGTGCCTACCACCGACCTCGTGCTGTCGCACAAACATCCCGACGACTACCGGCAGGTCGCCGCGACGCTCGACGAAATCCGTCGCACCTCGGGTGCGTTCAGCACCCGGCACCGGATCATCGACACCCGCGGCGAGGTCCATCATGTGGTTGTGGTCGGGGACCAGCTCTTCGGCGAGGACGGCGACGTGATCGGAACCCACGGCTTCTACGTTGACGTCACTCCGGCGATGCGCGAGGCCCGGGACGAGATCGTCACCGAGGCGGTCGCCGAGATCGCCAAGGCCCGCGCCGGGATCGAACAGGCGAAGGGCATGCTCATGCTCATCTACCGGATCAACGCCGACTCCGCGTTCGAGCTGATCAAATGGCGGTCGCAAGAGGCCAACGTCAAGCTGCGGCTGCTGGCAGAGCAGATCGCAAAGGACTTCCTGGACCTCAACTACGACGAGGTGCTACCGGACCGCAGCGTCTACGACAGGCTGCTGCTGACCGCTCACCTGCGCGTCGGTTCCTGAGGTTTATCCCGCCATCGGCCAGGGAATTCTCCACGTCGAATCAATGGCATTCGTACAGGGAATTCGGGAGAATGGGTTATGGCGGTCTGCGCGACGTGTGGCAACGATTACGACAAAGCCTTCACGGTCAGCTGGAATGGGCGCACCGAGACGTTCGACAGCGTGGAATGCGCGGCGACCAAGGTCGCGCCGCAGTGTGATCACTGCGGCTGCCGGATTCTCGGCCACGGCGTCGAGGCCGCCAACGCCATCTTCTGCTGCGCGCACTGCGCCCGCGAGTCCGGGCACTCCGAGTTGATCGATCGACAACCCCAAGTCGCCGGTTCCGGGTAGGCGGCGGTGTATCACAATCCCAACGACTTGCGCCACGACGACGCTAATGTCCGCGAGGCCGTGCGTTTCGGCCTCGTAGTGGCCGTGCTCGGTGTCGCGTTTCTGGTCGTGGCGGCCGTGTGGATCAGCACCTGTGACGGCGCCACGGCCGACACCGTGGCCTGTGGGGCACCGCAACGCACACTGCTGGCGCTTGGCGCGCCGGTCATCTTGCTGATCGGCGGTCTGCGGGCCTTCGTGCGGACGTATCAGACGTGGAAAAGGCATGAAACCTGGTGGGCCTGGCAGGGCGCGGGCTGGTTCCTGATGACGCTGATGCTGCTCGTGCTCACGATGAGTCTGCCGACCCTGGCCGGGCCGGCGCTCGGCGGGTAGCGGTGGAACACAAAACGTGTCCTACCAGTGATGTTCGTTTCGCCGACAATCGGTTCGGGTAGTTCTACCGTGGAAATCAGCCCTTGACACACGGGCATCGGAAGGGCGAGAGGATTAATCATGAAGGGTCCTAAAGATCCCGTCGACCATGCGAGGACAACGCGACCGCACGCCGGCGAGTCGATGAAAGACAACGTGATCATGCCAGGGCTCATTGTGGTCGGCTTGGCGCTGATCGCGTTCGTCGGATGCCTGGCCGCCTTCGCCACGCGCCACCATGAGGTCGGCTTGGTGCTGGCCTCGCTGTCGGCAGCCGGATTCGTCATCGGCTCGGTGTGGCTGGCGCTGGAACACCGGCGGGTCCGCCGCATCGAAGAGCGTTGGTACGCCGAGCATCCCGACGCACAGCGGCAGGCGCCCAGCAGTTAGCCAAAGTCAGCGGGACCCAGAAAAGGGTCCAGCCGGAATGTTCCGGCTGGACCCTTTTACTAGGCGCGGAGAGAGCTACTGCTCCGCCTTCTGGCGTTCCTCGGCTGCCTTGGCGCCACCTCGGGCCGCTTCGGCCTGCGCTTCCTTCTTGGCCACGTCGCGCTGAGCGTCGGCCTTGTCCTGCTGAGCCTTGCCCTCGCGGACCATGTCGTCACGGCCCGTCACGGTGCCGACCGCTTCTTTCGCCTTGCCCTTGACGTCCTCGACGACACCCTTGACGCCTTCTTCGGGGCCACTGTTCTTCTCGGTCATGCTTACCTTTCCGCTACTCGGACGGGTACGCCCATTTCTTGAGCTTGGGGGCAATCCGGCCCTCGACTGGACCGGACCTGACAACCCGGATTCCGGGCTGCACGAAGGGAATCTCCCCCCGCACCCCTCGGGTTCCCCGGGCCCGCCGCGACTAAACCGTCCTCAGCTGTCGCGCTCGAATTCCTCGAGCGCGGGATCAAGATCGGTGCGTTCCCGCTGCTCCTGCCAGTCCGCGTCGGTCGCCTCCAGAGGCACGTCGTCCGCCGGCTCTTCGGGTGCCTCCTCGGGCACGGGATCGGCGGTCGAGCGCTGTTGCTCGACGGCGTCGGCGACCGGGACGTCGTCGGGAAGGTCCTCGCTCTCCTGCATGACGGCGGGATACCCCGGGCTCTGCTCGCATAACGCGGGTTCAGCTCTTGGCGACCTTGCGGATCAGCCGGGCTGTGCTTCTCTCCAAGACTTCCTGCCGGTCGCTCGGATTCTTGGTCCGGTCCGCTCGCCGCACACCAGCCGCGATGGTGAAACCCTTTTCGTAGCCTTCGACGACCCGCGGGTCGACGTAGGAAGATCGGGCGACGGCGGGCGTATTGCCCAAGTCTTCGGCAACCTCTTTCATCACTGCGGACTCGACGCGCTTGGTCACAGTTTTGTTCACTGGCGGGTCCGCGTCGACGAACGCTGCCGCCGCCAGAACCGTGCCATGCCAAGTGCGTAGGTCCTTTACGGAGTACTCGATGCCGACCAGTTCTTTGAACCTGGCATTGAGGTCATCGGCGTGAACGTCTGTCCAACCAGAAGTATTGCGGCACACCAGCAGCCGATCGGTACGCTCCGGGCGACGCAGCAGTGCCCGTACCGACCGCACAACCTCCGGATCGTCGATCACCAGCGTCCGGCGCACCCCGCTCTTCGCCGGGTAGTCGAACTCGACGGCCTCGCGCCGCAGATTGACGTGCTCGCATAGCAACGTCGAAATGCCGAACGAGTTGTTCTCCTCGGCGTACTGCTCACCGCCGGCCCGGAAGTAGCCGAGGTCGAGCAAATGCAGCGCCAGCGCCAGCACCCGGTCGCGCTCCAGCCGGCGACCCGCGAGATCGGCGGCGATGCGACGGCGCATGTCGGGCAGCGCGGCGGACATCTCCAGCACCCGGTCGAACTTTTCTTCGCCGCGTTCCTGCTGCCACTTCTGGTGGTAGATGTACTGGCGACGGCCGGCGGCGTCGGTCCCGACCGCCTGAATGTGCCCGTTGGGATAAGGGCAGATCCAGACCCTCTTCCATGCCGGCGGAATCACCAGGTCGTTGATGCGCTGCAACGTTTCGGCGTCGGTGATCGTCGTGCCGTCGGGGTTGTGGTACGAAAATCCGCGCCCTCGGCGCACCCGGCGCAGGCCGGGTCCGCGTACTACGCTGCGGCGCAGGCGCATACCGACCTACCCGCTCGCATCACGATTTCGGCAGCGGCGTTTGGCGACCGACCGCTGTGGGGTATGGGACATACACCATGACCACCATGACGACGACGGAATTGATCCAGGAGCCGGCAGCATGGGCGTCACTGCATCATTGGCGCGAGAATCATGAACGCCACGGCGTAGACCGCGACCGCAACCAGGATCAACGCGGTCAGCACCAAGCCGGCGGTGACCAGAATCCGGCGCAGCGGACGTGTATCGGGCGTATCGCCCTGGGCGGTGTGGTCCCGCGGCGCAATGTCCTCCATGACGGGGGTTTACCCGGTCAAAGCCGTTGCCACACGTCGCCGACGAGCCCGCGGAGCGGCGGTGGTTAGCAGGGGAGCGAGCTGGAGTAGTCTCGCTTGGACATTGCCGGGAGGTCACGTGACCGACGTTGAAAACACCAGAAACGGGCAGCTGACAAGCGCCCGGTCGGTCGAATTTCGGGTGGCGGCCGAGTTGGAAAACCTTGCTGTGCTGCGAACCCTGGTCGGGGCGGTCGGCACCTTCGAGGATCTCGATTTCGATGCCGTCGCCGACCTGCGTCTCGCTGTCGACGAGGCGTGCACCCGGCTGATCAAGTCGGCCGTTCCCGAGTCAACGCTGGTGCTGGTGGTGCGGCCACATGACGACGCGGTGGTCATCGAGGCTTCGACCACCTGCAACACCGTCGACATCCTGGTGCCCGGCAGCTTCAGCTGGCACGTGCTGAGTTCGCTGACCGATGAGGTGCGCACCTTCCAGGACGGTCAGGAGCCCGACGAGGGGCGCGTGTTCGGGATCGCCATGACGACGAGGCGAGTGAGTTCACTGCGGTGACGCCGTCGTCGGCCAAGAGTTCGTCGTCACGATCGAACTCTGAATACGCGGACGTCGCAGACCTGTTCCGCGAACTGCTCGAGGTGCCCGAGGACTCCGCGCAGTTCCAGCGGCAGCGCGACCGCATCGTCGAGCGTTGCCTGCCGCTGGCCGACCACATCGCCCGGCGATTTGACGGGCGCGGCGAGCCTCGCGACGACCTGGTCCAGGTCGCGCGGGTTGGTCTGGTCAACGCGGTGATCCGGTTCGACGTGAACGCCGGCTCTGACTTCGTGTCGTTCGCGGTCCCGACCATCATGGGCGAAGTCCGCAGGCATTTCCGGGACAACAGTTGGTCGGTCAAGGTGCCGCGCAGGCTCAAGGAGCTGCATCTACGTCTCGGGGCCGCGACCGCCGATCTTTCGCAGCGGCTGGGCCGGGCGCCTACCGCGTCGGAGCTGGCCGCCGAACTGGACATGGACCGTGACGAAGTGGTCGAGGGCCTGGTCGCAGGCAGCTCCTACAACACGCTGTCGATCGACAGCGGCGGCAGCGGCAACGAGGACGTCCCGGCCATCGCCGACACGCTCGGCGATCTCGACACCGGCCTCGACCAGATCGAGAACCGGGAAGCGTTGCGCCCGTTGCTCGCTGCGCTACCGGAGCGGGAGCGTACCGTACTGGTGCTCAGGTTCTTCGAGTCGCTGACGCAGACGCAGATCGCCGAGCGGGTCGGCATCTCACAGATGCACGTCTCCCGCTTGCTTGCGAAATCCCTAGCGCGACTGCGAGACCAGCTGCAGTAGCCGCTGCGACTCGGCGCGCAAAGCGGACACCGCCGCGTCGGTGCTGAGGCAGATCGGCAACGCGGAATCGGGGTCGCAGATGCGCAGTAGACGGGTGACCGCCGCGCTGGGCACTAATGCCCAGTCGACGTTCTCTCCCGCGCAGCGCACGTTGACGGTATGCAGTGCCGAAAAGCCTGCGGTGCCGAAGAACTCGACGCCGGACAGGTCGAGCACCAGCCGCTGCGTGTTCTCCGCGTTGCGCATCGTGTAGTCGACGAACTCCTGAGCATTGGATGCGTCGAGTTCGCCATGGGCGGTGATCACTGCCATCGATGGCTGTGTCCGCTTGGTGGCGAAATGAGCCATATGGCAGTCGGTGCGTTCGGTAATGGACTCGGATGGTGCCGATTGAGCGGTCGGAACGGTGCACATTGTGACTCCATCAGTAGGAATACGCGATTTCGTACTGTGGTTCACGTCAAAAGTTGTAGGCCCTGCGTCCTCAAAGCCCTCGCTGCAGGAAGTTCGGTGGCCCCTGCACGTCGATGACGTTCCCAGCTGGCTGTGAACTCAACCTGTTTCGAACCCTACGCCCGGCGGCGCGCATTCGACAATCGCTGTAAGAGAGTTTTAATAATGGCTGTTCAGGCCATTGCGTACAGCGTCTGCTGAAGCGCAAGCGACCGCACCTCCGCGAACTGATTGACCAGTTGGGTTTTGACGCCCGCGTAAACCTCGTCCCAGGCGATCTGCCACTCCTCGGCAGGCCTGGTGAACCGCCACTGCGCGACCGGCGACGTGGCCATCACCCGGTCGTGGGTGGACTCCAGAACGGTGTAGGCGTCGGTGAGGAATCCGGCGAACTGCGAGCCCGTCGACGTCAGGATCACCAGATCCTTCAGGCCACCGACCACCGATTCCCCGTCGCCGTCGACGGTGACGCGGCCGTGCGGACCTCCTGGCCTTTGCGGATCCAGGTGTGATCGTGTTCGGCGCCGGCGACAACCGCTCGCTGCCAAGCGAATTCGTCGATCTCGATGCGCGCACCTTGGACCGGCCGATGTCGCGGACGAAGTGGCGGGCCAGCCCCAGGCCGTAGTCTTCGATGGATACCAGCCCGTTCTCCTTGCATAGGCGTACGCCGTCTGCCTGTGGGTGTCTGTGGGCAGAACATCGGACTGGTCGCCGGTCACGTGTGCGGCAGTGAAATCACCTCGCAGGCAGGTGGATACGTTGATGTCATGGATATCGTGGCGGGAAGTGTCGCGGTAGATCCGGATGACGTGGCTCTCGGCCTTGCCGTACTGGTTCTTGCCCAGGATGATTGCCGGACACGTCTCAACTCCCTCGGTAGGTCGAATAGGCATACGGCGACAGGAGCACCGGCACCTGGTATTTCCCCGCGGGATCGGTGACTTCGAAGGCGATGACGATCTCCGGATTGAAGGCGGCGGGCGCGATCCAGCAGCGCATCGACGTCGCGGAACGGGCCGCCGGCCAGCACGTTGCGCGCCCAGCTGTTCGACGAACACACCTCCAGCAGCAGCTACATTCGCTGCCGGTCACCGAGGCGGTTGAAGCCCTCCAGACCGAGCGCTCCGGGCGGGGCGGACCTCGTCTCCGAATCGGACAGGTCCAGACTGTTCGCATGTCGAAGGCCGTTCGCGGCGCCGGGG
This sequence comes from uncultured Actinomycetota bacterium, assembly GCA_963799495.1. Classification (GTDB taxonomy): domain Bacteria; phylum Actinomycetota; class Actinomycetes; order Mycobacteriales; family Mycobacteriaceae; genus Mycobacterium. Next base: position 465,413 of record CAWCXH010000028.1, read on the forward strand.
TGGTGTTGGCCGCCGGCGCCGGAACCCGCTACGGCATGCCGAAGGTGCTTGCCGGCCAAGGTGGCTGGTTGCGTGCCGCGGTCGCCGCCCTGCACGGCGGCGGCTGCGACGAAGTGGTGGTGGTGCTGGGTGCCGCGATCGTCGACGTGCCACCGCCGGCGCGGGCAGTGATCGCCGAAGACTGGGCCGACGGGCTCAGCGCGTCGCTGCGGGCGGGCATCTCGGCGCTGGACGCGGCCGATTTCGCCGTGCTGCACACCGTCGACACCCCCGACGTCGGCGCCGACGTCGTCCGGCGGGTGTTGTCCGCGGCGGGTTCGTCGCCGTCGGGCCTGGCCCGGGCCCACTACGGCGGGCGGCCGGGTCACCCTGTCGTGCTGGCCCGCCGGCACTGGCCCGACCTGCTCGCGGGCCTGCGCGGCGACGAGGGTGCGCGACCGTTCCTGCGGGCGCGTTCCGACGTCATCGCCGTCGAGTGCGGTGACCTCGCTACCGGCGTCGACATCGACACGCCCTAGCCGGCCGGGTACATCAAAGCGGCCAGTTCGACGATCTCCGCCCGGTCCGCCGGCACGATGAAGCCCGACCGGATCGCCGTGTCGAGCGCCGCCTCGAAGCGTTCGAGATAATCCGCGGTCCCGCCCGGATACAGCCGGCGCAGAGTGGCGGTGTCGAACACTTCGCCGGTGCCGAAGAGAGCGGACAACGGGCTGTCGTGAGTGCCGAGGCCGGATGTCCGTGCCGTCGGCACGTCGATCCACGGCGTCCGGATACCGCCCTCGGCGAGTCCGTGTGCGTTCAGGACCAGCCGAGGTGGGTCGGCGTCGCTCAATTCGATGCGCGGGGCGTGCGGCGCCGGCTCGCCGGTACGTACCCACGAGTGCAGAGCGGCCAGCGCCGCCTGCAGCACGTAGTGGTGCTGTGGGGCGAAGTTGATGGCATGCGCCAACTCCTGCCCCATCAGAGTCTTGGTGGGCGCATACGCCGCCGCGAGGTCGTCCAGCGGCGCCGATCCGGTGTCGATCCGGCCGACTTGAATCGTGTAGTTGTCGGCGTGAGCGGTGCCCGCAATCTCCCAGGTCCGCAACCGGTCGTCGTCGGGCTGCCTGGCCAGGTGGTAGCCGGCCCCGGGTCCGCCGACCAGGTCGGTTTCGGTGATGACCGTGAGCACCGGGACGCGCAGGTCGGGCCGGAATCTGACGGCCGCAGGCAAGGGCGCGCCCGACGCCTCGAACATAGAAGCCCCGTCCAGCGGCGCTGCCGGCGCGAACCGGGAGTGCACCAGGAAGCCGTCGTAGGCCTTGGCGAGCGGATCGACGGCGTTGACGTAGGTCGTCATGAAGAACGCCGATTGCGACTCACCCAGGGCCACAACGCGTTCCGGGTGCGGTAGGCCTAGCGCGCGAGTGCGCTCGCCGTCGCGGGCCAGGCGGCCGACCTGGGAGAAGATGTCGTAGGAGAAGCCATCTCCCGGGTGGTGCAGGCTCGAATACCGCGCCGGGTCCTGGGTTTTCAGCGACATGTCGAAACCGAGGCTCGCACCGCCCTCGACGCCGACCCGTTGCGCCGAGACCGCGACGTAGGCATAGCCTTCGCGGACCATCTCGCGGTGCGCCATGAACCAAAATGCGGGGGCGTCGATGCCGCCGGAGACGTTGAGCCACTCGACGAGCAAGGTTCCGTTGAACGCGGCCGCATCGCGCGGCCGCAGGACGACGATGCGGGTGGTGTAGTCGGCGCGGGCCGACGGCGCCGCGCTCCACCGGCCGTCGGGACCGAGCTCGCCGACCGCTGAGTAGGCGTCGGCGGTGCCGGAGACGAAGAACTCCTCGGCGACATAACCCAGATCCGTCACGTCATATGTGCCGAGCAGCAAGTTGGGCTTGCCCGGCGCGGGGGTGACAGTTGGTGTGTTCATCGCATGCGCCCTTCGATTCTCTATGCCCGCCGCGCGGCCAGCCCAAGCGCCGCGGCGGCGAACCTGCACACGGCGTCGGCGGCCGATGCCGCCGCGTCCGCGTGGCCGTCCCGTACCCGGGTGTGCACGGTCGCGGTGGCGGGATCCAGGATCACCTCGGCCAGCAGCTCACCCGTGGTCGGCTCGCACACCGCCCACGTGTAGCCGGCGTCCGAAGCCCACTGGGCGGTGCGCCGGTCGACGTAATGCGGGTCGGTCTCGCCCAGATCGGCCAGCGCGGGACGGTCGTCGATCAGCTCATCGGACCGCAGCCCCCGCAAATACCAAGCGCCGGCATTGATTTCGATGGGCTCCATGGATCAAGGCGGTTGGGTATCGTAGTCCAGTTGGAGGCGTTGGATCAGCTCGCCGACCGACAGTTCCTGCACGAGGTAATGGTAGACATGGCGAGCAGGCTGTCCACGTACTGCGAAAGGTGTTCGGACATGAGAATTGCCATCATCGGGGCCAGCGGGCTCATCGGAACAAAGGTCGTCGACCTGCTCAGGGAGGGCGGCCACGACGTTGTCGCGGCGTCGCGTGCCTCCGGCGCTGACGTGATCACCGGCGACGGGCTGGGCGACGCCCTGGCCGGCGCGAACGTGCTCGTCGACGTCACCAACTCGCCCTCGTTCGAGGACGACCCGGTGATGGCGTTCTTCACGACGTCCACCACCAACCTGGTGGCCGCCGCGAAGGCCGCGGGTGTGGGCCACTACGTCGCGTTGTCGATCGTGGGCGTCGACGGCCTGCCGGAGAGCGGGTACTTGCGGGCCAAGGTCGCCCAGGAGAAGCTGATCACCGAGTCTTCGCTGCGGTATTCGATCGTGCGCGCAACGCAATTCGCGGAGTTCGCCGATGCCATCATCGCCTCGGCGACCGAGGGTTCGAGCGTGCGGGTGCCCGATGCGCTGATCCAGCCGATCGCGGCCGACGACGTCGCCGCCGAGGTGGCCCGCGTCGCCGTCGGCGAACCGCTCAACGGCATCCGCGATATCGGGGGACCGGACAAAGTCTCGTTCGAAGAGCTTGCCCGATCGGTCTTGGCCAAGCACGGTGAGGACAAGACGGTCGTGGTCGACCCGCAGGCCCGCTACTTCGGCACGCGGTTACAACAGCGCAGCCTCGTTACCGACGACTAGCTACTTGATCTCGGCGAGCACGGTGCCCTGGGTGATGGCGGCACCCGCCTCGACCGCGAGCCCGGTGATGGTCCCGTCCTTGTGAGCGGTGACCGGGTTTTCCATCTTCATCGCCTCGAGCACCACCACCAGGTCGCCGGCAGCCACCTCCTGGCCTTCCTCGACGGCCACCTTGACCACGGTGCCCTGCATTGGCGCGGTGACCGAATCACCCGAAGCGGCGCCACCGGCGTGGGCGCCGCGCTTGCGCGGCTTGGGCTTCTTGCGGACGACACCTGCACCGCCGCCCGCGCCATTGCCCAGCGCGAGGTCGCCGGGCAGCGACACCTCGAGCCGGCGGCCACCGACCTCGACGACGACCGTCTGCCGCGGCAGGGTCTCCTCGTCGAGGGGCTCACCGCCGGTGAACGGCTCGATGGTGTTCTCCCACTCGGTTTCGATCCAGCGGGTGTGCACCGAGAAGCCGTCGCCCTCACCGATGAACGCCGGATCGGACACCACGGCGCGGTGGAACGGGATGACGGTGGCCAGGCCCTCAACGTGGAACTCGTCCAGCGCTCGCCGGGAGCGGGCCAGCGCCTCGTCGCGGGTGGCCCCGTGCACGATCAGCTTGGCCAGCATCGAGTCGAACTGCCCGCCGATCACCGAACCGGTTTGCACGCCGGCATCCATCCGCACGCCGGGGCCGCTCGGCGGCTCGAACTTGGTCACCGGGCCGGGCGCGGGCAGGAAGCCGCGGCCCGCGTCCTCGCCGTTGATGCGGAACTCGATCGCGTGGCCGCGCGGCGCGGGGTCCTCGGTGATGTCGAGCGTCTCGCCGTTGGCGATCTTGAACTGCTGCAGCACCAGGTCGATGCCTGCGGTCTCCTCGGTGACCGGGTGCTCCACCTGCAGTCGGGTGTTCACCTCGAGGAACGAGATCAGGCCGTCTTGGCCGACGAGGTACTCCACGGTGCCCGCGCCGTAGTAGTGGGCCTCCTTGCAGATCCGCTTGGCCGACTCGTGGATCTCCTTGCGCTGCGCGTCGGTGAGAAACGGCGCCGGTGCTTCTTCCACCAGCTTCTGGAAGCGGCGCTGCAGCGAGCAGTCACGGGTGCCCGCCACGACGACGTTGCCGTGTTGGTCGGCGATCACCTGCGCCTCGACGTGGCGCGGCTTGTCGAGGTAGCGCTCGACGAAGCACTCCCCGCGGCCAAACGCCGCGACGGCCTCGCGGGTCGCCGAATCGAACGATTCGGGGATCTCCTCGATGGTCCGCGCCACCTTCATCCCGCGACCGCCGCCGCCGAACGCCGCCTTGATCGCGATCGGCACGCCGTACTCCTTGGCGAACGCCACCACCTCGTCGGCGTCCTTGACGGGATCCGAGGTGCCCGGCACCAGCGGCGCCTTCGCGCGCGCCGCGATGTGGCGGGCGGTGACCTTGTCGCCGAGGTCGCGGATCGACTGCGGGCTCGGCCCGATCCAGATCAGGCCGGCGTCGATGACCGCCTGCGCGAAATCGGCGTTCTCCGAGAGGAATCCGTAGCCGGGGTGAATCGCGTTGGCACCGGACTTCTCGGCGGCGTCCAGGAGCTTGGCGAAATCCAGGTAGGACTCGGCCGAGGTCTGGCCGCCCAACGCGAATGCTTCGTCGGCGAGCCGCACGTGCGGCGCGTCGGCATCGGGTTCGGCGTAGACGGCCACGCTTGGAAGCCCCGCGTCCTTGGCCGCGCGTATCACCCGCACCGCGATCTCCCCGCGGTTGGCGACAAGCACCTTGGAGATCTTCGAGCTGGCGTGATTAGGCACTTCGCCTCCTGAAGCAGGTCTTTTTAAGAACGTCTTTAAGAATGTATCCCGGGGCAGTTTAAGGGGCGACACCACTAGGGGGTCGACTCACCCCGCACTCGCCGCTTGATCCGCGCCAGCATGGCAGACATGCCGCGCAGCCGCAGCGGACTGATCAGCGAGGCCAACCCGAGATCGGTATAGAAATCGTCGGGGACGGCAAGGATGTCTGCCGCCGGTTGTTCGTCGAGGCCCGCCGACAGGATCGCGGCGAAACCCCGGGTCGTCGGGGCCTCGGCGGGCGCGCTGAAGAACAACCGCACGTGTTCGGGGTCGGCGGCGTCGACGTGCAGGAACAGCGGCGACTGGCATTCGGGGACCGGTTCCATCGCCGTCTGCTCCAGATCGGCGGGCAGCGGCGGCAGCTCGTTGGCGAACTCGAGGAGCAGCTGCAGCTTGTCCTGGCCACCCACCTCCTGGAACTCGGAGACCACCTCGGCCAGCGGAGCGGGCATCATGGCGACCCCGGCGCCTCGCCGGGCTCCTCGCCCACGGCGACGGGCACCCGCACCGCGTTGCCCCACTCCGTCCACGAGCCGTCGTAATTGCGCACCCCCGGAAGCCCCAGCAGATGGGTCAGCACGAACCAGGTGTGGCTGGACCGCTCACCGATGCGGCAGTAGACGACGGTCTTGTCGCCGGGCCGCAGGAACCCGTACAGCGCATCGAGTTCGGCGCGGCCGCGGAAGCGTCCGCTGTCGTCGGCCGCCTTACCCCACGGGATCGAGCGTGCGGTCGGGATGTGGCCCCCGCGCAGGGCGCCCTCTTCCGGGTAGTCCGGCATGTGCGTGCGTTCGCCCGTGAATTCCTGCGGTGACCGCACGTCGATCAACGGCTGCGAGCCGAGGAGACCCAGCACCTCGTCCTTGAACGCGCGGATCGGCGCGTCATCGCGCTCGACGACCGGGTACCCGGTGGCCTGCTTGGTCGGCACGTCGAGCGTGGTGTCGCGCCCATCGGAGATCCACAGGTCGCGCCCGCCGTCGAGCAGCCGGATGTCGGGGTGGCCGAACAGGGTGAACACCCACAGCGCATACGCCGCCCACCAGTTGCTCTTGTCGCCGTAGATCACGACGGTGTCGTCGCGGGTGATGCCTTTGCGGTCCATCAGCTCGGCGAACTGGGCACCGTTGATGTAATCGCGAACGTGTGGGTCGTTGAGGTCGGTGTGCCAGTCGATCTTCACCGCCCCGGGAATGTGGCCGGTGTCGTAGAGCAGAACGTCCTCGTCGGACTCGACGATCGCCAGGCCTGCTCGGCCGAGGTTGGCCGACAGCCAGTCGGCGGTGACCAGCCGCTCGGGGTGCGCGTAGGCGGCCAGGGCGGGGTTGGGGTCGACAGGCAGTGGCACACCACGAGCCTACAGCGGGTTCGCCGCCCAAAGATCGGCGATGGACAGCCCGACGCGGCCGAACAACGTACGGGTCAGCGGAAGTCCGAGTCCCACCACGTTGGACGGGTCCCCGTCGACGCCATCGATGAACCATCCGCCCAGGCCGTCGAGCGTGAAGCCCCCGGCCACCGCGACCGGCTCGCCACTGTGCACATAGGCGTCGAGGTCGCGCGGCGACGGGGTCCCGAAATTCACTGCCGTGACGGCAACGCCGGCGGCGCGCTCAGCAATCACGTTGCCCCGTAACCGGATTACACAATGGCCGGTGTAGAGCCGGCCTGATCTGCCGGCCATTTGCCGCCATCCGCGAAGCGCCTCGGCGGGTGAGGACGGCTTGCCCAACAGTTCGCCGTCGCGATACAGCATCGAATCACAGCCGATCACAACGCAATCGGTGGCGACGGCGGCGTCAAGAGTGGGGACAACCGATTCGGCTTTGGCGGTCGCCAGCGCGGTGGTGATATCACCGGGGGTGGAATCGGGCCCCAGCCCCGCGATGATCGCGTCCTCGTCGACACCCGAGACGACCACCAGCGGATCGATTCCGGCTTGGCGCAACAACTTGCGGCGCCCCGGCGAGGCCGACGCGAGCACCACCCGCGTCATCGCCGCATGTGCGTCCGTTCCAGCAGGGTCACCCGATGCCAACTGAAGATCGCGTAGCGCAGCTTGTCCACCGGATGGCCCCACATATTGCGCGGCTGGTCCTCCGGCTGTCCTTGCCCGCCTGCGGCCCCGGCGAGCACCCCCACCACCGCGGCCAGCTCCTCCTCGGTGGGCTCGCCCTTCAGCACCTTGAAATGCGGCTCGTGGACGTGCTGCTCGTCGCTCACGGGCGCCGAATCGTTCGCGTCGCTCACAGTGGAATGTTCCCGTGCTTCTTGGGCGGCATCTGGCTGATCTTGCGTTCCAGCAGCCGCAGTGCGGTGGCCACGTACCCGCGGGTGTGCGACGGCGGGATCACCGCGTCGACGTAACCGCGCTCGGCGGCGATGTACGGGTTGACCAGGGTGTCCTCGTAGTCCTGCTGCAACTCGAGTCGCACCGCGTCGACGTCCTCGCCGTCCTTGGCGGCATCCTTGAGCTGCTGGCGGTAGACGAAGCCGACCGCACCGGAGGCGCCCATCACCGCAATCTGCGCCGTCGGCCACGCGACGTTGACATCCGCGCCCATTTCCTTGGAGCCCATCACGCAGTAGGCGCCGCCGTAGGCCTTGCGGGTGATGACCGTGATCTTGGCCACGGTGGCCTCGCCGTAGGCATAGAGCAGCTTGGCGCCACGCCGGATGATGCCGTTGTACTCCTGGTCGGTGCCGGGCAGGAAGCCGGGCACGTCGACCAGCATGACGATCGGGATGTTGAAGCAGTCACAGGTCCGCACGAACCGGGCCGCCTTCTCCGAGGCGTTGATGTCCAGGCAGCCGGCGAACTGCGTCGGCTGATTGGCGACGATGCCCACCGGACGGCCGTCGACGCGCCCGAAACCGACGATGATGTTGGTCGCGTAGCCGGCCTGCACCTCGAGGAACTCGTCGTCGTCGAGGATGCGGGTGATGACCTCGTGCATGTCGTACGGCTGGTTCGGCGAGTCCGGAATCAGCGTGTCCAGCTCGAGGTCCTCGTCGGTGAGGGTGTCCTCGATCGCCCCGGCTGGTGCGGGCGCGGGATAACGCGGCGGATCGGCGTAATTGTTGGGCGGCAGGTAGGACAGCAGGTCGCGGACGTAGTCGAACGCATCCTGCTCGCCGGACGCGACGTAGTGCGCCAGACCCGACTTCGCCATGTGAGTGTGCGCGCCGCCGAGCTCCTCCATCGTCACCTCTTCGCCGGTGACCGTCTTGATGACGTCCGGGCCGGTGATGAACATCTGGCTGGTCTTGTCCACCATGATGACGAAGTCGGTCAGCGCGGGGGAGTAGACGTGGCCGCCCGCCGCGGCGCCCATGATCAGCGAGATCTGCGGGATGACGCCGGAGGCCAGGATGTTGTTGTGGAAGATGTTGCTGTACAGGCCCAGTGAGACGACGCCCTCCTGGATGCGCGCGCCCGCGCCGTCGTTGATGCCGATGAGCGGGCGGCCGGTCTTGATGGCCAGCTCCTGCACCTTGACGATCTTCTCGCCGTAGACCTCACCGAGGCTGCCGCCGAACACCGTCGCGTCCTGGCTGAAGATGCACACGTCGCGGCCGTCGATGGTGCCGTAACCGGTGACCACACCGTCGCCCAGCGGCCGGTTCTCCTGCAGTCCGAAGTTCGTGCTGCGGTGCTTGGCCAGCGCGTCGAGCTCGACGAACGAGTCCTCGTCGAGAAGTCCCAGGATGCGCTCGCGTGCCGTCAGCTTGCCCTTGGCGTGCACCTTCTCGACGGCGGCCTCCCCAACCGGGTGCAGCGTCTCCTCGGTCCGCTTCCGCAGATCTGCCAACTTGCCCGCGGTGGTGTGAATATCGATCTGATGCTCGGCGGCGGGTTCCGCTGAATGATCGGTAACGCTCGTCATGGGTGTCGATGCTATCGGCCCTGGCGCGTGCCCACCTGCCTGGGCGGTCCGCCCCGCCCGGAGCGCCATAGGATCGGCGGGTGGACAGCGACCGGCAACGACCCGCGTTGGACCGCTCGCCGCTACGAGACGCACTGGTCGGGCCGGGCCTGCCGTGGCGTCAACTCGAGGTGGTCGACGAAACCGGGTCCACCAATGCCGATCTCCTGGCACGGGCCGCTGCGGGCGTCGATATCGACGGTGTGGCGCTGGTCGCCGAGTATCAGACGGCCGGCCGCGGCCGGCACGGCCGGCACTGGTCCGCACCGCCGCGTTCGCAGATCGCGCTGTCGGTCGGTGTCGGCGCGGGCGATGTTCCCGCACCTGCCTGGGGCTGGCTGCCGCTGGCGACCGGTGTCGCAGTGGTCGACGCGCTGAGCGAGGTGACCGGGATCGTCGCCGGGCTGAAGTGGCCCAATGACGTGCTGGTCGGCAGCGGCAAGCTGGCGGGCATTCTCGCCGAGGTCGCCGCACCCGAGCCGTTCATCGTGGTGGGCCTCGGACTCAACGTGACGTTGACCGCCGACGAAGCACCCGACCCGGACGCCACCTCGCTGTCGATGCTCGACTCGGGGGTGACGGATCGAAATGCGTTGCTGCACGCGGTGCTTCGCCATTTGGCGGCTCGCATCGCCGGCTGGCGCAGTACGGGAGGCGCCGATGCCACGCTCGCCGCGGATTACCGCAGGCACAGCCTGACGATCGGTACCCGCGTGCGGGCCAGCCTGCCCGGCGACCGCGCCGTCGAAGGGGTTGCCGGCGCCGTCGACGAGCTGGGCCGGCTTCGCATCGACACCGGCGAACAGACGGTCACCGTGTCGGCCGGAGATATCACGCATTTGCGGCCCGTGGGCGACAGCCGCTCTGGGTAGAGTGCCAGCGTGGGCTACCCGGAGAACGTGCTGGCCAACGACGAGCAGGTGGTCCTGCACCGGCACCCGCACTGGAAGCGGTTGATCTTCCCGGCGCTGGTGTTGATCATCGCGACCGGCCTGGCCGCGTTCGTCGCCGCGATCGTCGAACAGGCCGACTGGGATCAGACCGCCAAGAGCGTGGTGCTGCTGGTGATCGGCGCCATCTGGCTGGTGGTCATCGGGTGGCTCACGGTCTGGCCGTTCTTCAGTTGGTGGACAACGCATTTCGTCATCACCGACCGCCGGGTGATGTTCCGGCACGGACTGCTCACCCGGACGGGTATCGACATCCCGTTAGCGCGGATCAACAGCGTGGAATTTCGGCACGGACTCGTCGACCGGATGCTGCGCACCGGATCCCTTATCGTCGAGTCGGCGTCGCAGGATCCTCTGGAGTTCCACGACATACCCGGCGTGGAACGGGTGCACTCACTGCTGTATCACGAAGTTTTCGACACCCTGGGTTCCGAGGAGTCCGACAGCTTCTCCTCGGCCAGGACGCGTCCGCCCGCCGACTGACCGATCCTGCCGCGCCGGGCGGGCCTGCGCAGCGGAGCGACGTTGCCGTCGTGCAGACGCGGGTCACGCTCGTCCTCGATGGCCTCGGCGATACCGCCTGCGGTGAGGGTCGATTCCAGCGCCTTTTCCGGGTTGCGGCCGAACTCGTCGGGAAACGCCCAGCGACGGATCGCCCAGAACCGGAACGCCATCTGCAGCAGGTTGCCGATGATGTAGGCGGAGACGAAGTCGGCGATGTTCTCCACGGTCAGCGACACGTCAGGGACGCGCAGGTGCAGTACGTAACTGGAGACCCACAGCGGGGCCATGCTCAGCAGCACGCCGACCCCGCTGAACGCGAAGAACAGCAACGCCTCGTGATGGCGCTCACGGCCGCCGCGGTCGCGGAAGCTCCACTCGCGGTTCAAGATGTACGACGCGATCACCGCGACGATGCCGGAGATGATCTTCGCCGTCACCGGCTTGGGCTCCAGGATGGTCAGCTTCAGCGTGAAGAAGATCACCGAGTCGATGACGAACGTTGTCGCCCCGACGATCGCAAACTTGATGAGTTCGTGATGCCGTTCGGCGTACGGCCGGATCGGGCTTGGCAGCCGCGCGATCGTGGCATCGGTGAAGGACACAAGAGGGCAGTCTACGGAAACAACCTAAGTAACGCTTAGCCCCGCAGGTCACGGCCGGTAAAGGTGGCAGTCGCCGCCATGACAACATGAACGCTGTGCCGACAACTCCAAGCGCGCCCCCGCTGGTGGCCATGATCGGCGGCGGGCAGCTGGCCAGGATGACCCACCAGGCCGCCATCGCGCTCGGCCAGACGCTGCGGGTGCTGGCCGCCGGGCCGGACGACCCGGCGGCGCAGGTCACCCCGGACGTGGTGATCGGCGCGCACACCGACCTCGACGCGCTGCGCCGGGCGGCCGCCGGCGCCGACGCAGTCACCTTCGACCACGAGCACGTCCCGACTGAACTGTTGGACAAGCTCGTCGCTGACGGCGTGAACGTGGCCCCGCCGCCGGAGGCGCTGATCCACGCCCAGGACAAGTTGGTGATGCGACGGCGGCTGGAGGCGTTGGGTGCTCCGATTCCGCGCTATGCGGCGGTGACCGGGGTAGCGGATGTGGACGCGTTCGCGGCCCGCATCGGCGGGCCGGTCGTGGTCAAGACCGTGCGCGGCGGCTACGACGGTCGCGGCGTGACCCTGGCGCGTGATCTTGCCGAGGCCCGCGATGTCGTCGGCAGGTATCTGGCCGACGGGGTCGCGGTGCTGGTCGAGGAGCGAGTGGCCATGCGACGCGAACTGTCCGCACTGGTGGCGCGGTCACCGTTCGGCCAGGGCGCGGCGTGGCCGGTGGTGGAAACCGTCCAGCGCGACGGCATCTGCGTGGAGGTGATCGCGCCCGCTCAGGGTCTGGAGCCCGAAATCGGCAGCGCCGCGGGCGAACTCGGCCTGCGCCTGGCCGCCGAGCTCGGCGTCGTCGGGGTGCTGGCCGTGGAGTTGTTCGAGACCGTCGACGGCGCACTGATGGTCAACGAACTGGCGATGCGGCCACACAATTCCGGTCACTGGACGATGGACGGCGCCAGAACCAGCCAGTTCGAGCAGCACCTGCGGGCCGTGCTGGATTATCCGCTCGGGGACACGGCCGCCATTGCGCCGGTGACGGTGATGGCCAATGTGCTTGGCGCCGCGCAGCCGCCGACGATGACCGTCGACGAACGGCTGCACCACCTGTTCGCGCGAGAACCCGAGGCGAGGGTTCACCTGTACGGCAAGCAGGAACGGTCCGGCCGCAAGGTCGGCCACGTGAACATCCTTGGTGATGACGTCGCCGATGTCGCGTACCTGCGTGAGCGTGCCCAGCGGGCGGCACACTGGTTATCGCACGGGGTCTGGACCGACGGATGGGACGCGCATGGGTGACGCACCTGCGCCGCGGGTGGGCGTGATCATGGGCAGCGACAGCGACTGGTCGGTCATGGAGGACGCTGCACACGCGCTGGCCGAGTTCGAGGTGCCGTTCGAGGTCGGGGTTGTCTCGGCACACCGCACACCGGTGCGGATGCTCGAGTACGCGCGATCCGCCGCCCGCCGGGGCATCGAGGTGATCATCGCCGGGGCGGGCGGGGCGGCACATCTGCCCGGAATGGTCGCGGCGGCCACCCCGCTGCCGGTGATCGGCGTGCCGGTGCCGCTGGCCAAGCTGGATGGTTTGGATTCGCTGTTGTCGATCGTGCAGATGCCCGCCGGTGTCCCAGTGGCGACGGTGTCGATCGGCGGTGCGCGCAACGCCGGCCTGCTCGCCGTGCGCATTCTCGGCTCATCCGACGCCGCCCTGCGTCAGCGGGTCGAAGCGTTTCAGGCCGATCTCGAGGCCGCTGTGCTGGCGAAGGACGAGGCACTGCGGAACCGCCTCCTCGGTGGCCCGCGCGAAGGAAGTAAAGTTACCGGCGAGTAGCAAGGAGTCCATAATGGCTGGTTGGGCCGGAAATCCGACGTTTGACGTGTTCAAATTGCCGGAAGAGCACGACGAACTGCGGGCGGCGATCCGCGCGCTGGCGGAGAAGGAAATCGCCCCCTACGCGGCCGAGGTCGATGAGAAGCCCCGCTTTCCCGAGGAGGCGCTGGCTGCCCTCAACGCCTCCGGCTTCTCCGCGATCCACGTGCCGGAGGAGTACGACGGGCAGGGTGCCGACTCGGTGGCCACCTGCATCGTGATCGAGGAGGTGGCGCGGGTCTGCGCATCGTCGTCGCTGATCCCGGCGGTGAACAAGCTCGGCACGATGGGCCTGATCCTGAGCGGCTCGGAGGAGTTGAAGAAGCAGGTGCTGCCGACGCTGGCGTCGGGTGACGCGATGGCGTCCTACGCGCTCTCGGAGCGGGAAGCGGGCAGTGACGCGGCGGGCATGCGGACGCGGGCCAAGGCCGACGGCGACAGCTGGATCCTCAACGGGTCGAAGTGCTGGATCACCAACGGCGGCAAGTCGACCTGGTACACGGTGATGGCGGTGACCGATCCGGATCTGGGCGCCAACGGGATTTCGGCATTCATGGTGCACAAGGATGACGAGGGTTTTTCGGTGGGCCCGAAGGAGCGCAAGCTCGGGATCAAGGGGTCGCCGACCACCGAGTTGTATTTCGAGAACTGCCGCATCCCGGGTGACCGGATCATCGGGGAGCCGGGGACCGGCTTCAAGACCGCGCTGGCCACGCTGGATCACACCCGGCCGACGATCGGCGCGCAGGCCGTCGGCATCGCGCAGGGCGCGGTGGACGCCGCGATCGCTTACACCAAGGACCGCAAGCAGTTCGGCAAGCCGGTCAGCGACTTCCAGGGTGTGCAGTTCATGCTGGCCGACATGGCGATGAAGGTGGAGGCCGCACGCCTGATGGTGTACACGGCCGCGGCCCGCGCCGAACGGGGCGAGCCCGCACTGGGCTTCATTTCGTCGGCCTCCAAGTGCTTTGCCTCCGACGTTGCTATGGAGGTCACCACCGACGCGGTGCAGTTGTTCGGTGGCGCCGGCTACACCCAGGACTTCCCGGTGGAGCGGTTCATGCGCGACGCCAAGATCACCCAGATCTACGAGGGCACCAACCAGATTCAGCGCGTGGTGATGGCGCGCGCACTGCTCGGCTAACCGGTGTAGTAGATAAACGACGCCATCCCCGCTTCGAGGTGATAGGTGTTGTGGCAGTGCGTGATCCAGCGACCCGGGTTGTTGGTGTCGAAGTCGATCTCCACGGTGGCCCACGGGGGTACGAGCACGGTGTCCTTGCGGGCCGCCGGTCCGTTCCGCTGCAGCACCTGGGATGTGACACCGTGCAGGTGCATCGGATGGAACATCTTGGACTCGTTGATGTACCGGATCCGCACCCGCTCGCCCGCCGTCACGGCCAGGCCACCATTCGGCGGATCATACAGCTTGCCGTCGATGGTCCAGTTGTAGCCGTTCAGCGGTCCCGCCAGTCGCAGCTCTAGCGTCTCGCTCGGGTCGCGCACCGGCAGTTGCACTTCGGGTGTCGCGACCAGATCCGCGGTATCCAGCACTCTCGACCTTCGCAGAGCCGCGACGAACGCATCGATCTTCACCTTGCTCGGCGTCCCGTTCACGCGGATGTTCAATTGGGCGTACCCGTTCTTGCCCTCGGCGGCGGCAATCACCGGTACCGATGAGGCGACTGTGATCGTCGCGTCCACACGTTCACCCATGCCCAGGATGACAGCGTCGGTTTGCCGGGGCACCACCGGGTAGCCGTCGGTGTGGGTCACGGTGAGAACGGTGTTCGGTACAGCGACCCGAAACGCCGTATCCGAGGCGGCGTTGATCACCCGCAGCCGGATACGATGGCCCGCACGGTAATCCATGACCCGCGGATCGGTAGTGACGCGGCCGTTGACCAGGAAGTATGGATACGTGACGTCGCCGCCGTCAGCGCCGAGCGGTGTCACCGGCGTGACGCCTGCCTCGGCGTCCATGTCGTCCATGTCGGGCATGCCCGCCTTCTTCAGGTCGGCCAGGACTTGGTCCGGGTTGGTGCCGGTGCCGTCGATCCAGTCATCGAGCACCACGACCAGCTCGTCGTCGTAGTCGGTCCGCTCATCCGGGTCTTCGATGATCAACGCTCCGTACAGCCCACGATCGAGCTGCGTGCCGACATGCGAGTGATACCAATATGTTCCGGCGTCGGGAACGACGAACTCGTAGTCGAAAACCTGTCCAGCAGGGACCGGCGGCTGGGTCAGCACCGGCACGCCATCCATATCGTTGGGGACCGCCAGGCCGTGCCAGTGAATAGTGGTGTCGGCCGACAGCCTGTTGGTCAGCGCCGCCCGCAACGTTTCGCCCTTGCGGATGCGAATCTCGGCCCCCGGAACCTGCCCGCCGTAGGCCCACGTGCGCACCGATACGCCGCCGAGGTCGATCTCGGTCTCCGCGGGCTCGAACGCCACATCGACTCCGGCCGCCGTCGGTTGCGGCGACCGCCTAAAGCACGCCGATGCCACCCCGGCCGATGCGCTCAGCACCAGAAACTGCCGACGATCCATCACGCTTCAAGCGTGACACCCCGGTGCTAGCCCCGGGTGATCTTCTCAGTCTGCCGGCGCCGCTCGAGCACCGAGGGATCCGGATTGGTCACCTGCACCAGCGAGGCCCGGGCCACGAAAACGGCCAGCAGGTTGTCCACCAGATCGTCGGCGGTATCCCAGAGTGCGGTCGAGAGCACCCGGTCGTCTGCGGTGAAACCCTGTGCGGCCGCAGATGCTTCGGCACCGACCAGGACCTCGGTGACCGATCGACCGTCCAGCGCGGGCCCGGGATGGCGTTCGGGCGAGATCTGGTCACCATGCACCCGCACCGCGGTGGCGTAGTCGGTGACGCTTACCGGTAGATCGGCGGCCGGTTTCCCGAACGGATCCAACGACAGCACCGCCACCTCCCCGCCGCCCACCGCCGCGTCGGCCTCGTCCAGCCGGTCGCGGGTGCACAGGGCGATGTCGGCGGGTCCGTCCAGCACGACTTCGGCGCCGATCCACCAGATTCCGAACAGTACGGCGGCGGTCTGCCAGTGCGCCGGTAACAATACCGCCACCCGGCTGGCCGGACCGGCGCCGAGTTCGTCGCGCAACAGGTTCCCGGTCTTGGCCGCCCAATTGGCCAGCGTTGCCGTGGACAGCTCGATGCGTTCCCCGGTGGCGTCGTCGTAGTAGGTGATTCGCGGCCCGGCTGGATCAGACACCAGTAAGGGATCCAGCACTGCGGCGCTGACCGTCGTCACGGCTAGTTGACACACTCCGGATCGTCGGAGCCCGCGGTGATGATCGGCGAAGGGGGAGGGGCGGTGTCGGTCGATCCGGTGGCCGCGGGGTCGATGGTCTCCAACAGCGGATCGCTGCCGTCCAAGCCGGAGCCGGGGCCGGTGTAGTCACCCGCCAGAACCACCCGCACCCATCCGGGCGCCACCGACGAGTCCTCGACGATGGGCAGGCCGCCGAGCTCCTTGGAAACCGCCTGCGCGCCAGGGTCATCGGCCTTAGCGGCCTGCACCTGACTACTGGTCACGTGCCCCGCCTCGTTGTTGCCGACATCTCCGGGCGTGAAGCCCTTGTTCGTCAGCACATGCGACACGGCGGCGGCCAGCCCGTTGACATCGGAGTCGTTGACCACCTCGGCAACGGTTTTGCTTGGCGTGTAAGCCAATTCCTCGGTCTTGCCGTCGTCCTGGTCGTGCGCCAGGCTCGTCACCCATTCCTGCACAGCCGTGGGATCCACCCGAACCACGCTTTGCATGCCATCGTCGCTCCAGCCGGCCTCCTCGAGGATCGGGATGGTGGCGAAGGCGACGTTGCCGGCCGTCAACTTCTGTAGCTGCTCGACGAAATCCATGATGTCCCAACCATCGGAGAGCACCACCGAACGCTGGACGGCCTGCTGCAGCCGGTCCAGCGTGGAGGGGCTGGACAGCGTCTTGCCGGAGATCACCTGGTGGGCCAGCGACGCCATCACCGCCTGCTGGCGCACCACACGATCCAGGTCGCCGCGGGGCAGGTCGTGCCGCTGCCGAACGAAGCTCAGCGCCTGCGGACCGTCCAGCTTTTGCCAGCCGGCGGAGAAATCGGCACCCGACAGCGGTTCGTAGACAGCTTCTTTCAGGCAGATGTCGACACCGCCGAGAGCGTCGGTGATCAGCGAAAAACCGAGCAGGCCGATCTCGGCGTAATGGTCGACCGTGACGCCGGTGAGATTGGCGACGGTCTTGATCAGCGCCTCGCGACCGTCCTCAACCGCCTTCGGCTCGGCCTCGGCCGGATCCATGCCTTCGACCTCGACGAGCTGCGTCATCGTCTCGAACTTGGCTTCGCCGTAGACGCCGTTGATCTTCGTCTTGGCCATATCCGGCGTCTTTACGTAGGAGTCGCGGGGGATGGAGATCGCGGTGGCCGACTCCCCGTTGTTGGGAATGCGGATCAGGATGATCGTGTCGGTGTTGGTGGCCTCGTCATCGCCGGCGCGCAGCGTGGCCAGTTCCTCCTCGGTCAACGGGTTGCCGTGGGCGTCGGTGCGGCTGTCCATGCCCACCAGCAGCACGTCGATCGCGCCGTCTTCGCCGCCCTCGCCGAGCGCTCCGGACCTGATGTGGTTGATTCCGGATTCGAACGACCGGATCCGGCTCCACGCCACGCCGGTGCCGACCACGATCGCCAGTGCCACGGCGACGGCAATGGCACGGAGCAGGCGGGCTGGCACCTGCCCAGGCTACTTGCGAGACGGCCGCAGAGCGGGTAGCGCCGGTCCGGCGTGCCAGACTCGACTTCATGTCCCAGAACTCTCAGCGAATCGTGATTACCGGCGCCGGCGGCATGGTTGGACGGGTCGTGGCAGATCAGGCGCGTCGGGAGGGCCGCGAGGTGCTGGCGTTGACGTCGTCGCAGTGGGATATCACCGACGCCACCGCCGCCGAGCGTTTCGTGAAGTCCGGTGATGTGGTGATCAACTGCGCCGGCTACACCAAGGTGGACGCCGCCGAGGCCGACGAGCCGCGTGCGCACGCCGTCAACACCGTCGGGCCGGAGAACGTCGCGCATGCCTGCGCCCGCGCCGGGGCCGAGCTCATCCACATCTCGACCGACTACGTCTTCAGCGGTGCACAGCGCCATCCCTACGAGATCGACGACGAAACGGGTCCGCTGAGCGTCTACGGCCGCACCAAACTCGCCGGAGAATTCGCGGTCCTGGCCGCGATGCCCGACGCCCACATCGTCCGCAGCGCGTGGATCTACCACGGAGCCGGCGGCACTGATTTCGTGGCGACCATGCGACGAATGGCCGCCGGCGACGGGCCGGTGGATGTGGTGGCCGACCAGATCGGCTCCCCTACCTATGTCGGCGACCTGGCCGGCGCGCTGCTTCAGGTGGCTGACGGCGCAATCCGCGAGCCGCTGCTGCATGCCGCCAACGAGGGCGCCGTCAGTCGGTTCGAGCAGGCGCAGGCGGTGTTCGAAGCGGTCGGTGCCGACCCGCAACGGGTCCGGCCGGTCGGCACCGACCGCCATCCGCGACCGGCACCGCGGCCGGGGTACTCGGCATTATCCGGCCGGCAATCCGCGGCGGCCGGGCTGACGCCGCTGCGTCCGTGGCGCGATGCGCTCGCCGCGGCGATGAGAAACGACCGACCGCTACCCTCTACGCCGTGAGTGACGAACTGGCCGTGGTGACGGTGACATATTCACCGGGCCCGCACCTCGACCGGTTCCTCGCGTCGTTGTCGCACGCCACCGACCGTCCGGTGACCGTGATCATGGCCGACAACGGGTCGACCGACGGCAGCCCCGAGGAGGCGGTCGAGCGGTACCCGAACACGCGGCTGCTGCGCACCGGCGCCAACCTGGGCTATGGAACCGCGGTGAACCGCGCTGTCGCGGAATACCTGGACGAGTTCGAGTGCTCGGATTTTTTCGTGGTCGCCAACCCGGACGTGCAGTGGGGTCCGCGCAGTATCGACGTGCTGCTGGACGCGGCCGCGCGGTGGCCCCGCGCGGGTTCGCTGGGGCCGCTGATCCGCGATCCCGACGGCTCGGTGTACCCGTCGGCGCGGCACCTGCCGAGCCTGATCCGCGGCGGAATGCACGCGGTGGTGGGCCCGCTGTGGAAGTCCAACCCGTGGACGGCCGCCTACCGCCAGGATCGGCTGGAGCCCAGCGAACGTGCCGTCGGCTGGCTGTCCGGATCCTGCCTGTTGCTGCGCCGCGCCGCATTCGATGACGTCGGCGGTTTCAACGAGCGCTACTTCATGTACATGGAGGACGTCGACCTGGGTGATCGGCTCGGCAAGGCCGGCTGGCAGAACGTCTATGTTCCGTCGGCGGAGGTTTTGCACGACAAGGGTCACGCGACCGGCCGGGACCCCGCCCGCAACTTGGCAGCGCACCACACGAGCACATACACTTTCCTCGCAGACCGGCACCCGAAAAGGTGGCAGGCACCGCTTAGATGGACGATGAAGGCCGCGCTCGCTGCGCGCGCGGGTCTCGTGGTCCGCAACTCTCGGCGCAACACGCGAAAGGACGGCGCTGACGTGGAGAACGCCCGGTGAACCCCGCAGAGGTCGACGCCGTCATCCTGGTCGGTGGCCAGGGCACCAGGCTGCGCCCGCTGACGCTGTCGGCGCCCAAGCCGATGCTGCCGACGGCCGGCTTGCCCTTCCTCACCCATTTGCTGTCCCGCATCGCCGAGGCCGGCATCGAGCACGTGGTGCTGGGCACGTCGTACAAGGCGGAGGTGTTCGAGTCGGAGTTCGGCGACGGGTCCAAGCTCGGGCTGCAGATCGAGTACGTCACCGAAGCCGAGCCACTGGGCACCGGCGGCGGGATCGCCAACGTCGCCTCCAAGCTGCGCCACGACACCGCGATGGTGTTCAACGGCGACGTGCTGTCCGGGATAGACCTGCGTGAGCTGCTCGACTACCACGAATCCAACGCCGCCGACGTGACCCTGCACCTGGTGCGCGTCGGCGACCCCCGCGCCTTCGGCTGCGTGCCGACCGACGCCGACGGAGTGGTGACCGCATTCCTGGAGAAGACGCAGGACCCGCCGACCGATCAGATCAACGCCGGCTGCTACGTGTTTCGGCGTGCGGTGATCGATGCCATCCCCAAGGGGCGGCCGCTGTCGGTGGAGCGGGAGGTTTTCCCGGGGCTGTTGTCCGACGGTCTGAGGGTGTGCGGCTACGTCGACGCGACGTACTGGCGGGACATGGGCACACCGGAGGACTTCGTGCGCGGTTCGTCCGACCTGGTCCGCGGCATCGCCCCGTCACCGGCGCTGCAAGGTCCCCGCGGTGAGAAGCTGGTGCACGACGGGGCGGCGGTAGCGCCGGGCGCGCTGCTGATCGGCGGCACGGTGGTCGGGCGCGGCGCGGAGATCGGCGCGGGCGCCCGGTTGGACGGCGCGGTGATCTTCGACGGCGTGCGAGTCGAGGCCGGCGCGGTGATCGAACGCTCCATCATCGGCTTCGGCGCCCGCATCGGCCCGCGTGCGCTGATCCGCGATGGTGTGATCGGCGACGGCGCCGATATCGGCGCGCGCTGCGAACTGCTGCGCGGCGCAAGGGTGTGGCCCGGGGTGTCCATCCCCGATGGCGGCATCCGCTACTCGACCGACGTCTGAGGCCCGCGGGTTTCCTGGCGCGTTCGGGCGGCCTCGGCGAGTTGCGTCAGCCCGAAGTCGGTGTCTTCGGGCAGCGCGTCCACGGGCCACCACCGCAGATCCAATGATTCGTCGCTACAGGCGATTTCGGCGTCGGCCGGCGCGTGCACGATGAACTGCAGGTCCAGGTGACGGGTCGGCACGCCCAGCGAGCAGGTGACCGGGTGCACGTGCAGGGCGGCCAGTCCCGAATCGATCACCAGGCCGTCGATGCCGGATTCCTCGGTGGCTTCCCGCAACGCCGCGGCGACGATATCGGTGTCGATGTCCTCACAGTGCCCGCCGAGCTGCAGCCAGCGGCCGAACCGCGGGTGCAGAGTCAGCAGCGCGCGGGTTCCGGTGTGGTCGAGCACCAGCGCCGACGCGGTGATATGGCCGGGCACGCACTCACGCCGGCAGGCGTCGGGCCTGGCGAGCAGAAAAGACAGCACCGCGTAGCGCAGCGTGTCCTGCGCGGGATCGGGCGCCCGCCAACCTGCCAGAAGCTCGACGGCCGATATGTGAAGGCTCACTTGCGCACCAGCAGGCCCTCGGTCGGCGCCGGGTCCCGCGGCCCCGGCGGCTCGGCCGGGTAGCCGATCGCGATGGCGCCCAACGGCTCCCAGTCGGCCGGTAGCGCCAGCTCAGTGCGGACCAGGTCGGCGGCGAAGATGGTCGAACCGATCCAGCAGCTGCCCACGCCGCGGACCGCCAACGCGACCAGCAGGGCCTGCACGGCCGCCCCGACCGCGACCGTGAACATGGTCTTCTCGGCCGCGGTGCGGCCGGTGTCGGGGTAGCTGTGCGCCCCGTCAGGAACCATGAACGGGACGACCAGTTCGGGTGCGTCGTAAAGGATTTGGCCGCGGGCGACCCGGCGTTCGACGGCGTCGGCCGGCTTACCGTCGCCGGTCAGGTCGGCACGCCACTGGTCGCGCATCCGGTCCAGCAGCCGGGTACGTGCATCGGCGTCCTGCATCCAGACGAAGCGCACCGGCCGGGTGTGGTGCGGCGCGGGCGCGGTCAGCGCTTCGGCGACGGCGGCCTCGATGAGTCCGGGTGGCACGGGTTCGGCACTGAACCGGCGGACCGATCGGCGCATCAGCTGGGCCTGGCTGCGACCCAGCGCAAGCGCCTCGTCGGTACCCAACCAGAACAGGTCTTCCTCACCGGGCCGCAGCAGCGTCCGGGCATTGGATCCGTTGTCGTTCGGGGTCAATCCGCGAACCACCGCGACAGGGACTCCGGTCAGCTTGCCCTTCACCAGGTCGGCCGCCGCGGCGATCTCGTCGGCGACGGCGACCTCGGTGACGATGAGCTCGTTGCCGTGCCGGTCATGTGATCCGGCGTAGCCGTGCAGCACGGTCAACCCGGCGGCGCCGATGGCGAAGTCGGTCTGACCGTTGCGCCAGGCCCGTCCCATGGTGTCGGTGACGACCACGGCAACGCTCACCCCGAGTCGATCACGCAGCCCGGCCCGCAGGGTCGCGGCGCTGGCGTCGGGATCGACCGGCAGCAGCGCCAATTCGGTCGAGCCGACGTTGGAACCGTCCACACCGGCGGCCGCCTGCACCAGCCCGAGCGCGTTCTCGGTGATCAGCGTGCGACCCTTGCGCGCCAGCACGCGGACGGCTTCGGCGTCGATCAGTTTGCGTCGCAACGCATCCCGTTCCTCTGGGTCCTCGGGCGCCGCGACGAGGCGCCCCTCGCACTTGGACACCACCTTGCTGGTGACCACCACGACGTCGTAGTCGCGCAGCCACGGCGCGGCGGTGGCGATGGCGGCGGCGAGGTCGTCCCCGGGCCGGAACTCCGGCAGCCCAGGTAGCGGAAGCAGTTCGACGGCCGCCGCGGAGCCATGGTCGCGCGGTGGCGGTGAGCCGGTGTCGTTCATCGGCGCGGACCCAGGCTCATGCCGGCCAGTTCGAGTCCGGCCCGCACCATCTCTGCGGTTGTCGGCGGATCGGTCATCAGCAGCGGCACCGCCCGCAACTCGATGCCCTCGATATCGGCGCGGTCGCCTTCGTGCACCAGCCAGCCGTCCAGGATGCCGACGCCGGAACGGGGCCCGTAGTAACCGCCGACCGCTTCCGAGGTGCTGGCCACCCCGATCACCGACAGGCATTCGTCGGCCATGCCGCGTAGCGGCTTTCCCGCGACGATGGGCGAGTAACCGATGACACGCGCGGCGGTCGACCGCAACGCGCCGCGGATGCCGGGGATGGCCAAGATCGAGCCGATGCTCACCACCGGGTTTGACGGCGCCAGCAGCACCACGTCGGCCTCCGTGATCGCCCTGGTGACGCCGGGGCCCGCGGTGGCCGCCTCGGCGCCGACGAATGCGAAGCTGTGCGTCGGCACCCGTGCGCGGTGGCGCACCCACCACTCCTGAAAGTGGATCGCGCGCTTCTCGCCATCATCCGGATCGGTGATGACGACGTGGGTTTCGCTGCGGTCGTCACTGGCCGGCAGCAGCCGCGCGCCGGGTGACCAGCGTTGGCACAGCGCCTCGGTCACCTGTGACAGCGGGTAGCCGGCCCGCAGCATCTGGCTGCGCACCAGGTGCGTGGCGAGGTCGCGGTCACCAAGCCCGAACCAGTCCGGCTGCACGCCGTAGGCGGCGAGTTCCTCTTTAGCGTGCCAGGTTTCGTCGCGATGGCCCCAACCTCGGACCGTGTCGATGCCGCCGCCCAGGGTGTACATGCAGGTGTCGAGGTCCGGGCAGATCCGCACGCCGTACATCCATGCGTCGTCGCCGATGTTGACGATGGCGGTCAGTTCGTGATCGGCTTCGTCGCCCTCGGAAAACTGACCCAGCCGCAGCAGGTTCTGCACGCCCAGCAGGAAGCGAGCGCCGCCCACGCCGCCGACCAGAACGGTGACCTTCACATCGACCGACACTAGGCCCTCGGAGGCCAACGGGTCCCGGCCCGGTCACGGCGGAGACACGCCGACGCATCGACGCGCCGAATTCCGGTAACGACATGGTATGAATTTCTGTTCCAGCGCTTGACCACGGCAGCTGACGCGTGTGTAATCACATCAGTGTCATTTCGCGGTTGGCCGGCCGGCTCCGGTGTCGCAGACCGAGATTCGATCATTTGTTCGAATTGAGA
Source organism: uncultured Actinomycetota bacterium (assembly GCA_963799495.1). Lineage (GTDB taxonomy): Bacteria > Actinomycetota > Actinomycetes > Mycobacteriales > Mycobacteriaceae > Mycobacterium. The sequence continues at coordinate 489,005 of CAWCXH010000028.1, forward strand.
TGGCCGCACATCACAATAGTGGGGCTCCACTTAAGGATCTACGAGATCAGGTGAGGAGGCGGAACATGTCTTTTGAGCACGTCGATTTCGATCGTCAAGCCCGGTTCGACAACCGGATGCTCGGCTCAGTAGGCAGCGCACCGCACACCAATACCGGGCCGGCGCCGATTGGGACAAATGGACGTCCTCAATTGAGTGTGGTGCCCAACCGAATTGACGTTGGTCCGGCAACTAACGACGACCAATGGCAAGAGCGCGCATTGTGCGCGCAAACTGATCCCGAGGCGTTTTTCCCAGAGAAGGGCGGCTCGACCCGCGAAGCCAAGCGAATCTGCCTGGGTTGCGAGGTGCGCGATGCGTGCCTGGAGTACGCGCTGGCCCATGACGAGCGCTTCGGCATCTGGGGCGGTCTCTCCGAGCGGGAGCGCCGCCGCCTCAAGCGCGGCATCATCTGACCGCCACGCTCAGTCGTCGTCGATCGACGGGTCGATGACAGAAGGTTCGACGCCCAAATACGTGGCCACCTGGGCCACCAAGACCTCATGCAGTAGCTCGGCGAGCTCGACGGTGTCCTTCGCCCGTCGCTCGATCGGCTTGCGGAACAGCACAATTCGCGCGCGGGTGGCGTTACCGCGGACATCCACGCCCGCCGGGATCAACCGGGCCAGGGCGATCGGGCCATCGGCCACCACCTCGGGCGGCCACTGCACGGCGTCGGGGTCCTTCGGCGAAATCCGCGGGATCTCGTCGACGGCGACGTCCAGTCCGGTGACCCGGTCTCCCCAGCTGCGTTCGATGGGTTCGTAGGCCTCGAGCACCGCCATGTCGAACCGCTCGGCCCGGCTGCGCCAGCCGGGCACGGTCGGGGGCAGCAGCGGACCGCGCATTTCGCGGCGACCGCGGTGCGGACCCCGAAGATTCTGCTCGGCCACCCGCAGATCGTAACGGTTGCAGATCGGCCTCCCGGCGGCTGCGCGTGTCCGGCGCCGTGCAGCGTTTCCGCACGATAACCTCTCGTTCGTGAATGTTCCCCGTCGCTGCTGTCGGCCCGGGTGCCCTCACTATGCGGTCGCGACGCTGACGTTCGTCTACTCCGACTCGACGGCCGTGGTGGGCCCGCTGGCCACGTCGTCCGAACCGCACTCGTGGGATCTGTGTGTGGGCCATGCGGGCCGGATCACCGCACCGCGCGGTTGGGAGCTGGTCCGCCACGCCGGGCCGCTGCCGTCGCACCCCGACGAGGATGACCTGGTCGCGCTGGCCGAGGCGGTGCGCGAGGGCCGCGACGGCGCAGCATCGATCAACGGGTTAGTGGCCGGCTTTTCCGACCCGACCACCGGTGTGCACGGCGGTGCGTTGTTGGCGCCGCCCGTCGCCCGCCGACCCGAATCGAATGGACGGCGGCGCGGCCACCTGCGGGTGTTGCCGGACCTCGCTGAGTAGACGCGGACGACGGTTAGGCTGGCGCCAACGGTCTCTTCGCAAGGAGTTCTATGTCTCGGCCCGCTGCGGCTGTCCACCGCGTCATCAAGGCGTATGACGTGCGTGGCCTGGTCGGCGAGGAGATCGACGAGCAGTTCGTCGCCGACGTCGGCGGTGCTTTCGCCCGGCTGGTGCGCGACGGCGACCCGGGCGGCGCAACGCAGGTCGTGATCGGCTACGACATGCGGTCCAGCTCGCCCTCGCTGGCCGACGCCTTCGCCGAGGGTGTCGTCGCCCAGGGCCTCGACGTGACCCGGATCGGGCTGGCGTCGACCGATCAGCTGTACTTCGCCTCGGGGCTGCTGGACTGCCCGGGCGCGATGTTCACCGCGAGCCATAATCCCGCCGCCTACAACGGGATCAAGCTGTGCCGCGCCGGCGCCAAACCCGTCGGCAAGGACACCGGCCTGACGGAGATCAGCGAGGACGTCATTGCCGGCGTACCACGTTATGACGGTGCCAGCGGTGCGATTGATGATCGTGATGTGCTCGCTGACTACGGCGAGTTTCTGCGCTCGCTCGTCGACCTGTCCGGGCTGCGGTCGCTGCGGGTCGCCGTCGACGCCGGCAACGGCATGGCCGGGCACACCACGCCGGCGGTGCTCGGTCCGATCCCGTCGATCACCCTGGAGCCGCTGTACTTCGAGCTCGACGGCACGTTTCCCAACCACGAGGCCAATCCGCTGGACTCGGCGAACCTCGTCGACCTGCAGGAGCACGTGCTCGCGACGGGCGCCGACATCGGGCTGGCGTTCGACGGCGACGCAGACCGCTGTTTCGTCGTCGACGAATTGGGGCATCCGGTCTCGCCGTCGGCGGTGACCGCCCTGGTCGCCGCCCGCGAACTGCACAGGGAGATCGGCGCCACGGTGATCCACAACCTGATCACCTCCCGAGCGGTGCCAGAACTGGTCACCGAGCGTGGAGGCACGCCGGTGCGCGCCCGCGTCGGGCACTCCTACATCAAGGCGCTGATGGCCGACACCGGCGCGATCTTCGGCGGCGAGCACTCCGCGCACTACTACTTCCGGGACTTCTGGGGTGCCGACTCGGGGATGCTGGCCGCGCTGCACGTGCTGGCCGCGCTCGGCGAGCAGGACCGGCCCCTGTCGGAGCTGACGGCCGACTACCAGCGCTACGAGTCGTCCGGCGAGATCAACTTCACCGTCAGCGACGCGGCGTCGTGCGTGGAGGCCGTGTTGAAGTCGTTCGGCACCCGCATCCACTCCATCGACCACCTCGACGGGGTGACCGTCGACCTCGGCAGCGGTAGCTGGTTCAACCTGCGCAGCTCGAACACCGAGCCGTTGCTGCGGCTCAACGCCGAGGCCCGCAGTGTCGAAGAAGTCGACGAGATCGTCGGGCAGGTCTCCAACCAGGTTCAAGCCCAGATCGCCTCGGACCCGGAGGCGGCCACATGAACGCCACTCGCGCCACCGTCGATCTCGACGACCCGGAAGGCCTGCTGGCCGCCGATCGAGATGGCTTGCTGCGTGCGGCGTCGATGGCCGGTGCGCAGGTGCGTGCCACGGCCGCCGCGCTCGAAGAGGGTGTGCTGGATCCGGTGGCGTCCGACCAGCCGCCGCGCACGGTGATCTGGGTGGCCGGGCGCGGGGCGGCCGAGACGGCCGGTTCGATGCTGGCAGCGGCGCTCGGCGGTTCGGTGGCCGCGCCGATCGTCGTCGCGTCAGAGGCGCCGCCATGGATCGGCGCGCTGGACGTTCTCGTCATCGCCGGCGACGACCCCGGCGACCCCGTCCTGGTGTCGGCTGCAGCGACGGGGGTGCGTCGCGGTGCGCGGGTCGTGGTCGTCGCTCCCTACGACGGACCGTTGCGAGACGCCACCGCTGGCCGGGCCGCCGTACTGGAACCGCGGGTGCGCGTTCCCGATGACTTCGGCCTGGCCGGCTATCTGGGCGCCGGCCTGGCCACCCTGCGTGTGGTCGACCCAGGCCTTGTCATGGATCTGGCCGCGATCGCCGACGAACTGGATGCCGAGGCGCTGCGCGACAGCGCCACCCGCGAGCTTTTCACCAATCCCGCCAAGACGCTGGCCGATCGGATGTCGGGGCGCGACGTTCTGCTGGCGGGCGACAACGCGGCGACGCTCGCGCTGGCCCGCCACGGCGGGGCCGTCATGTTGCGTGTCGCCCACCAGCCGGTGGCCGCGGTCGCTCTGGCCGATGCGCTGGTCGCACTGCGCGCCGGAATGGGCCCGTCCGGGGCCGACTATGAAACCGCGTTGTTCCACGACGAGGAAATCGACGGACCGCGGCCCGAGCGGGTCCGGACCTTCGTGCTGGCCACCGATGCGGAGCGGCCTGTGGTCGTTTCGCGGGTTAGCGGACTCGACGACGTTGACGTGGTCAACGCCGAGGACGTGCCGGACGCTTCTGACGTGCCGGTGGCCGCCGGCGCACCGGGCGCCAACGGGCGCCCGGAGCAGCAATTGGCGATATTGGCAGTGCGGTTGGAGATGACGGCCGTATACCTGCGACTGGTTCGAGGTTAAGCGAGTGCACCTGCTACGCGGCGCGGTGCGGACCTATGCATGGGGTTCGCGGACCGCGATTGCCGATTTCACCGGAAGGCCGAGTCCCACGGCGCACCCGGAGGCCGAGCTGTGGTTCGGCGCGCATCCGGGCGATCCGGCCTGGCTGGAGACCGAGCAGGGCGAGCAGTCCCTGCTCGACACCCTGCATGAGGACCCGGAAGGACAGCTTGGCGCGGTCGTCCGCAGCCGGTTCGGCGACACGTTGCCGTTCCTGTTCAAAGTATTGGCCGCCGACGAACCGCTGTCCCTGCAGGCCCACCCCAGCGCGCAACAGGCCGTGGAGGGATTCGCCCGCGAAGAGCGCGCCGGCATCCCGGTCTCCTCGCCGGTGCGCAACTACCGCGACCGCAGCCACAAGCCCGAACTGCTGGTGGCGCTGAGCCAATTCGAGGCGCTGGCCGGGTTCCGGCCCCCAGCGCACAGCGTCGAATTGATGCGGGCGCTGGCGGTTTCCGACCTCGACCCGTTCGTCAGTCTGCTTGCCGAGCAACCCGACGCCGACGGCCTGCGTGCGCTGTTCACCACCTGGATCACCGCGCCGCAGCCCGCCCTCGACGTGCTGGTGCCCGCGGTGCTCGACGGTTCGATCCACTATGTCCGTTCGGGCAGAAAGAAATTCGCGGCCGAAGCCAAGACTGTGCTCGAGTTGGGCGAGCGTTATCCCGGTGACGCCGGCGTGTTGGCGGCTCTGCTGCTGAACCGGATCAGCCTCAAGCCGGGGGAGGCGATCTATCTGGCCGCCGGCAACCTGCACGCCTACCTGCACGGGGTGGGGGTGGAGGTGATGGCCAACTCCGACAACGTGCTACGCGGCGGGTTGACCCCGAAACATGTCGACGTGCCCGAGCTGTTGCGGGTGCTGGACTTCACGCCCACCGCCGAGTCCGCGCTTCGCCCCAAAATAACCAGGGACGGAATGGAACTCGTCTACAACACGCCTGCACCGGAGTTCGCGGTGTCGGTACTGGATGTCGGCGGCGACCAGCTTGGCCATGAGATAGACGTGCCCGCCCGCCATGACGGGCCCCAGATCCTGCTGTGCACCGAGGGGTCGACAGTGGTGCACGCCAAGTCCGCAACACTTACGTTGGAACGCGGTGCGGCCGCGTGGGTGTCGGCCGACGACGGCCCGATCCGGCTGGTCGCGCAGCGTCCGACCACGCTGTTCCGAGCCACCGTGGGTATCTAATGGTGTCTCTCAGTATCGGCTGACCGGTGCGCGATTCGGCGACGCAGCACGTGCACGATTGCGACGACGACGGCGCCGACGACCAAGCCGATGACGGCTGATGCCGCGGTGTTCACCAGCCAGGCCAACACGCCGCCGACGCCCTGGACGGCGTGATGGACGAAATCTTCGGCGTGGTGGACCAGGCCGTACGGCGCGTGCCAGCCGACGTCGTCAGTTCCAACGAGCAGAATGTGGCCGCCGACCCAGAGCATCGCGACCGTGCCGATGGCCGAGAGTGCCGACAGCAGTTTGGGCATGAAGGCGACCAGGCCACGACCGACGCGCTGCGCGAACTTCGATCTGCGCTGGGCGAGGCTCAGGCCGATGTCGTCCATCTTCACGATGGCCGCGACCACGCCGTACACCGCCGCGGTGATGACCACGGCGACGACGGCCAGGATGATGAGCCGCGGCCAGAACTTCTCGTCGGCCACCTCGTTGAGGGCGATCACCATGATCTCGGCCGACAGGATGAAGTCGGTGCGGATCGCCCCGGCCGCCATCTGTTTCTCGGCGTCCTCTCCGACCGTCGTGGTGGGCGCGGCGTGGTCGTCGTGGCCACGGATGCGGCCCCATACCTTCTCGGCTCCCTCGTAGCAGAGGTACGTCGCGCCGATCATCAGGATCGGCGTCAGCAGCCACGGCACGAACTGACTGAGCAGCAACGCGGCGGGCAGGATGAACAGCAGCTTGTTGCGCAGGGATCCAATCGCGATCCGCTTGATGATCGGCAGCTCGCGCTCGGCGGCAATTCCGTGCACGTACTGCGGCGTCACTGCGGTGTCGTCGACGACGACTCCAGCCGCCTTGGCGGTCGCGCGCCCAGCGGCGGCGCCGATGTCGTCGACCGATGCAGCCGCGAGCCGGGCTAGAGCGGCAACGTCGTCGAGGAGCCCGAACAGACCCGCGCTCATCGCGTCCCCGTCATGGCATCGAAGGCTACCCGGCGGCGCTGCTTCACGCGCAACGCATATGTGGCCGCCGCGCTCAGCAGGCGGTTGGCCTCGACGAGCCGATCAGCTGCGAACGACGACCGGGTCGCCAATGCGCACTGTGTCGAAGATCAGCCCGCCGTCTGCACTAGTGGTGTGTCAGTGCTGGCGATCGATACCGCCGAGGCCGTGTTGCCATGCCGGCGGCCCGGGTTATCTACCTGGAACCAGATCTCGATCGCGCCCTGACCGGCTAGCCGCCTGTGCGCTGGCGGTCGCGAAGGAACAGGATCAGCACGTCCTCGGCGCGATGGTATTGCATCGAATCCACCCACAGAGTTCGGCAGACCGGTTCTCTTGCCCGGGACTTCTGCCCACCCGGAGTGGCGACGTAACCACCGACGTCAGCTTCGGCCAAGAGGTTGAGAACCTCGGTGACGTCATCAGATTCGAGATCGGCGATTATCGCCCACGTGTCGGCCCAAACGCCGTTGTCCTTGCCGCCGGGCGGCAACCAGTACGCAATGTCGAATTGCGTCAGGTCTTGGATCTGCCACGAGAACGAACTCATGGTCCCCCGGAGGTAATCAGGGACTGTCAGCGGCTGCCGCGGTTTCGGCACACCCGATCGGCCGCGCTCCATTGTCGCCGCTTTCCCGGCCGTCCGCCAGCACGGCGGCGACGGCCCGTCGAGTGGCTTCTACCAAGTGCTTTTCAACCGCGGCGCAGAGACGGGCATTGGCCGGGTAGCTGCGCGTCGCTCGGCCAGCCACAGCCGCATGTTGTGTCGGATGGTGCGGCCGACGAGCCGCGTCGAGGGCACCATGTAGAGGCTGTCCAGCAGGCTGAATCGGCGCAAGAACCATTCGGCGAGAACAGGATCCGTCTCCGCGGCGCCGAGGAACTGGTCGAACAGCTCACCGACAGGCCGGTACCACCACGGCATCGGTCCGCTGGCCCGGTGCAGTACAAGGTCGCCGATCGCGTTCATCGTCCACACCGGATAGGTCGTCTTGGCGGTCGCGCGGTTGAATTCGCGAGCCAGGTCGCCGCCGGATTCCAGCGTCAACCGCAGATGACCGGCCTGCAGCGATGTCATCGTCATGCCCTGTCCGAAGGTGGGGTTGAAGCTGGCCACGGCATCGCCGAACGGGAGGATCCCGCCAGGGAACCGGTCCAGCTTGTCGTAGCGCCGCCACCTGCTGGTCGGATACTTGTGGAAGGCCACGTCGCCGATCGGCTCGCCCCGTCGCAGTGCGGCCGCGAGGTGAGCCGGCAGGATCTCGTCGGCCAGGTCGCACATCTGCGCGAAGTTCTGTGGCGGCTCGACCTTGGCCACCCCGAACGTCGTCAGGCCCCAGGTGCCGTCCTCGTAGTAGAGCATCCCCAATCCCAGCGGCTGCTCCCGCGAGGCGCCGGCCACCACGACCTTCTCCTCGAGCAGGCCGTCGGGAATGCGTAGCTGATGGGTGGCATACGCGATGCCCACATCGACGATGTCCTCGCAGGGACGCTCAAATCCCCACTGCGCCAACCACACCGGCAGCCGGGTACCGCGACCGGTGGCGTCGACGACGAGATCGGCCGGTACCGCGCCAGCGCCGTCACTTGAATCCAGCAACACGCCGGTCACCTGTTGGCGCGCGCTGTCGTAGCGCGGCTCGACGACCGCACGACGCACGATGTCGACGTTATCGATATCGATGACCCGGCGCCGGATCTGCCATTCCAGCTGCGGCCGGCTGGGCACGTATGCCGTGAACTCGTCCTGCAGTCGATGGTGGGTGCCGAGCACGTGGCCGGCGGCTCCGAAGTGAATGCAGTCGGGCCGGTTCTCCAGGATGGGCACCCCGGCGGCGACCATGTCGTCGAGCAGGCCCGGAAAGTGGGTCTCGAACTCCTGCGCGCCGCGGGCCATCAGGAGGTGTACATGCCTGCCCTGCGGGACGGCGGTCCGGTTCGCCGGTGTGTCCGGCAGTTCGTCGCGGTCGAACACCGTGACCCGGTCGTAGAAGTCCGACAGCACCCGCGCGGCACACAGTCCCGCGATGCTTGCGCCGATGACTACGGCATGTTCGTTGGTCCGCCCCACCGGCAGCACAGTACTCGGTACATTGCCGGAAGCGGAGCAGGAAGGGATGCACATGGCCAGCAGGTTGCGGATCAAGTCTGTTGAGCAGTCGATCGCCGACACCGATGAGCCGGACACCCGGTTGCGCAAGGACCTGAACTGGTGGGACCTCACCGTCTTCGGTGTGTCGGTGGTGATCGGCGCAGGCATCTTCACCATCACCGCCTCCACTGCCGGCAATATCACCGGCCCAGCCATCTCTATTTCGTTCGTCTTCGCCGCGATTGCCTGCGGCCTGGCCGCATTGTGCTACGCCGAATTCGCCTCCACGGTGCCGGTAGCCGGCAGTGCGTACACGTTCTCCTATGCGACGTTCGGAGAATTCATCGCCTGGATCATCGGCTGGGACCTGATCCTGGAATTTGCGGTCGCCGCCGCGGTGGTGGCCAAGGGATGGTCCGGCTATCTCGGCACGGTGTTCGGATTCGGCGGCGGCATAGCCGATCTCGGCGGACTGTCGGTGGACTGGGGCGCGCTGCTGATCATCGCCTTCGTCACGGTCCTGTTGGCCTGGGGCACCAAGCTGTCCGCCGAAGTCAGCCTGGCGATCACGGTGATCAAGGTGTCGGTGGTGCTGCTGGTGGTCATCGTCGGCTCGTTCTACATCAAGACCGAGAACTACTCACCGTTCATCCCGCCCCCGGAGGGCGGAGCAGGGGGGACCGGCGTCGAGCAGTCGTTGTTCTCGTTGATGACCGGTGCGGAGGGCAGCAACTACGGGTGGTACGGCCTGCTGGCCGGCGCGTCGATCGTGTTCTTCGCGTTCATCGGATTCGACATCGTCGCCACCACCGCGGAGGAGACCAAGAATCCGCAGCGCGACGTGGCCCGCGGCATCCTGGCCTCGCTGGCCATCGTCACCGTGCTTTATGTCGCGGTGGCCGTCGTGCTGTCGGGCATGGTGTCCTACACCGAACTCAGGGACGCGGAGGGCGGCCACGCGAACCTGGCGACGGCCTTCGCCGCCAACGGGGTGGACTGGGCCGCGAAGATCATTTCGATCGGGGCACTGGCCGGGCTCACCACCGTCGTCATCGTGCTGGTGCTCGGGCAGACCCGGGTGCTTTTCGCGATGTGCCGTGACGGGCTGCTGCCCCGGCCGCTGGCCAAGACCGGACCGCACGGCACCCCGGTCCGCATCACCATCCTCGTCGGCGTGCTGGTGGCCATTGCGGCGTCGGTGTTCCCTATCGGCAAGCTGGAAGAAATGGTCAACATCGGCACGCTGTTCGCGTTCGTGCTGGTCTCGGCCGGGGTGATCGTCCTGCGCCGCACCCGTGCCGATCTGCCCCGCGGCTTCCGGGCGCCGGGCGTGCCGCTGCTGCCGATCGCGTCGATCTTGGCGTGCGTGTGGCTGATGCTCAACCTCACCGGGCTGACGTGGATCCGGTTCGGCATCTGGATGGCCATCGGCGTGGTCGTCTACTTCCTGTATGGCCGCCGGCACTCGGTCCTGGCCCGCCGGGAGGCCGCCGAGCTCACCAAGTCGTGACTTCGGCGTGATCAGTTGCGCTCAGCGCGACTGATCACGCCGAAATCGCATTCGGGGCGGCTCGTTGCGACCTGCACACTTTACAAACTAGCTATCTTTGTCTAGACAGACGACAAAATCGCCCCTATAGTCAAGCCATATCAGTGATGGCTCTCACAGGAGGTGGATGTCGTGACATCGCAGTTGGACGCCCACAGCGGACCGGTCTCCGTTGAGGAGTGGCGGGACAAGAAGCGATACCTATGGCTGATGGGCCTGATCGCCCCGACGGCGCTGTTCGTGGTGCTGCCGTACGTGTGGGCGTTCAACCAGTTCGGCTGGCAGACCGCATCGCAGGTGTTCTTCTGGATCGGCCCGTTCCTGCTCTACGTCCTGCTGCCGGCGCTGGACCTGCGCTACGGCCCGGACGGGCAGAACCCGCCCGACGAGGTGATGGAGCGGCTGGAGAACGACAAGTACTACCGCTACTGCACCTACATCTACATCCCGTTCCAGTACGCCAGCGTGATCTTCGGCGCGTACCTGTTCACCGCGTCGGATCTGAGCTGGCTGGGCTACGAGGGGTCGCTCAGCTGGCCGGCCAAGATCGGTCTGGCGTTGTCGATCGGCGTGCTGGGTGGCATCGGCATCAACACCGCGCACGAGATGGGGCACAAGAAGGACTCGCTGGAGCGCTGGCTGTCGAAGGTCACGCTGGCGCAGACCTGGTACGGCCACTTCTACATCGAACACAACCGCGGCCATCACGTCCGCGTCGCCACTCCCGAGGATCCCGCGTCCGCGCGCTTCGGCGAGACGTTCTGGGAGTTCGTGCCCCGCAGCGTTTGGGGGAGCGTGCGTTCGGCGTGGCAGCTGGAGGCGCAGCGGATGCGGCGGCTGAACAAGAGCCCGTTCAATATTCGGAACGACGTGCTGAACGCCTGGCTGATGTCGGTGGTGTTCTGGGGTGTGCTGATCGCGATATTCGGCCCGGCGCTGATTCCGTTCATGATCATCCAGGCGGTCTTCGGGTTCACATTGCTGGAGACGGTCAACTACCTTGAGCACTACGGCCTGCTGCGCCAGAAGACGACCAACGGCCGCTACGAGCGGTGCACGCCCGAACACAGCTGGAACTCGGACCATCTGGTGACCAATCTGTTCCTGTATCACCTGCAGCGGCACAGCGATCACCACGCCAACCCGACGCGGCGCTACCAGACGCTGCGCAGCATCGACGGCGCACCCAACCTGCCCAGCGGTTACGCCTCGATGATCGCGTTGACCTACGTGCCTGCGTTGTGGCGGCGGGTGATGGACCACCGGGTGCTCGAGCACTACGACGGCGACATCACCCGGGTCAACCTGGATCCCCGCCGGCGCGAGAAGATCCTCGCGCAGTATGGAGTAACGGCGTGAGCGCCTACCGCTGCCCTGTCTGCGACTACGTCTATGACGAGGCGAAAGGCGCTGCGCGTGAAGGATTCCCGGCGGGCACGCTGTGGAGTGACATACCCGACGACTGGTGCTGCCCCGACTGCGGGGTGCGCGAGAAGGTCGACTTCGAAGAGATAGGAGTGAAGCTATGACCGATTACAAGTTGTTCATCTGCGTGCAGTGCGGATTCGAGTACGACGAGGCCAAGGGCTGGCCGGAGGACGGCATCGCCCCGGGCACCCGGTGGGACGACATCCCCGACGACTGGAGCTGCCCGGACTGCGGCGCGGCCAAGTCCGATTTCGAGATGGTGGAGGTTGCCCGTCCGTGACGGCTAGTGTCGCGCGTGTGAATATGCCGCTCGACAGGCGAACCGCGCAGCGCATCCCGTACGCCGAGGCGTCCAGGGTGCTGCTGCGCGATTCGATTCTCGACGGCATGCGCGAGCTCCTGCTGACCCGGGACTGGTCGGCGATCACGCTGTCGGACGTGGCCCGCGCCGCGGGTATCAGCCGCCAGACGATCTACAACGAGTTCGGGTCGCGCCAGGGCCTGGCGCAGGGCTATGCGCTGCGGTTAGCCGACCGGCTCGTCGATGCGGTCGATGGGGCGATCCAGGGCAACGTCGGCGATATCTACGCGGCGTTCCAGGAGGGCTTCCGGGCGTTCTTCACCGAGTCCGCATCCGATCCGCTGGTCATCTCGTTGCTCACCGGTGGTACCAAGCCCGACCTGCTGCAGCTCATCACCACCGACAGCGGCCCCATCATCACCCGCTGTTCGGAGCGGTTGACGTCGACGTTCATGCACAGCTGGGTTCGCGCCAGCGAGGAGGACGCGGGTGTGCTGGCCCGGGCGATCGTCCGGCTGTGCATGAGCTACGTCTCGATGCCGCCGGAGGCCGACCACGACGTGGCCCGTGACCTGGCCCGGCTGATGACACCGTTCGCCGAGCGCTACGGTGTGATCGACACCGATTAGCGGCGGGCGCGGGGCGTGGCAGCGCCGTCGCCGTACGGGCTAATGTGTAACTAAGCTAAGTAATTGCGACGCGCGCACGAGAAGGAACCGATATGACGACGACTGAACAGCGGCTGACCGCCGATGTCCGCAACGGCATCGACTACAAGGTGGCCGACCTGTCCCTGGCCGAATTCGGCCGCAAGGAGATCCGGCTGGCCGAGCACGAGATGCCCGGGCTGATGGCGCTGCGGCGCGAATACGCCGAGGTGCTGCCGCTGAAGGGCACCCGCATCTCCGGTTCGCTGCACATGACCATTCAGACCGCGGTGCTGATCGAGACGCTCGTCTCGCTGGGTGCCGAGGTCAGGTGGGCGTCGTGCAACATCTTCTCCACCCAGGACCACGCCGCCGCGGCCGTCGTCGTCGGCCCGCACGGCACCCCCGAGGAGCCCAAGGGAACCCCGGTGTTCGCGTGGAAGGGCGAGACGCTCGAGGAGTACTGGTGGGCCGCCGAGCAGATGCTGACCTGGCCCGGTGAGCCGGCCAACATGATCCTCGACGACGGCGGTGACGCCACCATGCTGGTGCTCCGCGGCGCCCAGTTCGAGAAGGCCGGCGTCGTCCCGCCCGGCGAAGACGACGACTCGACCGAGTGGAAGGTCTTCCTGAACCTGCTGCGCGAGCGGTTCGAGACCGACAAGACCAAGTGGACGAAGATTGCCGAGTCGGTCAAGGGCGTCACCGAGGAGACCACCACCGGTGTGCTGCGGCTCTACCAGTTCGCCGCCGCCGGGGAGTTGGCGTTCCCGGCGATCAACGTCAACGACTCGGTCACCAAGTCCAAGTTCGACAACAAGTACGGCACCCGGCACTCGCTGATCGACGGCATCAACCGCGGCACCGATGTGCTGATCGGCGGCAAGAACGTGCTGATCTGTGGCTACGGCGACGTCGGCAAGGGCTGCGCGGAATCGCTGAAGGGCCAGGGCGCCCGCGTCACGGTCACCGAGATCGATCCGATCAACGCACTGCAGGCGCTGATGGAAGGTTTCGACGTCAAGACCGTCGAGGAAGCGATCGGTGACGCCGACATCGTCATCACCGCGACCGGTAACAAGGACATCATCACGCTCGAGCACATGCGCGCGATGAAGGACAAGGCGATCCTGGGCAACATCGGCCACTTCGACGACGAGATCCAGATCGCCGCGCTGGAGCGGGCTTCCGACGTTCGCCGCATCAACATCAAGCCCCAGGTGGACGAATTCGTCTTCGGCGACGGGCATTCCATCATCGTGCTGTCCGAGGGCCGGCTGCTGAACCTCGGCAACGCCACCGGGCACCCGTCGTTCGTGATGAGCAACAGCTTCTCCAACCAGGTGATCGCGCAGATCGAGCTGTGGACCAAGAACGACACCTACGACAACGAGGTGTACCGGCTGCCCAAGCAGCTCGATGAGAAGGTGGCCCGCATCCACGTCGAGGCGCTCGGCGGTCAGCTCACCAAGCTGACAAAGGAGCAGGCCGAGTACATCAACGTCGACGTCGACGGCCCGTACAAGCCGGAGCACTACCGGTACTGAGCGCGGGGCAAACCCGGCGCCGACTGTGCGGTTTCGTACGCGACTGGCTGGGCGTATCAAACTGCACAGTCGCGGACGCTTCACTCACCCAGTGAGCGCAGCCGAGATCAGCTGCAGCTGAGATAGTCACCGTTGTCCTTACCGGATTTGTTACCGTCCGGTGATGGGTCGGGGGTTGAGGGGGCTTGTTGTCGTCCTGTTGGTAGCTGTCGCAGGCGGTTTCGCGCCGCAGGCGCGGGCTGACAACAACGACAACATCTACGACGAGAGCATCTACACCGAGTTCTACACGCCGCCCGACCCGCTGCCCGAAGGTGCGCCGGGCGATGTGATCCGCACCGAGCCATCGCGTCTCGTGCTCGAGCCGTCGGGCCAGCTCGGCATGATCATGGCCAACGGCACGCGAATCGTGTACCGCAGCAACGACGTCGTTTGAAGAGTCGATTGTGCTGTTTGGTCGCCGGGACTCGAACCGCTGTGGTCGCGTGAGCTTGAGCCATTCGGCCGATCTGGAGGCGCCAACGAGCCCGGGGAGTGTTCTGCAGTGCCGGTCGGTCCGGTGGAGCCCGAACGCAGTGGCGCTGCGTCCGCTGCTGCGGACGTCGGCGCGTGCGGCGCTGCGGCCGGAGGTGCATCCGGCGCGTGGCTCGCAATAGTTGGCTGTGGTGCGCAGCAGCCCCGCCATGGTGTCGAGTCCTCGGATCAACTCCGAGGCCCCCTCATGCCATCGCTGCCACACGTCGCCGAAGGCGGACCCGGCCTGGCCGGTCCAGCCGGAACCGAGAAGTCCCGATAGCTGGCTGTCGAGGCTGGACAGTCCCGATTGGGTGTTCTCCACGACGGCCCGCAAATCCCCGGCGACCGACAGCACCTCGGCTTCGGATACCTGCAAGTCACCCAAAATAGCTCCTTAACAGCAAAAACGACGAGGAGCGCCCGGCCGCGGGGATGGCCGGGGTTTCTCGTCAGCGACCAGAACATCATCTCACGGCTCTGGCTGACCGACTGACACCAAGTTCGGCCGATAGGCTGCCCGGGTGCTCATCGCGATCGAGGGCGTCGACGGCGCCGGCAAACGCACGCTGACCCAGGGCCTACGCGCGGCGATCGAAGCCGCCGGTCAGTCCGTGGCGAGCCTGGCTTTCCCGCGTTACGGCCACTCGGTGTCGGCGGACCTGGCCGCCGAGGCGCTGCACGGGGCGCATGGCGACCTGTCGTCCTCGGTGTATGCGATGGCGGTGCTGTTCGCGTTGGACCGCGCCGGGGCGCGCGACGAGATCGGACACCTGCAGGCCGCATACGACGTGGTGATTCTCGACCGATACGTGGCGTCCAACGCCGCCTACAGCGCCGCGCGGCTGCACCAGGGCGCCGACGGCGACGTGGTCACCTGGGTGCGCGAGTTGGAGTACGAGCGGCTGCGGCTGCCGGCCGCCGACTGGCAGGTGCTGCTCGACGTGCCGGCCGAACTGGCCGCCGAGCGCGCCGAGCACCGCGCCAACACAGAGGCCGCCCGCGCCCGCGACACCTACGAGCGCGACGACGATCTGCAGCGTCGCACCGGCGTGGTGTATGCCGGCCTGGCCGCCGCCGATTGGTGCGGGCGCTGGCTAGTCGCCGGCCCGGACATCGACCCGGCCGCCCTCGCGGCCACCCTGACGGGCCGATAAGCAGCCGAAAGGGCGAAACGCCCCGTGTGGTACCCCAGGTTTATCGCGATCTGGTGACACCATGGACACCATGAGGCAAAGGATTCTGGTCGTCGACGACGACCCTTCGCTGGCCGAGATGCTAACCATCGTGCTGCGCGGAGAAGGTTTCGACACCGCGGTCATCGGCGATGGCACGCAGGCGCTCACCGCCGTCCGCGAACTGCGGCCCGATCTGGTGCTGCTCGACCTGATGCTGCCCGGCATGAACGGCATCGATGTGTGCCGGGTGCTGCGCGCCGACTCGGGTGTGCCGATCGTGATGCTGACGGCCAAGACGGACACCGTCGACGTGGTGCTGGGCCTGGAATCGGGTGCCGACGACTATGTGATGAAGCCGTTCAAGCCCAAGGAGCTCGTCGCCCGGGTGCGCGCCCGGCTGCGCCGCAACGAAGACGAACCCGCCGAGATGCTTTCGATCGCGGATGTCGACATCGACGTGCCGGCCCACAAGGTCACCCGGCAAGGCGAGCAGATCTCGCTGACGCCGCTGGAGTTCGACCTGTTGGTGGCGTTGGCGCGCAAACCACGGCAGGTGTTTACTCGTGATGTGCTGCTCGAACAGGTGTGGGGGTACCGGCATCCCGCCGACACCCGTTTGGTGAACGTGCATGTCCAACGATTGCGGGCAAAGGTTGAGATAGACCCGGAGAACCCGCAGGTGGTGTTGACTGTTCGAGGAGTGGGATACAAGGCCGGACCCCCGTGATCTGGGGCTCGAGGCGACGCATTCATCGGCGTTCTGCACCACTACTACGCGGTATGAGTGCGTTGGGTCGAGCGATGGGTCTTGCCTGGCGACGATCGCTGCAGCTGCGGGTCGTGGCGTTGACCCTCGGGTTGTCGCTGGCCGTCATCCTGGTGCTCGGCTTCGTGCTGACCAGCCAGATCACCGACCGCATCCTGGACGTCAAGGTGCGCGCGGCCACCGAGGAGATCGAACGGGCCCGCAACACCGTCAGCGGCATCGTCGGCGGCGAGGAGACCCGATCGCTGGACAGCAGTCTTCAGCTGGCGCGCAACACGCTGATCAGCAAGACCGGCCCGACATCCGGCGCGGGCCGGGCGGGCACCTTCGACGCGGTGCTGCTGGTACCCGGCGACGGGCCACGCGCGGCGACCGCGGCGGGCCCGGTGCAGCAGATCCCCAACGCCCTGCGGGATTTCGTCAAGGCCGGCCAGGTCAGCTACCAGTACGCGACCGTGCAGACCGAAGGCTTCGCCGGGCCGGCGTTGATCATCGGCACCCCAACGTCGTCCCCGGTGACCAATCTCGAGCTGTACCTGATCTTCCCGCTGAACAACGAGGCCAGCACCATCGCGCTGGTGCGCGGCACCATGGCCACCGGGGGATTGGTGCTGCTCGGGCTGCTGGCCGCGATCGCGCTGCTAGTGGCGCGCCAGATCGTGTTGCCGGTGCGGTCGGCCTCGCGGATCGCCGAACGGTTCGCCGAAGGCCACCTCACCGAGCGGATGCCGGTGCGCGGCGAGGATGACATGGCCCGGCTGGCGGTGTCGTTCAACGACATGGCCGAAAGCCTGTCGCGGCAGATCACCCAGCTCGAGGAGTTCGGCAACCTGCAGCGCCGATTCACCTCCGACGTCAGCCACGAGCTGCGCACACCGCTGACGACGGTGCGCATGGCCGCTGACCTGATCTATGACCACGGCGAGGATCTCGACCCGGCGCTGCGGCGGTCGACCGAGCTGATGGTCAGCGAGCTCGACCGCTTCGAGACGCTGCTCAACGACCTGCTGGAAATCTCCCGCCACGACGCCGGTGTCGCCGAGTTGTCGGTCGACTCGGTGGACCTGCGCGCCACGGTGCAGAGCGCGTTGGACAATGTCGGCCATCTCGCCGACGAAGCCGGCATCGAGCTGATCGTCGACCTGCCGGCCGAGGAGGTCATCGCCGAAGTCGATTCCCGTCGCGTGGAGCGCATCCTGCGCAACCTCATCGCCAACGCCATCGATCATGCCGAGCACAAGCCGGTGCGGATCAGGATGGCCGCCGACGTCGACACGGTGGCGGTGACGGTGCGCGATTACGGGGTCGGGCTGCGGCCCGGTGAGGAGAAGCTGGTATTCAGCCGGTTCTGGCGCTCGGACCCGTCGCGGGTTCGGCGCTCCGGTGGCACCGGGCTCGGGTTGGCGATCAGCATCGAAGACGCCAGGCTGCACCAGGGCCGACTGGAAGCATGGGGCCGGCCCGACAAGGGCGCGTGCTTCCGGCTCACTCTGCCGCTGGTCCGTGGTCACAAGGTGACCACAAGCCCGTTGCCGATGAAACCCATTGGGCGCGAACGTAAGCCGCGGCGCCCGGCCCGTGAGCCTGAGCCGGCGGGTGAGAGCGTGTGAGACGCGTCCTTGCGGCGGTCTGGCTGCTGATGTTCGCGGTTACTGTGGCGGGGTGTGCCGGAGTGCCCAGTTCGTCGGCGCCGCAGGCGATTGGAACTGTCGACCGGCCGGCGCCGCCCAGTCTGCCCAAGCCGACACCGGGTATGGATCCCGATGTCTTGTTGCGCGAATTCCTCAAGGCCACAGCCGATCCCGCGAACCGGCATCTGGCGGCTCGACAATTCCTCAACGAATCGGCGTCCAACGCCTGGGATGACGCCGGCAGCGCGCTGCTGGTCGACCGCGTGGTGTTCGTCGAGACCCGCGGCGCCGAACGGGTTTCGGTCACTATGCGCGCCGATATCCTCGGGTCGCTTTCGGACATGGGGGTGTTCGAGACGGGCGAAGGAGCGCTGCCCGACCCGGGCCCGATCGAGTTGGTCAAGACGCCCGACGGCTGGCGCATCGATCAGCTACCCAACGGGGTTTTCCTTGACTGGCAACAGTTTCAGGAGACCTACAAGCGCAACACGCTGTACTTCGCCGACCCGACCGGCAAGACCGTCGTCCCCGACCCGCGCTACGTCGCCGTGTCGGACCCCGACCAGCTGGCCACCGAGCTGATCACCAAGCTCATCGCGGGCCCGCGCCCCGAGATGGCCAACACCGTGCGCAACCTGCTCGGCGCCCCGCTCAAGCTGCGGGGCCCGGTGACCCGCGCCGACGGTGGCAAGATGGGCGTCGGCCGCGGTTACGGCGGAGCCCGGATCGACCTGGAGAACCTGTCGACCACCGATCCGCACAGCCGCCAACTGCTTGCCGCGCAGATCATTTGGACGTTGTCGCGCGCGGGGATCAAGGGGCCGTACGTGATCAACGCCGACGGAGCGGCGCTGGACGACCGGTTCGTCGACGGCTGGGACACCTCCGACGTCGCGGCCACCGATCCCGGAGCGGCCGACGGTGCCGCCGCTGGCCTGCATGCGTTGGTGGGCGGATCGCTGATCTCGCTGGATGGTCAGCGGGCGCCGCGGGTGGCCGGATCGTTCGGGCAGATGTCCAACCAGACCGCCGCGTCGCTGTCGCGCAGTGGGCAGGAGGCCGCCTCGGTGGTGACGCTGCGTTCAGGCGCGCCCGACATGGTGTCGTCGTTGTGGGTTGGCCCGCTCGGCGGTAACGCGGGACAGGCGATGGAGGGACGTAGCCTGTCGCGGCCCAGCTGGTCACTCGACGAGGCGGTGTGGGTCGTCGTGGACGGCAACAACGTGGTGCGGGTCATCCAGGAGGCGGCCTCGGGCCAGCCGGCCCGCATACCCGTCGACTCCACCGCCGTGGCGACCCGGTTCCCGGGAGCGATCGCCGAACTGCAGCTCTCCCGCGACGGAACCCGCGCGGCGATGGTCATCGAGGGCCGGGTCATCTTGGCCGGGATCGAGCAGACGCCCGGCGGGCAGTACGCGCTGACCTACCCTCGGCGGCTGGGGTACGGGCTCGGCAACACGGTGGTATCGCTGGCCTGGCGCACCGGCGACGACATCGTCGTCAGCCGCACCGACCCGCAACATCCGGTGTCCTACGTCAACCTCGACGGCGTGAACTCCGACGGCCCGAGCCGCAACCTGCTGATGCCGGTATCCAGCGTCGCCGCCAACCCCTCGACCGTCTACGTCGCCGACCAGCGCGGCGTGCTGCAGCTGTCCGGCGCTGCCGCGGAGGACGACCTGGCCTGGTCGGAGGTGCGCCCGCTCATGACGGCCGGCGCGTTGCCGGTGCTGCCCGGCTGACTTCTATGTCGCGGTGACGCCGGGGATCCGGCCGCCGCGGAACGCCTCGACGAAGTGCCGATGGTCGTCGCGAACCACGGCGGCGTATTCCAGTCCGAAAGAAACCATGTCCGAGACGAGGCCGTCGTCATCGTCTCCGATCACCGCGACGATGGCCTCCTCGGTCTGGAAGCCGACCAGGGACTGGTCGCTGTCGGTGTCGCTGACGCAGTGCACCTTCGCGACCGCCTGGCCGAGTTGCTCGATGACCTCCGCGAGTTCGTCCGGCTCGGTCAACTCGCTCCAATCCAGGTCGGCCTCGTAGGGCGAGAGCTCGCTGACCACAAAGCCAACGCCGTCGATATCGGTGTATCCGAGCAGCGGGTCGGCGTGCGCCTGCAAAGCCCGCTGTGAGACCGCGGTGCGGTGTCCGTGGTGGTGGAAATACTCGTGCACGTCGCGGTCGTCGACCACCCGACTGGGCGCTGCGACGTTGCCCTGCTTGATCGACAGCACGACGTCGTTGTCCAGCGCCTGGTTGAAACCCTCGATCAGCACCGTGTATGCCGGCAGGCCCGCGCTGCCGATGCCGGAGCCGGTCTTGCCGATCACATCCTTGACGTCGTAGGCGATGCCGCGGAAGCGCTTGGTCTGCGGAA
Organism: uncultured Actinomycetota bacterium; assembly: GCA_963799495.1. Taxonomy (GTDB): domain Bacteria; phylum Actinomycetota; class Actinomycetes; order Mycobacteriales; family Mycobacteriaceae; genus Mycobacterium. The sequence goes on from CAWCXH010000028.1 coordinate 509,257, forward strand.
TCGTCTGCAGGTAGCGCTCGAAGCCGTCGAGGACCTTGTCGCGTTCGGCATCGTCGAGTCGGCGTACTCCGGGCAGATCCCGGAACCGCCGATCGAAGCCGTCGACCCGCGTCATGCGGTCCAGCATCGCCGGCCTGGTCGACAGCCGTGCCATGCGCAGGGCGGACAACACCGCGCCGCGGGCAGTGTCGAGATTCAGCGAGAATGTCGAGTCGTCCTCGATGTCGACGAACCACCGAACCTGCTCGGTGTAGGCGCGGACGAATGTCTCGATCAGGCCGGCGATCTCCTCGTCCGACAGCGCCTTCTGCCAGCACATCAACGCGACGCTGGCCGCGAACCGCTGAAGATCCCAGGTGAAGTGCCCGACGTAGGCTTCGTCGAAATCGTTGACGTCGAAGATCAGCACACCGGAGCCGTCCATGTATGTCCCGAAGTTCTCCGCGTGTAGGTCGCCCTGGATCCAGACGCGGCCGGTTCGCTCGTCGGCCCATCGGTCCTCCCGATCGGCGACGTCGGCGTAGAACACGCACGCGCTGCCGCGATAGAACGCGAACGGGTCGGCGGCCATCTTGCGGAACTTGGTCCGGAACGCGTCGGGGTCGGCTTCCATCAGGTCCGAGAACGCCTTGACGAGGCAGTCCACGATGAACGACTCCCGATCGTCGCCAGGGGTCTTGGCGGCCTCACCCATGTCCTCGAACCTACGCGCGATGATCGGGCCATATCGCGGCGTCCCCGGCTACCTCAACTACGTCGAGCACGTCGTGCAACCAAGCGACACACTGTGGGCCATCGCGAACCAGTACTGCGGGTCCGGCAATCTCTACTACAGCCTGGTGGCGGCCAACCCGCACCGACAGCCCTCACGCAGAAATCGGCGAGGGTCGGGCTACCTGTCACCCGTCATCGCCACACTGACGGAGTGCTCGACCTCGTCCTTCCGCTGGAATGCGGTGGCTGCGGCGCACCGTCCACGCGGTGGTGCAACGCGTGCGCGCGGGAGTTGGCCGTCAGGGACGACGAGCCGCACCTGATCTCCCCGCGGCTCGACCCGGGAGTGCCCGCCTTCTCACTGGGCCGCTATGCCGCTGCCCGGCGGGAAGCCATCGTCGCGGTCAAGGAGCACGGCCGGGCCGATCTGATCGCTCCGCTGGCCGAAGTCTTGAACACGGGCCTGCGCCACCTGCTGAACTGGGGAATCGTCCAAGCGCCGCTCACCATCGTCCCCGCACCGACGCGTCGCTCGGCCGCGAGGCGGCGCGGTGGCGACCCGGTCAACCGGATGGCGTTGGCGGCCACGACCGGACTCCGCGATGTCCAGGTCGTCGCGGCGTTGCGGATGCGGGCGCTGACGCGCGACTCGGTCGGCCTGTCGAGCGGCGACCGGCAACGCAACATCGCGGGACGGGTCCGCCTGTGCAGGCAGGTCGGCGGAGACGTGATGGTCGTCGACGACATCGTCACGACCGGCGCCACCGCCAGCGAATCGGTTCGCGTCCTGCAAACGGCCGGCGCCCAGGTGGTGGCAGTGCTGGCCCTCGCGAACGCCTGACTCGCCCCGTGACGGCCCCGGCAATTACTTTCAGATCAAACCGACATGAAGAACTGAAAACGTGTCTCCGAAATTAGTGGCACGACGGGGTGAACACGGACTACCGTCGGCACCAACCACCCGTGAACGCATCACGGCGGCGCCAGGACGCCACTTCACCGAAAACGGTAGGAGGTGAGTCTTCGATATCTAGCGCCGGTGGGCGCCGGGCACGCCCAGCACAAGCCGCGTGGCCCTTGGCACCCTGTCGGCGCATGTTCTGACAAGTCGGGCACGCTGAGCGCGTGCGACTCCGCAGAGAAACGAGTTGCCAAGCATGTCAAGCCATTCCGTGGACTCAGACCGCACGACGGTGGTCGAGGAGGATCAGCCCGAACCGGCACCGCAGGCCGAGATCGTCGTCAAGGGCCGCAACGTCGAGATTCCCGACCACTTCCGCATCTACGTCTCAGAGAAACTGTCGCGCCTGGAACGATTCGACCGCACCATCTACCTCTTCGATGTCGAGCTCGACCACGAACGCAACCGGCGCCAGCGCAAGAACTGTCAACACGTAGAAATCACCGCGCGCGGTCGCGGCCCGGTCGTGCGCGGCGAGGCCTGCGCGGACAGCTTCTACGCCGCCCTGGAGTCGGCGGTCGACAAACTCGAGAGCAGGCTGCGGCGCAGCAAGGACCGTCGCAAGATCCACTACGGCGACAAGACGCCCGTGTCCCTGGCCGAGGCCACCGCGGTTACCCCGCTGCCAGACACCGGGGAGGCGTTGATCCAGGGCAGCAGCGCATCGTCGCAGGTCGACGGCCTCGCCGTCGATGACCACGAGCCCGGACGGATCGTGCGGACCAAGGAACACCCGGCCAAGCCGATGACGGTCGACGACGCGCTCTACGAGATGGAGCTGGTCGGCCACGACTTCTTTCTGTTTCAGGACAAGGAGACCGACAAACCCTGTGTCGTCTACCGCCGCCACGCCTACGACTACGGGTTGATTCGCCTGGCCTGACGCACTCGACCAGCGAGTTCGACGTGTCACCTACGATAGACGTCGTCTGATACGCGACGAGATCCATCCAACCCACAAGGGGAAATAGCGTGCTGTCGAAGTTGCTACGCCTCGGTGAAGGCCGCATGGTCAAGCGCCTCAAGGGGGTGGCCGACTATGTCAATACCTTGTCCGACGATGTCGAGAAGCTCTCCGACGCCGAGCTGCGCGCCAAAACCGACGTATTCAAGAAGCGCGTCGCCGACAGTGCTGACCTCGACGACCTGCTGCCCGAGGCATTCGCGGTAGCCCGGGAGGCGGCCTGGCGCGTGCTGTCCCAACGGCCGTTCGACGTGCAGGTCATGGGCGCGGCCGCGCTGCACTTCGGCAACGTCGCCGAGATGAAGACCGGTGAAGGCAAGACGCTTACGTGCGTGCTGCCCGCCTACCTCAACGCGCTCGGCGGCAAGGGCGTGCACGTCGTCACTGTCAACGACTACCTGGCCAAACGCGACAGCGAGTGGATGGGCCGCGTGCACAGGTTCCTCGGCCTCGACGTCGGCGTGATCCTGTCCGGCATGACGCCCGACGAGCGTCGCGCGGCCTACGGCGCCGACATCACCTACGGCACCAACAACGAGTTCGGCTTCGACTACCTGCGCGACAACATGACGCACTCGCTGGCCGACCTGGTGCAGCGCGGCCACAGCTACGCCGTCGTCGACGAGGTCGACTCCATCCTCATCGACGAGGCCCGCACCCCGCTGATCATCTCCGGCCCGGCAGACGGCGCCAGCAACTGGTACAGCGAGTTCGCCCGGCTGGCTCCGCTGATGGAAAAGGACAAGCACTACGAGGTCGACCTGCGTAAGCGCACCATCGGCGTACACGAGATCGGCGTGGAGTTCGTCGAGGACCAGCTCGGCATCGACAACCTCTACGAGGCCGCCAACTCGCCACTGGTCAGCTACCTCAACAACGCGGTGAAGGCCAAGGAGCTGTTCTCACGCGACAAGGACTACATCGTCCGAAACGGCGAGGTGCTGATCGTCGACGAGTTCACCGGCCGCGTACTGATCGGCCGCCGCTACAACGAAGGCATGCACCAGGCCATCGAGGCCAAGGAACACGTCGAGATCAAGGCCGAGAACCAGACGCTGGCCACGATCACGCTGCAGAACTATTTCCGGCTCTACGACAAGCTCGCCGGCATGACCGGTACCGCCCAGACCGAGGCGGCCGAGCTGCACGAGATCTACGGCCTCGGCGTGGTGAGCATTCCCACCAACATGCCGATGATCCGCACCGACCAGTCCGACCTCATCTACAAGACCGAGGAGGCCAAGTACATCGCGGTTGTGGACGACGTCACCGAGCGCTACGAGGCGGGGCAGCCGGTACTGATCGGCACCACCAGCGTGGAACGCTCGGAGTACCTGTCGCGGCAGTTCCAGAAGCGGCGCATTCCGCACAACGTCCTCAACGCGAAGTACCACGAGCAGGAGGCCGGCATCATCGCCGAGGCCGGCCGGCTCGGCGCGATCACCGTCGCCACCAACATGGCCGGCCGCGGCACCGACATCGTGCTCGGCGGCAACGTCGACTTCCTGGCCGACAAGCGGCTGCGCGAGCAGGGGCTTGACCCGGTCGAGACCGCCGACGAGTACGAGGTGGCCTGGCATGAGGTGCTGCCACAGGTCAAGGCGGAGGCGGCCGAGGAGGCCGGGGACGTCATCGCGGTCGGCGGCCTCTACGTGCTGGGCACCGAGCGGCACGAATCCCGGCGCATCGACAACCAGCTGCGCGGCCGGTCCGGCCGTCAGGGCGACCCCGGCGAGTCACGGTTCTATCTGTCGCTCGGCGACGAGCTGATGCGCCGATTCAACGGCGCGACGTTGGAGTCGCTGCTGACCCGCCTGAACCTGCCCGACGACGTGCCCATCGAGGCCAAGATGGTCACCCGCGCGATCAAGAGCGCGCAGACACAGGTCGAGCAGCAGAACTTCGAGATCCGCAAGAACGTCCTCAAGTACGACGAGGTGATGAACCAGCAGCGCAAGGTCATCTACGAGGAGCGGCGTCGCATCCTCGAAGGTGAGAACCTGCAGGAGCAAGCGCACGACATGCTCGTCGACGTCATCACCGCCTACGTCGACGGCGCGACTGCCGAGGGCTACGCCGAGGACTGGGACCTCGAAGCCCTGTGGTCGGCGCTGAAGACGCTCTACCCGGTCGGCATCGACCACCACGACCTGATCGACTCCGATGCGATCGGCGAAGCGGGTGAGTTGACCCGCGAGGAGCTGCTCGACGCCCTGATTGCCGACGCCAAGCGGGCGTACGCGGTGCGCGAAAAGGAGCTGGAGGAGATCGCCGGCGAGGGCGCCATGCGGCAGCTGGAACGCAACGTGCTGCTCAACGTCATCGACCGCAAGTGGCGCGAGCACCTGTACGAGATGGACTACCTCAAGGAAGGCATCGGCCTGCGGGCGATGGCCCAGCGCGACCCGTTGGTCGAGTATCAGCGCGAGGGCTACGACATGTTCGTCGGCATGCTCGACGGCCTCAAGGAAGAGTCGGTGGGCTTCCTGTTCAACGTCACGGTGGAGGCCGCCCCCGCCCCCGCGGTGGCGCCGGTCGCCGCACCACCCGGGCTGGCCGAGTTCGCCGCCGCGGCCGCCAAAGCCGCCGAGGGTTCTGTGGCCACCAAGGAGCGCCGGCAGGCCGCTCCGGCGGCGTTGCACGCCAAGGGAATTGACGACGAGGCGCCGCCGCTGACCTACTCCGGGCCGTCGGAGGACGGCTCTGCGCAGGTGCAGGGGCGCAGCGAAGGTAGACACGCCGCGCCCAGCGGGACACCGGCCGGCGGCACGCGACGGGAACGGCGCGAATCCGCCCGCCGACAGGGCCGCGGTCCCAAGCCGCCGAAATCGCCGAGGAGCTAGGGCTCAAGCAGGGCCGCGATGCGCCCCAGCGTGGCGCGCATGCCGTCCTCGGCCTGCCTGGGCATGGAGCCCCGCTTGAGCAGCGGTCGCTGCCTGTCCTTCGAGACGTCCCAGGTCTCACGGACAAGTGTGCCGCCGTCGGTGGGGCTCAGTTCGTAGCGCCAGATGCGCCCACCGACCAGTCCGCGCAGCGCCGTGGGCTGCCAGGCAATCCGACGGTCCTGCTCGAACTCAATCACCTTGTTGTTCATCGTGTACGGCAGGAAAAGCGACTCCGGCCGACCCCTCATCCGCATCGAGAACGTCGACCCCAGCTCCAGCGGCACCGATGACGCCGAGGTGTGGTCGACCGTCCCGGACCCGTCGATACTGGAATGCTTTCCGGCGTCGGCGATTAACGCGAAGATCTCGCCGGCCGGTGCCTTGATGACGCGTTCGACGCTGACGGTGTTCCCCTGCACGCCATAACCGTAGCCACGCCGCCTGCCGGGCACGGCGTTTCATCCGATCTGCAGGGCCACCAGCTGCCAACGATCATCGCGGGAAACCTCGATGCGCGCGGCGATGGCCCGCACGCGCCGGCCGCGCGTGTACGTCGCGAACACCTCGGCGGCCGAGGGTGATCCGTTGTCATGGGTCGCGGTGCGCAGCCGCACCCGGCGCAGTACCGCCGCACCGTCGTGTCCGGCTGGCGCGCGGCTGCGCGTGACGACCGTGTCGATCAGCGCCGGCGCCAACAGCGGCCGCAGCTGCGCGATCGGCCGACGCCGGTCGATCGCCTCCAACACCCGACGCAGCGCCGCGTCGGCGAAGACGGCCGCCGCGTGCGGAGGAGGTGCTTCGCGGACGGGTGGGTACCGCCCGCTTGCGGGGGTGAGCGCACGCGGAGTGTGGCGGTGTAGCGCGGCCGGCGAGGGCGGTGGGCACGGGGTGACGCCCACCGGCTCCGGTGCCGGTTCATAGTCGATGACCGGCGATGTGAACGACGTCCATTCGGATGGAACGCGGGATGTGGTCATGGTGCTCTCCAGTGCTCGTCGGAAAACGGGACGGCATCTGCTGGAGAGGCGCAGACACATCGATGATTACACGGTTCGGCACGAGTCCGATGCACCCGTTATGCACAGTCACAGATTCGCCGGTTAACGTGGCGTGGTTCAGTGGAGGCGACAGCACACGTAGGGGGAGGGTGGCGCCGCAATGGTGACCAGGTTGTCGGCGGCGGATGCGTCGTTCTATCACCTGGAGAACTCCTCAACACCGATGTATGTCGGCACGCTGTCGATCCTGCGCAAGCCGCGCAACGGGCTGAGCTACGAAACGTTGCTCGCCACCGTCGAACGGCGGTTGCCGCAGATTCCGCGGTACCGCCAGAAGGTCCGGGAAGTGACGCTGGGGCTGGCCCGGCCGGTGTGGGTTGACGACCAAGACTTCGACATCACCTATCACATCCGCCGGTCCGCGCTGCCGTCCCCGGGCAGCGATGCCCAACTGCATGATCTGGTCGCTCGGCTGGGCTCTCGCCCGCTGGACAAGTCGCGTCCGCTGTGGGAGATGTATCTCGTCGAGGGCCTGGCCAGAAATCGCGTCGCGATCTACACCAAGTCGCACCAGGCGCTCGTCAACGGCATGACGGCGCTGGAGATCGGGCACGTCATCGCCGACCGCACGCAAAAGCCGCCGGCGTTCGGTGAGGACATCTGGATCCCGGCGCGCGAGCCCGGCAACGCCCAACTGGTGCTGGGCGCCGTTGGCGAATGGGTCGCGCGGCCCGGTGCCCAGCTGGCGGCCGTCCGCACCGCGGTGACCGAGGTGGCCACCAACTCGGGGCAGCTGATCGAGGTCGGGCGCCGGTTCGCCGACGTGGCCCGCACCTTCGCGCGAGGTACCGCGCCCAGCAGCCCGCTGAACACGACGGTGTCGCGGAACCGGCGACTCACCGTGGCCAGCGGCCGTCTGGAGGACTATCGCCACCTGCGCGCCCGCTACGACTGCGACGTCAACGACGTCGTGCTGGCCGTCATCGCCGGTGCGTTGCGCAACTGGCTGCTGTCGCGCGGCGAGCCGGTCACCGCCACGTCGACGGTGCGGGCGATGGCGCCCCTGTCGGTGTATCCCGACGCCGACCTCGATACGACGGGACCCGGCCAGGCCATCAGCGAGGTGTCACCGTTCCTGGTCGACCTTCCGGTCGGGGAGGCCAACGCGGTGGTACGGTTGTCCCAGATCACGCATGCCACCGAATCGCATCCCACGGCGGCCAGTCTGGTCGACGCCCGAACCATCGTCACGTTGTCAGGCTTCGCGCCACCGACGTTGCACGCCATGGGGATTCGGGTCGCTACCAGCTTCTCGGCTCGGCTGTTCAACCTGTTGATCACAAACGTTCCGGGTGCCCAGAAGCAGATGTATATCGCGGGCACCAAACTGCTCGAGACCTATGCCGTGCCGCCGCTGCTGAACAACCAGGTGCTGGCGATCGGTGTCACGTCCTACAACGGCATGCTCTATTTCGGCATCAACGCCGACCGCGACGCGATGAGCGATGTCGCGGTGCTGCCGACCTTGCTGCGCGAATCGCTCGACGAACTGCTGGAAGCCGCGCAGTAATCGCTACAGTCGCCTGGTGCGCGTCTACATCCCGGCCACCGTGGCCATGCTGCAACAACTCGTGGCCGACCGGTCGCTGCGCGCCGTCAACGCAACAGCGTTCGCGGTGACGCCGGCGCTGCGCGAGTCCTACGCCGAGGGCGACGACGACGAGCTGGCCGATGTGGCGCTGCGTGACGCCGCGCTGGCCTCGCTGCGCCTGCTCGCCGCGGAGGACGGGGAATCAGGATTGCCGCCGCGGCGAGCGGTCGTGGTGGCCGAGGTCGATGATGCCACTGCCCGGCCGGACCTCGATGACGCGGTCGTTCGGCTTTCCGGGCCGGTCGCGATTGACGACGTCATCGCCGCCTACGTCGACAACGCCGACGCCGAGCCTGCGGTACGGGCGGCGATCGATGCCGTCGATGTCGCCGACCTGGGCGACGAGGACGCCGAATTCATCGTCGGCGACGCCCAGGATCACGATTTGGCCTGGTATGCGTCCCAAGAGCTGCCATTCTTGCTGGAGTTGCTCTGAGAACTGGATACGGCACCGTAAGTTACGGTACCGTAGGTTGATCCTGCCGGTCGGGATGCCGAAAGACGCAGTTGAGCAGGAGCGGTTATATGGCCAAGAACAACATCAAGATCACTGCCAGGGTGGTCGACACTCAGCGGCCCACGATCGCCGGCGCGGACCGACATCCGGGCTGGAACGCAGTGCGCGCGGTCGCCGAGCGCATCACCACACCCTTGCTGCCCGATGATTACCTGCAGCTGGCGAACCCGTTGTGGTCCGCCCGTGAGCTGCGCGGCCGGGTGGTCGAGGTGCGTCGGGAGACCGTCGACTCCGCGACGTTGGTGATCAAGCCGGGCTGGGGCTTCTCCTTCGACTACCAGCCCGGACAGTACGTCGGGATCGGTCTGCTGGTTGACGGCCGCTGGCGCTGGCGCTCGTACTCGCTGACCTCGAGTCCCGTCAAGAGCGACCGCGTCATCACCATCACCGTGAAGGCCATGCCGGAGGGCTTCCTGTCCGCCCACCTCGTCGGCGGTGTGGCACCCGGCACGATCGTGCGGCTGGCGGCGCCACAGGGCAACTTCGTGATGCCCGATCCCGCGCCGGCGTCGGTGCTCTTCATCACCGCCGGCTCGGGCATCACCCCGGTGATGTCAATGCTGCGCACGCTGGTTCGCCGCGACCAGATCACCGATGTCGTGCATTTGCATTCCGCCCCAACGGAATCCGATGTGATGTTCGGCACCGAGCTGTTCGAATTGCTGCGCAACCAGCCCGGTTACCAGCTGCGGCTGCGCACGACACGGTCGCAGGGCCGCCTCGATCTGTCGCAGCTGGGCAACGAAGTGCCCGATTGGCGCGAGCGGCAGACGTGGGCCTGCGGGCCCGAGGGCATGCTCAACGACGCCGAGCGGGTATGGTCGGGCGCCGGCATTGCCGAGCGGCTGCATTTGGAGCGATTCGCCGTATCCCGCGCCGCCGTGCATGGACAGGGCGGCACCGTGGAATTCGCCAGGAGCGGCAAGCGAGCCGTGGCGGACGCCGCCACGTCACTGATGGACGCCGGTGAGAACGCCGGTGTACAGATGCCGTTCGGCTGCCGTATGGGCATCTGCCAGTCGTGTGTGGTCAGCTTGGTGGACGGACACGTCCGCGACCTGCGCACTGGCGTCGAACACGAACCCGGAACCCGAGTACAGACATGCATTTCCGCAGCGTCCGGCGATTGCGTGCTGGACATCTAGGTTTTACTGACTGGTAACCTACGGTGTCGTAGGTTACGCTAGCGTAGGTAGTTGAAAGGAGGGACAACAAATGGCGATTACCGACGTTCCGGCATTCGCGCATCTGACCGACGCCGATATCGAGAGCCTGGCTGTCGAGCTGGACGCGATCCGACAGGACATTGAGGACTCCCGCGGCGAGCGCGATGCGCGCTACATCCGCCGCACCATTGCCGCCCAGCGTGCCCTCGAGGTGGCAGGCCGGATCATGCTGGCCGCGAGCTCGAAACGCTCGGCCTGGTGGGCCGGCACCGCGACTTTGGGCGTGGCCAAGATCATCGAGAACATGGAGATCGGCCACAACGTCATGCACGGCCAGTGGGACTGGATGAACGACCCCGAGATTCACTCCTCGACATGGGAGTGGGACATGGGCGGGGCGTCCAAGCACTGGCGCTTCACCCACAACTTCATGCACCACAAGTACACCAACATCCTCGGCATGGACGACGATGTCGGCTACGGCATGCTGCGCGTCACCCGCGACCAGCGCTGGAAGCCGTTCAACGTCGGCAACCTGCTGTTCAACACCGTGCTTGCGCTGGGGTTCGAGTGGGGAGTCGGGCTGCAGCACCTGGAGCTCGGCAAGATGTCCAGGGGTCGCGACGACCGCGAGGCGACCATGGTGCGGGTCCGGGAGTTCGGCGCCAAGGCCGGCCGCCAGGTGGTAAAGGACTACGTCGCGTTCCCGGCGATGACGTCGCTGTCGCCGGGCGCCACCTACAGGTCCACGCTCACGGCCAACGCCGTGGCCAACGTCATCCGCAATGTCTGGTCCAATGCCGTCATCTTCTGCGGCCACTTCCCCGACGGCGCAGAGAAATTCACCAAGACCGACATGGTCGGTGAGAGCAAGGGCCAGTGGTACCTGCGGCAGCTGCTGGGCAGCGCCAACTTCGAAAACGGCCCCGTTTTGCGCTTCATGAGCGGCAACCTGTGCCACCAGATCGAGCACCATCTCTACCCGGACCTGCCCAGCAACCGGCTCTACGAGATCTCGCTGCGGGTCAGGGAGGTCTTCGACAAGTACGACCTGCCCTACACCACCGGCTCGTTCCTGCTGCAGTACGGAAAGGCGTGGCGGACCATCGCCAAGCTGTCGCTGCCGAACAACTACCTGCGCGACACCGCCGACGACGCCCCGGAGACCCGCAGCGAGCGGATGTTCGTCGAGCTGGAACCCGGCTTCGCCGTTACCGATCCGGCCACCGGTCGCCGCCGGGGGCTGAAGTCGGCGATCGGCACGGTTCGGCAGTGGCGCCGCGACAAACGCGCCGCCAAGCGCGCGGACCTGGCGGCCTAGCTCCCGTTTTTCCCGCGAGTGACCGTGTCTGCTCGGCGACACGCCGTCGCGGGGCGTGCATTTGCGGCCGCTCGCCCGGGATCGAGGGTCGCTTCAGCTCGGGATGTAGTCGAGCGTGTCCGGATTCGGGCCCGTCCGCCCCGCCTCGCCCTTGTCCAGGGACGTCAAAGCATCAACATCGGAGTCGCTCAGTTCGAAGTCGAACAGTGCAAAGTTTTCCCTGATCCGCTGCGGGGTGACCGATTTGGGAAACACGATGTCGCCGCGCTGAATGTGCCAGCGCAGCACCACCTGGGCCGGCGATTTGCCCGTCGTGTCGGCAATCCGCCGCACCACCGGGTCATCGAGCACCAAGCCCTGCGCAATCGGTGACCAGGCCTCGGTGGCGATACCGTGCTCGCGGTTGTAGGCGCGGACCTCGTCGTTGGTGAAGTATGGGTGCACCTCGATCTGGTTCGCCGCCGGCGTGGTACCGGATTCGCGCGCTAGCTGCTCCAGGTGTGCCGTCTGGAAGTTGGAGACCCCGATGCTGCGGGCACGTCCGTCCTTCGTGAACTCCTCAAGGGTGTGCCAGGTCGAGACGAAATCCCCGTCGTAGAGGGTCGGCAGCGGCCAGTGGATCAAGAACAGGTCGACATAGTCAGAGCCCAGCGCTTTCAAAGTCTGGTCAAATGCGTGTCGCGCTTTGTCGGGTTCGTGAAAGCCGTTGTTGAGCTTGCTCGTCACGAACACGTCGGCGCGGTCGACTCCGGCGTCCCGGATGCCTTGCCCGACCTCCCGCTCATTGCCGTACATCTCCGCGGTGTCGATGTGGCGGTAGCCGATGTCCAGCGCGGTCTTGACGGCCGCGGCGGTGTTGGCCGGGTCGATCTGAAACACGCCGAAGCCCACCTGTGGGATGCGCGCGCCGTCATTCAATTGGATCGTGGGAACAGTGCTCACGGTTGACTCTCCTTTGTTGGCAGGCCTTCACCCAGCTTGCCTCACATGACTGCGTGCCCCATACTTCGCCGGCACAAACCCAACGTTCGCCGCCTGCGAGCGTGCGCAAAATGCCAGTGTTTGGCTGGCGTGTCGCACGACAAACACGCGCGCTCGCGGACAAAAGGGGGCATCAGTACGCCGGGGCCTCCGTCAGCGCGGTGAGCAGCCGGCGCGCGGCGGCCACCCGGTCGGCGGCGGGCCCGGTCAGGGCGTCCAACGCGCACTCGGGGTCGGCGGGTGGGCCCATGTGCCCGCAGCCGCGGGGACAGTCCTTGATCGCCTCAGCCAGATCAGAGAACGCCAGAAGCACATCGTCGGGCTGGATGTGGGCCAGCCCGAACGACCGGATGCCGGGCGTGTCGATCACCCAGCCCGACCCGCGCAACGGCAGCGCCACCGACTGGGTCGACGTGTGCTTGCCTTTGCCAACGCCGGAGACCTCACCGATCGCCCGATCAGCTTCCGGCACAAGGCGATTCACCAGTGTCGACTTTCCGACGCCGGAGTGGCCCAGCAGCACCGTCACCTTGCCGGTCAGAAGCGGTGCGACGGCGTCAAGCGGGTCGTCGCGGCCCGCGGTGGTGACGTGCAGGTCGAGGTTTGCAAACTGCGCGGCGAACGGCTCCGCCGGGGCCAGGTCGGTCTTGGTCAGGCACAGGATCGGTGTCAGCCCGCCGGCGTAGGCAGCGATCAGCGCGCGTTCGACCAGGCCGGTCCGGGGCGGCGGGTCGGCCAGGGCGACCACGATGAGCAGTTGGTCGGCGTTGGCGACGACGACGCGCTCGGTCGGGTCGGTGTCGTCGGCGGTGCGCCGCAACACGGTTCGCCGCTCGGCGCGCCGCACGATGCGGGCCAGGGTGTCCGGGCGTCCGGAGAGGTCGCCGACGATGCCGACCTCGTCGCCGACGACGATCGGGGTGCGGCCCAGTTCGCGGGCCCGCATCGCGGTGACGCGGCGGTTCGGGTCTCCGTCGAGCACGCAGCCCCACCGGCCGCGGTCGACGGTTACCACCATGGCTTCGGCGGCGTCGGCGTGCTCGGGGCGGGTCTTGGTCCGCGGCCGTGAGCCCCGGCCCGAGCGCACCCGGACGTCGGACTCGTCGTAGTCGCCAGGCCTCAAGCGCCTGCCTCGGGATCCACCGACTGACCGGCGAGCATGTCGGTCCACAGTTGCGGGAACTCGGGCATTGTCTTGGCGGTGGTGCCGATGTCCTCCACCTCGATGCCGGGCACCCGCAGCCCGACGATGGCGCCGGCCGTCGCCATCCGATGGTCGGCGTAGGACCGCCATGTTCCGCCGTGCAGCGGTGCCGCGGTGATGACCAGGCCGTCGGGTGTCTCCTGGCATTGCCCACCCACGCCGTTGATTTCGGCGCTCAGCGCGGCCAGCCGGTCGGTTTCGTGGCCACGCAGGTGCGCGATGCCGGTGAGTTGCGACACCGATCCCGGAGTGGCCAGCGCGGCCAGCGCCGCGACCGCAGGGGTCAGCTCACCGACGTCGTGCAGGTCGGCTTCGAAACCGCCGTAGGCCGGGGCGCCCTGCACCTCGAGATACGAATCAGTATGGCGCACAACCGAACCCAGCTTCTCCAGGATGGCGAGGATGGCGTCGGCCGGCTGTATGCTGACCGACGGCCAGCCGGTCACCCGCACGCTGCCCCCGCTGACCACCGCCGCGGAAAGAAATGGGACGGCGTTGGACAGATCGGGTTCGATGGTCCAGTGCCGGGCCGCGATTGGGCCGGGGTGCACGCGCCAGCGGTTGGCCTGTGCGTCGTCGACGTCGACGCCCGCGTCACGCAGCATCGACACCGTCATCGCCACATGCGGCGCGGAGGGCATCGACGCACCGGTGTGCACGATGGTCAGTCCGTCGGTGAACGCGGCGCCCGACAGCATCAGCCCGGACACGAACTGCGACGAGGCCGAGGCGTCGATCTCGACGGTGCCTCCGGCGACCGATCCGTCGCCGTGCACCCGGAACGGCAAGCCGTCTCCGTCGATGGCCACCCCCAGCGCGCGCAGCGCCGTCAGCAACGGTGCGATGGGCCGTGCGCGCGCCTGCTCGTCGCCGTCGAATGTGACCGTTTCCGCGCTCAACGCGGCCACCGGGGGAACGAACCGCAGCACCGTTCCGGCCAGCCCGCAGTCCACCCGGGCGCCGGGCTCGGGGTTGATGCGACCGCTGATCGTCAGCTCACTGTCGGCGCCGTCGACCGCGACTCCCAGCGCCTGCACCGCCCCGATCATCAGGTCGGTGTCGCGGCTGCGCAGCGCACCGCTGATGGTCGACGTGCCCTGGGGGGTGGCCAGCGCGGCGAGCACCAGCGCCCGGTTGGTCTGCGACTTCGAGCCCGGCACGGTGACCGTCGCGTGGACGGGGGTCGGTGTCGCGGGTGCCGGCCAGTTGCTCACGCCGTCCATCCTGCCTTGTCAGAGGTTTCTGCCACCATGGGACATATGTGTGGGCGATTCGCGGTGACCACCGATCCGGCGCTGCTGGCCGAGAAGATCCAGGCAATCGACGAAGCCACGTCGGCGCAGAAGGACTCGGGCGGGCCGAACTACAACGTCGCGCCGACCACCACGATCAGCACCGTGGTGAAACGGCACAGCGAACCGGATGACGAGTCGAGCAGGCGGGTGCGGCTGATGCGTTGGGGCCTGATCCCGCCGTGGGTCAAGACCGGTCCCGACGGCGCGCCCGACGGCAAGGGTCCGCTGCTGATCAACGCCCGCGCCGACAAGGTCACCAGCTCGCCCGCCTTCCGGAACTCGGTGAAGAACAAGCGCTGCCTGGTCCCGATGGACGGCTGGTACGAGTGGCGGCCCAACGGCGAGACCGCAGCCGGCAAGAAGGCCCCCAAAACGCCGTTCTACATGTACGGCGGCGACGGCGAAATGTTGTTCATGGCCGGGCTGTGGTCGACGTGGCGGCCTAAGGACATACCACAGGACGCCCCGCCGCTGCTGAGCTGCACCATCATCACCACCGACGCCGCCGGTCCACTGGCGCAAATCCATGACCGGATGCCGCTGACGATCAGCGCGAGCGACTGGGACCGCTGGCTCGACCCCGACGCTCCCGTCGACGAGGGCCTGCTGCGCGGGCACGGCGACCTCGACAGGATCGAGATCCGCGAGGTGTCCCGGCTGGTCAACAGCATCCGCAACAACGGGCCCGAGCTCATCGAGCCCGCCGAGCCGCAGCCCGAGCAGGCCACGCTGCTCTAGGGTCCGGTGTAGCCCGGCGGGTTGGGCTCCTCGACCCACAGGTCGACGCCGAGGTCCGCACCGGGCACGCAGTCGTAGACCGACAGGTCGGTCACTCCAGACTCGACGAGCACGTCCTCACAGAGCACGCTGTTGCCGGTGTATTCGCGCGCGGGCTTGTTGAGGATCACGTACGCGGCGTCGGCGTAGACGTCGGGCTTGCGCGCGCGCCTCATCGCCTCGTCGCCGCCGAGCAGGTTCTGCACCGCGGCGGTGGCGATCAATGTCCGCGGCCACAACGTATTCGACGCGATGCCGTCGTCCCGCAACTCCTCGGCGATCCCCAAGGCGCACAACGTCATCCCGAACTTGGCCATCATGTACGCGGTCGGCTTCAGCCACTCGGACTCCAGCCGGATCGGCGGTGACAGCGTCAGGATGTGCGGGTTGTCGCGGCCCTTCATGTGTGGAATGCAGGCCTGCGACACCGCGTATGTGCCGCGCACCTGGATGCCGTTCATCAGGTCGAAGCGTTTGAGTGGCACCTCGGTGATCGCGCCGAGGTTGATCGCCGAAGCGTTGTTCACGCAGATGTCGATGCCGCCGAACCGTTCCACGGTCGCCGCCACCGCGTCGACCACCGAGTCACCGTCGCGGATATCGCCGACGATCGGCAGCGCCTGCCCGCCCACGTCCTCGATCTCCTTGGCCGCGGTGAACACCGTGCCCGGCAGCTTGGGATGGGGTTCGGCGGTCTTGGCGACCAGCGCGATGTTCGCGCCGTCGGCCGCGGCACGTTTGGCGATCTCCAGCCCGATGCCACGGCTGGCGCCGGAGATGAACATGGTCTTCCCGGAAAGCGACATGGCGTCACCCTAGCGCTGCGGCCAGCCGACGCCATTGCTCACGCGGAAACGTCCTCGGGTCGGCCTCGAGCACCTGCACGCAGACGTGGTCGGCGCCGGCCGCGCGATGTTCGTCCACCCGGCGCAGGATCGCCTCCTCGTCACCCCAGGCGATGATCGCGTCGAGGAGGCGGTCGCTCACCGACGCCAGATCGTCGGGTGAGAACCCCGATCGGAGCAGGTTGTTGGCGTAGTTCGGCAGAGCGAGATAGCGGCGGAGGAAATTGGTTCCGATCTCGCGAGCGTTGTCGGCATCGGTGGTCAGGATCACCGTCTGCTCGGGCAGCAGCAGTGGGCCCTCACCCAGTATCTCGCGGGCCTGAGCGGTGTGGTCGGGCGTGACGAGATACGGATGGGCTCCCCGTGCACGCGTGGCGGCAAGCTGCAGCATCTTCGGACCGAGCGCCGCGAGCACACGTGCGTCGACGGGCACGGGCTGCTCCGCCGCGTCCAGGGCGTCGAGGTAGGAACTGGTGGCCGCCAGCGGTTTGCGGTAGCGCCCCGGGTCGGACGCGTCGATCAGTGGGGCATGACTCACCCCGATGCCGAGCAGGAAGCGGTCACCGTGGGTGGCCGTCAGCGACGCGTACTGCGTGACCACCTCTGCCGGCTCGTGCATCCACAGGTTGAGGATGCCGGTGGCGATGACGACCCGCCGGGTTGCGCCCAACAGATGAGAGACGGCGTCGAACACCGGGCCTCCGACATCGGGAATCCACAGTGCGGTGAAACCGAGCTGCTCGAGTTCGGCGGCCGCGTCGGCGGCCTCGGCGGGGTCGCCGTAGCGCAGCTGGGAACTCCAAAGGCCGACGCCCGAAAGCTTCATTCCGTCCTCCTGTGTCCCATTCGCTCGACTAGGCCCGGATCGAAGCGGTGATCGCGTTGGTGAGCCGGATCAGGTCCTGCGGGTGTACCGCGACGTCCCAGCCGCGCCTGCCGGCACTGCACAATATGCGATTCCAATGCAGCGCGGAGTCATCGACGACGGTCGGCAGCGGTCTGCGCTGGCCGAAGGGGGAGATGCCGCCGATGACGTAGCCGGTGGCGCGTTCGGCCGACACCCGGTCGGCCATCGTGGCCTTGGGCACACCCATTGCGGCGGCGGCGGCTTTGAGTGACAGTTTGGACGGCACCGGCAGCACCGCGACGGCCAGCCCCTTCGGGACGGCGATGATCAGCGTCTTGTAGACCTGCTCGGGGTTCACGCCCTCGACGGCGGCGAGCTCGTCGACGGCCTCCTCACCGAACGATTCGTTCTGCGGGTCGTGGCGGTACCGCAGCACTTCGTGGGGGATCTCGGCGGCCAGCAGCACCGCGATGGCGGGGGTTGCCGCACGGGACACCGGCTCAGCCTAATGCGGGGCGCCCGGAGGCGATCAGCCGGCGAAGCGGGAACAACCACGCCAGTTCGTGCTGTTATTGGGTGCAGTCGTGGCGGCCGCACAGGCAGCCAGAGAATGTTGTCGGTCGCAGCCTCTAGGATCGGAGGAAGGAGATTTTGGTGCCAACGGTGGCCCTGGAACGTCCGGTGGATTTGCCGGACCTGTTTGGCGCCGCTACAGAAGGGACGGTGTTCCCCAAGATGACCGACATCGACGGGTCAGTGCCCGAAACGGTGCCCGACAAGGCACCCGAAACCGATGCCGAGCTGACCGCGCGCTTCGAGCGCGACGCGATCCCCCTGCTCGACCAGCTCTACGGCGGCGCGCTGCGGATGACCCGCAACCCGGCCGACGCCGAGGACCTGCTGCAGGAAACCATGGTGAAGGCCTATGCCGGGTTCCGGTCGTTCCGCGAGGGCACCAACCTCAAGGCGTGGCTGTACCGGATTCTCACCAACACCTACATCAACAGCTACCGCAAGAAGCAGCGTCAGCCGTCGGAGTATCCGACCGAGGAAATCACCGACTGGCAGCTGGCGGCCAACGCTGAACACTCCTCGACCGGGCTGCGTTCAGCCGAGGTGGAGGCGCTGGAGGCGCTGCCGGACACCGAGATAAAGGCGGCGTTGCAGGCGCTGCCCGAGGAGTTCCGGATGGCGGTGTACTACGCCGACGTCGAAGGCTTCCCCTATAAGGAGATCGCCGAGATCATGGACACGCCGATCGGGACCGTGATGTCGCGACTGCACCGCGGTAGACGACAGCTGCGCGGGCTGTTGGCCGACGTCGCCAGAGATCGCGGTTTCATCCGTGGAGAACAGATCGATGCGCCGGAGGAGGTGTCATCGTGAGCGACGAACACTTCACGTCGCCGGTAGGTCCCGTCGACCCCGAGCATCCCGACTGCGCGGCGGTGATCGCCGAGGTATGGACACTGCTCGACGGCGAATGCACGCCGGAGACCCAGGACAAGTTGCGGCACCATCTCGAGGAGTGCCCGGCGTGCCTTCGCCAGTACGGCGTCGAGGAGCGGGTCAAAAATCTGATCGCCCACAAGTGCAGCGGCGAGAAGGCGCCCGAAGGATTGCGGGAGCGGCTGCGGATCGAGATCAGCCGCACCACCATCATCCGCGGCTGACGGGGCGTCCTACGAGTTGGGGCGCTTGCCGTGGTTTGCCTTCGAGTGCTTGCGATCGCGCTTCTTGCGGCCACGCTTGGCCATGAGAATCCTCCGATTGGTCAGGGGTTTGTACAGCCCGCATCGGGCGGGCGCGTCTAGACCAGTGTCTCATGTGCCGCCACGTCCGCCGTCGCCCCGTTGCTGTGGTTCGATAGAGCGGCAAACAGCCGGGACGAAGTGGGGTGAAGATGGCCGAGGACGTTCGCGCCGAAATCGTGGCCAGTGTGCTCGAGGTCGTGGTCCACGAGGGCGATCAGATCGGCGAGGGGGACACCCTGGTGCTGTTGGAGTCGATGAAGATGGAGATCCCGGTGCTGGCCGAAGTGGCAGGAACCGTAACCAAGGTGAGCGTGTCCGCGGGCGATGTCATCCAGGCCGGCGACCTCATCGCGGTGATCAGCTAGCGGCGGGCGCCGCCCGGAGTAGTACCGATGTCCACCCTCGGTGACCTGCTCGCCGAGCACACCGTCCTGCCCGGCAACGCCGTCGACCACCTGCACGCGGTGGTGGGCGAGTGGCAGCTGCTGGCGGACCTGTCGTTCGCCGATTACCTGATGTGGGTCCGTCGCGACGACGGTGTGCTGGTATGCGTCGCGCAGTGCCGGCCCAACACGGCGCCGACGGTGCTGCTGGCCGACGCGGTGGGCACGACCGCCGGCGCGGACGAGATGCCACTGGTGACCGCCGCGTTCAAATCCGGCGCAATCGGCCAGGAAAGCGTTGGGGGACAGCAGGATTCGCAGGAGGACGGCGGGCTGAAAGTGGAGGCCGGCCCGGTGCGTTACGACAACCAGGTGGTGGCCGTGCTGACCCACCAGACGGCTCTGGCGGCCCGACGGAAGGCCAGTCCACTGGAAAGCGCCTACCTGGACTGCGCAGGCGACCTGCTGCACATGCTGTCGGAGGGGACGTTCCCCAATGTGGGCGACCTGGCGATGTCGCGGTCCAGCCCCCGCGTCGGCGACGGTTTCATCCGGCTGGACGTTTCTGGCGACGTCGTCTTCGCCAGCCCCAACGCGTTGTCGGCCTATCACCGGATGGGTCTGGCCGCCGAATTGGAGGGGCACAACCTGGTCACCGTGACCCGGCCGCTGATCTCCGACCCGTTCGAGGCGCAGGAACTGGCCGTGCACATCCGCGATTCGCTGGCCGGCGGGTCGAGCATGCGCATGGAGGTCGACGCCCGCGGCGCGGCCGTGCTGCTGCGCACCCTGCCGCTGGTGGTGCACGGAACGGCGGTCGGCGCCGCGGTGCTGATCCGCGACGTCACCGAGATCAAGCGCCGCGACCGCGCACTGCTGTCCAAGGACGCGACGATCCGCGAAATCCATCACCGGGTGAAGAACAACCTGCAGACCGTGGCGGCGCTGCTTCGCCTGCAGGCCCGGCGCACCAACAACGCCGAGGGCCGCGAAGCGTTGATCGAATCGGTGCGCCGGGTGTCGTCCATCGCCTTGGTGCACGATGCGTTGTCGATGTCGGTGGACGAAGTGGTCAACCTCGACGAGGTGGTAGACCGGATCCTGCCGATCATGAACGACGTCGCTACCGTGGACACCCCGATTCGCATCAGCCGGGTGGGCGACCTCGGGGTGCTCGACGCCGACCGGGCCACCGCGCTGATCATGGTGATCACCGAGCTGGTTCAGAACGCGATCGAGCATGCCTTCGACACCAGCACTCAACAGCGCTGCGTGACGATTCGCGCCGAGCGGTCAGCGCGCTGGCTCGACGTCGTCGTTCACGACGACGGGCGCGGGCTACCGGACGGGTTCAGCCTGGAGAAGTCCGATCGGCTCGGCCTGCAGATCGTCCGGACGCTGGTGTCGGCGGAGCTGGATGGCTCGCTGGGCATGCACGACCTCCCGACCGGCGGTACCGACGTGGTGCTGCGGGTGCCGATCGGCAGACGGCCGCGGCTCGCCCAATAGCGGTTTTCGTTCCTGGCTGTGCGTTCGATTGCGCAAAGTGACCTTCACTGACGCAAATTCGTATTAATTGCGTTGCGCACAGTTATGGCCCCGACTTTCGCCGGGGCCGTAGCGGTTTGTGATGCGGGCTGAGGTTAGACCCCGCTGCGGGCCCTGGTCCGGGCGTTGCGGCGCTTCAGCGCGCGCCGCTCATCTTCGCTCATTCCACCCCACACGCCGGCGTCCTGGCCCGAATCCAACGCCCAGGTGAGGCACTCGGTCGTCACCGGACAGCGATTGCAGACGAGCTTCGCGTCAGCGATCTGCGCGAGGGCCGGGCCACTGTTCCCTACCGGGAAGAACAGCTCCGGATCCTCGTCGCGACAGACCGCCTTGTGGCGCCAATCCATTTGTCGATCTCTCCTTACCGTGTGCGCAGCAAGGCGCACGAGCTGTTTCTTCGGCTGTGTAACGCGTGCACACAAATGTTTCTGCGCTGTTGCATCGATGCTTTCACAGGCTGAACAGATGTCAATAGCGCCGCGTTAACACGTGGTCAATCTCACTAGTTAGGTCTGTTTGCGGATCCCTAACTCGTTTGTACTACACTTAATCCAGCTGCGCCCTTATTTGGCCAAGCGCATGACATCAATGCAGGTCAGAGGGTTTCTTTGCGAGTGGAGCAACCACGCCCAGCGCATCAGGTACCGCCGTGAACATCATTTGCTCGCGCAGACCCACGTAGTCACCGTCGATCTGACATGCCACCGGCGTGTCGCTTGTCACTCGCAGCCACGGCAGGTCGTCGTCGCGGATGAGGTGCTTGGCCTCGAGGCGGGGCTTGCGCGACAACATTTGCCGGACCAGCAGCAGGTTCGCCCAGACGTTCACGCTGGTGGTCGCGAACACGCCCAGACCGGTCTCGAACGTGGTCGTGGGGTTCGTCCACACCGGCCGGGTGTTGGCGTAGGTCCACGGGCTGGCGTTCGATACGAACGCGAAGTGCACTCCCGAAACCGGATCCCGGTCGGGCAGGTGCAGCGTCAGCGACGGCTCCTTGCGGGCGCTGGCCAGGTTCTCCCGGATCGCGACGCGAATATAGCGCGAGGAGGTGACCTTGCGGCCCTTGTCGCGCTGCGCCTCGACGGCCGCCACCACATCGCCGTCGACGCCCATGCCGGCGGTGAACACCCCCCACCGCTCACCGCAGTCCATCAGCCCGATGCGCCGCCAGCGCCTGCGCCGTCGATATTCGGTTAGCAGGTCGACGAGCTGATTCGTCGCTTCGATGGGATCGGGACTGATGCCCAGCGCACGGGCGAACACGTTGGCCGCCCCGCCCGGGACCACCCCGACGGCCGGACCGTGCTGCCCGCCGGCCTCGCCGAGCACGCCGTTGACTACCTCGTTCACCGTTCCGTCGCCGCCGTGCACGATCAGCACGTCGACCCCCTCGCGGGCGGCGTCGCGGGCGATCTCGATCGCGTGGCCCCGGTGGTCGGTGTGCGCGACAGTCAGCTTGACGCGGCTTTCCAACGCGTGGGCGAGCAGGTCGCGACCGGCTTGGGTGGTCGACGTCGCGTTGGGGTTCACGATCAGCACGGCGCGCACGAGCCAAGAGCCTATCGGCGCCGTCCGGGCGATGGACGCCGCCATAACGGTTGGCTCCGCCTACGGATTCCGCTGTCGCGGCGACTCCTCAAAGCCGAAGAGCCGAATCGGAGTTTCCCACAACACCTTTCGGCGGTCGCCGGGATCGGGCACGAATCGCTCGATGAGGGCGAGAATGAGCCCGTAGTCGATGCGCTCGGGAGCCCGCAGGAACGGCCAGTCCGACCCCCACATGCACCGGTCCGGCGTGAATGCCTCGAGCAACGCCTGTACGAACGGCCAAGAATCCTCCCACGGGTATCTCGTCGCCGAGCACTTCACCAAGCCGGAGATCTTGACGAAGTACCGGCCGCTCGATGCCAGGTCGAGCAACCGACGAAATCCCGGCTGGTTCAGGCCAGCCCCTGGAACGGGCCGCCCGCAGTGGTCGATCAGCACGCGCACGCCGGACAGCTCCAGCAGCGGGGCCATCTCCACCAGTTGGTCCGCTTCCACCTGCACGTCGGCGAACATGTCCAGATCAGCGAGGTCGCGCAGCAGCGCCTCCGCGCCGTGGAAGCGCTCGACGCCCAGTAGTGCGGCCTGCATCGTGGTGCCCACCACGCCCCGATCGCGCAGCCGCTCCAGTTCGGCACGGCCGGTGTCGTTGTCAACCACAGCGACACCCCTGAACCGACCGTTCCCGTGATCGAGGAAGTCCAGCAGGCATCGGTTGTCCGTGTCGTACCCCGAGTTGGGGCCGACCACCAACGCATGTCGGCAGCCGTAGGCATTGAACATGTCGGTCAGTTGGTGCGCCGTGCCCTGCTCGTTGGCGACCGGGTGGTACCAGGCGTTGGGCGCGTACCCAAAATGGGCGGGGTCGAGAAGGTGGTTGTGACAATCGATCTTAGGTTCGTCGAAGATCGTCACACTGCCAGTTTCCAACAGGGCGCAATTGCTCGCGGGATCGTGGTCTCGTCCATAACTCGTCGCGGCGGAATCAATGAGACGCCTCATCGGTCGAGTACCACTCGTAGACACCGTCTTCGCGGGTCCGTCGTTCGATCAGCCCCTGCCAACGCAGGTAAGCCAAATGGGCGAGTGTTTCAGCCATTGCCAGATTTCGTTGAAACTCCAGGAGGGCCTTGGCGACCTGAGCTTCGGCGATCTCACGGACGGTGCAGGGGTGGCTGCGAATCAAGGCGTGAATGGCGTCGAGCCGGCGTTGTTTGTTGCGCGTGATCGCTTCGACGCGGCGCCTGCCGTCCGCGAACGCGCGTCCGTGTCCGGGCATCACCAGTGCGGGATCGCGCTCGGCGACCAGCTTCAGGGATTCGAGGTAGCTGCGGAGAGGATCCCTGTCGAATCCACGCTCGAACATGACCGGGGGAGTGACGGCCGGCAGGAGGTGATCGCCGGAGAACAGGAGCCTGTCCGTCTGCGACCACAGGCAGATGTGGCCGAGTGAGTGACCTGGCGTGTGGAGAACTTCCCACTGGCGCTTGCCGATACGGATGAACTCGCCACCTTGCAGGCGTGTGGAGGCCTCTACCACGGAATGCAGGTACGGCATCCACGCAATGAGCGTGTCGGCGAAAGCGGGCAGCTCGGCTTTGGGCACCCCGTGGTCGCTGTACATGTCGCGCTTTCGCGCCTGGGCGGTGTCGGGATGCCGGTACTTCTCACAGTCCAGGTCCGTCATGACGTGCATGTACAACTCGGCGCCCGTCAGTTCCATCAGCCGCCCGGCCATCCCGTAGTGGTCAATATGGGCGTGGGTGACGATGATCCGTGAGATGTCTTCGAGCACGTGGCCCCGGGTGTTGAGTGCGTGACGCAGCTTGGTCAATCCGTCGTCCGGCTCGCCGGGGTGCCACATGCCGCAGTCCACTAGCGTCACCGAGTCTCCGTCTTCGACGAGGTAGACGTTGACACTCTCGATGTGATTGATCCCGATGGGCATCGCGGCTACTCCGATGCCCTCAGGCTGGATGTGACCACGCAGTTCTTGGGTGGTGGTCACGGGTTGCAGCTCACTCGTGCATCCGCTCGAGCAGCGTGAACCAGATGATCAGTTCGACGTCGAAAACTGTGCCTGCGTCGGTGAGATCACCACTGATCTTGGTCACCTCGAAGCGGGTGATCCCATCAAGCGTTGTGCACGCCCGGTCCATGGCCTCCTGGACCGCCGCTTCGATCGACGGGCCTGATCCGCAGATGTTGATCGACTTTCGCACTGCCATCGGCTCCTCCTCAAGGCGTGACCAGAGAGTCGGTGTTGCCGGCTCGCTGCATCCATGGTGGATTGTTGGCGGCCCGCTCACCGCTATTTCCCGCTCATCGGGACAACGCCCTGAGCACGGGTGCTTGGCGGCACTATTACGCATCGAACTCGTGACGGGGTGCTGTTTGGTCCGTACACATGGTTCGGATGTGCTGACCCTCGGCGAACCTATTCCCGGGGCGCCGTGATTTCCGGGTTGCGCGTCCCGCCCTGCCCGAAAGCTCCTGCTTGTGTGCTCGATCGTGGGGGGTTCGTGTGCTGTGCGCGGCTTGCCCTCACCGCGATCCCGCTGGCTGGAAACCATGAGAACAGTGTCAGATTCGGGGTTCGATGGTCCTGAAGGGCTGGTTCTGAGTGTGGACGCGACACCGCTGTAGCAGCCTGCAGTCGATGCTGACTGAACCCGATCGCCGAAGGGCGCCGATATGGTCGACCGAGGAGATGTCCGGAAATCCAACGGCGGCGTGAAGTCGCCGCTGCCGACGGCGATTGCCACCGTGTGCATCTCCGGCACTTTGGAGGAGAAACTCCACGCGGCGTCGGAGGCAGGGTTCGACGGCATCGAGATTTTCGAACCGGATCTCATCGCTGCCCCGTTCAGCCCCGCGGCCCTGCGCACAGGCTGCGCCGATCTGGGCCTTGCCATTGATCTCTATCAGCCGTTTCGAGACTTCGATTCGGTGAAACCGGACGTCTGCACGGCAAATATGCGCCGCGCCGAGCGCAAATTCGAGCTCATGGAGCAACTCGGCGCGGATCTGTTGTTGGTGTGTTCGTCGGTTTCTGACGACGCCGTCGACAACGATGATCGAATCGCTGAGCAGTTGCACGCCCTGGCGTCGCGCGCTGAGCGCCACGGGATCCGGATCGCGTATGAAGCGCTGGCCTGGGGTCGGCACGTCAACACCTACACACACTCGTGGGACATCGTTCGAAAGGGCGATCACCCTGCGCTGGGGTTGTGCCTGGACAGCTTCCACATCTTGTCGCGCGGTTCGGATCCGTCCGAAATCCACGGCATTGCGGGTGACAAGATCTTTTTCCTCCAGCTTTCGGACGCACCGTTCATGGACATGAATGTGCTCCAATGGAGCCGGCATTACCGGCTTTTCCCGGGGCAAGGCTCGTTTGATCTGACTGCTTTTCTCGGGCACGTTCTAGCAGCCGGTTATAGGGGACCGTTGTCGCTCGAAGTATTCAACGACGTGTACCGCCAGTCCGAGCCGCACCGGGCCGCGGTCGACGGCATGCGGTCGCTCCTACTGCTGCAGGAGACGACTGGTGCGGCGCGCATCTCGGCCGGCACACGCCAGCCCGCGCTACCGCTTCCGGGCGTTCCGCCTTTGGACGGCTACGCCTTCGTCGAGATCGCCGTCGACGCCTCTTCGGCCACAGTCGTTGTCGACGCCCTCACCTCGCTGGGCTTTACCAACACCGGCCGGCACCACACCAAGTCAGTTGACCTCTGGGAGCATGGCAATGCCCGAATTCTGGTGAATACCAATAGCGAAGGCAAGGGCGCCGCTGTAGCTGCGCTGGGCATCCAGACTCTCGACACCGATGCCGTGGCCCGGCGGGGGCAGGCAATGCTGACCCCGGTCGTTCCTCGTACCTGGGCCGCGGGCGAGGTTGATATTCCTGGGGTCGCGGCTCCGGATAGCACTGCGGTGCTTTTGTGCGACAGCCGGCGGGGTGGTCTGACGTGGCGCTCGGATTTCGCTCTGAATGGTTCGCAGAGTGTCGGCCGGGCAATCTCGGGCATCGACCATGTAGCACTCACTCAGCCGTACGACCGGTTCGATGAAGCGATTCTTTTCTACCGGGCGATCCTGGGTCTGCGTACCGCGCACACATCGGAGGTTGCCGCCCCGTTCGGGTTGATCCGCAATCTGGCCGTCGCCGACCCAGCGCTTACGGTTCGACTGGGTCTGAGCGTTTCGGTGCTGCGGCGGGGAGCCGACTGGCACCCGGCTGTCCTTGATCCTCAGCACGTCGCCTTCGCGACGGACGATATCTTCGCAGCAGCAAAGTCGGCGAGCGCCATCGACGGGCTCATCTTGCCGATCCCACCAACTACTATGACGATCTTGATGCTCGGCTGTCGATTCCCTACGAGCAGCTATCACTGATGCGCGATCTTGGCATCATGTACGACCGCGACAAGAACGGTGAGTTCTTGCACTTTTATACCCACATGCTGGACGGGCGAGTGTTCTTCGAAGTGGTCCAGCGAGTAGGGGGCTACTCGGGATATGGAGAAGTGAACGCCCCTGTGCGCATGGCAGCGCATCGACGGCAGCGCACGCAGGGCACCGCGCTCAGCGACACGGTTTAGCCCGCACTCACCGGGTATCGCTCAACTGGAACCGCCGCTGTCGCGGAGATGGCAAGGCGACCGTCGCCTCCAGCACCTCGACCGGTGGTTGCATGCGCAGCTCTTCGCGGTCGTACGGTGGCAGCTGTGCCAACCGGGCATCCCAGCTGGCCAGCACGTCCTTGGCGACAACGCCGTTGAAGCGGCGCAGCGACGCCTCGTACCACGCGTAAAGCGCCCCGAACAGGCTTAGCACCAAAGCAATCGACACCACAATGGCCACGACGTTGCTTATCATCAGGACCTTCCAAATTGGACAACAATTTTGTCTATCTCATCATCGCCAACGGGTAAGTGCTCAGTTTTATTGCCGTTGTTTCAATCACCCCGGAAAGGCATTGTGCGCTCCGTCATGTCAGCGAACTCTCACCCGCCCTGCTACGTCACCGTGGTGGCGACCGGGTCCCGATCATGTCGAGCCGGCGCGAAGTGCCGGCAGGCAACCGCCGCGATCGGCCCCACCAGCCGATCCGGTGCGACCGCGAACGTCGGCGCGCGCATTGTCTAGCACTTTCTCGGCGGACAAGCCGCCGGTCATCTCCCTGAGAAGGAAGGCCGGCAGCGACACGGCATGGCGGCTACCGCGGACGTCGCAGATGACCGCACCGTGGTGCTCCAGCTGCTGCTTGTCGGCCCGCAGCGGTCCGACCGGATCTCGAAGTTGTTTCATCGAGCGGGAAGTGCGGCGGAGAACCTGTCACACACATCCTGGTTGATGCAAGCTGATTTTGTCCGTCAACGCGGTGGAGGTAACTGGTAGTGAGCCTTTATCAAATGCAGCAGTGCCTCTTCGACTACCTGCGGGCAATGGAGAATGCCGCCGGAGGGCGCGCCGCGCCCCAAACTGTCGGTCGAGGGCTATGACTTAACCGAAGAGGAGCGGGCGGCGTTGGTGAACGGCGATGTCGCCGCTTTTTACGCGGCCGGCACACATCCGGTGATCATCAATGGTTACTGCCGGGCGATGGGCTATAAGCGTGCCGACTACCGGTCGCTGCTCGAAGCAGCCGACTCACAGACCAAGAGGAAGACCCGATGGCAGACATCGTGATGGCCTACGCAGCCTCCCACGCACCCATGATGGCGGCCGACCGCGAGTCCGCGCCGCGCGAGAAGGGCGACCGGTTCTTCGGCGCTCTGCAGCGCGTCCGAGAGCGTGCTGCGAAATCCGAGGTTGAGGCGGTCGTGATGCTGTCCGGTGAGCACTTCACCAACTTCTTCCTGGACAACTTGCCGCAAATCGTGATCGGACTCGGCGAGGGACATCAGGGTCCGCTGGAGAAGTGGCTGAAGATTCCCAAGGTGATCGTGCCGGGCGAGCCAGGACTCGCGAGCTTCATCATGGATCGGACGGTCGCCGCCGGTTTTCAGCCGGCGCTGTCCCACAAGATGAAGGCGGACCACGGCTTCATGACGGTGTACTACGAGCTCGACCCGCTGATGCGACTTCCGATGGTTCCGATCGTGATGAACTGCACGACACCGCCATTGATGACGCTGCGGCAGTGCTATGAATTCGGTAAGGCCGTCGGCGACGCCATCCGCGGCTATCCAGCTTTGAAGCGGGTCGCGTTGTGCGCCGCGGGTGGGTTGTCGCATTTCGTCGGGGAGCCGCGGGTCGGCGACATCGATGAGGAATTCGACCGCTGGTTCGTCAAGCAACTGGAGCAGAAGGACTTGGGGGATCTGCTCGACATGCCGAATGACGAACTGATGGAGGCAGGTAACGGCACAGGTGAGGTTCGGGCGTGGGTTGCGGTGGCGGGTGCTATGCACGGGCACCCGGGCACGACCCTGTCCTACGAGGCGATCTACGAGTGGATCAACGGGATGGGCGTCGTGATGTACGACGATGTGCTCCCATCCACCGCCTAGTGGGCCAGCCCACTCCGCGTACTAGACATTGGCCCCCACGACCGGATCCTGCTGACATCCGGCGCCCATCTACGTGGTCGTGGCCGGAGCGAGATCACCCCACCCGGTTCTTACGTGTAGATTCTCAGTCCACTTGGCCAAGTCTCAATCGAGATGGCCACTGTCTGGCCAATGGGCCATCCTTCTGGGATTCGGTGTAACGACTTCGGCGTGTCGATAGTGGCGTCGGCTCAGCTGAGCGCGAGCGTTCGTGGCGGATTGCACTCCATGTGGGAGTCGGCTACTCATTGGCGCCTAGTTCAGCGTCTTCTTGCCACCATGCAGGACCGTCATCATCAGCGCCACCTTGCCGTCGGTCTTGGCGTCGCGCGCAAATGATGTCAGCTGCATCAGCGGCTTCGAACCTCTGCCGGGTGATCGCCTTGGCGAAGGTGAACTCCTTGAGACCATCGGGGCCGTGGATGCGACCGAAGCCAGACTCGCCCACACCGCCGAACGGTAGTGCCGGCACACCGGCGAAGGCCACCACCGAGTTGACCGACGTCATTCCCGAACGCACCCGACGGGCGATGTCGACACCGTTCTTCTTGGCGAACACCGCCCCGGCGAGTCCGTACTTCGTGGCGTTAGTGAGTTTGATGGCTTCATCCATGCTCTCGACCGGGTTGATCGCCAGCGTGCGGTCCGAAGGTCTCGTCGGTGATCTCGGTGGAGTCCTCGGGTACATGGGTGAGGATCGTCGGTTGTACGAAGCGCTCGCCGACTGCATCCGCGCCGTCGAGACGACGGTGGCGCCCCTGGCAACGGCATCGTCGATGGGCTCTTGAGATGCCGAGCGTGACGGCATCGGATCGGTCCGCTGGTTGCCGCGGCGAACGGATGGTCACGATAGCCGAACGGAGATGTGGGCTAGTCTCACGACGTGGATCAGGAAAGCCCACAGAATCTGTTAGGCGCGATCATCCGCGAACAGCGTGAGCTTGCAGCGCTGCCAATGCGCCAACTGGCCAAGTCGGTCGGGATCTCCAATCCGTATCTGTCACAGATCGAACGGGGATTGAGGGCACCCTCCGACACAGTGCTCGAGGCACTGGCCGCTTCGCTGGATCTTTCGGTTGAAGATTTGTACCGACGCGCGGGTTACGTCGAGCCGGCGACCTCAGACGATGATCCATCACAATCGGACCTCGCGGATGCTATCGCGGCGGCACCCGAACTCACGGCGGCCCAGCGTCGCGCGATGACGGAGATCCACCGCTGTTTCGTTGCCGCCAACCGGATACGCCGAGCCTCCGAGAACCCCGACACTTGACTAATCCGGCCGCACGATTATTCGTGTGAGTCACAGATGCGAGTCGGCGACGGCGGACAACCTCGGCGCCGCTCATGGCACGCCAGAGGGGCCGCGTTCGCTCGACAGCCGCCGTGCCACGTATCTGGTGGAGGGAACCGGGGATTCACCGGTAGTGACCTTCCATCGATACCGGGCCAACCAGGACGTTCTCCACGGGACGGTTGCTTGCTGCGGCCCGGGGTCATCGCGATTAGCCGTGTTAGCACAAATTGTGCTAATGTTGCTAACGACCGGGCCACAAGGGCCATGGCACGACCGAATAAGGAATGACGATGGCTGCAACCAGATCACCGTCCGAAGTCGACTTCGAGAACGCCGCCGAGCGGATTCGCGGGCTGAACGACAAAGTGCTCACGGCAGCGAAGCAAACCGGGACGATGTCGCTCGACACCTACGAGCAGACGCTGAACAGCCTGCTGGAGTTCGGCCAGAAGGCCGCCGAGTCCACACAGGTGGAATGGATTTCGGACCTCGCCAAGGCGCAGGCGTCCTACATCACCGAGGTGACGAACGCCTACACCACGGCTGCGCGCGACCTGCTGAAGTAATCGCATCGCACGTACACCGGCACTTTCGGCGGTCATGAGTAGTATCCGCGTCTCAAAGCCGCCGGAATGCCGGTGTACGTCCGGCTCCAGACGGAGAACGTCACGTGGCCCACAGATGCCAACCCAAGCGGCCTCTGCGATTCCGAAGATAGCTGCGCCACAACGTGTTCCGGAACTGCCAGCGGTTCGCCAAGACTGGGTGGCTGGTGGCAAAAGCAACAGGTCCCGAATCGCTGCGAAGCTCACGCGGATCGGTCGTGTGCCGCCAGCGCGGATTCCGAACTGCCGGTCGGGTGACCGTTTTGGGTTCCCATCATGCGAAACTCAGTTGCGAGTTGGCGTGACAAACTACGACATGCAACGGACAGCGCGCTGGCGGCCGGCTTCAATTCGCTGCCGAGATCTCGCCCAGTGAGTTCGATCGCGGCAGCCACGCGGCCCCTGCCGTAGAAGATCGGCATCGCGATCGCCGCTCTGCCGCACTCGAACTCGTTCCGCGATGTCGCCACCTGGGTCAACCTGATGACCGAAAGTTTCTGGCGGAGGACGTCGGGCGAGGTGATGGTATGCCGTGTGAACGCCGGCAACCCGGCCGCGATGACACGGTTGACGACGCTTGGTGGGGAAAAGGCGAGCAGTGCCTTTCCCGAGGCTGCCGCATGCGCCGGCATGACACCGTGCAGGAACGCTTCAGCGTGCACCCCTTCGGTGACCCGGTTCGGGGGCGGCTGCAATGTCAGGACATCTGAACCACGCAGAACGCCCATCCGCACCCGATTCCCGGTCGCCCTCGACAGTTCGTCCAGCACCGGCAGGACTCGCCTCACAGTCAGTGTGTATGAGCAGACTTCGGACTCGGAGTATTCACTGGCGATCATGCGCAAAGGCAAACCGATCCGATAGCTGCGCTCCTCGGTGCGCTCGAGAAGACGCCAGGCGACCAGTTCCGAGGCGAGTCGGTGCGCGGTTGACGTGGGCAGGTTTGCAATGGCGGCGATCTCGGTCAACGTGTGGACACCACCGTCCGCGAAAGCCAGCAAGATCGCGGTCACCTTGCTGGTCACCGACCGTCCGGGATCGGTCGAATTTCCGGCCATGTGTTACTCCTCATCTCTCCGAGACGAGGTTCGCAGGCAACGGCGTATACGCCTAGCGATCACTCCCGCTCAATGAGAGTCGGCTGTCCGGAGCCTACGCTTCCGCCGAAGGTCGGGCGGGCACCCTAATGCGGGTTGCCGATCGAAGACCTCAGCGGCGGTGACATCGGTGCCGCCGTCCAAACCAAGGCCATCGCCACTAGCGACCCCTTATCTGTGCTAGGTCCACCTCGACGACGAAGTCAAACGTCTCACCACACTCGAACGCGCCCACCGCGACTCGCCCGCCAAACAAGCAAGCCCTCGACGCACTGCATCCTAGCCGCCCACGCCGGCGAACACGTTGCGGGGCGTACCTATTCCGATCGCGTCGTCGGCGCCGAGGCGACCGCTGCGGCGTGCCGGTAGGCGTCTATCGACGGAAAAGACCGCGGGGCATCACGATTCGGCCCAACCAATGCGTCCATCAACGGCTCGACATTCTCCCTGCCCGCGACCTCCCCCATGACATGACCCATTACATGCTGGGAGAGATCCGGCTGGGCAGTGGCGGTCTTTCGGCGGCGAGGTGGGCGAGGTCGTCGTGGCGGGGTCGCAGACCGCTTCGACTATTTCGCAGTGAGCCAGTACATCGCGTCGGCGATGTACCCGACGAAGTCGCGCCCGCCGCGCGGTGTCGTCAGCATCTGACGGCATCGAGAAGGGCGACGAGGCCGGCTGCGGGGATCAGGATCAGCGGGGCAACTGCCAGCCGAACGGTTCCCGGCGACGCTGCCCGGGCGAAGCAGCGTCGCTCAGGACCTGCGGTTCTGTGCGAGGAAGAACCGGACCATCTCGGCGGACGCGTCGGGGCCCATCGGGTCGGTGTAGGACCCGATAGGGTTCCCTCCGTACCAGGCGTGTCCGCCGCCATGCACCGTCCAGGACTCAGCGAGGACGACGCCGTCGACGTCGGTGTGCACGGTGCGGGTGCAGGGGTGGCCGGTGGTCTGCTCGTCGAGGTCGGTGGTGTGTGACACCGAGCTGTCGGCGGTAGCCAGGCGGGCGGCGAGGAGGTTCACGGCGTTCACCGGGGCCACGATCGGGTCGCGGTCGCCGTGGAAGACAATCAACGGCACTCGCCCGCCCGGCCCGGGTGAGCCGCCCGTGCGCATGGCAACAAACGCCGCCGCGACGTTACGCGCCGCGCCGTAGGCGATCCCGGAATGCACTCCGACCCCGCCGTAGAGCTGCGGGTAGGTCGCGGCCATCACCGCCGCCATGGCGCCGCCAGCGGAGAGTCCGGCGACATACACGCGGGCGGGGTCGACCTGGTGGTCGGCCATGATTTGGCGGGTGATGCCGGCGATGATCGCCGGCTCGCCCGCGCCTGTCTGCTGGTCGGCGGGGGAGAACCAGTTCCAGTAGCCGCCGCTGTTGGCCGCGGCGGACTGCTGTGGGTAGGCGACGAGGAAGGTGTGCTGCTCGGCGAGGTCGTTCATCCGGGTGCCGGCGGCGAAGTCGGTGGCGTTCTGTTTGCCGCCGTGCAGCATGACGAGCAGGGGCACCGGCGCACCGGTGTAGCCGGTGGGGATGTAGAGGTCATAGCATCTGGTCCCGGCTGGGTCGGTGTGGTCTAGGTGGCGGATCTGTCCGCCGGGTGCGGCGGCCGCCGCAGCCGCGCCGGGCGGCGTGGCGCCGCGGCCGGCGGGCAGGTCGCCGAGCGGGTTGGTCAATCCGCTGGGCAGGCCTGCGCCGGGCTTCGAGGTCAGCGTGGCCCGCAGCTTGTCGAGCAGCCCGCCGCCGCCCGGCGTCCTGTGCCATCGCGCGGGCGAGATGTGGGGGCCGCCTGGGAGTGGGTCGGAGTTGAGCCGGGGGGTTTCCGGGCCGGTGCCGACTGACCCAGCCGGAGGTGCGGCCCCGAGCGTGCGCTGCAGAACGGCGAACGCCTCGGTCAGCTGTCCTGCGCGGGTGAGCCGCAGTGCTTCGGACATGCCGGCGGTGCGATGGTCGGCCATGGGAGCCCCTTCGGGTATGAGGTTGACGTCGACCGGTGGTCGGCGCCGTGCAACGGCTCAGGTTGCGGTGCGGTTGGCGAGGGCTGCTTTGACCGCCATCGGCGCCCGGAAGGCGCCGAGGACCTCGACTGAGGCGATCGTCGCCAGCGCAAGCTCGGGGCTCACGTCGTTGCCGATCGTCGCCAACCCGAGGACGTGCAGCTTGACTGTCTGCCCCGCGTCACGGAGTTCCTCGAGGTCACGGCGGCTGAGGTGCTGGGTGCCGAGTATCAGCGTTCGGCGCGCCACTGTGTCATTTACCGCGTCCGCCCGGCTTTCAAGCTGACGCCGGATCGCTGTGCGGATGAAGTCCGTGCGGTTGGCGTAGAAGCCCTCATCGACGAGCAGATCGATCTGGCCGAGGTCGACCAGACCCACGTTGATGGTGATCTTCTCGCTCTTGTCGACCTCGGCCATATGCCGCCTCCCCGCCATCTGTCGGCCATCCTACCACCATCCAACAGGATGGTAGATGATTGCCTAGAACTGGGGAAAAGGATCCGTCGAGGCTGGCCCGGCGCCAGAAGGTTTCGAGCGCGCTCCGCGCCCCGTCGATCCCGCCCCCGAGCCAGCCCTCCACCATCACGACGACGTTCATGGCGCCGGCGCTCGCACCAGTGGTCGCTTCGACGGCGAGGCGCCCGTCTTCGAGGAGGGCGTCGAGCACGCCCCACGTGAATGCGCCGTGGGCACCGCCGCCCTGCAGGGCGAGCGACACGGTCTTTTGGGCGCGGCCCGCGAGGCCGCCGGTCTCGCCCGGATGGGGTCGAACGCGGCCGGTCATCGCGCCGCCCCGCTGGAACTCGGTGATGAATCATGCCTTGGTCACTGGGGCGACAGCCTTCCTCCACTCGTCTCGCAAGTGCCATATCCCTCCCGGCGAGCGTTCGGCGATCCTTCCCGCTCGATGGAATGCGCGACATGCGAAACGACCGTCGCAAATCTCGCGTCGGACTTCCATCGGCTACACAGGTACATGCGTTCGGTGTCGACCGTCACGTCATTCCGATCTGTATGGGTATCAAGGCACAGTGAATGGAATTGCAGCCCATAGCGTGTCGTCTCTCGACTCCGCGATGGGCTCTGCTGTGCACACCACGTTTCGAGCACCGGCGGGCGACAGCTCCGCGCAGCCGCGCGGACGCCTGGTCACCGGAGGAGGCACCGACGCGACTCTGAAATGGCTGCATCACAACGCATTCCGGATCCGCAGCCTATTTAGACACTGCCTGCGGCCGCTGAAGTCAGCCCCACGCCCCAGTGCCTGAAGTCCTGCTCACTGCGAACTCTTTCGACTTGACACCTACGCAAGCCAACCAATGTGTAGATATTCATGCGGATCGGTGGTGCGAAGCTACGCGGACTCCGAATTGCGGGTCGTGTGACCGTTTCGGCTTCCCATCATGCGAAACTCAGTTGCGAGTTGGCGTGACAAACTACGACACGCAACGGAGAGCGCGCTGGCGGCCGACTTCAATTCGCTGCCGAGATCTCGCCCGGTGAGTTCGATCGCGGCAGCCACGCGGCCCCCGCCGTAGAAGATCGGCATGGCGATCGCCGCTCTGCCGCACTCGAACTCGTTCCGCGATGTCGCGATCTGGGTCAACCTGATGACCGAAAGTTTCTGACGCAGGACGTCGGGCGAGGTGATGGTATGCCGTGTGAACGCGGGCAACCCGGCCGCGATGACATGGTTGACGACGCCGGGTGGGGAGAAGGCGAGCAGTGCTTTTCCCGAGGCCGCCGCATGCGCCGGCATGATACCGTGCAGGAGCGATTCAGCGTGCACCCCTTCGATTGACCCGGTTCGGAGGCGGCTGCAACGTCAGGACATCTGAACCACGCAGAACGCCCATCCGCACCTCGTTCCGGGTCGCCCTCGACAGTTCGTCCAGCACCGGCAGGACTCGCCTCACAGTCAGTGTGTATGAGCAGACTTCGGACGCGGAGTATTCAGCTGGCGATCATGCGCAAAGGCAAACCGATCCGATAGCTGCGCTCCTCGGTGCGCTCGAGAAGACGCCAGGCGACCAGTTCCGAGGCGAGGCGGTGCGCGGTTGACGTGGGCAGGTTTGCAATGGCGGCGATCTCGGTCAACGTGTGGACACCACCGTCCGCGAATGCCAGCAAGATCGCCGTCACCTTGCTGGTCACCGACCGTCCGGGATCGGTCGAATTTCCGGCCATGTGTTACTCCTCATCTCTCCGAGACGAGGTTCGCAGGCAACCGCGTGTACGCCTAGCGATCACTCCCGCTCAATGAGAGTCGGCTGTCAGGAAGCCTACCCGCGCTGACGAGGGTGTAAACGCTGGTCGGCTTATATCGGTCGCGGCCGATGGTCCGGGCAGGGTTGTTGGATGATCCTCGACAGTGAGTTCGCCGTCGCCTGTACGGCCGGGGCAAGTCGCCGAAGATCGGCGCGATTGGCCCGAACGACCACGGCGAGTGCGGCAATTGCGCTTGCAGGCGACGCGAGTATGGGCGACGCGACAGACACCGTGCCCACCGACATTTCTTCGTTCGCGAAGGCGACGCCTTCGCGGCGTATCTTTGTCAGCGCTCGTCGTAGGTGTCCCGGCATGACGATCGTGTGCGCGGTGTAACGCGTCAGGCTGTTCGCCAAAACTTCGGCGAGAACGTCTTCCGGGCCGTATGCGAGTAGGACTTTCCCGACGCCCGTCGCGTGCAGCGGCAGTCTGCCGCCCCGCCTGGAGACCACCCTCGCGGCACCTCGGCCGGTGATCTTCTCGATGTAGAGCGCCTCTGTTCCGTCGAGGATGGCAAGGTGGACGTTCTCACGGGTGGCGTCGTAAAGGTCCTGCATGAAAGGCAGGGCGATTTCGCGCAGGCTTTCCCCACGGACGGCCAGCGCCCCGATCTCCCACAGTCGGAGTCCGATCTGATAGCCGCCACCTTCGACCCTCTCGAGACCGCCCCAAGCGACGAGTTCTGAAGCAAGCCGGTACGTCGTGGACTGCGGAAGTCCGGTGCTCTCAGCCAGCTGCTTCAGTGACAGCCTGGGAGTGCCGGTGGAGAACGCCTCGAGAACCGACACCACCTTGCTGGTTACAGACTTACCGTGCAGCGCGTCGTCCCGAGTCACAAGCGCTCCAATCGTCCAAACCCCAAGCGCGGCCGTGCTCGGCCTCCAACGAGTCTGTGTAGAGCCCGCCGGCGAGGACCAACTCGCTGTGCCTGCCCCGCTCCGCCACGCTGCCATTCTTCAGCACGATGATCTCGTCGACGAGTTCGAGGGCCGACAGCCTATGGGTTATCAGCACAGTCGCGCGATCGGTGGTCGCTGCAAGGAGGTCGCGCACGAGCGCGTCGGCGGTGGGTTGGTCCAGATTGGCGGTGGGTTCGTCGAAGACAATCGCGGGGAAGTCGGCCAGCAGCACCCGTGCAACAGATATCCGCCGACGTTCTCCTTCGGACAGTCGCTGACCACCCTCCCCGACGTGCGTATCCAAGCCGTCGGGCAGTCGCTGAACCCACTCGAGCAGGCGGACACGCCGGAGGGCGTCGCGCAGCTCATCGTCGTCGCAGTCTGGGCGGGCGAGACGAAGGTTCTCCCGGATGGTCGAATCGAATATGTGGGCATCCTGCGCGCACAGACCAACCATCCGGCGGACCTCGTCACCCGGGACGTCTCGGGCATCTACGCCACCGAGGTGATAGCACCCTGAGCTCAGCTCGACAAATCGCAACAGTATCGCCGACAACGTGGTCTTTCCCGAACCGCTCTCGCCAACCACCGCGATCGTGCGCCCGGGCGTGAGTTCAAGGTCGACACCGGTGACCGCGG
Source organism: uncultured Actinomycetota bacterium (assembly GCA_963799495.1). Classification (GTDB taxonomy): domain Bacteria; phylum Actinomycetota; class Actinomycetes; order Mycobacteriales; family Mycobacteriaceae; genus Mycobacterium. Next base: position 546,975 of record CAWCXH010000028.1, read on the forward strand.
CGGGCGCCGACGAATGCGTGTTGGGCCAGCGCGCCCCCACATGCTGCAACGAAATCGGCCAAAGGTTCGCACGGTCCAACCGTCGAACGTTGGCCGGCTCGGTCACCGGGACGGGCGTGTCCATCAGTTCGACGACGCGCTCACCACTGTGCCGGGAGCGGCTGTACGCGAGCGTCGCGGTCGGCAGGACCTGCACGGCCTCGAAGGCCGCAAGCGGAATCAAGACGACGACCGCGAGCGTTACGCCGTCCAAGGCGCCGGCACGTACCGCCGATGTACCCAGGGCGAGCGCGCCCCAGACGGCTCCACCGGCACAGACGACGGCAAGGCCCGCGCCGACACCGGCCGCCAGCGCCGAGGACCGTGCGATCCGCGTCAGACCGGCATCGAGTGCCCTCAGCTGGGCCAGGTGCTGCCAAGCGGCACCGTAGGCGACCAGGTCGGCCCTGGCGTTCAACAGCGTGACGACGCTCGTCGACAGTTCTGCTCGCGCTGTGGCCAACCGGGCCTCGGCGCGCCGATTGGCCCAAGAGGTCGCCGCCGGTGCCGCGACCGCTGCGACCGCAAGTGTCACAGCCAGCGCGGCTGCCGACGAGGGCAGCAACGTCGCGACGATACCGACAGCCAATGCGGCGGCTCCGGCCGCGACAGCGACAGGTTGCAGGACCCTCAGCGGCAGGTCCTGCAGTCCGTCGACGTCGGACACCATGCGCGCAAGGAGATCGCCGCGGTGGTACGCGGGCAGGGCTCCCGGCGACAGCGGCTCCAGCGCGGCGACGAAACGCATCCGGATGGTGGCGAGCATGCGGAAAGCGACATCGTGCGAGACGAGTCGCTCCAGGTAGCGCAGCGCCGCCTTACCTAGGGCGAAGACCCGAACGCCCACGATCGCCACCGTGAGCGTGACGATGGGTGGCTGCAATGCCGCAGCGCTGATGAGCCACGCAGCGCAGGCGATGAGACCGACGCCGCTGCCGATCGCGAGCACACCCAGGCCACATGCCGTGAAGAACCGTCCCCGTCCCGGGGCGGCCAAGGACAGCAGCCGCCTCATCGAACCGATGTGGCTGGTGACCGCGGACGGCGACCTCATGACAGCGCCGCGCTGCGCATGGGTGCCATCCCTTCTGGGGTGGCCGCGCCGACCTCGATGATCCGATCGGCGAATTGGATCGCCGAGGGACGGTGCGCAACCATCAGCACGAACCGGCCGACGCTGAGTTGGCGAATCGCAGCGAGCATGCGCTGCTCTGTCGGTGCATCGAGATGTGCAGTGGGCTCGTCCAGCAGGAGGACATCCGCTCCGCGCTGCGTGCGCAGGAAGCAACGGGCAAGCGCGATGCGTTGACGCTCTCCCGCGGACAGGTCGGCCCCGTTCTGCGCGATCCGTCGGCGCGGGTCGATACTTGCGCAGGCGGCTTTCGTCATAGCTGAGGCGACGTCGTCGTCGGTGGCGTCGGGTGCGCCGAGCCGAACGTTGCCGGCGACTGTGCCCGCCATCAGGGCGGGCCTCTGCGGCATCCACGCAATGTGCCCAAGCCAGCTCTGGTGGTCGGCTTCAGCGACCGAAACGCCGTCCATGCAGACTGTGCCGGCGCACGGTGTAAGGAAGCCGAGCATCACGCTCAGCAACGTGGACTTGCCGCAGCCGCTGGGACCGACCAGCGCGACGACTTCGCTCTTGCGCAACCCGAAAGAGGTTGGCGCCAGCGTGCAGACCGCACTGTCGACGCGCCGGACAGTGACATCGTCCACGGCGACGAACTCGACGACTGCGGGCACCGGGTGGATGCCCCGCGGCGGGGCCGGATCATCGAGGATGTCCAGGATCTTCCCCGTCACCGACACGGCCCTCGGCGGCGGCGTGATAGCTCGCGCCAAGGGTACGCAGTGGCTGGAAGGCTTCGGGGGCGAGCAGCAGGACGATGAGCGCGACCTGCAATTCGATGCTTCCGCCGATGAGGCGAAGCCCGATCTGGACGGCCACGATGGCCACTGAGAGGCTCGCGAATAGCTCGAGCACGAACGACGAGAGGAACGAAAGCCGTAGTACCCCCATGGTGGTTCGGCGATACTCGTGGGTCACCGATTCCACAGCCCGGCGCTGCGCACGCGCTCGACCGAATACCCGCAGAGTCGTCAGGCCTTCGACGACGTCGAGAAAATGATTGGACATGCGCTCGAGGGTTCGCCACTGCTCGTTGGTGCGGCGCTGGGCGGACAGTCCGGCAAGCACCATGAAGAGCAGGACAATCGGGAGGGTCAGTAGTAGCACCACCCCGGAGATCCAGTCTGTCGCCCATATCACGACGACGAACAGTGGCGAGATGATGGCGGTCAACACCAGTTGCGGCAGGTAGCGCGCGAAGTACGGGTCGAGCGCCTCCACCCCGCGGGTGGCCAGTTGCGTGATCTCTCCGGTGCGATGTTCGGAGAGCCACGACGGGCCCCCGTCGATGGCGCGGCGCATCAGGCCGTCCCGTAGCTGCGATTTCACGACTGCAGACGCCCGCGCTGCTGCGGTCTCCTGGAGATAGGCCAGCGCGGCCCGCGTGGCCGTCAAGGCGGCCAGCAGCACCAGCAGCATGCCGATGTCGCGAAAGTCAGCGCCTCCCAGGAAAACTCGGCTGATTGCTGTGGCGAGAGTCACGGCTTGTCCCAGCACACACGCTGCGATGGCCAGCCCGATGACTACGCACAGAAGCAAGAATCCTGAACTGGAGCGCGCGCGCCGCAGCAGGCGTGGGTCGATCGCGCGCATTAGGTCGAACGGTTGCCGACCGCGCCGGCACCGTGCTGCGGGATCAGTGGAATGTGGTCTCGACTCAGCCGACTGCGGAACACCCAGTAGCTCCACGCCTGGTAAGCCAGGACGAAGGGCACGACGAAGACGGCCACCCAGGTCATGAGCGTCAGCGTGTACGTTGACGAACTTGCGCTTGCAATCGTGAGGCTGTTCGCGGGGTCGATTGTCGACGGCATGACGTTCGGGTACAGCGTCGCAAAGTATGTCGTGACGAGCAGCACGACCGAGCTGGCGGTCAGGAAGAAGGCGACGCCTTCGCTGCCGCGCGCATTCGCCACCACTGCGCCGACCAAGGTGGCGACGACCACGATCGCGAGTGCCGCCGACAGTACCTTGCCGTTCGAGGCGATGGTCCAACTCAGGAACGCCGCGGACAGAACGATCGTGACGACGCCAAGTCGGGTCGCGAGTTCACGGGCGTCGTGCCGAATGCCGCCGCTGGTCTTCAGCGCGATGAAGATCGCTCCGTGGGTGACGAACATCGAAAGTACGACCAGCCCGCCAAGGATGGTGTACGGCGAGAACAGTTCACGAAGTCCGCCGGCGTAGTCGCCCGCGTCATTAATCGGGACGCCACTCGACCAGATTCGCAAAGAACGCGCCCCAGAGAAAGGGGACGACGATCGAGCCGAAAACGATGCAGCGATCCCATCGGCGCCGCCACTGCGCATCGTCACGCTTTCCGCGGAACTCGAATGCCAGACCGCGCACGATCAAGGCCCCGAGGATGACAAGCAGCGGTAGGTAGTAGGCGCTGAAGGCGGTGGCGTACCAGGCCGGGAATGCCGCGAACATCGCCCCGGCGGCGAGCACCAACCACGTTTCGTTCGCATCCCAGACCGGGGCGATCGTGTTGATCATGACCCGTCGGCCGGTGTCGTCCTTGCCGAGGACCGGCAGCAGCGCCCCGACTCCGAAGTCGAAGCCCTCAAGCATGAAGTACGACGCGAACATGAAACCGATCAGGACAAACCAGAATTCAGGCAACGTCACGGGTGGTCCTAATAGGCGAAGGTCAATTGCCGTGTCGGACTTTCGGTTTCCGAGCTCCGGGGCGGGGGCATCCGGCGGGGGTCCAGCTTGCGCGTAGCGAACAAGGAGGCGCAGCGCGATGGTGGCGATGACAAGGTAAAGCACCGCGAACACGACGAGGGACGTGATCACCTGCCACGCCGGAACCGACGGCGACAATCCGTCGCGGGTCAGCATTTCGCCGAACACCACCCATGGCTGACGTCCCATCTCGGTGAAGATCCAGCCGAAGCTGTTGGCCAGGATCGCGAGCGGTGTTGTCCAGATCAACGCCCGCCAGAACCAGCGATTGTCCGGAAGCCTGCCGCGTCGAGTGAGCCAGATGCCGAGCAGCGCCAACGCCGTAGTGACGGCGCCCAGGCCGATCATGTACCGGAAGCTCCAGTAGGTCGTCGGGATGTGCGGCGTGTAGTCGCCCGGCCCGAACTGCTGCTCATACTCGGCCTGGACGTCGTTGATGCCCTCGACCGTCGCGTGAATAGTCGCCCTCGGCAAGGTAGGAAAGCAGAAACGGGAGCGCACCGAGAAGACTTCCCGCGTTGCGTCTCGGGTTCCGATGGTGAAGAGCGAAAACGAAGCCTCCGACTTCGAGTCCCAGAGGGCTTCCGCCGCCGCCATCTTCATCGGCTGGACTTCGGTCATCACCTTGCCTTGCATATCGCCGGTGATCGTCGTGCCGATGCCGGCCGCGACTGCCATGAACAAGCCGAACCGCAGCGAAGCGCGCATCACCTCGATGTGCTGATGTCGCGCCAGGTGCCACGCCGCGATCCCGATGATGACGGCCGCGCCCGCCAGCAGCGCGCCGGCAAGTATGTGCGGGTACGCAACCAGGGCAACCGGATTGGTCAGCACCGCCCAGATGTCGGTCAGCTGCGCACGGCCGGATTCGGCGTTGTAGATGAATCCAACGGGATTCTGCATCCACGAGTTGGCCGTGAGAATGAAGTACGCAGACAGGTTGGTACCGATTGCTACACACCAAATGCATGCCAGGTGAAGGCCCTTGGGCAGCCGATCCCAACCGAAGATCCACAGCCCGATGAATGTCGCCTCGAGGAAGAAGGCGAGCAAAGCCTCCATGGCAAGCGGCGCGCCGAAAACGTCGCCGACGAACTTCGAATACTCACTCCAGTTCATCCCGATCTCGAACTCCAGGACGATGCCGGTCACGACACCCACCGCGAAGCAGATCAAGAAGGGCTTGCTCCAGAACTTCACCATTTTGAGGTATTTCGGCTTGCCCGTGCGGTACCACGCGGTCTGCATGATCGCGAGATAGAAGGCGAGACTGATCGACACCGGTACGAAGAAGAAGTGGTATAGCGTCGTCAATCCGAACTGCAGTCGAGCGAAGAACAAACCGTCCATCGCCGTCACCGCGCGATGCTTGGCTGGTCGGGTCGCGGGCTGCGCTGAGGAGGGTACGAGCAGAGAGTCCGCTGTGCGCCAGAGGATCGCCTCGGTGTCGTCGCTCGCCGAGACCGAGTGAACGCACGGTCGCCACAGGGTCTGGTGTCGCCCAGTTCGAAGGGGTGGTCGGTGCCGAGAAGGACCCGGTCGACGCCCATGTCCGAGACGAGATGAGAGAGCAGCGTGGTGTCGAACACCGCGGTGTCGTAGTACAGCCGCTTACAGAATTCGCTCGGTGGGAGCTCGGTGGTGTGGGCGACCTCCTTGCGCTGCCAGCCGAGGTCGAGGCGACCGCGCAGCCATGGCAGGCAGCCCCCGCCGTGCGCCAGGCACATGGCCAGGTCGAAACGTTCGAAGACCCGGCCGTAGATCATCCGGGCGATGCTGATCGCCGTCTCCATCGGGTAGCCGACGAGCTGGGGGAGCCAGTAATCGCGCTGGCGGTGGGCGTCGGGGACCCCACTGGGGTGAACGAAGACGAACACGTTGCGCTCCGCCAGCAGCGCCCAAAGGTCGTCGTTCACAGGGTCATCGAGCTCTTTGCCACCTCCGCGAGTGCCGATCGCGACACCCGGGAAACCCAGTTCGTCGAGGCAGCGGCGAGCCTCGTTCGCGGCGTCGGGGAATCCGAGCGGGATCGACCCGAGACCGTACAACCGGCCGGCGCCCTCGGCGACATAGGTGGCGAGTTCGTCGTTGCCACGCGCGATCGTTGTGGTGACGAGCCGTCTGTCTTCGGAGTTGGAGCAGTATAGGAACGGCGGCATGGACACCGCATGGGCCCCAACCCCGACTTCGTCCATGTCGGCCAGCCGGGTGCGAGGGTCGTACTGGGAGCGGGCGAGGGGAAGCGGCGCGTTCTTGCGCGACTCCACTCACCGCTGGATCGAGCAGGACGACGCCGTCCCCGATTCTCGACAGGTCCGACAGGCCGGCACGCTCGAGCCATTCGAGCAGCGGCAGAGGCATCGCATGGTTGTGCACGTCGATCGCTGTGGCGTGGACGCCGGCCGCGTCAGCCGGTTGGCTGTCGTTGGACTCGTTTGCTTGCATCCAAAGCCTCCACGTCCTCTGGGTCGAACTCCATGTTGGCCGCGCGAGTACGCCGGAGCTACGGCCTTCTTGCTGGATGGAACTTCCCCGCTGAGCCCTACCGTCCCCTCCTGGTGGCATGCGATGCTCGGCTCGAGCGGTTATCAGCACGCAGGCTCTGACGTGCGCGGTTCGGGACGCCGCCACTGCCGACAACGGAAACCAGCCGAGGAGGACCAAATGACTGAGACGCCGAACTTCACCCCGGATGTCGAGGCGGCAGCGCAGCGAATCAAAGAGACGAGCGACCGGGTGCTCGCCTTGAGCAAAGAGAATGGCCTCGTATGGCTGGAAGCCTACGAGAAGATGTTGAACGGGGTGCTCAAACTTGAGGAGGACACGGCAAAGGACCTCAGTTCCGACTGGGTCGAAAAATTTGTGTCAACGCAAGCCGACCTTATTCGTGAAACGTCAGAGGCATACCTCGGTGCATTAAAAGATCGACTGAAGTAGTCCCTTCGCCCGCCGAGTTTCGACGTTCTGGGCCGCTCAAGGGATCTCCTCCGGGTGCGAGGGCAAGCCAGAGTGGGATGGGAGAGTTGCGCGCAGCTGCTGCGCGCCGACCGACTGAGAATGGAAGTGCATTGGACAACAGTCCGACGACACGCACGCGCCCCAAAGTCGTTGTGGTTGGCGGCGGTTTCGGCGGCGTGAATGTCAGCAGAGTCCTGGCGAAATCTGACATCGACTTGACGATAATCGACCGGACGAACCATCACCTGTTCCAGCCGTTGCTGTATCAGGTTGCGACCGGCATCCTGCCCGAGGGCTTGATTGCACCGGCACTGCGTCGCGTTGTGCAGAAACAAAAGAACACCAAGGTCGTACTCGGCTACGTCGTGGATCTCGACCTGAAAGCGCGAACCGTTTCGGCACTCGCGCCGGACGGAGCACGAATAACGCTGCCGTACGACACCTTGGTGGTGGCTGCTGGTGCAACCCATGCGTATTTCGGGCACGACGATTGGGCGGAATTCGCGCCCGGAATGAAGACGCTGGAGGATGCTCGGCACCTCCGGAATCACATATTGGGTGCGTTCGAAATGGCGGAGCTGGCAACTGACCGGGCGGAACGCGAAGCTTATCTTTCATTTGTCGTGGTGGGGGCCGGGCCCACAGGTGTCGAGGTCGTCGGCCAGATCGCCGAGCTGGCACATCGCGTCCTGCCCGGTGATTACCACGAGATCGACACGCGTCAGGCAAGGATTGTGCTCATCGAGGCCGGCCCGGCAGTCCTTGGTCCCTTCGACGAGCGCCTTCAGCGGTACACCACGCGGACCCTCGAGCGGATGGGTGTCGAAGTACGGTGTGCCACGCTGGCCACCGCGATCGACGCGGATGGGATCACCGTCCGAAATGAGGACGGTGAGGAGCGCATCGAAGCCAGGACCAAAGTGTGGGCCGCAGGCGTGCAGGCGTCCCCGCTGGCAAAGATGCTCGCCTCGGCGACCGGGGCCGAGACCGATCGAGCCGGCCGAATCATGGTCGAACCCGACTGCACGCTGCCTGGCCATCCGGAAGTGTTCGCCATCGGCGACATGGTCTCCCTGAACGGCCTCCCTGGCATCGCCCAGCCGGCGCTTCAAGAAGGAAAGTACGTCGGCAAGGTGATTCGCGCCCGGCTCGATGGCGACACCAGTGTCGCGCCATTCAAGTATTTCGACAAAGGCACCATGGCCACAATCGGTCGAACGCACGCCGTGGCGCGTTCCGGTGGAATGAACTTCACCGGCATCGTTGCCTATTTGATGTGGGCGTTCATTCACGTGTTGTATTTGATCGGATGGGGCAACCGGTTCGGCACCCTGTACTCGTGGGGCCGCTCGCTCTGGTTCACGAAGAACCGGGCGCACCGCATCATTACGCTCGATCAGGCGATCGACGAGATCGGTACCCACGGTTCGGCAGCAGGCGGCACCATTAGATCTGTAAATGGGGTGCGGGAACCATCGACGACGTCGTGAATGCGGTCGACATGCTCGTCAGAAGTTCGACAGCGGCGCCGCAGAACGCGGCCGCGGAGTGTTGCGCGTGGCACGCATAGGTATCGGGTCGAGGCTATCCGTGCCCTTGACGCCGCCCCGTGGTACGGGATGGCCCGCACCCAGCTGACCGACAGATCGGCGTCCTTTTGCGCCGCTGAGTTCGCGGGACAGTCCTCCGCACGCCACCGCCAGAGCCGGGGAAACTCTGGCGAGATCGTTTTTCGGATCTTGCACCTGAACCTCAATTGCAGCGAGCACCTTACCGTCGGCGAACACTGGCATCGCGACGCAGTGGTTACCGAGTTCCAATTCACCCGACGACACCGCAACACGCGCCTGGCGAATTGTGCTGAGGTTATGCCGGAACTTCTCGGGCGCCACGATTGTGTATCGCGTGAACTGCGTGAGACCCTTCGCGAGGAGGCCGTCGGTGATGCGTGTCGGCGAAAACGCCAACAGCACCTTGCCGAGGGCGGTCGCGTGTGCGGGCAGCGTCGCAGCGACGTCAAAACTCGTAACCGGGTAGTGCGGTCGTTTCTCTACGTACTTGACTTCGCTGCCGGACAGGACGCCTAGGCGGGCGGGACGTTGAATCGCCCCGGACAGGTCGTCGAGTACGCACGATGCACGTTCAACCAGGGTCGGCGCCTGCCATTCAGATGTTCCGATTTCACGGAGCGGTGACCCCACGTGGTAATGACCATCCTCGTCCCGCTCGAGTAGGTTCCAGCTCGCTAGCTCGACCGCGAGGCGGTGCGCCGTGGAGACCGGTAGTCCGGCAAGGCGCGCGATATCGGTCAACGACCGCACGTCGCAATCGCTGAAGGTGAGCAGAATTGCGGAGACTCTGCTGGTGACTGACTGGCCCGGCTCGGTCGAGTTTCCCGCCACACGACCCCCTTTCCTTGTTCGTCAAATCTATACATGAATACATGCGGCACAAGCGTGGCCTACTTCCACGCGGAGGCGTTCGTCATGATGTCACGTAGCTCGCTCCGGAGTAGTCGGAAGTCCGCAACGCTGTCCACCTACGTCGTGGTCCGCGGCGCTTCGAAGGCGGCGAGCAGGGCTAGGAAGGCGCGGGCGCTGGGTGCCGTCGGCTCGGGGCGACGGTGGACCATGCTGATCGGGTGCCGGGCGGCGGGGTCGGCGAGTTCCAACACGGCGACATCGTCAGGCCGGGCGGCGGCCGCCGAGCGTGGGACCAGAGCTGGGCCAAAGCCGAGAGCGACGAACCGGACCACGGCGTCGGAGGTGGCCAGCTCGAAGGCGATGCGCCGGGTGACACCGGCCCGGGCGAAGGCGGCGTCGACCTGATGGCGCAACCCGGACTCGGCGCGCATCTCGACGAAGGCGCTCTCCCGGGCGAGGGTGGCGAGACCGGCCGGCGACGCATCAGCGAAGGGGTGGCCGCGAGGCAGTGCGGCAACGAGCGGCTCGTCGGTGAGGATCCGGTGGGTGAGGTCGGCCGGCAGCTGATCGGCGAACATGCCGACGAACGCAATGTCGAGCTCGCCGGCGCGCACCTGCTCGGCCATGTGCCGGCTCCCGGTGTCGCGGATTGCGATCTTGACGGCGGGGTGGCGGTGGTGGAACGCGGCGAGGGTGCGCTCCACCACCGGGGCGGCTTGACCGGTGCTGCCGACCATGCCGAGCCGGAGCCGCCCGGTGATCACTCCGGCCAGCTCGGCCAGTTCGGCGCGGGCCGTGTCGAGCTCGTCCAGCACGGCGCGGGCGCGGTGAAGCAGCAGCTCACCCGCTGCGGCGACGCGCACCGACCGGCTCGTGCGCTCGAACAGGGTGACGCCCTGCTCGCGCTCCAGCCGGGCGATCTGGTAGCTCAGCGCGGACTGCGCGACGTGGCAGCGCGCCGCGGCTCGGGTGAAGCTCAGCTCCTCGGCGACGGCGACGAAGTATTCGAGCTGCCGCACATCCATCGCGATCCTAGATTGGTGAAGTCGAAACTATGTGTTGGACTGATTGATGCTATCGCTCGACACTTGAAGCGTGCGCAATATTCAGCAGCCCCTCGCCAGACGGCACTTCGCCGTGCTGACCGTTCTCCTCGGTGGCTTTACCGCTTTCGGTCCGCTGTCGATGGACCTGTACCTGCCCGCGTTCCCGGAGCTTGCGGCCGACCTCGGCGCGAGTCAGGCGGCGGTGCAGCTCACGCTGACCGCCGACGTGATCGGCCTGGTCGTGGGTCAGTTGGTGCTGGGGCCGCTGTCGGACGCCCGCGGGCGGCGCCGGCTGCTCATCGGCTCGACCCTGGTCTGCGCAATCGCGTCGGTGTTGTGCGCGCTGGCGCCGTCGGTGGGCTGGCTCACAGTGTGGCGCTTCCTGCAGGGTGCGTCCGGGGGCGGCGGCATCGTGCTGGCCCGCGCGGTCGCCGCCGACATCGCGAGCGGGGTGGAGGCGGCACGGCTGTTCTCGGTTTTCATGACGTTGTCCAGCGTCGCGCCCATCGCTGCCCCTGTGTTCGGCGGCGTGTTGCTGGCCGCAACGGGCAGCTGGCGCCCGATGTTCTGGCTGCTGGCCGCGATAAGCCTGGCGCTCGCTGTCGCGACCTGGCGGGCGATCCCGGAAACGCTGCCGGTTGAGCGCCGGCACACGGGGGGCTTGCGCAGCACTGGCCGTGCCTTCATTGATCTGGCGCGCGACCGCGTGTTCGCCGGCTACGCGCTCACCGTCGCGTTCGCCTACGCCTCGCTGTTCGGCTACATCTCCGGCTCGCCGTTCGCGCTGCAGGAGGTGTATGGCCTGACGGCGACGCAGTTCAGCCTGGTGTTCGCGCTCAACGCCGTTGGGATGATCGTGCTCGGGCTGCTCAACGCGCGCCTGGTCCGTCGGTTCCCGGTCCGCCGCCTGCTGCTCATCGGCCTGGTGGCCTCGACAGCGGCCGCCGTGATCCTGGTCGTCGTGGTCGCCGGCGGGCTTGGTGTGCTGGCCGTGCTGCCGCCGCTGTTTCTGGTGGTGGCCAGCCGTGGCCTGGTCTCGGCCAACGCCACCGTGCTCGGAGTCAAGAGGGCGCCGGCAGCTGGAGCGGCGTCTGCGGTGCTCGGGGCTTGCATGTTCGGCGGTGGCATCCTGGTCTCCCCGCTGATGGCGCTGGGCGGCGAGGGAACAGCGATCCCGATGGCCGCGGTCGTGGCCGGCGGAGCACTGGCTGCCCTGCTTGCCACCGCTCTCCTCACCCGTGGCGACCACCCTGAACCCAACGTCGACGCCAACGCCGACGTCTCGGCCCAACCGATCGAGGAATAGTCGCAGCCCGACAGCGATAACCGATCCCGATGGTCGGCCGGGCTGCGCTCTCGCTGGACGGAAAGAGCACTGTTCGCGCTGGCGACTCGACCCTGCGGGGTGCTTGACTCGCGGCAGCGCCGGCGGTTCGCCTGCGGGCTGAGGGACTGACGAGAAGGATCAAATCAATGAGTGTCGATGCCGCACCAGGTGACACGCGGCAGCCGCTCGTCATCGAGGGTCTTGCCGGGCTGCGGGAGCGAGTTGGCACGGTGCTCGGCGTGAGCGACTGGATCGAGACGACCCAGGAGAATGTCAACACATTCGCCAAACTCACGGGTGACGAGCAGTACATCCACGTCGACCCCGAACGCGCGGCGACTGGCCCGTTCGGCACCACGGTTCAGCACGGGTTTTTGACCCTGGGGACGGCCACCGGCCTGCTCTGGTCGGTCTGCGTGGTCGAGGGATTCAACGTGATCCTGAACTACGGGCTCAACAAGGTGCGTTTCCCCGCGCCGCTGAAGGTGGGTTCACGCAGCCGGATGCACGTCGAGTTGATAGAGGTGAACGAGCTGGAGGGCGGCGCCGAAGCCGTTTATCGCCTGAAATACGAGGTCGAAGACTCGCCGAAGCCGTGCTGTGTAGCCGACCTGGTCTTTCGCTATTACGACTGACCGTGCTTGCACAGACGGGCGGGCCACACTGCAGAACAACGCAATTGCAGACGGGAAGCAAACATGACAGCGACAACGAAGCCGGAGATCGGCGCCACTGCCATCGCAAACGGAATCGAAACGAATTATCTCGAGGATGGTTCCGGTGACGACACCGTGCTCTTGATACACGGTTCGGGCCCGGGAGTCACCTCTTACGCGAACTGGCGCCTCGTGATCCCTGCGTTGGCCACCAAATTCCGCGTCATAGCACCGGATATGGTCGGGTTCGGCTTCTCGGAACGGCCCGAGAAGATCGACTACTCCGTGCAGACATGGGCCGATCAGGTCGTCGGCCTGATGGATACGCTCGGAATCGAGAAGACCAGCCTGGTAGGCAATAGTTTCGGTGGAGCGATTGCGCTACGGATCGCGACGCAACATCCGGAACGGATCGACAAGCTGGTCTTGATGGGCAGCATGGGGGTGCCCTTCCCGATCACCGAGGGCCTCGAGCGTGTGTGGGGGTACGAGGCGTCCTTCGAGAACATGCGCAAGGTGCTCGACGTGTTCGCCTATTCGCGCGAGCTGGTGAACGACGAGCTCGCCCAGGTGCGCTACGAGGGCAGCATTCAGCCGGGATTCCAGGAATCGTTCTCGTCGATGTTCCCAGCGCCGCGCCAGCGATGGGTCGAAGCGATGTGCAGTCCGGAGGAGGACATTCGGCAGCTGCCGCACCGGACACTCATCATTCATGGTCGCGAGGACCAGGTGATACCCGTCCAGACGTCGCTTCGGTTGATGGAACTGATCGACAATGCCGATCTGTCCGTCTATTCGCACTGCGGACACTGGTCGATGATCGAGCGAAACGCCGACTTCAACCGCAGCCTGCTTGAGTTCTTGTCGAACTGAAGGGCCGGCGAAAAAGATGGCGACCTCGACCAAATCCAAGTCGCAGTCAGCGGATGACGCGCTGTCAGGCCGTGACCCGAAACTGCTCGTGCGGATCTACGAGATGATGGTCCTCACCAGGGCGGTCGAGGACCGAATGGTCGCGATGTACAAGAGCGGCGATCTACTCGGCTCGTTATATACAGGCCACTGGCATGAAGCGATCTCCGTCGGGTCGGCGGCCGCCCTGGGCCCAGACGACTACATGGCGCCGATCCACCGCGACCTCGGCGCACACCTGTACCGGGGGATGGAACCGTGGCAGGTGATGGCCAGCTTCATGGGCAAGGCCACCTCGCCAACCGGCGGCCGGGACGGCACGTTGCACTACGGTCGCCTCGATCTGGGCATATACAACCTGCCGAGCCACATTCCGGCCAATTTTCCCGTCGCGACCGGGATGGCCTTTGCGGCCAAGTACCGGGGCGAGGATCGTGTGTGCCTCGCATTCTGCGGGGACGGCTCGACCTCCCGCGCGGATTTCCACGAGGCGCTGAACATGGCCGGAGCGCTCACATTGCCGTGCATTTTCGTGATCGAGAACAATCAGTTCGCATACTCCACCCCGGTCAGCATGCAGACGGCATCGCAAGACTTCGCCGGAAAGGCCGCGGCATACGGATTTCCCGGTGTGAAGGTGGACGGCACGGATGCGCTAGCGGTCTATGACGCGGTGAACGAAGCCGTCACGAGAGCCCGGCAGGGCGAAGGACCGTCCATGGTCGAGGCCGTGACGATGCGTATGCACGGCCATGCCGAGCACGACCCCGCAGACTACGTGCCACGCGAGATGTTCGAGGAGTGGCGGAAGAAAGACCCAGTCGAACTCTTCGAGCGACGGCTTGTGGACAGCGGCGTAATCGATGACGCCACCGCGAAGGAAACCCGAGAAAAGGCTCGGCAGCATGCGATCGACGCGCGTCGGAAGGCGCTTGCCGACCCGATGCCCGACGGGAGCACGGTCGAGGAGGGTGTCTATGCCGACTGATACCGACACAGGCGGAGTCACCTATCTCGAGGCCATCGGTCAGGCGATGATGTCGGAAATGGAGGCGGATCCCGACGTCTTTCTGATCGGCGAGGACGTCGGCCAGTTCGGCGGCGCCTTCAAGGTGACCAAGGGCTTTCTCGAGAAGTTCGGCCCGCGGCGTGTTGTCGACACGCCGATCGCCGAAACCGGATTCACCGGTCTGGCAGCAGGCGCCGCACTCGTGGGGCTGCGCCCGATTGTCGAGTACCAGTTCGCCGACTTCATCTCGTGTGCGTTCGATCCCATCATCAACGTGATGGCGAGACACCATTACCGCACCGGTGACGCGATGCCGGTGACAATGCGAGCGCCGTTCGGTGCGCGGCTGCGGGCCGGCCCCACGCACTCTCAGAGCGTTGAATCGTACTTCGCGCATGTCCCCGGGCTGAAGATCGTCATGCCCGGTTCTGCACAGGACGCGGCGGGCCTGCTCATCAGCTCGATCAGGGACAACAATCCGGTCCTGTATCTGGAGAACAAGTATCTGTACCGCCGGTTGCGCAGCGACGGACCGATCAGCCTCGACCCCATCCCGCTAGGTCAGGCCAACGTGGTTCGCGAGGGCCGCGACGTCACACTGATCACCTATTCAGCCGGTGTGTCGCAGGGCGTCGAGGTCGCGGACGAGTTGGACAAGGAAGGCATCTCGGTCGAGGTCATCGATCTCCGGACGCTGGTGCCGCTGGACATCGAAACGATCGTCGCATCGGTCAAGAAGACCGCACGGGCGGTCGTCCTGCACGAAGCCGCGCGCAGGCTCGGGTACGGCGCCGAGATCGCAGCCGAGGTGCAGGAAAAGTGCTTCTGGCATCTCGACTGGCCAGTAGCGCGAATCGCGGCGAAGAACACGCCCATTCCGACAAGCCCTCCGCTGGAGGACGCCGTGATCCCGCAGCCCGCGGAGATCGCGGAAACGTTGCGAGAGGTGGCGAGAGCGTGACCGATTTCGACATCGTCGTCTTGGGCGGGGGCCCCGGCGGTTACGCGGCCGCGCTTTACGCCGCCTCCGCGGGCCAGAAAGTGGCACTGGTCGAGAAGCAGACGGTAGGCGGCACCTGCCTGCATCGGGGCTGTATCCCGGCGAAGGCGCTGCTGCAGGCCGCGGAGGTATTCCGAACGGTCCACCACGCGGCCGACTTCGGGATCGGCCTCGGTAAGGGCGCAAAGCCGGCGGCGGACTGGCGGGCGGTCAACAAGCGCAAGAGCGGCATCGTATCCAACCTCCACAAGGGCCTATCGGGCCTGCTCAAGCGGCGCAAGGTCACGGTCGTCAACGGGTTCGGCACGCTGACACCGGAAGGTGCGGTTGCGGTGGACGGCCAGACGATGAGCGGCGGGGCCGTGATCATCTGCTCCGGGTCCGAGCCGCGATCGCTGCCGGGACTCGAGGTCGACGGCGAGCGCATCGTCACGTCCGATCAGGCGACGAACAGCGCCGCCGACAAGCTTCCCGAGCGGGTTGCGGTGATCGGCGGCGGCGTCATCGGCGCCGAGTTCGCGTCGGTCTACACCGACTTCGGGGTTCAGACAACGCTGTTGGAGGCGCTTCCGCACGGCGTACTGCCGATTGGCCCGGACCGCGACACCGCGGACGTCCTTGCGAAGGCTCTTGCCAAGCGCGGCACGGACATTCATGCGGAAGCCCGCGTCGGGGCCGTCGAGGCGACCAGTAACGGTGTCCTCGTCCCGTTCGAGACGCCAAAGGGCTCTGAGAAGATCGAGGTCGACCAGCTGCTCGTCGCCATCGGTCGCCGCCCGGTCAGCGAGGGGATGGGTTTGGAGGCGGCAGGCGTAGAGGTGTCCAACGGTGGGTTCATCTCGGTCGACACATCGACGATGCAGACCACACGCCCCGGCGTGTACGCCATCGGTGACTGCGTGCCGACACCGGGGCTCGCGCACGTCGCCTATGCCGAGGCAGTCGTCGCAGTCCAGTCGGTGCTTGGTGAGAACCCCGCTCCGGTGGACTACGGCAAAGTTCCCTGGGTCGTCTACACGCATCCCGAAGTCGCCTGGGTGGGGATGACCGAAGCCGAGGCGCGAGATGCCGGACACGACGTCGAAGTACATAAGCACTCGTTCGCCGGGAATGGGCGGGCGATGATCGTCGGCGATACCGAGGGCCTGGTGAAAGTCGTTGCGGCGCGCGGCGGCCCGCTACTGGGCTTGCATCTGGTCGGGCCGTGGGCGAGTGAGCTGCTCCACGAAGGATATTTGGCGGTCAACTGGGAGGCGTTGCCGTCTGACGTCGGCTTGCTCATCCACGCTCATCCAAGCCTCTCCGAGGCAATCGGCGAGACGATGATTACATTCTCCGGCCGATCGTTGCACGGCTGATACAGCTCTGGAGGCGATTGAAATGTCCGACGAGACATGGGTGGTGACCCTGCCGAAGTTGGGTGAGTCGGTGACCGAGGGTGTGATCGGCAGCGTGTTCAAACAGGTCGGCGACGAAGTCGAATTCGACGACCCGCTGTTCGAAGTATCGACCGACAAGGTCGATTCGGAGGTCCCCAGCCCTTACGACGGTGTGGTCCTCGAAGTCCTGGCGCAACCGGGCGACACCGTCCCGGTCGGCGATCCGGTCCTGAAGATCGGTGGGAAGGGTGCCACGGTTGAGAACCGGCTCCCTTCCGCCGCACACGGGGTGGCCGCGGCCGGTGGCCGGTCGCTGAGCGATGCCTCCACGCCGTCGATGGGCGGATCCGAGGGCCCGACAACCGAGGATGCCCACTTCGCACCGACCGGTGCAGGCGAGGTTTTCGAGGTCACCATGCCGAAACTGGGTGAGTCGGTGACCGAGGGGACGATCGGCAACTGGTTGAAGGCAGTCGGAGACGATGTCGCATTCGACGATCCGCTGTTCGACGTGTCGACCGACAAGGTGGATTCGGAGATTCCGAGCCCCTACGACGGGACGCTGCTGGACATCCTGGTCGGCGCCGGGGAGACGGTGCCGGTGGGTACCGTGCTGGCACGCATCGGGGTGGCGGGCTCAAAGGTGGTCGAGTCGGCGGGCAACGGCAACGGCAGCAGGCCGGCCGCAGGCCGCGAGTCCGCGTGCCGTCACTCCGGAGACCGGAGCGGCACCGGTTACCCGCGATGCCGCCGGCGGACGGCTGTTGTCGCCATTGGTGCGCAGGCTCGCCGCCGAGCACGGCATCGACGTGACCACCGTTCCGGGAACGGGTGTCGGTGGACGTATCCGGCGCGAGGACATCGAAAAAGCGATCGCCGCGGGCCCGACGACGGCCGCCGCTCCGGCAGCGACCCCGGCAGCGACCACAGCTGCACCCCGGGCGACCAAGGCCGCCACCGACGGCCGGGACGAAGTGGTGCCGCTCAGCAGAATGCGCCTGATCCTCGCGGACACGCTGAAGACGTCGCAGACTCTCGCCGCATCGGTGTGGACATCGGTGGAAGTCGATTTCGACAATGTCGAACGTATGCGGACGGAGTACAAAGCACGGTTCAAGAAGGAGACAGGTGCGTCGTTGAGCTACCTGCCGTTCATCTCTCGGGCGGTGTGTGACGCGCTGCGAGCATTCCCGACGGTCAACTCGTCGATCGACCTCGAATCCAAGACCATGACGCTTCACCCCTACGTCAACCTGGGGGTCGCGGTGGATCTGGATGAGCAAGGACTAGTGGTGCCGGTCGTGAAGGACGCGGACACCCTCAACATCCGGGGAATCGCCAGCCAGATCGCCACGAAGGCGGCAGCGGCACGAGCAAAGGAACTGCCCAACAAAGAGATGCAGGGTTCGACCTTCACGATCACGAACCCCGGCCCGTTCGCCAGCTACGCATCGGCGCCGATCATCAACCAGCCGAACGTCGCAATCCTGTGCACCGACGGTGTGAAGCGCCGCCCCGTCGCCGTCGGCGACGCCATCGCGATCCATCCGGTGGGGATCATCGGAATGGTGTACGACCACCGCGCGTTCGATGGCTCGACCGCGTCCAGGTTCCTGTTGCACATCAGGGACTCGCTCGAACAGCGGGACTGGTCAGCAGAGCTCAGTTGATCGACGGCGGGATGAGTGGGGCCGGCGAAACCGACCTGGCCGAAGGGACCGACGGACCGATCACCGTGCTCGTCGCCCGTCGCGTTCGGCCTGGTAAAGAGGTCGAATTCGAGAGGTGGGCGTCGGAGATGACCCGGGCCGCATCGTCGTTCGACGGATTTCTTGGGGCGGGTCTGTTGCGGCCGGGGCACGTCGGTGAGTTGTGGCATGTCGTGTACAGGTTCACCTCGGCTGACGACCTCGCGCGATGGCAACAGTCGCGTGCGAGGTCCGAGCTTCTGGCACACGGCGAGCAGGTGATGTCGACCTCACATGAGCGACGGATGACTGGGCTCGAGACCTGGTTCGAAGTGCCCGGCCGCACCGCGCCCGCGCCTCCCCGGTGGAAGATGTTCGTCGTCACATCGATCGTGATCTTCGTGCTCCAGTTGATGCTGAACTTGGTTCTGCATCGCGTGGCCCTTCCCATCGAACTAGTTCCGCGGGTCGCGCTGATTTCGTTCTGTGTGACGGCTTTGATGACGTGGGTCGTTCAGCCGCGGCTGGCGCGTCTGTTGGAAGGCTGGCTGTACGCGCCGCGGCGATCCCGCTGAGTGACGGTCACGGCCTTACACGCTTCCAGCAGCTTCTGGGTGAACAGACTCGGTGACGCGACGAACACGTCGTGATCGCCGTCGACGGTGATGACGGTGGCGTGCGGCACCGTGTGGACGAGTTTCATCTGCCGACCGGGTGGTACAACGGAGTCTCTGTTCGTCACCAGGACCGACACCGGGACGTCGATATCGCCGATCCATTTGTGCGAGGTGAAGTTCGCGACAGCCACGATTGCCGCAGCGACCGTCGACATACTGGTCAACTTCATTTCGGCGCGAACGTACCTGCGGGTTTCGTCATCTAGGTCGTTCAGATAGCCGGTGCTCAGAGCGTCCGCCCGGAGTGTGCGTAGTAAAGGGTTCGCGTGGGCGGCGACAGCGAAGGCCGGTGAGAGCGATGAGACCAGGCGCTCAGCGGGAGATCCGAGGAAGTTGCGGGAAGTGGCACCGAGAACCAGCCCGGTGACCCGGTCTGGGTGCCTCCGCCAGACCAGCTGTGCTACCAGGCTTCCCATCGAGTAACCGCACGCGATGAACCTGTCGATCCCCAGCGAATCGGCCAGCGCCACGATGTGGTCAGCGCACTCTTCGAGGCTGAAGTTAGGCCATGGGCGGACGCCCCGACCGTGGCCCGGCAGATCTGGCGCGACAACACGGAAAAGCCGGCTCAGTTCGGCATACGTGGCGCCCCAGTTGAGGTCGGCCGTCATGCCAAGGCCGTGCAGGAGCACGAGCGGCTGCTTAGACGATGAATCGAGACTCTCTTGATAGGTCAGCGACGCACCCCGCGGCAATGCGAGGGTGACTCGCGGCCCGAGAGGGGTCGCGGGGAGGCAACGTGCCATTCTTGCTCCAAATCATCTCGACCAGCTAGGCGCAGCCCGCGCGGCCGGAAACGCGATGGGTTGCCAGGTCGATGGGAGTATAGGGCGGCGGTGTGAACCGGCTCGCGCGGATCGGTGCGTGTCTGGCTGTCAGTACTGGATTTGCGCTACCTCGCGCAGCTCATCTGGAGTCGTCGTACCGAATCCGAAGAATTCCAGATACGCCGGGATCTGCTCGAACAGCATATCGGTACCAACCTGGGTCTTGCAGCCGCGTTCCTGTGCCGCCCGCAGGAACGGGGTGACCGCCGTCTTCATCACGACCTCGCCGACGAACGTCGTCGGGGCGACCCGACTCATGTCGATCGGCAGTGGGTCGCCCTCGTTCATGCCGAGGGGCGTCGCGTTCACCACCACGTCGTAACCGGTGGGATCGGCGGACCCGGTGCTCACCTTCAGGTCCGGGTAATGCGCGGACAGTCGATCGCCGAGCGAGGTGGCCGCCTCGGGCACGGCATCGTCCAGCCCCATCCGCGTCACCCCGGCGGCCGCCAGCGACGCCGCGATGGCCGACCCGACCCCACCCGAACCGATGACCAGTGCGCTTGCGCCGTCCAGGTCGCGTCCCTTGCGACGCACGCCGCGGACGAAGCCCTCGCCGTCGAACATGTCAGCGAGCAGGGTGCCGTCCTCCCGTTTCAACAGGGCATTGGCCGCGCCGGCAATTCGCGCCGTCGGGCTCACTTCGTCCGCGAGCTCCACGGTGGTCCTCTTGTGCGGCATCGTCACCAACGCGCCTCGGATGTTGGTGACTTTGAACAACTCCCGGAGGAAGGTCGGATAGTCGGGACCCTGAATCCCCATCGGCATCACCACCGCGTCGATGCCGGCCTTCTCGAAATAGGGGTTGTAGATCATCGGCGCCTTGAACGCCTCGGTCGGATAACCGAGATGGGCAATCAGCGTCGTCCTGCCGGAGATCACGCGGGCACTCCGACCGGCTCGCGCTGCAACTGGTAAAGGCTCACTCGCGTCCTCCGTCGCCACTAGACAACGTAACCAGCGTCGCTCATCGGAGGGCACGGAAGAAGCCGCACGCCACATCTTCCCACTCGCCGGAACGGCCGCGGTGCGTTCCCGCTCGGCAGGACAACATCCCACAGCAACGGAATGCGTGCGAGCGTTTAAATGCGTGCGAGCGTTTAACTCGGTGCGCGCGGACGATGCCGTCAGAACTCAGACGGGAGGAGGAACCCTGATATGCGAACGATCGAAACCCCCGAATCTCCTGCGCACAAGGGCCCGGTTCCACAGGCAGTCGAGGCGGATGGATGGGTTTTCGTGTCCGCACTTTTCGGTGCTGATCCGAAGACCGGGCAGTTTCCCGACACCGCCGAGGCCGAAGCCGAGCAGCTCTTCGCCAACCTGAACGCCATCTTGCGCGCGGCGGGCGGCGAGCTCAGCGACGTGGTGCGCGTCGGCATCTTCACCACCCACCTGCAGCGCGACCGCCCAGCGCTCAACGAAGTGTGGAAGCGGGCCTTCGGTGATCATCGCCCCGCCCGATCGGCAGTCGAGGTCGCCGCCTTCGGTAGGCCGGAGGAAAGCCCGCGGTTCATGATCGAGGTGACCGCGCGAATTGCCACGAAGGGTGGAGCAGACCCGTCGTAGCCCGGTGAATCGGGCGATACGGGTCTGCGCGGCAGCCGGGGGGCATACCGGTGTCCGCTCAGCGGAAAGGGTCGGCTCTGTCGTTGACCACAACGGGTTGCGCGGGTCAACTACCAATACAGCCGCCGCCGGAGCGCTCGGTACCGTGACGAGGAGAATCAGTCATGCAGGACAGAATTCTTGAGCCGGAGGGTTCGCACGAACCCACGGAGTACGCCAAGACGCCGAAGAAGGCAGCCGCAAGTGGCTGGGTCGGCAGTGCCCTCGAGTACTACGACTTCTTCATCTACGCACAGGCCGCGGCGCTGGTGTTTCCGGACCTCTTCTTCCCGCCGGACAACCCGCAGGTCGGTATCGTCGCGTCGTTCGCCACGTTCGGCGTCGGCTACGCCGCGCGGCCCCTTGGTGCGTTCGTTCTCGGGCATTACGGCGATAAGCACGGCAGAAAGACCGTCCTCATTCTCTGCATGCTGCTGATCGGATTCTCCACGTTCTGCGTCGGGTTGCTTCCGTCGTATGCGGCAATCGGGATCTTTGCGCCTATCCTGCTGGTCGTCCTGCGATTGATCCAGGGCTTCGCGGTCGGCGGTGAAATCGCCGGCGCCGGCTCGATGATCATGGAGCACTCACCGTTCGGTCGGCGGGGGTATTTCAGCAGCTTCACTCTGCAAGGCGTTCAAGCCGGACAGATCCTCGCCGCAGCGGTCTTCCTGCCGTTGGCCCAGATACTGCCGGAAGAGGCCTTTCAAAGCTGGGGTTGGCGGATCCCGTTCCTGCTCAGCGCTGTCGTGGTTCTTGCGGGTTTCATCATCCGTCGAAAGGTCGATGAGACACCGGCGTTCAAGGAGGAGGAAGTCCACGGCGAGGTGCCCCAGGCGCCGATCGTCATGGCCGTCAAGGAGAATGGCGCAGACATGCTCCGGGTGATCTGCATGGCGCTGATGAACGCGGTTCCGATCGCGGTGACCGTCTTCGGGGCGACCTTTGCGACCAGCGCGGGCTATGGAGTCGGGTTGACGGCAGCCAACTACCTCTGGATCTCGGTGGCCGGCAATGTCGCCGCGGTGATCCTCATCCCGTTCGTCGGCAACCTCTCCGATCGGATCGGCCGACGGCCGGTCATGATCGCCGCCTGTCTCGGGTCCGGGATTCTGGCGTTCCCGTATCTGTATTTCGTCAGCCAGGGCAATCTTGTGATGGCCTTCATCTTCGCCATCCTCATGTGGGGGATCGTCTACCAGGGATACAACGCCGTGTTCCCGTCCTTCTATCCGGAACTCTTCCCGACCAAGACGCGGGTCTCGGGGTTCGCCGTCTCGCAGAACATCGGCACCATGATCACCGCGTTCCTGCCCTTGATCTACGCGGTGCTCGCGCCCACCGCGCCCGGCGACTGCGTGGAGGAGAAGAAGTTCCTGCCGGACACGGTGTTGCCGTCGGGCGAGACCTGCCGGGCGGCGGCCGACGCTGCCGAAAGCCGGGTGATCTGGGTGGTCGGCAGCTTCACGCTCGGGATCGCAATCATCGCCGCGCTCGCGGCGTTCAGCGCGCGCGAAACCTCAAGGATTCACATGAACGATCTCGGCATGAAGGATGCGGTCCCCATTCCCAAAGAGGAATACGACCGGTTGCGGGCCGAGGCAAAGGCACTTTCGTCGAAGTAGTGTCGTCGCGGTATCGAGTTTCGCCAACGCCGACAGGGAGTTGTCATGACGTCCGTCACTGTGATGAACGGCCCCAACCTGAACCTGCTCGGCACCCGCAAGCCGGAGGTGTACGGTTCCACGACGCTCGCCGATGTCGAGCGGATGTGCCGACAGGATGCCGAAAAACTCGGACTGGAATTGATCTTCCTGCAGTCGAACTATGAAGGCCAACTGGTGGATTGGATCCACGAGACCGGCGCGGCGGTGAAGGCGGGCGACTCGATCGGCGCGGTGTACAACCCTGGTGCGCACACCCACTACTCGTATGCGATTCGCGACGCCATCGAGGCGGCCACGCTGCCCGTAATCGAACTGCACATATCGAACGTTCATGCCAGGGAGGAGTTTCGGCATCACTCGGTGATCTCACCGCTCGCGCGGGGGATCATCGTCGGATTCGGTGTAAACGGTTATTCGATGGCGATCAACGGGCTCTACGAGTTGTCGCAGCGCGCGGGGTAGCGGGCCGATACGTCCTACTCGGCGTACACCTCGATGGTGCCAAGACCGTCGAACTCGGCCGTGATCACATCGTCCGCGGTGAGTGGTATCGGAGCGGTCAGGCCGCCGGAGAAGATGATCCATCCGGCCTTGAGGACTTCGCCGCGCTCGCCCAGCTGATTCGCCAGCCAGGCCACCGACGCGGCCGGATGGCCCATGGCCGCCGCGCCCGCCGCCGTCGCGGCAACACCACCGTTCAGGCGCAGAACGCACCCCAGGAGCCGAATGTCATCGATGGCGCTCGGCGCCACTTGGTTGGGGCCCAGCAGGAATCGGCCGGCACTCGTGTTGTCGGCGATCACGTCCGGCAGGGTGAAACGGTAGTCCTCGTAACGGGAGTCGAGGACGTCGACCGCCCCGCAGACCACTTCGGTCGCCGCCAGCACACTGGACACCGTCGCCGGCGCCGCGACGTCACGGGCCAGCACGAACGCGATCTCGGGCTCGACTCGCGGATGAATCAACTCGTTCAACGCTATCGGTTCGCCGAAGGGTGCGATCATGCGGTCGGTCACCACCCCGAACAGTGGCGAATCGACGCCCATGGCCTTCTGCTTCACTCGGCTCGTCAAGCCCAGTTTGGCTCCGATGATCCGCTCCCCGTTGTCCAGTCGAGCCTGGACGAACATGCGCTGAGCGGCATACGCCGTGTCAGTGTCCAGCTCCGGGTTCCCATCTGTGAATGGAGCAATCGCCCGACGTTCCTGCTCGGCGCTGATCAGCCGCTTCGCGATCTCTGCAGCGTCGATCATGCGACACTCCTCGTTGCTTGCGAGAATCGAACCGTGACCGCACCGAGGTGCGCGAACTCCGCACGGAATACGTCTCCAGGCTGCACCGGCACCATCTTGTGAACCGCACCCGGCAGAACCACGTCACCGGCATGCAGCTTCGCGCCGAACGACGCAAGTTTGTTCGCGAGCCACGCCACACAGCGTGCTGGATTGCCGAGGGCGGCGGCTCCGGCGCCGGTGTCGATCAGGTCGCCGCGGCGGGTGACCGCGACGCCGACGAGTCGCAGGTCGAGTTCGTCGACACGGCGTAGCCGCCCCCCCATCACGATGAGTCCCGACGACGCGTTGTCGGCTACGGTGTCGACCAGCTTGATCTTCCAGTCCGCGACTCGCGAGTCGACGATCTCCACTGCCGGCAACGCCCCGGCGATGGCTCGCAACGCGGTCGCCGTGTTTGCGCCGGGCCCTTCGAGGTCACGCTCCATGATGAAGGCCATCTCGGCTTCAACTCGCGGTTGGACGAGCTTGTTGCAGGTCAATCACGTCGCCGTCCTCGACAAACATGCCGTCCAGCAGCACACCGTAGTCGGGTTCGTCGACACCGAGCAGTTCCTGCATCGGCTGCGACGTCAGTCCGATCTTGCGGCCACAGATTCGCTCGCCATTTTCGATCCGCCGGTCGATGTTCACGGATTGGATCGCATAGGCGTCCTCGATGGACAGATCCGGGTGTTGGTCGGTGAGGGGCCGTATCGGGACGGCGGTTTGATCGGCTTGCCACAGCTGATCTGCCAGCGTCCGGTGAAGAACCGTCGTTTCCACAGGGTCGACGATGCTCCGGCGCTGCTGATCTTCATAGCCTGTTCCCGACGAGTGGGAACTCGCGGTGAGGCGCACCGGGTTGTCGGATGATATCGACTGCCGCGCGGCTCACCCCGGCGCCGGGCGATGCGTGGTGTCCGTCACCGCAAGTCCTTCCGGCCAGTGGGAGGACATGTGCCGCGTGTCAACAATCTGGCCATCATGGAGCCCGTGGCTCCACGATCATCATTGGAAATTGGTCAGAACGCAGCCGAGATTGTCGCGCCCGAGTGGAATGTGATCGGTCCGGACGTCGCCGGCATCGGAGATGCGCTCATGGCGGCGCTCGGCGGCGCCGTCAAGAATCCGGCCGATGTCATGACGGCCTCGATGAAGCTGTCATCGGATCTTGCGCGGATACCGCCGACAGTGCTCAACTCCTGGATCAGGAAACAGAAGGGTGACGACAAGGGGTCGAGCGATCGCCGGTTCGCTGATCCCGCGTGGACGGACAATCCGTATTTTCATGCGATCCGGCTGGCCTACTTGGCGCAATGCGAGTTCGCGCGGGCGATTCTCGGGTCCTCGGGTATTGATGCCAAGCAGGCGGCGAAGGCGTCCCTCGGGCTCGACCTGTTACTCGACGCAATGTCGCCCACGAATTTCCCGGTCTCGAATCCAGCCGCGATGAAGCGAGCGTTCGATACCGCAGGTATGAGCCTGCTGCGCGGTGCGCGCAATTTCGTGCTGGATGTAGTCCAGAACAAGGGACGTCCGCGACAGGTGGACACCAGCGCGTTCACCGTCGGGGAGAATCTTGCGACGACGCCCGGCAAGGTGATATTCCGCAACGAGCTGATGGAGCTGCTGCAGTACGAACCCCAGACCGACACGGTGCACGGAACTCCACTGCTGTGCAGTCCGCCATGGATCAACAAGTACTACATCATGGACCTGGCACCGGACCGCAGCTTCATCGAATGGGCGATCAGACACAACAGGACCGTCTTCGCAATCAGCTACCGCAATCCCACGAAAGAGATGTACGGCACCACCCTGGAGGACTATCTCATTTCTGGGCCGCGGCAAGCGTTGGACGTCATCTCGGAAGTCACCGGTTCACCCAAGATCGACATCGTCGGACTCTGCCTCGGTGGTGCGCTCACCGCGATCACGGCGGCCTACCTAACGCAGACCGGCGACGACAGGGTCGGCAATGTGACCTTGCTCAACACCATGCTCGACTACTCAGATCCCGGCCAGTTGGGGGTTTTCACCGACGAAGCGGCGGTCGATCGTGTCGAAAAGGCAATGGCCAAGGCGGGCGGAACGCTCGAGGGCGAGTCGATGGCCGGAACGTTCGACATAATGCGTGCGAACGACCTGATATTCAACTATGTGGTGTCGAACTGGCTGCTCGGGCAGGATCCGCCGGCGTTCGACATTCTCGCCTGGAACGCCGACAGCACGAAAATGCCCGCCGCGATGCACGCGTTCTACCTCCGGAATTTCTACGTCCGGAACCTGCTTGCCCAAGGGCAACTCGAAATTGCGGGTCAGACGATCGACCTCTCCTCGATCAAGTCGAACGCGTATGTGGTGAGCGCGAAGAACGATCACATCGTGCCATGGCAGTCGGCGTACAAGTCCACGCAACTGTTCTCCGGAACAACGCGATTCGTCCTCAGCAATGGCGGGCATATCGCTGGAATCGTAAACCCGCCCGGCCCGAAGTCGTGGTATCTGTCCGCGGCCGACAATCCCGCCGCCGCCGATGACTGGATGTCCGTTGCGCAGCGCACGTCCGAATCGTGGTGGGTCGACTGGGCGAAGTGGTCGGCCGAACATGCGGGTGAGCTGACAAGCCCGCCGCCTACCGGCAGCGCGGCGCATCCCGTGCTCGGCCCGGCGCCTGGGACGTACGTCTTCACCTGACATCCGCCACGGCACGGCCGCGCCGGTCGTTACCGACTCGCCACTTGGGCCAGCACCTGACGCAGCGGCCGGGGCACGATGCCGATTTCGGCGTCGAGCCGGCGCGCCTTGCGCCGGGTGACGACGATGCCCACGATTGCCAACGCCCACACCGGATACATGACGAGCCACGCCATTCTGAACGCTTCGGGAGTGAAGCCGCCCGCGGCTGTCATGACCGCGCCCATGACCGCCAGCACGAACAGCGTGGCCGAGAACCCTCCAAGGTTCGCGATGGACTGCGCGACACCGATATTCAGGCGCGGATTCGCAGTCCTCGCGATGTCCAGACCCACCACCGAACCGGGGCCGCCCGCGGCCAAAATGACGACGAGCACGACCAGGAGCCACAGCGGAGCAGGCCCGGGGAGGGCCAATATCAGCGTCCATATCGCGATGTCGGCCGCGACAACGCCGAGGATCAACCACGACCTGTGCAAAGGGTGGCGTGCGGTGAGCACGCCGATCACCGGTCCGATGACAACCGAGCTCAGCACAAACGCCATGATGAGCAAGCTGGCTGTCGATTCCGAAAGGTGCTGTGCGGAAACCAGATAGGGCAATCCCCACAGCAGCGAGAACACCATCATCGGGAACTGCGTGGCCATATGGCCGAAGAACCCCAGACGCGTCCCTGGGCGCGCCCACACCTCTTTGAGTGCAGTGCCGACGTCGCGGGCCGACGCGATGGGGGTCGGCACCCACGATCCGGGCGGACCGTTGCGCACGACCGCGAATGCCAGCACGCCCATCAGCGCACTGGCGGCGGCGACGCTGGTGAATGCGGTCGACCATCCGCTGTGGCGGAGCAACGCGACGAACGGGACGGCAGACAGAATCTGACCCAGTTGCCCGACGATTGTTGTCAGCTGAGTCATCACTGGCACCCGTCGTGGAGAAAACCATCGAGGGATGAGCGCCAAGGTCGCCGCGAAGACCACCGCATCGCCGGTCCCGACCAGTACTCGCGCCGCGGCGGCGACGGGCATGGATGTCGCGTACGCGAGCAGGATCTGCCCGCAGGCCAGCAGGACCGCGTTGGCGACGAGCATCGCCCGCGGCCCGAACCGGTCCACGAGCAGTCCCGCTGGAATCTGCGCTGCGGAGAAGACGGCCACCTGGATGAACACGAAGGCGGCCAGGGCGCCAGGGCTGAGCCCGAACCGATCGGCGGCGTCAAGGCCCGCAGCAGCGAGGGTGGTCCGCTGCATGACCGTCAGGATGTAGGCGGCCACGCCTACCGTCCAGATCAACCAAGCGACGTTGGCCCGCGCCGGCACCGCGGCGGTGACGGATTCCAAGAGGGTGCTCGCTTTCTCCCAGGCTCAGGGGTGTCTGCCTGGGTACGTTGCGCGTCGGCAACTATGGCAATATTTTGCCATAGTTGCCATAGCATGGCAAAATATGGCTTGACCGACAAGGGGCGGCAATGAACAGTCCTGGTGCTGGAGGTAGTGCACGGACGGTGACCCTCCAGGATGTCGCCAGGGAAGCCGACGTCGCCGTTTCCACCGTGTCGCGTGCGCTGTCGAATCCCGACCGCGTCAGCCGGCAGATGCGCGAGCGCGTTCAGGAAGTCGCGAGGCGGCTCGGGTACACGTCGGTACGGACACCGGTCCGCGACTCCCTGCTGGCGCTGCTGGTGAGCGGCATCGCCAATCCGTACAACGCCACCCTGATCCGCGGGGTGGAGTCCCAGACTCGCGCGGTAGGCGCCTCGTTGATTGTCGGCGACATCGCCGATGGACCGGAGGTGGAGCTTGCGCATGTTGAGCGGCTGCGCGACCGAGGTGTCGATGGAATCGTGCTGGCCTCAAGCGTCCTGCCCGAAGCAGAGCTACGTTCGGTCGGTCGTCAGACCGAAGTCGTGCTGTTCAACCGGGAGGCGGCCGGACTGCCCAGCGTCGTCACTGACTCGCGCGACGGCAGCCGGCAGATCGTCGAGCATCTGGCGGCGCTCGGCCACCGTTCGATCGCCTATTTGTCTGGGCCGTCGGCGCTGTGGACCGACAATGAACGTTGGCGCGGCCTGTGGGAGAACGGCGCTCGACTCGGTGTGGACATCGTCCGCCTCGGCCCGTTCATGCCGACGCTCGACCAAGGCTCTCCAGCCGCAGACGTTGGACTCGGCAGCGGCGCAACTGCGTTGGTGGCGTTCAATGACCTGCTGGCAATAGGAGTTCTACAGCGGCTGCGACGGCGAAACGTGGACGTGCCCGGTGCGATCAGTGTCGTCGGCTGTGACAACATTTTTGGGGCCGACTTCTGCGACCCCTCGTTGACGACCGTCCACAGCGCCGTCGAGCACGCCGGCCGAACGCTCGTCGAGCTGGTAATGGGTCGGATCTTGAGCCGACCCGACACCCCGATCGTGATTCCCACCCAGCTGGTGGTTCGCGAATCGACGGGTCCGGTCAGCCCCTGAGACCCGTTTTCGCCCCACTGGGTGGAAGTATCTTTCCGTTGCCTATTGCCCCGTGCTGCCATGAGCTGGAGGCGAGTACACATGGAGCGCGGATGACGATCAACGCCCTTTACCAAATGTCGCGGCAGGAGCGCTGATCATGAGCACCGTCCGGATAGCCGTCGCTGGAGCCGGCCTGATCGGAAAACGCCACATCGAGGAGGTCGATGCTAGCCAGACCGCCGAACTCGCCTCGATCGTCGATCCCGGTCCGGCCGGCACCGAGCTGGCAGAGAAATACGGCGTACCGCTGTATCAGTCGCTGGCCGAGCTGTTCGAGAATGACAAGCCCGACGGGGTCATCCTCGCCACCCCGAACCAAATGCACGTCGACGGCGGCCTGGAATGTGTCGCTGCAGGTGTTCCGGTCATTGTCGAAAAGCCGATCGGTGACACCATCGAGGGAGCCACCCGGCTGGTCCAGGCAGGCGAGCAGGCCGCCGTTCCAGTGCTTACCGGGCACCACCGCAACTACAGCTCGATCATGTCCACAGCCAGAGAGATCGTGCAGCGCGGCGTCCTCGGGCCGATCGTCGCGGTGGTGGGCACCGCAATGTTCTACAAGCCCGACGACTACTACGACGTCGGCGGCGGCTGGCGGCGCGAACCTGGCGGCGGCCCCATCCTGCTCAACCTCACCCATGAGGTGAACAACCTGCTGTCACTGGTCGGCGACATCGTCAGCGTCCAGGCCGTCACCTCCAATGCCACCCGTGGGTTCCCGGTGGAGGACACTGCCGCCATGGTGTTCACCTTCGGCAACGGAGCGCTGGGCACGTTCCTGCTGTCGGACACCGCCGGCTCGCCCCGCAGCTGGGAGCAGACGTCACAGGAGAACATCAGCTATTCCACATACCCCGACGAGGACTGCTACCACATCGCCGGCACGACAGGCTCGTTGTCGATTCCCACGATGCGTCTGAAGATCTTCGGTGGGAAGCGGTCGTGGTGGGAACCGTTCGACAGCTCGACCGAAAAACTGGACCGAAGCGACCCGCTCGCCAACCAGGTAGAGCATTTCGCAGCGGTCATCCGCGGCGATGCCCACCCGATCTGCAGCGGCCGCGACGGGCTGAAGACCCTCAAGGTCGTCGACGCCGTTGTCGAATCCGCCCGAACCGGACGCCCGGTCGAGATCACGAACTAAGTGTTGCCGAGCTGTGGTCTCCGACAAACCACCCAATGAGTCGGCATCGAAATCCGTACCGCAATCGATGCCGACGCCGCCGGCGCCGACTCCGACCGCAACCCGATCCGTCAGCTGTTCGCGATGCAGTCAGTCCCGCGTTGGTGCCCGACGCACAGTGATCACGCGCCTCCCCGTTCCCACGTGACCGTCAGCTCGTCGCGTTGGCCGAATCTGACGAGATGGCGTCCGACGACGTCTTCGAGCCGGGGCAGGTCGGCGGCACTGGCGACAATGCGCAGGTGCAGTTCACCGTCTTTCGCTGTGACCGTCGCATGCCCGCTGCTCAGATTGATCGTCCCTGATCGCGTTTCCTGCGACCACTGGCCGCCTTTTTTTCGCCCCAGGTGGGATACCAGCTGTTTGCCGTAACGTTCCGGCCGGTCGGTGAGAACGGTCGCCTGTGTCGCGGCGAGTTGTGCGTCGTCGGTCATGTCATACCCCTGCACTGTCCGAATGAATCATTCTGCGGTGACTTGCATCCGGACAGCAAGCAGCAAGGCACGGCGCTACGCCCTGGCAGCCCAACGCAGCCGAGTCGTCGGTACCGTACGACAGTGACCGATCGACTGTTACCGCTCAACGGGCACCACGTGAACAACGGGCTGCGCTCGTGACTGGCCGCCCGCCGGCCACCGTGCGCGGAGCCGGAGCGATCGTCGGAGCCGAGGGGCTGGCGGCGCTGGCGGTGGCGGTGATTCTGGTGATCCGCGGTTTCGCGGGGGCGGACCAGCGCGTAGTCAGCGGCTTTGGTACCGCCGTCTGGTTTGTGTTGGTCGGTGGCGGCGTGCTCGCGGCGGGATGGGCCTTGTGGACGGGCAGGCGCTGGGGCCGTGGGCTGGCGGTATTCGCCCAACTGCTGCTGCTGCCGGTGTCCTGGTACATCGCCGTCGGTTCCCATCAGTGGCTCTACGGCATCCCCATCGCGATCGTCGCGGTGCTCACACTGGCGTTGCTGTTCAGCCCGTCCGCATTGCAATGGGCGGCCGCTCAGGATTCGGCCAGTGCGGACAACTCCGGACCCGACACCCGGTAGGTGATCCAGTCGTCTTGCGGGTGCCCGCCGACGGCGTCGTAGAGCGCGATCGCGTCGACGTTCCAGTTCAGCACCGCCCACGACAGCCGCGTGCAGCCGTTGGCCACGCATTCGCGGGCCAGCGTGGCCAGCATCGCGCGGGCCAGCCCGCGGCGCCGGAACGCCGGGCGCACATAGAGGTCCTCCAGGTAGATGCCCGCGACACCGTCCCAGGTGGAGAAGTTGTAGAACCACAGGGCCCCGGCGGCGGCCTCGCCGTCCACCTCGGCGATGTGGCCCTGCACCGTCGGTTGGTCGCCGAAAAGCGCTTTGCGCAACTGGCTTTCGGTGACGGTGCACTCCTGGCCGGCCCGTTCGAACTGCGCCAGCTCGTGGATCATCGCGGTCAGCTCGGTCTCGTCGCCTCGCTCGACGCGGCGGATGGTTGCGGTCACGGTTCAACCCCCAGGGCCGACAGTATCGTATTGAATTTCGTTGTGGTTTCGGCAACTTCGTCGTCGGGGTCGGATTCGGCGACGATGCCGCCGCCGGAATGGGCGTCAGCCGTGCGGCGGTCGGCGGAGAGCTGCGCGCACCGGATCGAGACCACCCACCGGCCATCGCCATCGGCATCGCACCAGCCGACCGCTCCGGCGTAGAAGCCGCGGTCGCCCTCGAGTGCGTTGATCAGCCCGGCCGCTGCCGCGGTGGGAACGCCGCCGACCGCCGGCGTCGGATGCAGTGCGACCGCGAGATCCAATGCCGTGGTGGATGTTTCGCGTACCCGTCCGCTGATGGGCGTGGACAGGTGCCACACCGCCGCGGTGCGGCTGAGCTCCGGAGCAGATGCGATCTGCAGGTCCACGCACAGCGGGTCCAGCGCCTTGCGCATCCCATCGACCACCAGCTCGTGCTCATGGAGGTTCTTGGCCGATTCGGCCAGGGCGGCGCCGTTGGCCCGGTCGGTATCCGGATCGGGCGACCGCGGGGCCGATCCCGCGAACGGCCGGCAGGCCACCATGTCGCCGCGGCGGGCGACCAGCAGCTCCGGGCTGGCGCCGACGAGCGCGGCCCCGGTGTAGGTGCCGCCCGCCGGGGTGAGGTCCGCGAGATACGTGTTGGCGGCGGGGTCGGCGGCGACCAGCCGACGCACGATGGTGCGGGCATCCAGCGGAGCGTCGGCCGCCAGCCGCAGCGCCCGAGCCAACACCACCTTTTGCAGGCCGGCGCCGGGATCGTTCAACTTCTGCAGTGCCGCGCCGATGCGGGCGCGGTGCACCTCCGGCGCTGGCATCATCTCTGCGATCCGCACCGTCGGCAGCGGGCGCATCGGCCAGTTCGGCAGCGCATCGGTGAACCGCACCGCCTGCGGGCGCATCAGCGCCGTCGGCCTGGCTGTGTCAAAAGGCAACGCGCCCATGATGATCGGGGTAGTCACGGTTAGCCAATGCCGCGCGCGCGTCGGCCAGCGTCGGGTAGGCCGTGTGCACGCCGTCGGCCATGACGGCGCCGTCGCGGCCGGCCAGCACGAAGGACGGCTCTGCGGTCACGTGGCCGGCACACACGGGTGCGGGTAGCCGGTCAACCCCAGCGCCGCGAGCTGGCGCACGCCTCGCTCGAAACCGCACACCGCGATCGACGCGGCGACCATGTCGAAGCGGATGCCCTGCTGAAGCGGCATTTCAAGCCAGCGGGTGAGGACGGCGCGGGAGAAGTGGCCGTGACCGACGAACACCACATCGCGGGACGCCATGTGTTCCAGTGCCAATTCGACGGCGCGGTCGGCGCGGTCGCTGACCGCAGCGACACTTTCGCCGCCGGGACAGCCGTCCCGCCACAACTGCCACCCGGGCACCGACTTGCGGATCTCCGGGGTGGTCAGGCCCTCGTACTCGCCGTAGTCCCACTCGGCCAGAAGCGGCGACACCTCATCGACGGCCAGCCCGGCCAGCTCGGCGGTGACCAGCGCCCGCCGCCGTGGGCTGCTGATCACCATTGGCGTCTTAAGTTTGAGTTCAGTGAGCGCCTCGGCGGTCACCTTCGCCTGGTGTTGGCCGTTCTCGGTGAGGTCGAGATCGGTGCGGCTGGTGTGCTGCCGCGATTTTGACCACTCGGTCTCGCCATGCCGGAGCAGTAGCAGCCGATGCGCTTCGACACCCACACTGCCGATTCTGCCCCACGTCCGGCAGGGACCCGGCTGCGCATGCCAGGATGCACATGTGATGCGGGTACTAGTGGTCGCCAATCAAAAGGGTGGGGTCGCCAAGACGACGACGGTTGCGTCGTTGGGGGCGGCGATGGTGGAGAAGGGCCGGCGAGTGCTGCTCGTCGACCTGGATCCGCAAGGGTGTTTGACGTTTTCGCTCGGGCACGATCCCGACAAGCTCCCGGTGTCGATACACGAGGTGCTGCTCGGCGACGTGGAGCCGGACGCGGCGCTGGTAGACACCTCTGAGGGCATGACGCTGATGCCGGCCAACATCGACCTGGCCGGTGCGGAGGCGATGCTGTTGATGCGGGCCGGGCGCGAGTACGCGCTCAAACGCGCACTCGCCAAGATCGGTGACAATTTCGACGTAGTGATCATCGACTGCCCGCCGAGCCTCGGTGTGCTCACCCTCAACGG
This sequence comes from uncultured Actinomycetota bacterium, assembly GCA_963799495.1. Classification (GTDB taxonomy): domain Bacteria; phylum Actinomycetota; class Actinomycetes; order Mycobacteriales; family Mycobacteriaceae; genus Mycobacterium. Next base: position 581,312 of record CAWCXH010000028.1, read on the forward strand.
GCTGACCGCCGCCGATGAGGTCATCGTGCCGTTGCAGTGCGAGATGTTGGCGCACCGCGGTGTCGGGCAGTTCCTGCGCACCATCACCGATGTACAGCAGATCACCAACGCCGATCTGAAGCTGCTCGGGGCGCTACCCACGCTGTACGACTCGCGCACCACGCACAGCCGCGACGTGCTGCTCGACGTCGCCGACCGCTATGACATGCCCGTGTTGGCGCCGCCGATCCCGCGCACCGTGCGGTTCGCCGAGGCCAGTGCGTCGGGGGCATCGGTGCTGGCGAGCCGGAAGAACAAGGGGGCCTACGCGTACCGGGAGCTGGCCGACGCGCTGCTCAAGCATTGGAAGTCGGGCAAGGCGCTGGCGACGTTCGCCCCGGAGGTCTAGCGGATCTATCGTCCGGCGGGCTGGAGCGAAGCGACTCGGGATCTAACCCTGCCCGAGCGCCACGAGTTCGTCGCCGCGCTGCTCGAGCACCGTCGAGCCCGCCACCGCCGGCACCACCGCCGACTGGGTGGGCGGGCGCTGCAACGGGATGTGTCGTTCACCCGCGCCGGTGACCGGGTCGAAGACGTCGATGCCGTCGGTCACGGGGACGATCAGCCGCCCGGCCATCATCGCGGCAGGACCCAAGGGGACATGCGGACCCGACGGTGAGACCGTGTACTTGTAGCGCAGTCCGTTGGCGGCGAACACCAGCACGGAATCGCCCGTCCACCAAGTGATCAGATCGCCGGCCCGCGACGCGGTGGCCTCCGGCGACGGCACCGTGGGCAGAAGCGTGCTGGCGACGGTCGCGCCGGTTTCGTCGACGATGTTGATGGTCGGCTTGGGCGTGGGCACGTAGACGGCGGTGTTGGTGTCGGCGACGGCGACCACCCGGGCCCCGGATTCGTCGGTAACGCCGGGCTGCGGAACGTATTTCAGGTCGGGGGTGTCCTCTTCATCGGCCGGCCGCAGCAGCGTCAGCCGCAGGTCGGCCTGCTTCGGGCAGGCCTCCATCACCGACACCGCAGTGGAACTGGCCGCCGCGGAAACCAGCCGGCACAACGGCGACGCCGGAACACCGGGTTTGATGCGCGCATCGACGCTGCCGTAGCCGATCATCCGGACCAGATCGGAGCGCAGGAGTTCCAGCCGGCTGTCGCCGGCCGACAACACCGTGGTGCCGTCGGACGACAGCGTGACCTCGGGATCGGCGTAGCCGGTGCGGATGGGACCACGCCGGCCGGTCGTGGCGTCGATCGCGCTGACCTGGCCGCAGCCCCGGCTGTCGGGGTAAACGGCGACAGCGTAGTGATAGACCCAAGTGACGCCGCACAGGTCGAGGTCGCGGGCGTAGCTCCACAGGGTGGCCCCGGTTACTGGGTCGCGGCCCTGGACGTCACGACCGTTTCCGGTCACCACGGCACCGGCCACCACCAGCGGCATGGTGGTCTTCGGGCTGGCCGCGGTCCACAGCTGCTGCAGCGACGCCGGCACCTCGCGCGCCGGCGTCAGGTTCGGGACCGGTTGAACGGCGGGCCGGCTGATCGTCGCCCGCGCGTCGCTGGTCCACCAGATCAGGGCCGCGACGACGGCGACCACCACCGCGATCGCGATGGCCGCCACCACATCGGAGGAGGTGCGGCGTTCGGGTTTGACCATCGACCGGCGAGAAGTAGCCTTAGCCGGCGTTGGCCGCGGCCGCCTTGCGCGGGCGACGACGACGGCGGCGCCGGGTGCCCGGGGCTTCCGTGGCGGGAGCATCGCCGTTCTCTGCGGCCGGGTTTGTCTGCTCACCTTGGGTCTGGGCGCTCACCGGCTCACCGCCGCGGGTGCGTCGACGGGATCGACCGTTGTTTCCACTGCCTGCCGGCGCCTGAGAGCCATCGCGTGCGGGGCGTCTGGCCGGTTTCTTGGCCGGCCCACCCGATCGGGCCGGCCCGACGGTGCCGCCGGCGTCGGCCGGGATGTCCAGCTCGGTGTACAGATGCGGCGAGCTGGAATACGTCTCGGCCGGCATCGGGCAGTCCAGGTCCAGCGCCTTGTCGATGAGCGACCAGCGGGCCAGTTCGTCCCAGTCGACGAGGGTGACCGCGATGCCGGTGCGCCCGGCGCGGCCGGTGCGGCCGATGCGGTGGATATAGGTCTTTTCGTCGTCGGGGCACTGGTAATTGATGACGTGGGTGACGTCGTCGATGTCGATGCCGCGGGCGGCGACGTCGGTGGCCACGAGGACGTCGATGTCGCCGCTGCGGAACGCCTTCAGCGATTTCTCGCGGGCGATCTGGCCCAGGTCGCCGTGCACGGCGCCGACCTTGAAGCCGCGTTCGGCGAGGTCGTCGGCGACTTTCTGCGCGGTGCGCTTGGTGCGGGTGAAGATCATCGTGGCGCCGCGGCCGCGGGCCTGCAGCACCCGGGTGAGAAGCTCGACCTTGTCCAGCGCGTGGGCGCGGTAGACAAACTGCTCGGTGGCATCGTGAACCGACGACGAGTGCGGTGCCTCGGCCCGGATGTGCGTGGGCTGGTTCATGAACGTGCGGGCCAGCGTGATGATCGGGTCGGGCATGGTCGCCGAGAACAGCATCGCCTGCCGGTCGTCGGGGATCTGCCGCAGAATTCGCTCGATGTCGGGCAGGAATCCGAGGTCGAGCATCTCGTCGGCCTCGTCGAGCACCAGCACGGACAATCCGCCGAGCTGCAGGTGGCCCTGCTGGGCCAGGTCGAGCAGGCGGCCCGGAGTGCCCACGACTACGTCGACACCGGCGCGCAGCGCGTCGATCTGGGGCTCGTAAGGGCGGCCGCCGTAGATGGACAACACCGACAGCTTGCGCTTCCCGGCCGTGAGGTACTTCGCGGCCGCGGCGAGGTCGCCGGACACTTGCAGGCACAGTTCGCGGGTGGGCACCACGACCAGCGCCCGCGGGATGCCGGTCAGCTCGCGCGCGGTGTCGGTGGTGATGCGCTGCAGCAGGGGTACGCCGAAGGCGAAGGTCTTGCCCATGCCGGTGCGGGCCTGGCCGATCAGGTCGTCACCGGCCATCGCCAGCGGCAGGGTCAGCTCTTGGATGGCAAAGGTGTGTTCAATGCCCTTCTCGGCCAGTGCGCGCCCTATTTCGTCGCGAACGCCAAGTTTGGCAAATGTGGGAGTGAGTGCGGTCATGCTGGGTAGACGTAGCCTTTCAGTGTCAATCCTCGATGCGTCCACGCGCGCACGAGTTTGACAAAACGCGGCCGCATCATCCTGATGCCGATCCGCTGGGCCCTGCGCTGAGGTGGCGGGCCCACTGCGTGCACGCACATTTCTTCGGTAGCGGCTCATCTTCGTGCGAGCGACTGCCGACACCCATGATAGCTGGTGAGGTTTGCCGGCCGGTCGGCGCGCTCGTCGCCGTCTACAGTTGGGCCATGAATTCGACGCAGCCTGCGGCCTCCCCCGAGCAGATGGCAAACCCGGCCAGCCCAGGCGTGTCGGCCGACCATCCGGGTGTCGACGAGCTGTTCGCGCTGTTGGCTTACGGCGAGGTGGCGGCGTTCTACCGGCTCACCGACGAGGCGCGGATGGCGCCCAATCTGGCCGGGCGGATCAGCATGGCCAGCATGGCGGCCGCGGAGATGAACCACTACGAGGTGCTCCGAGATGCGCTGGAGCGCAGGGGCGTCGACGTGGTGCCCGCGATGACCCGCTACGCCTCGGCGCTGGAGAACTACCACCGGCTCACCACGCCGAGTACTTGGCTGGAAGCACTGGTGAAGACGTATATCGGTGACGCGCTGGCCGCTGACTTTTATCTGGAGATCGCAGATTCGCTGCCCGGCGAGGTGGCCGATGTGGTACGTGCGGTGCTGTCGGAGACCGGTCACTCGCAGTTCGTCGTCGCCGAGGTCAGGGCGGCGGTCACGGCGAGTCAGAAACAGCGTCACCGGTTGGCGCTGTGGTCGCGCCGGCTGCTGGGCGAGGCCCTAACTCAGGCGCAGTACGTGCTCGCCGACCACGACGAGCTCGTCGACCTGGTGATGAGCAGCGGTGAGGGGCTCAGCCAGATGACCGAGTTCTTCGACCGGCTGCAGCGCACCCACAGCGAACGCATACACGAGCTCGGCCTGGACTGAACCAGTCGGCTACTTGGTGCAGGTCGTGATCATTGTGTTGTTGTTCTGCGCGGCGATCGTGGCGCCGGCAGCGTCGGTGATGCTGCAGTTGAGCTGACCGCCGACGCTGGTCGCGGTGATTGAGCTGAGCTCAACGCCCGGATCGAGAACGATCGTTTTCGCCCACGGCAGCGCGACGTTGACGTCGGTCTGCAGCGCGCCCCGGGCGTCGGTGTAGATCACGGTCACCAGGTCGATCAGCTGGCGGTTGCCTGTCACCTGGTAGACCACCGTGCGGGGATTCACCGCGGGGGCCGCCGGTGCCGGGGTCGGCGCGGCGGTGGCGCTCGGCGATGGGGTGACGGTGGTGAGCGTCTCGGGTGGCAGCGACGTGGCCGGTGGTGACGACGTCGCGCTCGGGGCCGACGGGGTGACCGAGGGTCTGGCCGTCGGAGTGGCGATCACCGTTCGGGGCGTAGTCGGCACGACGGTGGCCGACACCGTACCGCTGTCGCCGCCGCCGAGGATGACCGCGGTGCCGACCACCGCGACGAGCAGAACCACCCCGGCCACGCCGGCCACCCAGAGCCACCGGCGGTCGCGCGGGTAGTCGTAGTAGTCCGCGAACTCGTCGTCGTAGCCGTAGTCGTAGTCGCGTTCGTCGTCAACAGCGTCGTCGACGGGGTCGTCCGCGCGGTCACCCCGTGGCGACAGATACGACAGATAAGGCCTGCTCATTCGGATATCCCAGTCCTCGCATCCACTTGACGGCCCCGATGCTATCGGTGCGCAAGTGACAGTTGAGGTTTAGCAGCCGGGCGTGTTGGTCACGGTCCGGACTCGGTTTCGTGGCGGCATCTTCTGCTCTTCGCGCGAGCGCTGATCGCACCTTCGCTATGCGCGAACTCACCACGGCGGCACCGGGACGAGGCTGTCCACTAGCCTGCTTGCTGAAGGCACTTCGAACGGAAAGGGTCCAGCGTGGAGGTCAAGATCGGGGTCACGGACAGCCCGCGGGAGCTGGTTTTCAACAGCGCGCAGACACCCAGCGAGGTGGAGAAGTCGGTCACCGACGCGCTGGGCAAGGACTCGGGCGTCCTGAGCCTGACCGACGAAAAGGGCCGGCGCTTCTTGGTGCAGACGGCGAAGATCGCCTACGTGGAAATCGGGGCCGCCGACGTGCGGCGGGTCGGCTTCGGTATCGGGGCGGTGGGGGCCGAGGCGGTCAAGAACGCGTAAGCGGCACGTGTGACAGGCCGCCCCAGGCGAACTGCACCGTGCCCTCCACGGCGTCTTCCTTGCTGATCGGCCGGTCGGAATTCAGCCAGTAGCGCGCGCAATCGACACTGATGCCGACCAACCCGACCGCGATCATCCTGGCCCGGTGCGGATCCAGCCCGGAATCACGGCTGATCAGGTCGAACACCGCGTCGGTACACGATTCGGTGGCCACCTTGACCTGGGCCAGCACCTGGGGCTCGGTGACGTTGTCGTTCTCGAAGATCAGCCGATAGCCCTGGCCGTCGTGCTCGATGAAGTCGAAGAAAGCCTGCACCGCGGCGCGCAGCCGCTGCCGGTTGTCGGTGGTGGTGCGCAGCGCCTGCCGTACACCCGACACCAGATTCTCGACGTGCCGTTGCAGCACGGCCAGGTACAACTCCAGCTTTGACGAAAAATGTTGGTAGAGAACGGGCTTGCTGACGCCCGCGCGATCGGCGATCTCGTCCATTCCGGCGGCGTGATAGCCGCGGTCGACGAAAACCTCGCTGGCAGCGATGAGTAACTGGCCGCGCCGTTCGTCGCGGGGCAACCTGTTGCCGCGCCGGCCCGCGCCGGAAGAGACCCCGGGCGAACCGCCACCGCTGGTCGGCTTCGCGCGTCTCCTTCCGGCGGCGTTGGCGAGATCGCTCATCAAGTCCTCAATCTGAATTCGTCCGGCGCGCGTGTCGCCGGTGGCCCAAGCGGGTGATCGCCACGACACTACTACCCATTACTGAGGGTGCACGCCTGGACGCCTGCACGCCACTGTGGTGGCGCGCCGGAAGTGCAAGCGGTGCCGTCTGTGCCATCCTGATTCGGTGACCGACGACTCGGGGTGTCGCGGGGGCGGTCGCGTGCCGGCGCTACGCAACGAGTGGCAAGAGCCCCTGCGCGCCCAGCGCGACCCGCTGTCGGGTGACTCGGGGCGGGTCAGGTCCAACCGGGACGAACGCCGCCGTTGGCGCAAACAGACCTGGCTCGGGCGGTTCGTTTCGACCTACGGCTGGCGCGCCTACGCGCTGCCCGTCCTCGTCGTTCTCACGGCCATGGTGATGTACCAGGCGTTCACGCGGACGCCGACCGCGTCCGAACCCATGGAGGAAGGTCCGGTGCAGGGCCCGCCGACCATCGGCGTGGACAGCACCGCCATCATCGGCGCCCCGCCCAAGGGATTGGCCCAGTTCGAGGCCAATCTGCCCACCGGGATGCTGCCCGATGGCGGACCGTTCACCGAGGCCGGCGCCAAGACCTGGCATATCGTGCCGGGAACCACGCCGCAGGTGGGCCAGGGCACCGCCAAGGTGTTCACCTACACCGTGGAGGTCGAGGACGGCGTCGACACCACGACGTTCGGCGGCAACGACGGCTTCGCGCGGATGGCCAGCGAGACCTTGGCCAATCCGAAGAGCTGGACGCACAACCCGCAGTTCGCCTTCACCCGCATCGACAGCGGCGAACCCGACTTCCGGGTGTCGCTGAGCTCGCCGATGACTGTGCGCGAAGGCTGCGGTTACGACATCCCGCTCGAGGCGTCCTGCTACAACCCGGCTTACGCCGACGGGCAGCCCAGGGTGTTCATCAACGAGGCCCGCTGGGTGCGCGGTGCGGTGCCGTTCCAGGGCGACGTCGGCTCCTACCGGCAGTACCTGATCAATCACGAGGTCGGCCACGCCATCGGATATCAACGCCACGAGTCGTGCCCGGAAAACGGCGATCTGGCGCCGGTGATGATGCAGCAGACGTTCTCCACCACCAACAACGACGCGGCCAGATTCGACCCGGAAACCGTCAAGCCCGACGGCAAGACCTGCCGCTTCAATCCGTGGCCGTACCCGATCGCCTGAGTCCGTTCACCGAGATTGCGGTGACGGATCGCGATTTTCGGGCCGAATGACGATCTGCCCGCAGACTCGGCGGTCGCCGTCGGGAAGCATCGCGAGCGGACTACCGTTGTGGTGGGTGCTTGCAATGACCGTGAACTCGAGGAGATATCGGTGTCGACACCGCTGCCGCCGCTGGTAGAGCCAGCAGCCCAATTGACCCGGGAAGAGGTGGCGCGCTACAGCCGTCACCTCATCATCCCGGACCTGGGAGTGGACGGGCAGAAGCGGCTGAAAAACGCCAGGGTGCTGGTCATCGGTGCCGGCGGACTGGGTTCGCCGACACTGCTCTACCTGGCCGCCGCCGGGGTGGGCACCATCGGGATCGTCGAGTTCGACGTTGTCGACGAGTCCAACCTGCAACGCCAGATCATCCACGGTCAGTCCGATATCGGGCGGTCCAAGGCACAGAGCGCGCGGGACTCGATCCTTGAGATCAATCCGCTGGTACAGGTGCGGCTGCACGAGCTTCGGCTTGAGCCGTCCAACGCGGTCAACCTGTTCAGGCAGTACGACCTGATCCTGGACGGAACCGACAACTTCGCCACCCGCTATCTGGTCAACGACGCGGCCGTGCTGGCGGGCAAGCCGTACGTCTGGGGCTCGATCTACCGATTCGAGGGTCAGGTGTCGGTGTTCTGGGAGGACGCCCCCGACGGGCGGGGCCTGAACTACCGCGACCTGTATCCCGAGCCGCCGCCCCCGGGGATGGTTCCGTCCTGCGCCGAAGGCGGCGTGCTCGGCATCCTGTGCGCGTCGATCGCCTCGGTGATGGGCACCGAAGCCATCAAGCTGATCACCGGCATCGGCGATCCGCTGCTGGGCCGGTTGATGATCTACGACGCCCTGGACATGACCTACCGCACCATCAAGATCCGCAAGGACCCGTCCACGCCCAAGATCACCGAGCTGATCGACTACGACGAGTTCTGCGGTGTGGTGTCGCAGGAAGCCACCGACGCAGCGGCTGATTCGACGATCACTCCGCGCGAGCTGCGCGAGATGCTGGACGCGGGCAAGCCGCTGGCGCTGATCGACGTTCGCGAACCCGTCGAGTGGGATATCAACCGCATCGCGGGCGCCGAGCTGATTCCGAAGTCGACCATCGAGTCCGGCGACGGTCTGGCCAAGTTGCCGAACGACCGCACGCTGGTGCTGTACTGCAAGACCGGTGTGCGATCCGCCGAGTCACTGGCCGCGGTGAAGAAGGCCGGGTTCTCCGACGCGATGCACCTGCAGGGCGGAATCGTCGCGTGGGCCAGACAACTCGAACCCGACATGGTGATGTACTGACGGCTGGTTAGCCGGGACACCGCTTAGTCTGAGGTCTGTGACTGTGGAACCGCCGCCAGACCATGTGCTGGCGGCGTTCGGTTTGGCCGGTCTTCGCCCCGTGCCGCTCGGCTCGAGCTGGGAGGGCGGTTGGCGCTGCGGGGAGGTCGTCCTGTCCATGGTCGCCGACCACGCCCGCGCCGCGTGGTCGGCCAAGGTTCGCGAGACGCTTTTCGTCGACGGTATCCGCCTGGCCCGGCCGGTGCGCTCGACCGACGGGCGGTATGTGGTGGCGGGTTGGCGGGCGGACACGTTCGTCGCCGGTACCCCCGAACCCCGCCACGACGAGGTGGTGTCGGCGGCGGTGCGCCTGCACGAGGCGACGGCCAAGCTGGAACGCCCCCGCTTCTTGACGCAGCCACCCGTCGCGCCGTGGGCCGACGTCGATGTGTTCATCGCCGCCGACAGGGCGGCGTGGGAGGAGCGACCGCTGCATTCCCTGCCGCCGGGGGCCCGGGTGTCGCCGGGTTCGGCCGACGGGCAGCGTTCGGTCGAGCTGATCGCCCAACTCGCCGGGCTGCGCAGGCCGACCAAGAGTCCGAGCCAGCTGGTGCACGGCGACCTTTACGGCACAGTGCTTTTCGCGGGAACGGCCGCGCCGGGCATTACCGATATCACCCCCTACTGGCGGCCGGCGTCGTGGGCTGCCGGCGTCGTGGTCGTCGACGCGTTGTCCTGGGGCGATGCCGACGACGGCCTCATCGAGCGGTGGAGTCCGCTGCCGGAATGGCCGCAGATGTTGCTGCGCGCGTTGATGTTCCGGCTCGCCGTGCATGCGCTGCACCCGCGGTCCACCGCAGCGGCGTTCCCGGGCCTGGCCCGCACCGCCGCGTTGGTGCGGTTGGTGTTGTAGAACTGCTTGCCGCGAGTTCTGCACTAGGGTCGTGGAATCGGGCGCCATGAACGACCATGGTGCAGAACTCGACGCTAGAACTGGTGGCGCACCTCGGCCAGCCGGATCCGGCCGTCGACGGCCAGCACACCTTCGGCGCGCAGCAACTCCAACTGCTGCGTGGCCAGGTGCCGAGCTGGTCGGCCGGACGCGGTGATCACCCGATGCCACGGCAGATCCGACGAATCGGTTCGCATGATCCAGCCGACAATGCGGGGACTGGAAAGACCTGCTGCACAGGCGATATCGCCGTATGTCGACACCCTGCCCGCGGGGATCGAGGCGACGAGTGCGCGCACGGCTTCGACCTGCTCGTCGGTGACCGCGGCCATCGCTAGCCGCGTTCCAGTTGCTTGCGGATCACTGCCGCGGTGTCGGCCGGCCGCGCCTGAGCCACCATGTGATCGCAGTCCCAATCCACCAGCGTGAAGTGCGTTCCAAGCCGATCGCGCAGCGTCGAGATGAGCACGTCACTGGCGTAGGGCGGGTCGGTACGGGTGGCGCGCACCACGGTCGTCGAAATTCCGTTGTGCGGCAACGTGATTGGCCGCGCCAGCTCACTCCAGTACGACATCATCGCCGGGATGCTGATCTGCCAACCGCACCGGCCGCTGGGGAGGTCGATCAGGTGCTCGTCGAGTTCGCGCTCCAGTTCGGCGGCGTCGACGTCGCCCCACGATCCGGATGCCTTCTCGGCGCGCGCCTCCTCGCGGTTGGCGTAGTCCGGGTCCGCCAGCATTTCGTCGGCTATGTCGCGCATCCAGGCACCGTCCAGCCCCACGGCCGGATCGAGCAGCACCAATCCGGCGACCAGATCCGGCCGCGCGGCAGCGAGATTCAGCGCAACCGCGCCGCCGAAGCTATGTCCGACCACCAGGACGGGCGCCTCGGCCTCGACGTCCAGCAGTCCCGCCAGCGCGGCGACATTGGCGTCCAGCGTCCACGGGGCCGCCCAGGACGAGCGACCATGGCCGAGCAGATCCGGTGCGGCGATCGCGAACTCGGACAAATACCGCGTCGCCAGCGTCCGCCAGCGCTGACCGTGCCCGGTCAACCCGTGGATGGCCAAGATCTGCGGGGCCGTGGGCGGGCCGTAGCGGTGCACATGCAGGACATCGGTCACGCCGTCGATGCTAGGGGCATCTGCGTGGTCTCGGTCCGACGAATTGGGCTAACCGCCAATCCCGTAACAGGCGCGGCGCCGGCGTCAGGCGCATCCCGGCGGCGCTGGTGGACACCGGAGTGCCTGACTTTGTCGGACCCCCGTGGTGTCATGCCGACATGTCCGCACCACACGCCGACCTGCCTGCCGCGCCGTTGAGCCTGCCGGGTGCCGGCGTGCGGCGAGTGCTGGGCGGACCCGGCACCGGCAAGACCACATTGTTGGTCCAAACTGCTGCGGCGCATATCGCCGCGGGGGCCGATCCGGAATCGGTTCTGCTGCTGACCGGTTCAGCGCGGCTGGGCACCCAGGCGCGGGGCGCCATCACCGCCGAGTTGTTGGGCGCCGGCCGCCGCGCCGTAGTGCGCGAACCGCTGGTGCGCACCGTGCACTCCTACGCGTTCGCGGTGCTGCGTCTGGCCGCGCGGCGCAACGGCAACCCGCCGCCGCGGCTCATCACCAGCGCCGAGCAGGACGGCATCATCCGCGAACTGCTTGCCGGCGACCTCGAGGACGGCGACAATGCCGCGGTCGCCTGGCCGGCGCAGCTGCGCCCGGCGCTTTCCACCGTCGGCTTCGCCACCGAGCTGCGCGATCTGCTCGCCCGCTGCACCGAACGCGGCGTGGACCCCATCGCGTTGCAGCGCGTCGGCCTGCTGTCCGGCCGTCCCGAATGGCTGGCCGCCGGCCAGTTCGCGCAGGCCTACGAGCAGATCATGCTGCTGCGTGCCGCGGTCGGCACGGCGGCCCCCCAGGCGACGATGCCGGCGCTGGGCGCGGCCGAACTCGTGGGCGCCGCACTCGAGGCGTTCGCGACGGATCCCGAGCTGCTGGCCGGTGAACGCAGACGCATCAAGCTGCTGCTGGTCGACGACGCGCAGCACCTCGATCCGCAGGCCGCCCAACTGGTCCGGATCCTGTCGGCAGGCGCCCAGCGAACCGTCATCGCCGGTGATCCCAACCAGTCGGTGTTCGGCTACCGCGGCGCCGACCCCGCGCTGCTGCGCTCCGACGACACACCGGCGATCACCCTGACGGAGTCGCGCCGCTGCGCACCCGCCGTGGCCGATGCCATCTCCGGTATCGCGCGCCGGCTGCCCGGAGCCGACGCGGCCCGCGAAGTGCTGGCCACCCGCGAACGGCCGGGCTCGGTCCGGGTCCGGATCGCCGCATCGTCGCACGTCGAATCGGCGCTGATCGCCGACGCGCTGCGCCGCGCCCATCTCGTCGACGGCGTGCCGTGGTCGCAGATGGCGGTGATCGTGCGGTCGGTTCCGCGGGCCGGCGCGACGCTGTCGCGTGCCCTGGCCGCGGCGGGGGTGCCGGTCGACCTCCCGTCGGCCACGGGTCCGCTGGCCGATCAGCCCGCGGTTCGGGCGCTGCTGACGGTCCTTGACGTGACAGCGCACGGGCTCGACGGCGAGCAGGCACTCGCGTTGTTGACCGGGCCGATCGGCCGCGTCGACCCGGTGTCGCTGCGTCAATTGCGCCGGGCGCTGCGCCGCGCCGACGGCAGCCAGCCGCCGCGCGAGTTCGCCGACCTGCTTGTGGAGGCACTCGACCGGGGTGTCAACGGGTTGCCCGCAGCCCAGACCCGCCCGCTGCGGCGGGTGAGCGCGGTGGTGGCGGCCGCGCGTCGTAGCGCCGACAACGCGGGAGATCCGCGCTACACGCTGTGGCAGGCGTGGCAGCGTTCTGGCCTGCAGCGGCGCTGGTTGGCTGCCAGCGAACGCGGCGGCCCCTTCGGAGCGCAGGCCGACCGCGACCTCGACGCCGTGACGGCACTGTTCGACATCGCAGAGCAGTACGTGACCCGTACCGCGGGAGCGTCGCTGCGCGGCCTTGTCGACCACATCGGCGCGCTGGGTGCGCCGGCCGCGCCGAGTGACCCGCGACCGGCACCCGAGGCCGTGGCGGTGCTGAGCGCGCACGCGGCGCTGGGCCGGGAATGGGAGATCGTCGTCATCGCGGGACTGCAGGAAGGGTTGTGGCCCAACACCATTCCGCGTGGCGGCGTGCTGGGCACCCAGCAGCTCATCGACGTGCTGGACGGGGTCGGCGCCGGTGCGTCGTCGAGGGCGCCGCTGTTGGCCGAGGAGCGCCGGTTGCTGATCGCAGCCATGGGCCGCGCCCGCACGCACCTGCTGGTGACCGCGGTCGACTGCGACAGCGGCGATGACGCCATGCTGCCCTCGCCGTTCTGCTACGAGCTTGCCCGGCTGGCCACCGATCCCGATACCGACGTCGACACGCCGATCAGCGCGCCGCGGGTGCTGGCGCCCGCGGCGTTGGTCGGTCGACTGCGCGCGGTGGTCTGCGCCCCGCCCGGTGCGGTGGATGACGGGGTACGTGCGTGTGCCGCAACACAATTAGCGCGGCTCGCGGCGGCCGACGTGCCGGGCGCCGACCCGGCGCAGTGGTACGGCATGAGGCCGCTGTCCACCGACGAGCCACTGTGGTCGGGCGAGGACCAGGTGGTGACGCTGTCGCCCTCGACGCTGCAGACGCTCGCCGACTGCCCGCTGCGCTGGCTGCTCGAGCGCCACGGCGGCACCGACGGCCGTGACGTGCGCTCGGCGGTCGGTTCGCTGCTGCACGCCCTGGTGGCCGACCCGTACAAGAACGAGAGCCAGATGTTCGACGAACTCGAACGGCTTTGGGAGAAGCTCCCGTTCGACTCCGAGTGGTACGCCGCCAACGAGTGCAACCGTTACCGGGCGATGTTGTCAGCGTTCGCCCAGTGGCGCGCGCAGACCCGCCACGAGCTGACGGAGGTGGGCACCGAGATCGACGTCGACGGCGTGGTCGGACAAAGCGATGGCGCGGTGCCCGGCGTGAGGGTGCGCGGCCGCCTCGACCGGCTCGAACGCGACGGCGCCGGGCGGCTGGTGGTGGTCGACATCAAGACCGGCAAGAGTCCCGTCACCAAGGTTGAGGCACAGCGCCACGCCCAGCTGGCGATGTATCAGTTGGCCGTGGCGGAAGGCCTGCTCCCGCAGGGTGATGCGCCCGGTGGTGGGCGCCTGGTCTATCTCGGCAAGACCGGCGCCACCGGGGCCACCGAGCGCGAACAGGACGCGCTGACCCCCGACGTCCGTGCCGAGTGGCGCGAGGTGGTGCGTGGCGCCGCGGCCGCCACCCGGGGGCCGCAGTTCGTTGCCCGTGTCAACGACGGCTGCGCGCACTGCCCGGTGCGGCCCAGCTGCCCCGCCCACGCTCCCGGTGACCGCCCGTGACGCCGCGCTACAGCCCGGGCGAACTGGCAACGGCGCTGGGCCTTTTCGCCCCCACCGACGAGCAGGCCGCGGTCATCGCCGCACCGCCCGGCCCGCTGGTGGTAATCGCCGGGGCCGGGGCCGGCAAGACCGAGACTATGGCCGCCCGTGTGGTGTGGCTGGTGGCCAACGGATACGCCGGTCCGGGCGAGGTGCTGGGGCTGACGTTCACCCGCAAGGCGGCCGGGCAGCTGCTGCGCCGGGTGCGCACCCGGCTGGCGCTGCTGGCCGGCGCCGGGCTCTCCGAGAACGGGGTGGCCGACGAGCCCGCCACCGTCAGCACCTACCACGCCTTCGCCGGCACCCTGCTGCGCGAGCACGGCCTGCTGCTGCCGGTGGAGCCCGACACCCGGCTGCTCAGCGAAACCGAATTGTGGCAGTTGGCATTTCGCGTCGTCAGCGAGTATCCGGGCGAACTGCGCACCGACAAGACGCCGACCGCCGTCACTGCCATGGTGCTGCGCCTGGCGGGTCAGCTGGCCGAGCACCTCGTCGACACCGAGCAATTGCTCGATACGCATGTGGAGCTGGAGCGGCTGGTGCACACGCTGCCGGCCGGCCCGTATCAGCGCGACCGCGGCCCCAGCCAGTGGCTGCTGCGGATGCTGGCCACCCAGACCGAGCGCACCGAACTCGTCCCGCTGATCGGCGCGCTGCACCGGCGCATGCGGGCGGAGCGGGTCATGGACTTCGGCATGCAGATGGCCTCGGCGGCCCGGCTGGCGTCGATGTTCCCGCAGGTCGGTGCGCAGCTGCGGCAGCGATACCGGGTGGTGCTGCTCGACGAATACCAGGACACCGGCCACGCCCAGCGGGTCGCGCTGTCGTCGCTGTTCGGTGGCGGGGCCGACGACGAGCTGGCGCTCACCGCCGTCGGGGATCCGATTCAGTCGATCTACGGCTGGCGCGGCGCCTCGGCCACCAATCTGCCGCGGTTCACCACCGATTTCCCGCGCTCGGACGGCACTCCCGCGCCCACGCTGGAGCTGCGCACCAGCTGGCGTAATCCACCGCGCGCGCTGTATCTGGCCAACGCGGTATCGGCAGAGGCCCGGCGCCGCTCGGTCGCCGTGCGGGCCCTGCGGCCGCGGCCGGACGCCGAACCGGGAACCATCCGGTGCGCATTGCTCTCCGACGTTGCGGCCGAACGTGATTGGGTCGCCAACCACATCGCGCGGGTCTACCACGGCGCGCGCGCCGACGGTTGCCCGGTGCCGACGGCGGCGGTGCTGGTGCGCCGCAACTGCGACGCCGGGCCGATTGCTGAGGCGCTCACCGCCCGCGGCGTCCCGGTCGAGGTGGTCGGGCTGGCCGGTCTGCTCGCCGTCCCCGAGGTCGCCGACGTGGTCGCGATGCTGCGGCTTGTCGCCGATCCGACCGCGGGCGCGGCCGCGATGCGGGTGTTGACCGGGCCGCGGTTGCGGCTGGGCGGGAGCGACATCGCCGCGCTGTGGCGCCGCGCCGTCGAGCTCGACGGCGGCGGCGGTGAGCAGATCACGACCGCCCAGATTGTGGCGCTGGCCGCTCCCGACGCCGACGCCGCCTGTCTGGCCGACGCGATCTGCGATCCGGGATCCCAGGCGGCGTACTCCCCGGACGGTTATCGACGCATTGTCGCGCTGGGCCGCGAACTGACGGCACTGCGCGCCCATCTTTCGCATCCGCTACCCGAGTTGATCGCCGAGGTGCGGCGAGTGCTGGGCATCGACACCGAAGTCCGCGCGTCCCGGCCGGCCTCGGCGGGCTGGGGCGGCACCGAGCAGCTCGACGCGTTCGCCGATGTGGTGGCCGGCTTCGCCGCGCGGACCGCGGCATCGGTTGCCGGTCTGATGTCCTTCCTGGACGCGGCCACGCAGGTGGAGAACGGCCTGGCTCCTGCCGAAGTGACCGTCGCGCACGACCGTGTCCAGATCCTGACCGTGCACGCCGCCAAGGGCCTGGAGTGGCAGGTGGTGGCGGTGCCCCACCTGAGCGGACGCGTGTTTCCGTCCACGGCATCGACGCGCACCTGGCTCACCGACGCCGCCGACCTGCCTCCGCTGCTGCGGGGTGACAGCGCCACCGTCGCCCAACACGGTGTTCCGGTGCTCGACACCTCAGACGTGAACGACCGAAAGCGGCTGTCGGACAAGATCTCTGATCACAAGCGCCGTCTCGAACAGCGCCGGATCGACGAGGAACGCCGGCTGCTATACGTGGCGCTCACCCGGGCCGAGAGCACGCTGCTGCTGTCCGGTCATCATTGGGGGGCCGCCGAGACCAAACCCCGCGGCCCGTCGGAGTTCCTCTGCGAACTCAAGGACATCATCGACACCTCGGCCGCCGCGGGTGATGCGTGCGGTGTCGTCGAGCACTGGGCACCCGCCCCGGCCGACGGTGATCCGAATCCGTTGCGGGATAAGGCGGTCGAAGCGCTCTGGCCCGCCGACCCGGCGGGATCGCGCCGCGGCGACGTGGACCGCGGCGCCGCGTTGGTGGCACGCGCGATGGCGGGGGAGCCGGCCGGCGACGCCGTCGACTGGGGGCACCTCCCGCTTGCGGGGGACGACGGCTGGGCGGCCGATGTCGACGCCCTGCTCGCCGAACGTGAGCGCCCGGCCGAGCGGCCCGTCCCGGCGCTGCCCGCCCAGCTGTCGGTCAGCACCCTGGTGGAACTCGGCCGGGATCCCGACGCGGTGGCGCGGCGGATGCGCCGGCGGCTACCAGACCGCCCCGATCCACATGCCCTGCTCGGCACGGCATTTCACGACTGGGTGCAGCGGTTCTACGGCGCCGAGCGGCTGTTTGACCTCGGCGACCTGCCCGGTGCGGTCGACTCGGACGCGGCGCGCACCGACGCGGACGGCCTGGCCGAGCTGCAGGCCGCGTTCGCGGTGTCGCCGTGGGCCTCGCGCACTCCGATCGACGTCGAGGTTCCGTTCGACATGGTGATCGGCGGAACCGTGGTGCGGGGACGCATCGACGCGGTGTTCGCCGACGACGACGGCGGTGCCACGGTGGTGGACTGGAAGACCGGTGAACCGCCCGATACCCCGGAGGCCAAGCGCCATGCCGCCGTTCAGCTTGCGGTGTACCGGTTGGCCTGGGCGGCACTGCGGGGCTGTCAAGCCTCTTCAGTGCGCGGGGCCTTCCACTATGTGCGGGCCGGTCAAACCGTCATGCCTGACGCGTTGCCCGACGCCGACGAACTGGCCGCACTACTGAAGGCGCGGGCGGCTTAGGAGTTGCGATAGATCTTCAGCGCCTCGGTGATCATCGGAATCTGCAGGGGCAGCCGCGCGATCGCACCGATCCGCATCGGCAACGGCTTGTCGCGCCAAAGCCGGACCATGTTGACGTTGGCCGGGAACACCGAAACGAACAGCGCCACCGCGGCCAGCGCACCCAATTTCCGGCTGCGCGGCGCCAACAACAACGCACCCGTGGTCAGCTCCGCCACCCCCGACGCGTAGGTGTAGAACCGCGGGCTGCCGGGCAGCTCGGCCGGGATGATCGCGTCGAACGGCCTGGGCGCCAGGAAGTGTGTGGCGCCGACGCCGAGCAACATCGCCGCGAGACGGTAGGCGGGTGTCGGACTGGCGATCTGCTGCAGTTCGGGCGGGTGAGAGGTCATGATTACATTGTGGCGTGCGCACCCCTGCGGGACCGATGACTTCCTCCCGGTCACCGCGCTCCTGCCCGCCGGAGACGGGTACTCGTGGCCAAAGGTAGGTTGCGAAGACGGCTCGCCGCGATCGACGAGAACCTGAGCTCCCGGCCGGACGCCAGGCTCGTCGACATCCTGCACATTCCCGAGCCGTTCGTCAGCCCCACTCAGCGGATCATCCGGCGGGTCATCTATGCGACGCTGGCGCTATTCGCGGCGGTGCTGATCGTCTACATCGACCGCGACGGCTACCGCGACGCGCAGGAAAATCAGTTGTCCTTCCTGGACTGTCTGTATTACGCCACGGTGTCGCTATCGACGACCGGGTACGGCGACATCACCCCAATCACCCCGAGCGCACGGCTAGTCAACGTTCTGGTGATCACGCCGCTGCGGGTTGCGTTCCTGATCGTCTTGATCGGCACCACGGTGGAAACGCTCACCACTCAGTCGCGCCAGGCCCTGAAGATCCAACGATGGAGGAACAGAGTGCGCAACCACACCGTCGTCGTCGGATACGGCACCAAGGGCAGAACGGCAGTCTCTGCGATGGTCGGTGACGAGGTGGCGCCGGCCGACATCGTGGTCGTCGACGAGAGCGCGACGGCGCTCGAGCGCGCCAAGAGCGCCGGCCTGGTCACCGTGCACGGCGACGCGACCAAATCGGAGGTGCTGCGGTTGGCCAGTGCCCAGCACGCCAAGTCGATCATTGTGGCGACCGACGACGACGCCAGCGCGGTGTTGGTCACGCTGACCGCCCGCGAGCTCGCACCCAACGCGAAGATCATCGCGGCCGCCCGTGAAGCCGAGAACCAGCATCTGCTGCAGCAGTCCGGCGCGGACTCCACGGTGGTCTCGTCGGAAACCGCGGGACGGCTGCTCGGCATCGCCACCACCACCCCCAGCGTCGTGGAGATGATGGAGGACCTGCTCACTCCCGACGCCGGATTCGCCCTCGCCGAGCGGCAGGTAGAGCTCAAGGAGGTCGGCGGCTCGCCGCGGCACCTCTCCGACATCGTGCTCGGGGTCGTGCGTGACGCCCGATTGGTGCGGGTGGACGCAGCCGAAGTCGACGCCCTCGAGGAGGGTGACCGGCTGCTCTACATCCGCAGCGCGGATGCGGAGCGATGAACTCGTTTCGGCTGCGCAATGTGCCGCTTCTGTCCCGCGTCGGCGCGGACCGCGCGGACACGCTGCGCACCGACATCGACTCGGCGACGGCGGGATGGGCCGACGCCCTGCTGTTGCGGGTGGACAGGCGCAACCAGGTGTTGATCTCCGGCGGCCGGGTGGTGCTCGGCAAGGCCGCCACTCTGGCCGACAAGCCCCCGGAGCACGCGGTCTTCCTGGGTCGCCTCGAAGACGGCCGGCACGTATGGGCGGCGCGCGGCGCGCTGGAAGCCCCGGACGACGCCGCCGAGACCGAGGTGCTGGACCTGCGCCGGGCGGGGCAGATCTTCGACGATGTCAGCGCACAGCTGGTGGCGACGGCCACCGCGCTGCTCAATTGGCATGACAGCGCCCGGTTCAGTGCCGTCGACGGCTCGCCGACCAAGTCGGTCAAGGCCGGCTGGTCGCGGATCAACCCGGTCAACGGTCACGAGGAGTTTCCCCGCATCGATCCCGCGGTGATCTGCCTGGTTCACGATGGCCACGACCGCGCGGTACTGGCCCGCCAGACGGTCTGGCCCGAGCGGTTGTTCTCGCTGCTGGCCGGTTTCGTCGAGGCCGGCGAGTCGTTCGAGTCGTGCGTCGTCCGTGAGATCGCCGAGGAGATCGGCCTCACAGTGACCGACGTCCATTACCTGGGCAGCCAGCCGTGGCCCTTTCCGCGCTCGCTGATGGTGGGGTTCCACGCCATCGGCGACCCGGAGCAGGAGTTCGCGTTCAATGACGGCGAGATCGCCGAGGCCGCGTGGTTCACCCGCGCCGAGATCCGCGAGGCACTCGAGCACGGGGACTGGAGCAGCGATTCGCCGTCACGGCTGCTGCTGCCGGGATCGATATCGATCGCCCGGGAGATCATCGAATCCTGGGCTGCGCAGGACTAGGGCTACGCCAGTCTGGCCTTGACGTCGCCAGCGCTCGGGTTTGTCAGGGTGGACCCGTCGGTGAACTTCACCGTGGGCACCGTCTGGTTGCCGCCGTTGACCGACATCACGAAATCCGCGGCGGCCGGATCACCGTCGATGTCGACCTCGGTGAACCGGATTCCCTCGGCCTGCAGAACCTTCTTCAGCCGGGAGCAGTAGCCACACCACGACGTGGTGTACATGGTCAGCGAAGCACTCATATCGCCCTCAACGTATCCGAGGCCGCCCGTATGCCCAACCGGGCCCGTGGTGGCTGCCGGGATTTGTCACCGCGTCCTGCCATGATGAACGCCATGCCGTTAGAGGCTCCCTCCCCGTCCCGCGAGCGGCTCATCGACGACCTCGACGACGAGCAGCGCGAGGCGGTGCTGGCCGCCCGCGGGCCGGTGTGTGTGCTGGCCGGCGCCGGGACGGGCAAGACCCGCACGATCACCCGCCGCATCGCCCACCTGGTGGCGGCCGGGCACGTCGCGGCCGGCCAGGTGCTGGCGGTGACGTTCACCCAGCGCGCCGCCGGTGAGATGCGTGGCCGGCTGCGCGCGCTCAGCAGCAATGAGGTGGGGGTGTCCACTGAATCCGTGCAGGCGATGACGTTTCACGCCGCCGCCCGCCGCCAGCTGCAGTACTTCTGGCCGCGGGTCGTCGGCGACACCGGATGGCAGCTGCTGGACAGCAAGTTCGCGGTGGTGGCACAGTCCGCCAACCGGGCCGGATTGCAGGTGAGCACCGACGACGTGCGCGACCTGGCCGGCGAAATCGAATGGGCCAAGGCATCTTTGATCAGCCCGGAGGGATATGCCGCCGCGGTCGCGCAGGCCGGTCGGGACATCCCACTGGACGCCGGCAAGATCGCCGCCGTTTACGACGGCTACGAGTCACTCAAGGCCCGCCGCGACGGGCCGGCGCTGCTGGATTTCGACGATCTGCTGTTGCACACCGCCGCCGCGATCGAGAACGACGCCGCGGTCGCCCAGGAGTTCCGCGACCGCTACCGCTGCTTCGTCGTCGACGAATACCAGGACGTCACCCCGCTGCAGCAGCGGGTGCTGAACGCATGGCTGGGGGATCGTGACGACGTCACCGTCGTCGGCGACGCCAACCAGACCATCTACTCGTTCACCGGCGCCACACCGCGCTACCTGCTGGACTTCTCGCGGCGATTCCCCGACGCCGCGGTGGTGCGCCTGGAGCGCGACTACCGGTCCACCCCTCAGGTGGTGTCGCTGGCCAACCGGATCATCGCCGCCGCCCGCGGCAGGATGGCCGGCAGCAAGCTGCACCTGGTCGGCCAGCGTGACCCCGGACCCACGCCGACCTTCACCGAGCATCCCGACGAGGTCGCCGAGGCCGCCGCGGTGGCCGAGAACATCAAGCAGCTCATCGAGTCCGGAACCGCGCCATCGGAAATCGCTGTGCTCTATCGCATCAACGCGCAGTCGGAGGTCTACGAGGAATCGCTGACCGAGGCCGGGATCGCATTTCAGGTGCGTGGCGGCGAGGGGTTCTTCAGCCGCCAGGAGATCCGCCAGGCGCTGCTGGCCCTGCAGCGCGCGGCCGAGCGGGGTATCGACGGCGCGTTGGCGGAGATCGTCCGCGAATTGCTGGAGCCGTTGGGGCTGACGGCCGAGCCGCCGCCGGGCACCCGCGCCCGCGAGCGCTGGGAGGCGCTCAGCGCGCTGGCCGAATTGGTCGACGAGGAGGTGGCGGCGCGTCCGACGCTGGACATGCGCGCCCTGGTCGCCGAGTTGCGGCAACGCGCCGACGCTCGCCACCCGCCGGTGGTGCAGGGCGTCACGTTGGCCTCGCTGCATGCCGCCAAGGGTCTGGAGTGGGACGCGGTTTTCCTGGTCGGGCTCGCCGACGGCACGCTGCCCATCTCGCATGCGTTGGCGCATGGGCCTGACAGCGAGCCGGTGGAGGAGGAGCGCCGGCTGCTCTACGTCGGAATCACCAGGGCGCGAACACATTTGGCGTTGAGCTGGGCCCTGGCGAGAACCCCGGGCGGTAGGCAGAGCCGGCGGCCGTCGCGATTCCTCAACGGCATCGCCCCCCAGTCACCGAGCGACAAGGCGCCAAACCGGCCGCGGCGCGCGCGCGGCGCCAGCCCGCGCTGCCGAATCTGCAACAACGTGCTGAGCACCCCGGCCGCGATCATGCTGCGCCGCTGTGAAACCTGCCCCTCCGACATCGACGACGAGCTGCTCGCGCAGCTCAAGGACTGGCGGCTACGCACCTCCAAGGAGATGAGTGTGCCGGCCTATGTGGTCTTCACCGACAACACGTTGATCGCGATCGCCGAGACGCTGCCCACCGACGACGCCGCGCTGGTGGCGATCCCGGGCATCGGCGCGCGCAAGCTCGAGCAGTTCGGGCCCGACGTGCTGGGGCTGGTCCGAAGCCGCCAATGAACGTAAAGATCATGCCAAAGCTGCAGGTCAGAAAATCGCTTGTGCGCACACGCTGTTAGGCTCTAGCCTCGAGACCGCATAGTCTGTGACTTACGAAAGGAGGGTGCTGACGATCATGGCGAGCATCAACACGTTCACCGGCGTAGGCGTGGCCGGCATGTCGCGGACCCTCCATGTCGCCGCGGCCGCCGCCGCGGCGCATCCCGCGTTTGCGGCACCCGCCGCCGTTGCGGGCCCGAGCGCCGCTGCCATTCCGTCGCAGCGCAAGCGCCGTACCGCCACCGCGACTGGCACGTCCGTGGATCGGGGCACTACTTAGCAGAGCCCATCGACAAGCCGAATGGCCACGGACCCGCAGTCACCGGATCCGTGGCCATAGTTTTTCGGCAGCCACCGAAAACCTGGTCGCAGATCCGTCCAAGCACCGACGAAACAACGACCAGGAAGCAGGAAGAGCACATGTCTATCCGGACATGCCGCGAGAGAACGCTGCCGGTGATGCCGTGTCATGTCGGTGATCCCGACCTGTGGTTCGCCGAAAGTCCCGTCGACCTCGAACGGGCCAAGGCGTTGTGCGCGGACTGCCCGATCCGCCGCGAGTGCCTGGCGGCAGCGCTGGAACGGCACGAGCCGTGGGGCGTCTGGGGCGGCGAGATCCTCGAGCGCGGCGCGATCGTCGCGCGTAAGCGTCCGCGGGGACGGCCGCGCAAGAACACCGAGGAGAACCCGGCGGCAGCGTAAGCGCCGCTGGGCTTTCCCGGTTAGGCCGCGGCGTCGGCGAAGCCCGGAACCAATTCGGTCGCAATGGCTCTCACCGGCACATGGGCATCCAGCTGGCAGGAGATCGCCACTGACGAGGCGATGACCCGCATCGGTATGGCCAGCTTTACCGGTATGTCCATCTGGCGCGCGGTCTTGATCTGCGCGACGGATCTGTCCATTTGGACCGCGGTCATCTTCTGCAGCCACTTGCGGGTGAAGTGAAATGTGTCAGTTTGCAGCGGCTCGATGTATTGGCGCAGCATCTCGTCGATCTCGCGTACCGACACCTTTTCACCCGGCTGGATGAACCCGATCTTCTCCATCGTGGTCACCAGGGGCTCGTAATCGTTCGCGAGCGCGAACCGCATCATCTGGCCCAGCTCGACCGGCAGCCCGCCGGGCAGCGGCGCGACCGCACCGAAGTCGATGACGCCCATACGCCCGTCGGGCAGCAGCATGAAGTTTCCTGGATGCGCGTCACCGTGCATCATTTCCAGCCGCCGCGGCGCGCTGTAGGTCAGCTCGGCCAGCCGGGTGCCCATCAGGTCGCATTGCTCGGGAGTGCCACTCCGGATGATCTCTGCCATCGGAATGCCGTCGATCCATTCGGCAATCAGCACTTTCGGGGCGCTGGCCACGATGTGCGGAGTCAAGAACTTCGGATCGCCGTCATACGCCTTGGCGAAGGCGCGCTGATTGTCGGCCTCGAGGCGGTAGTCCAGTTCCATCTCGGTGCGTTCGATCAGCTCGTCGACCACGCCCTGCACGTCGGCGCCCGGCGACAGCTGCTTGAGCACGCCGACCATCCGCTGCATGGTCTTCAGGTCGGCACGCAGCGCCTCGTCGGCACCGGGGTACTGGATCTTCACCGCGACCTCGCGGCCGTCGGACCACACCGCCTTGTGCACCTGGCCGATGCTTGCCGACGCCACCGGCTTGTCGTCGAAGAAGCGGAACCGCTGGCGCCACTTGGTTCCCAGTTGCGCGTCCAGCACCCGATGCACCTTGGCCGCCGGCAACGGCGGCGCATCCTTCTGCAGCTTGGTGAGCGCCTCGCGGTAGGGCTTGCCGTACTGCTCGGGGATCGCGGCCTCCATGACGGACAGCGCCTGGCCGACCTTCATCGCGCCGCCCTTGAGCTCGCCGAGCACAGTGAACAACTGCTGGGCGGCTTTATCCATCAACTCGGCGGTGACCTCGTCTTTCGACTTGCCGGTCAGCCGTTTGCCGAAGCCCAGCGCGACCCGGCCGGCCATGCCGACGGGCAGGGTGGCCAGCTTGGCGTTGCGCGCGGCCCGACCCCGTTTGATGTCACTCACCAGACCATCATCCACGACCGTTCTGGCCACCCGGCAACGAGTTGGCAACGAACGATGTCAGCATGAGCACCGCGGGTGCCGTGACCACCGGCGCGTCACGATCGAGCCGGTGTCGATGTCGAACTCCAGCGTGGTGTCCAGCGTGGGCGGCGCCTGGCGCGCGTCGCCTGCCCCGCGCACGGCGCGGATCACCCGGTCAACCTGGTTGAGCGCCAGCGCCGCGGTCGCCAGCACGGTGGCCCGGTCGGCGCAGCCGACGGTGTCACGCAGTTGCGCCGCGACCGCGGGCCAGCCCGCATCTCGGTCGGTGCGATGCAGGTCGGCGCAGCGCAGGCAGCTGGTGACGCCCGGGATAACCAGCGGGCCCACCAGGCCGGCGCCGTCCCGCACCCGCACCGGCAGATGCGGCACCCTCTTGGCGTGCAGGTCGCGCACCACCCGCGGATCGGCCACCAGAAAGTCCGACAGCACGACCAGGTCCGCCGTCCCGGGTGTGACGCCGGCGTGGCCGAGGTTGCTGTGCCCCACCCGGGCACCCGAGCACCGCAGCGCGCTCGCCAGCAGGTCCGACAGCGGTCCACGGCCGTGGATGCGGATCGACGCCGCGCGAGTTCGCCGGCGCGGGACGCTCGTAGCCGTGACGACCCCGGCGTCGCGCAGCGCGGCCACCAGCTCGACCACCACTGCGGGGTCGGCCACGCCGCGCCGGACCGCCTCGGCCTGCAGGTCGCCCATCGTGGCGCCCGATTGCATGGTGCGCAGCAGATCGGCCAGCGCGGCGGCGGCCAGCCCATGCGGCGGATGCACCAGCACCGCCCGGCGTGGATCCCAGCCGACCTGCACAACACCGTCGGGGCGCAGCAAGACCGGCATCGCGGGGTCCAGGACATACTGCGATGAGCCGCTTGCCCCGGTCATGCGATGACTTTGCCATGCCCGGCGGCTGCGACGTTCGGGTTATCCACAGGCTGGGGCCTGGGCGGCCGTCAGTCCTCGCGGTCGTCGGGGCCCTTCTCCAGATCGGCGATCGCCTGATCGATACCGCTGGTGTCGCCGCCCATGACCCGGTCGATGAAGCCGGCGGGCTCGTCGAGGTCGGCGGAGTCCGGCAGCAGATCCGGGTGCTGCCACACGCCGTCGCGGGCGTCGACACCGGCGGCCTGGGTGAGCCGCTCCCACAGCACCGCGGCCTCGCGCAGCTTGCGCGGCCGCAGTTCCAGGCCCACCAGCGTGGCGAACGTCTGCTCGGCCGGGCCGCCGGTGGCCCGCCGGCGCCGCAGCGTCTCGCTCAGCGCCGAGGTGCCGGGGATCCGGTCACCGAGCGCGTCGGTCACCACCGTCTGCACCCAGCCCTCGATCAACGCCAGCAGCGTCTCGAGCCGCTCGAGGGCCGCGGTCTGCTCGGGAGTCGCCTTCGGCTCGAAGATGCCCTGGTTCAGCAGTTGTTCCATCTCCGACGGATCGGTCAGTGAGGCCGGGTTGAACCCGCGCGCGAAGTCCTCGATACCGCTCATGTCGATCTTCATGCCCTTGGCGAAGGCCTCGACGGCGTTGAGCAGCTGGCTGGCCAGCCACGGCACATGGCTGAACAACCGGTGGTGCGCGGCCTCACGAGCGGCCAGGAAGGTCAGGATCTCGCTGCGCGGCTGTTCGAGCCCCTCGGCCAACTGCTCGACGGCGTCGGGCATCAGCGCGGCCACTCCCTTGGGGCCCAGCGGCAGCCCAATGTCGGTGGAGGTCAACACTTCCCGGCTCAACTTGCCCAGCGCTTGACCCAGCTGCGAGCCGAACGCCATGCCGCCCATCTGCGACATCATGGACAACAGCGGGCCGGCCATGCTCTTGGCCTCCTCGGGCAGCGCCGAGGCCCACACCGTGGAAATCTGTTCGGCCACCGGGTCGCACAACCGCTTCCAGGTCTCCAGCGTGTTGTCGATCCAGTCATTGGGGGTCCAGGCAACGGCCTTGGTGGTGCCGGCCGGCAGCGCGCTCGCCCCGTCCAGCCACGTCTCCGCCAGATGCACCGCGTCGGCGATGGCCGTGCCGGTTTTCTCGGGGATCGGCGCGACGAAGCCGATCGCACTCGACGCCAGTTGCCGGGCCAGGTCGTAGTTGACCGGCCCGGACTGCGTGCCGCCGGTCATCACGTTGCCGGCGCCGCTGAACATCTCGCCGAGCCGGGTGAAGATCTGACCGAGTTCGGACATATCGAATTCGGACCCGCCCGGACCGAAGGGGTCCGGCCTCTGATCACCCGAGCCGGACCCCGGATCGGGATCCTTCTTGCCGTCATCGCGCTCGGGGTCTTCTCCGGAGGAGAAGCCGAAGGGCAGGTCAGCCATACCCCCAACGGTACTCATGACGGGCGCCTCCCGCGGTCGCGCGGTCACGCTGTGAGTGAACCGCCGCGCGAGGCATTTACTGTTGGCTGCGTGAACAGGCGGATTTTGACGCTGCTGGTCGCGTTGTTGCCGGTTGTGGCGTTCGGTGTGCTGCTCGCGGCGGTGACGGTGCCCTACGTGTCGCTGGGCCCGGGCCCCACCTTCGACACGCTCGGCGAGGTCGACGGTAAGGACGTCGTCGATATTGATGGCACCGACGTGCACCCGACGGCGGGGCATTTGAACATGACCACGGTGTCCCAGCGTGACGACCTCACGCTCGGCCAAGCGCTGACGCTGTGGATGTCGGGCCGCGAGCAGCTGGTGCCCCGCGACCTCGTCTACCCGCCGGACAAGTCCAAGGACGAGATCGACCAGGCCAACAACGAGGACTTCAAGCGCTCGGAGGACAGCGCCGAATACGCCGCGTTGGAGTACCTGAAATACCCGTCGGCGGTGATCGTGGAAAACGTCAGCGACCCCGGGCCGTCGGTCGGCAAGCTGCAGGCCGGCGACGCCATCGACGCGGTCAACGGCACCCCGGTCGCCAACCTGGACCAGTTCCAGGGGTTGCTGAAGGACACCAAACCGGGCGAGTCCATCGTGATCGACTACCGCCGCAAGAATTCACCGGCCGGCATCGCCACCATCACACTGGGCTCCAACCCTGACCGCGGGCACGGCTATCTCGGCGTCGGTGTGCTGGACGCGCCGTGGGCGCCGTTCGCCATCCACTTCAACCTCGCCAACATCGGCGGGCCATCGGCCGGGCTGATGTTCAGCCTCGCGGTCGTGGACAAGCTCACCACCGGTGACCTCAACGGATCGAAGTTCGTCGCCGGCACCGGCACCATCACCGGCGACGGCAAGGTCGGCTCGATCGGCGGCATCACCCACAAGATCCTCGCGGCCAGCGAAGCCGGCGCAACGGTGTTCCTGGTCCCGGCCGACAACTGCGACGAGGCAAAGTCGGCGCACGAGGACGACCTGGCCCTGGTCAAGGTCGACAACCTGGGCCAGGCTGTAGACGCGTTGAACGCGCTTTCCGCTGGTGGCGAACCTCCCCGTTGCTGAGAAGACGCCGCGCGCCGGATGCGTAGAGTTGTGGCACGTCAAGAGACGTCACAAACCTGAGAGTGGAGTTATCGAGTGGGTATGCGGCCTGCGGCGAGGATGCCGAAGCTGACGCGACGTAGCCGGATTCTGGTCGCGATAGCCCTGGTTGCTGTGTTGCTGCTGCTGATCGGCCCGCGACTGATCGACGCCTACGTGGACTGGCTGTGGTTCGGCGAGCTGGGGTACCGCTCGGTGTTCACCACGGTGCTGGTCACCCGGCTCATCCTGTTCCTGGTGGTGTCGCTGCTGATCGGCGCGATCGTGTTCGGAGCCTTCGCGCTGGCCTACCGCACCCGGCCGGTGTTCGTCCCCACCAACGGCCCCAACGATCCGGTCGCGCGGTACCGCACCGCGGTGATGTCCCGGCTGAAGCTGGTCGGCATCGGCATCCCGGTGTTCATCGGGATCGTGGCCGGCTTCATCGCCCAGAGCCAATGGGTGCGCGTGCAGTTGTTCCTGCACGGCGGCAGCTTCGGGATCACCGATCCGCAGTTCAACAAGGATCTCGGCTTCTACGCGTTTGACCTGCCGTTCTATCGGATGGTGCTGACCTACCTGTTCGCAGCGACCTTCCTGGCGTTCGTCGCCAACCTGCTGGGCCATTACGTGTTCGGCGGTATCCGGCTGTCCGGCCGCACCGGGGCACTGAGCCGCTCGGCGCGCATTCAGCTGATATCGCTGGTCGGCGTCCTGGTGCTGCTCAAGGCGGTCGCCTACTGGCTGGACCGCTACGAGCTGCTGAGCCACACCCGTAGCGGCAAGCCGTTCACCGGGGCGGGCTACACCGACATCAACGCCGTTCTCCCGGCCAAGCTCATCTTGATGGCCATAGCGCTGATCTGCGCGGTGGCGGTGTTCTCCGCGATCGTGTTGCGGGACTTGCGAATTCCGGCCATCGGCGTGGTGTTGTTGCTGTTGTCTTCGCTGATCGTCGGCGCGGGCTGGCCGCTGATCGTCGAGCAGATCAGCGTCAAACCCAATGCCGCGCAGAAGGAAAGCGAGTACATCAGCCGAAGTATCGTCGCGACCAGACAGGCCTACGGGTTGACCGATCAGACCGTCACCTACCGCGACTACAGCGCCAATGCCCAGACCACCGCCCAGCAGGTGGCCGCCGACCGGGCGACAACGTCGAACATCCGGCTGCTCGATCCCAACATCGTCAGCCCGGCGTTCACCCAGTTCCAGCAGGGCAAGAACTTTTACTACTTCCCCGACCAGCTCAACATCGACCGCTATCAGGGCCCCGACGGCAACCTGCGCGACTACGTCGTGGCGGCCCGCGAACTCAACCCGGACCGGCTGATCGACAACCAGCGCGACTGGATCAACCGGCACACCGTCTACACGCATGGCAACGGCTTCATCGCCTCGCCGGCCAACACCGTGCGCGGCATCGCCAACGACCCCAACCAGAACGGCGGATATCCCGAGTTCCTGGCCAGCGTGGTGGGCGCCAACGGCACGGTCGTGTCGCCCGGTCCGGCGCCGCTGGACCAGCCGCGCATCTACTTCGGCCCGGTGATCGCCAACGCCGCGGAGGACTACGCGATCGTCGGCAAGAACGGCAATGACCGCGAGTACGACTACGAGACCAACGTCGAGACCAAGAACTACACCTACGCCGGCAGCGGCGGTGTCCCGGTCGGCAACTGGCTGGCGCGCAGCGTGTTCGCCGCCAAGTTCGCCGAGCGAAACTTCCTGTTCTCCAATGTGATCGGGTCCAACAGCAAGATCCTGTTCAATCGTGATCCGGCCGAGCGGGTGAAGGCGGTGGCGCCGTGGCTGGACACCGATACCACCGTGTACCCGGCGATCGTGAACAAGAAGATGGTGTGGATCGTCGACGGCTACACCACGCT
The DNA here is from genome assembly GCA_963799495.1 of uncultured Actinomycetota bacterium. Classification (GTDB taxonomy): domain Bacteria; phylum Actinomycetota; class Actinomycetes; order Mycobacteriales; family Mycobacteriaceae; genus Mycobacterium. The sequence continues at coordinate 610,775 of CAWCXH010000028.1, forward strand.
GGACAACTATCCGTACTCGCAGTTGAGTTCCTTGACGTTCGGCGACTGCGGATTCCAGCGCAGTGGCGGCGAACCGGCTGGCACCCGACAAGCAGGTGTCCTACATCCGCAACTCGGTGAAGGCCACCGTCGACGCCTACGACGGCACCGTCACGCTGTACGCGCAGGACGAGGCCGACCCTGTGCTGCAGGCGTGGATGAAGGTGTTCCCGGGCGTCGTGAAACCGAAGAGCGACATCTCGCCCCAGCTGGCGGAGCATCTGCGCTACCCCGAGGACCTGTTCAAGGTGCAGCGCAACCTGCTGGCCAAGTACCACGTCAACGACCCGGTGACGTTCTTCTCGACGTCGGATTTCTGGGACGTGCCGCAGGATCCCAACCCGACCGCGAGCAGCTTCCAGCCCCCGTACTACATCGTCGCCAAAGATCTTGCCGCCAACGACAGTTCGGCGTCGTTCCAGCTGACCAGCGCGATGAACAGGTTCCGGCGCGACTTCCTGGCCGCCTACATCAGCGCCAGTTCGGACCCGGCGACGTACGGCAAGATCACGGTGCTGACCATTCCGGGACAGGTCAACGGTCCGAAGCTGGCCAACAACGCGATCACCACCGACACCGCGGTGAGCCAGGACCTTGGTGTCATCGGCCGCGACAACCAGAACCGCATCCGCTGGGGCAACCTGCTGACCTTGCCGGTGGCGCAGGGCGGCCTGCTCTACGTGGAACCGGTCTACGCCTCGCCGGGCGCCAGTGACGCGGCGTCGTCGTACCCCCGCCTGATCCGGGTGGCGATGATGTACAACGACAAGATCGGCTACGGCCCCACCGTCAGCGACGCGCTCACCGACTTGTTCGGCCCGGGCGCCGGTGCGACCGCCACCGGTCCGGCGCCGACCGACGGGAAGGCACCGGCGGCGCAACCGACCGATGGCCAGCCCGCCGCGTCGCCGCCGACGGCAAACCAGCCCGGTCGGGCGCCCGAGGTGCCGACGCCGCCGGTCGCCGCCGTTCCGCCGGTGCCGGGCGGCGCCGTCGAGTTGTCGACGGCCAAGGCCGCGGCGCTGCAGGAGGTCCAGTCGGCGCTCAGCGCGGTGCGACAGGCCCAGCAGAGCGGTGACTTCGCCGACTACGGCGCGGCGCTGCAACGCCTCGACGACGCGATGAACAAGTTCAACGACGCCAAGTAGGCCCGGTCGTCGCCCGGACGGCGGCTCCCAAATATTTTTTGTGCGGGTTAACGCACAAAAGGTCCGCTGGTGCGCCCCGTGCGGATAAGTTTGCGGGGGATAGGGGCAGCAACAACCCGGGACGGGGATGACACAGCGGACGATCGGATCGGTGGCGATCCAAACCGGGTTGTCCGTGCGTGCGTTGTGGCTCGTTGCTGTGACGTACGGCTCGGCGATGGCGCTGATCGTGCTGCGGCAATCGCACCGGTGGGAGGATGCGTTCGCTACCCGGGCGGTCGACGAACTGGCTTCGCTCTTTGGTGTTCTCGTCGCGGCCGGATGCGCCGGGTGGGCGGCTCGCTCGGCGCGTGCCCGCGCGCGGCGTGGCTGGCTCGCGCTGGCAGCCGGCCTGTTGGCCTGGGCCGTAGGTGAGGGCCTCTGGTGCTACCAGGAACTTTGGCTACGAGCCGAAGATGCCCCCCTCCATGCGCTGGCCGACGGGATTCTTCTGCTTTTTCCGCTCGGCGCCGGCGCGGCGTTATTTCTGCTATCGATCCGCGACAGCGGTCAGTCCCAGTCCCGGCTGATTCTCGACGGCATGATCGTGGCGATATCGCTGTTCATCGTGTCGTGGGTCGTGGTGCTCGACGACGTGGTCCACGGCGGTGGCGATTCACGCCTGATCACCCTGATGCACCTGCTCGCCAATGTGGCGGTCGCCACGATCGCCATCATGGCGTGGGCTCGTGCGCGTCCCGCCCACCGTCCAAGTCTTGGTCTCTTGTGCGGTGGAGTACTGCTGATCGCGCTTTCGGACAGCCTGACCTTCTACTTGGCCGGCGCGGACGGATATCACACCGGCAGCCTGATCGATCTGTGCCGGTTGGCCGGGTTCGCAGTGTTGGCTCTGGCGGCGCTGTCGACGATCGACGAGTCACCGGTCGAGCCCTCACCGCTGCAGGTACCGTCCCGCGCCCGCATGTCGCTGCCGTACCTGCCGTTGCTGCTCGCGGGTGGTTTCGGGCTCGGACAAGTAATTCCCGACATGGCATTGGGTCCCTTTCCCGTTATGGCGGTGGTCCTTGTTCTTGCGGTACTGGCGCGACAGTTCGTCGTGCTGGTCGAGAACCAACGGCTGTTATCCGACGTCGCCCGGCAAGCCTTCCGGGATGGCCTGACCGGACTGGCCAATCGGGCGCTGTTCCTCGACCGGCTCGAGCAGGCGGTGGACCGACACCGGCGTGAAGTGGTGCCGCTGGCAGTGGTGTGCCTGGATCTCGACGACTTCAAGACGGTCAACGACGTTCTGGGCCACCCCGCCGGCGACGAATTACTGATTCGTGTTGCCGGACGCCTGACCCGATATGTGGCCGGGCACTGGCCACCGCGCTCACAGCCGTATCGTTCGGCGACGCCGCACCCACGCGAACGGGTCGGGCCCGCCCCCGGCAGGGACTGCTTCTGCTGGCCTTGAACCAGTTCGAGGAGATTAATGACTCCCTCGGTCGCCACATCGGCGACGAACTGCTGCGTCACATCGCAGGACGGTTGTCGGAATCGTTGCGACCCGAGGATCTGCTCTTCCGCACCGGCGGCGACGAGTTCGCCGTCCTGCTCGCAGACCGGGTGGATCTCACGACCGTTCGTGCCCAGGCCGGTTACTTTGGCGAGACCCTGCTCGCACCGTTCGACCTCGACCAGATCACCGTGCAAGTCGACGCCGGCGTCGGAATAGCGCTGTACCCCGACCACTGCGCCGATCCCCAGCAGTTGCTCAACCGCGTGGAGGCGGCGGCGTCGCACGCCAAGGCCGTCGTCAGCAGGATCGCGGTGTACGACGTGGCGGAGGAGACACAAAGCGGTGACGGCCCGCGGCTCGTCGAGGACTTGCGCGAAGCGCTTTCATCCTGCGAACTGACCTGCCACTACCAGCCCAAGATCCCCAAGATCAGTGCCCTCGGCGGCCGTGTGCACAGCGTCGAGGCGCTGGTGCGCTGGCCGCATCCCACGCGCGGTCTGCTGCTACCCGATCAGTTTCTGCCCGCTGCCGAAAAGGCCGGCCTGATGCGGCCGGTGACCGCCCGAGTGCTCGATCTCGCCCTGGCTCAAATTCGGTCCTGGCGCGATCAGGGCATAGCCTTCACGGTCGCGGTGAACCTGTCGACGACGAACCTGCTCGACGTCGGCCTTGTTGACACCATCGACCGCCTGCTGCGTCCCACCAACTGCCGCCCGACGCGCTCATGCTCGAACTCACCGAAAGCACACTGGCGACAGACTCGCAGCGGTCCCGCAACACGGTCACCGCGCTGCGGCGACTCGGCATCCGCCTCTCGCTCGACGACTACGGAACCGGCTGGTCCTCTCTGGCCCGCCTGCAGGATCTTTCGGTCCACGAACTCAAACTCGACAAGGTCTTCGTCGCACGTCTGGCCCGCGATCCGCGGTCCATCGCCATCGTGCGCTCCACCGTGGCACTTGCGCACAGCCTTGGAGCCGATCTCGTCGCCGAGGGTGTTGAGGATCTGGCGACGTTGCAGGCCCTGCGCCGCTACGGCTGCAGTATCACCCAGGGCTACGTCCACTGCCCGCCAGTACCCGCCGATCGACTCCAGCAATGGGTGACGAATGGTCGAAGACGTGCTGACGCTGACGAATTGGCGTTACAACCTTCGGCGGACAGCCAACAGATCGCGATGCATTGACACCGTGATTTGAAAGTCGGACAGGTCCTTCGGTAACCTTGTGTTCACCCGACGCGGGGTGGAGCAGCTCGGTAGCTCGCTGGGCTCATAACCCAGAGGTCGCAGGTTCGAATCCTGTCCCCGCTACCAGCGGAAACGGCCCCCGGAGATGTGACTCCGGGGGTCGTTTTCATGCCCGTTGGACACGTATTTGGACACATTAGGATGGCTAATCATCTAACTGTCGCCTTCGTCGGCTGGATCCCAGCCGTTGCCGATCAGGAAGGCGGCCGCCTGCTCCGCGGCGTCGCGGTCATCGTTTCGCAGAACGTGGGCATAGGTCTGCAGGAAGAATCCAACATTGGCGTGGCCGATCCGCTCGCTGATCACTTTCGGGCTGATGCCGGCTTTGAGCGCGCCGGTCGTGTAGGAGTGCCGCAGATCGTGGAAGGTGATCCGCGAGAGCCCCGCAGCTGCCGCGAGACGATCGAAACGCTGTCTAATCGTGTCCGGATGCGGTGGCCGGCCGTCCTCGAAGGTGAACACATAGTCGCCGGGGTAGTAGGCGCTACCGAAGAACTCGCGCTCGCGGTTCTGGACCACGCGCCAGCGGCGTAACGCTCCAACTGTGGCCCGATCGATCGAGATGGTCTGGTCGGCGTTCTTGGTTTTACCACCTTCCTTGTCTTGCGCGTAGCCGCCGACGACTACGCGGTTGTCGTGCACCGTGATCTCGCCGGCATCGAGGTCAACGGCGGACCACTTCAGACCGCAAATCTGGCCCCGGCGGATCCCGGTGGTCAGTTCCAGCAAGAACAGCGCCGCGAACCGATCGTGCTGCACAGAGAGGAGGAAGTCCTGAATCTGATCAGGCTTCCACACCTTGCGGCGCGTTCGGGGGCGCTTGGGTGGCTTGATGTTGCTTGCCGGATTGTCATTGATGTATTTCCAGACAACAGCATCGACGAGTGCCCGGTGGATCATCGCGTGGATGTTGCGCACCGTTTTGGGCGCCAGACCACGTGTCATCTGCTTCGGAATAATGCCGGACTTGTACCGTCGAAGCGCTGCTCGCGCTGCGTGGATCGTCGTGTTGCACGCATCGGAAACCTCACGAGCCGTGGGGGCTTCGCCGTTTGCGACTCGATCCGCCCAGTAGGCGTACATCTCGCCGTTGCCGTCGCGCTTGACCCGTCCTTCTGCGAGCAACTGCCCGTAGAGCCGCAAGAGTTGGGGTTCGTCGAGCCTTTGAAGGCGTTCGCCGCCGATCCGGGGGATCACGTACGTGTCGGCATAGTCTTTCCAGTTCTGCCACGTTGTGGCATCGATCGATGGTTCGATGGCCGCGAACCACTCGGCGAAGAATTGGGCGACGGTGCGAGTGGACGGTTTCACAACGCGGCCGCGATCGGCCTCTGCCATCGCTTCGCGGCAGGCTTGCCATGCCTCTTTCTTGGTGTGGAAGCCGCCCTTGGTGATCCACGGGTATTCGCCCGTTGATGGATCCCTTTCGGGACCGCGGAACCGGTATTGCCACTTCGAACCGCGCTGGCGTACAGAGCCTTTCACGATGCCACTAGCTCGCGAAGCCCGGCGGTCACTACGTAGACGCGACCGCCGAGTCGACGGACGGGCAGCTCGCCTGATGCGACGAGGCGGTAGGCGGCGGCGCGACTGATCCCCAGCAGCGCGGCCGCGCGAGGCACCGCCAGCAGGAGCGGCAGCTCGTTGAATACGTTGTCCTCCAATTTAATTCACCACCCTTCCGTAGTTTGAGCCATTGATTTGGACGTTCGTATATCGCTGTGCCTGGGGACTGCACCGTGGGCAAAACATTGCCGACTCGGTTCCGTCGGGTTGGGTGATGCTGATCGTGCGAGATCTCTCGTCCTCGCATTCGCCGCACCACGCCAATGGACTAGGGCGTGAAACGGGGGACCGTTCCGGCAGATCGGCGAGACGTCTTGCGAGTACTCGCGCCGGATATTGAACGCCGGCTGGGTGTTGCGAGAGATGCCGGAGAAGGCGATCACAGGTCCAGCCAGCTTCAAGGGCGGCCTCGATGGCGGACACGAGCTTCGCGGCATCCGTGCGGCTTAGCGTCCATGGCTCTGGCAGCGCACTGAGGACCATCAACGCGTCAGACGCGGGTTGGGGGGGTGGTTCGGATGTTGGGTTCATGTGGTCTCGTTCAGGTTCTCCCGTGGGGTGCCGTTCTGGGACCCTCCCGGTGCCAAGTTGGCACTGGCCCCGTTTGGCATCGGGACGGGGGAGTCCCAGATCGGAAGGGGGGAGTCCCGCATCGGGCGGGATGGACGATGGGATGCATTGGGATGGTTCAGGTAATAGCGGCTGGATCGTTGTGCGCCCGATTCTCGGAACTGACGTTGACGTCTGATGAAGCCGCTGGTCTCGAGGTCCTTGAGGGCGCGCAGAACTGTGCTTCTGCCGGCGCCCGATTCGGACATCAGCGTGCGAACCGACGGGTAGCAAGAGAAGCTCTCGTCGGCCTTGTTGGCGAGCAGGATGAGGATCAACTTCATGATGGGTGATCCGACGTCCGAGTCAGTGGCCCAGTCGAGGGCTTTCCAGCTCACGTCGCTGGCATCGCACGGTGGCCCGTCTCGGTCGGATTACCCATGCGACGGGCTGTTGTACGGCGTTCCATGCTTCGCACGGTAGGGCTGCTTGACTCGTTATACGACGGTCATTTCCGTTTATGTTGACGCGTTACGCGTGGACGGCTCGTCGGTCGATCTTGCGCGGGGGGATGAACGGGAAAACTCGTGAATTACAGGGAATTTGATACCGTCCCAGTGATTCGAGGCTGTCGTATTTGTTGGCGGCGCTGAACTTCGCAAAGCGAGTGCCTGGGCTGGCCTGTGAGTTGTGTTGGCGCGTACGGGTTGGCCTGATGAGTGCCGACGAGGCGGTGGAGGTCATCCTAGAGGAGGCCCGGCGCGGTCGAATGTATGCCGTCGTGGATGAAGGCGGCACATTCGAGGTTGAGGAATGAGTTAGCGACAAAAACCGGCGCCGCCACGGCGAAGTATCGCCGCGTTTGTGTTGTTCATGACGCCGGGGCACCACCCGGGTGCGTTGACCGATTCCTAAGCGCCGCTTGTACCGTGGCGACATCATCCGTCACAGTTCCCAACTAGTGCCACGGTGAGAGCCATTTGTTCTGATCCACGTCGGTTCAAAGCTTGTGGCTGCAGGGTGTGCGGTCATCTGTGCTCGCCGCCGGGCGCTGTCCCGAACACAACGGTCGCTCCATCACGGATCTTGCCCACGTTGTCGTGGTGCAGATCGACCTCGGGGGTGGCACCGATCGCGCGCAGCGACATGGCTGGCCGGTGGTCGTAGAGGTAGCGCAGCGCGTGGGCGACCTTGGTGGTGGGGACGGTGCGGCAGTGCCCCTCGTCCTGGATTTTGGTTGCGGCAGCTTCCCATTCGGCCATGCGCGCTGTGGCCGAGGCGAGCGCGGCGTCTCGCACCTGTGACGTTGCATCCGCCGGCGGTGTCGGGTTGAACCGCCACAGAATCGCCATGCTGTGCGTGCGGCGAGCAAGGCGAGCGGGGGAACGCAGGCCAGGCCCGCCGATCCATAGCGCATCCACGAATCCACGTGCGCCGTGGTCAGCCAGGCATGCACCGCATTACCGCCGACGCTGACCGCCGCCGCCAGTACAAGGACAATCCAGAAATAGAGCCGGTTCCACAACTGGGTGCGGTAGGGGCCAGCGCCACGATCCCTAACGTCGCCAAAACGATTGTGCCGTCGATGATCAGCGGCCACAGGTATGACGACCAGCCCGGCCATGCCGACATCGCGGCCAAGTCGCGCAGCGATTCGAAGGACAACACAAAGCTCACGGTGGCGATCCCCGCGGTGAGCCAGACGGCATAACGGCGGCTGCGGCGGACAAGGTGAAGCATTCGCAGCGCCTCGTCGGGGTCGTGAGCGCGTGCCGTATCGGGTCGTGGTAGCGCCCGCGGGATCTTGAGCCACCACCGGCGCGGCGAGATGCGCTCGCGCCCCGCCCTGCTCGGCGTGTCCGATGGAATCGTTGCGGCTTCACCTGTTTCGGCGAGCCCTGATGGCGCCGCACCATGTAGCGGGTGGATTGCGACCGCGGTCTGCGATGCCACAGCGGCGCCGTTCGGCCGTGTCTGGAGTGTGGTCACTAAGGGATCCTCCTGTCACACGCGCGGGGTTGTTGACTGCCGATTGGCCTCGCGGCCGTGGAGCCGCGGCGCTTACCTAACGCCGAACCTAAGTGCGCTCCTCGCCTTATGCGACGGCGGTTCGCTGCGATCTTGACTGGCCCCGGCTGCGCGGTCGGCTGCGTCGGGCACGGTGTGTGAAGTCGTCGGCGAGATGTCGCCGTCCGAAGTGTGTGCAACCGGAACCGGTATCGGGGCGGCGCGGGCACTGTCAAGTTGGTGAGTTGCCTGGTCGCTGTCAAGATCGGTGGTCGTGACCGCTGCATCGTCGTCGTACAAGGGACACCGGTACCCGCCGGAGATCATCGCCCACTGCGTGTGGCTGTATCACCGGTTCCCGCTGAGCTTTCGTGAGGTCGAGGAGTTGATGTTGCAACGCGGCGTCGTGGTGAGCTACGAAACCATCCGGCAGTGGTGCGCGAAGTTCGGGCAGGTCTACGCCAACGGGCTGGGCCGGCGCCGGGCCCGGCCCGGCGACAAATGGCATCTCGATGAAGTCTTCATCCGGATCAACGGCACGATCCACTACCTGTGGCGCGCGGTCGACCAGCACGGCAATGTGCTCGACGTCCTGGTGCAGTCACGCCGACACGCGTTGGCCGCCAAGAAGTTCTTCCGCCGACTGCTCAAGGGACTGCGGTACGTGCCGCGGGTGCTCGTCACCGACAAGCTCGCCAGCTACGGGCCCGCCCACCGCGTGGTGATGCCCTCGGTGGAACACCGGCAATCGAAGTATCTGAACAACCGGGCCGAGAACTCGCATCAACCGACCCGGCAACGCGAGCGGGCGATGAAACGGTTCACCTCGCCCCGGCATGCGCAACGGTTCCTGTCCGCGTTCAGCCGCATCTCGCCACATTTCCGTCCGCGGCGGCATCTGCTGTCGGCCAACGGATGGCGCCACGAGATGGCCGACCGCTTCACCGTCTGGAACCAGATCACCGGGGTTACCACGACCGCCGCCTGAACGTGAACTGGGACAGGGCTTTCCACCAGAACCGACGCACAACACGCGGACGATAAGTCCACCAATTAACTTGACAGTGCCCTCGGGCGAGCTTCTCGAACACCACGTCGTTGAGAGCCACGACATCGAGCTGTCCGCATTTGAAGCACGGCATCCAAGATTCAAGCCGCTGCCCGGTTACCGATCCATGGTGGCAGCCGACTCGCGCGGCGAGTTGTCCACATAACGAGCATGCGCTGATGTCCGCACCGCTGAAGGCCTCGCGGCTGCTCGTGCACGCGGGCGGGCCGCAATCGGAAACGTGGTGGCGCGACGAATTCGCCACGCTCGAGGTTGACAGTATGGATAATCACGCTGAGAACACCGCCAAGTCACAGCATTGATAATCAGGCTGAACACTGCGAAGTCACAGTTATTGATAGTGAACGGCTAGCTCGGCGGGCATATCCGCCCTGACTACGGCGGTGGACCGGAGGTGGTAAGTCATGTCGATCGCAAGACGGTGCCCATAGATCCACGGCTTGTGAGATCTTTCCATTATGTTGGCTTGAACTGTCGCGCAGAGCATTAAGGTGCAAACCCCTCTTCTTAGCGTCACCGGCACAACCGATCGGGTCTCCCCTTCCCCACTCGTCAGTGAACATGCCCCACAAACACAGCACCCGGTCCGGTCCCCCGTTGTAAGGCGTTGATCCCCAACACATTTGCAGCTCGGCTCGCGCTTGTCAGCAGATCACAGTCGACCGGTGAGGAACGCCGGCGTCTCATGCGTTACACCGCTGAGGGCGGATCTCCGAGAGGCTCGTCGCCGCCCACGGCAATCCGCCGCGCTTCACCAACCCGCCGCACCGATGGCAGGAACCGCTGAGAGCTGTGCTCGGCCCACCAATCGTTATCAAGAAACGCCGGTCAACCTCACGTAGGCTTCGGCGGCATTACTGCACCATTAGTTTCACGTGCCGCCGGCAACGTTGTGGGGATATCGCGTCACGCTGATCGGTTGGGCACTGCGGGAATGGGAGGAACACATGCGCCAACCAACGGCCGCACTTGCTGTTGCGGTCATCTGCGTTCTGACCGCCGGATGCGCCAACAGCCAAGGCAGCGTCACGTCGACGACCACCTCCCGATCGATGATTCTGCGTCCTCTTGTTGAGCGTGAGCTGGCCGGGTTGCTGCTCAGCCCCGAACAGGTGAACGTCGCTATGGGGACGGCCGGAATGACGGTCACGAATACCCAGACCTCGATGTCTGACAACAGCGCCACCATGGCGCCTCAGGAGTGCCTCGCCATCGACGGCGCGGCGGAGGCCCCCATCTATGCCAACAGCGGTTACTGGGCCGAGCGCGATCAGAGCCTCAATGACGGCGATAACTTCACGCACTATGTCAAGCAAGCAGTGGTGTTATTTCCTACCGTGGAAAAAGCCGGTGCCTTCTTCGATGCCTCCGCCCAGCAGTGGCCGGCCTGCCGCCAGTACACCCACACGCAGAGCGAGTCGCAGTGGTCCGTCGGGCAGATCTCCACCGCTAACGGCACACTGAGTACCACCGCGAGTCAACAGAATGCCAGTGCCCCCGGCTGGGGCTGTGGACGCGCGCTGGCGCTCAGAAACAATGTCATTATCGACATCAACACGTGCAGCGCTAACCCCGCTGACTCGGCGTTGAAGATTGCCGACCAGATCGCTGACAATGTAACTGCGCGGTGGTAAAGCTGCCCAACTAGCCTACAGACACTGCTTGAGCGTTGAGCCGATCCAACCCTCTCGCCCCTCCCCGCCACATAGCCAGAGCGCACGGTCGCCTCAGGTCCTCCCCTACCTCGGCCTGTTCACAGCGACGCAATGACAGCGATTCATTCTCAGTTTGGCGGAGGCCGAAGTGTCCATGTAGATCCGCATCGGGTCAGCGCTCGTCGCTGCGCAGGCGCTACTTCATGGCTGTCTGACTAATACGGCGAGATCGGGTAGAACATCGATCGCGTAGTGGTCGATGCGTGCATTGCGCTAGACACCGCCACCGCCGTGCCGGGACTGGGTGTCGCCCGATATCGAGTACATCGAAGCCTGTCCGGGACTGCCAATCCCGGCCGATGGTTGAAATCGACCGATCGGTAACCGGGCAGCTGCCTGGATCTATACCGTGCTTCAAATGCGGACAGCGGTCAGTCCCCCCTCTGCCCTAGAACCACCAAATGTTCCCCAGCGGGTGGTGATCGTCGCAGCGCAGGAGGTGTCCCGCATTCACGCACAGAAAACAGATTGCGCGACCGCAAGAGGATTTCCGAGACTTGTCAGCATGGGCCATGTCGAGGTCGCTCACGTCAGCCATCTGCTTCCAAACGGCCGGGTGCTGCTCGACGACGTATCGTTCCGGGTCGGCGACAGCGCCACGGCGGCCCTTGTAGGCCCTAACGGCGCGGGCAAGACGACCTTGCTGCGCCTCGTCGCCGGCGATTTCACCCCACAACAAGGCACCGTCTCGCACAGCGGCGGCCTCGGCGTGATGCGTCAGTTCATCGGCGGCATCCGCGACTCCACCAACGTGCACGAACTGCTGTTGTCGGTGGCGCCGCCGCACATCCGGGCAGCCGCCGCCACGGTCGATGCCGCGGAGTTGATGCTGATGGAGCGAGACGACGAGCCCGCCCAGATCCGATACGCCACCGCGCTGGCCACCTGGGGAGACGCCGGCGGTTACGACGCTGAAATCCTGTGGGATGCCTGCTGTGTGACCGCACTAGGCGTGCCGTACGAATCGTGCCGGTGGCGTCAAGTCATCAATCTTTCCGGCGGCGAGCAGAAGCGCCTCGTACTGGAAGCCCTGCTACGCGGACCCGACGAGGTACTGCTGCTCGACGAACCCGACAACTACCTCGACGTACCCGGTAAGCAGTGGCTGGAACAGAGACTGCGCGAAACCACCAAGACCGTTCTGCTTGTGTCGCACGACCGTGAGCTGCTCAACCAGGCCGCCGAACGGATCGTCACCGTGGAGTCGCGCCACGTGTGGATCCACAGCGGTCGGTTCGAGAGGTACGCGCAGGCAAGGCGGGACCGCAATGAACGCCTCGAAGAGCTGCGCCGCCGCTGGGACGAGGAGTACACAAAGCTCAAACAGCTAGCCTCGATTTTTCGTGCAGCCTGGCTGGGTCGGGCGGAGGCGGTCGCGGGCTGGCTTGTGGGGTTGATTGTGGTGGGCGGGTATGACAGGTCGCCCGGTGTCGCTCCGGTGGGGCGGGCTTTCCTAGGGCCGGTGGGGTCTTTCGTCTTGTCGGGTCAGGGCCAGGAGTCCAGGTGTTAGGTGAAGGCGGTGCGGATCCGGGTCCAGGCGGTGGCGATCGCCGGCGCCCAGCGCCAGGTGGAGTCGATGCGCAGCCGAAGTTGTCGGGCGCTGCGGGTGATGCGGGCGGCAATGTGCAGGACCCGGTAGCGGAACGTTTCGATCTCGCAGCGCGCCAGGTCGGGGTTGTCGGTGAATCCGATGAGTTTGGTCCAGGCGATCAGATCGGTTGCGGCCATGATGATTTCGAGCCAGGCCGCGTTGGCGTCAAAAGAGTTGAACGGCAGGTTGGCTAGCCCGGTGGCCTTGGCTTGGCGGATCCGGTCCTCCACGCGGGCGTGTTGGCGATGGCGCAACTCCAGGCCGGCAAGCTGGCCCGCGATCACGCCGTTGGGGGTGTCGGTGAGAAACCCGGTGACCCGGTGCCCGTCGGCATCGGTGAACCGCAGCTGCGCGCCGGGATGCGGGCGCTCCTTGCGCAGGATCAGTCGGGTCCCGGCAGGCCCTTTCGACAGGTCCACCAGATCGGTGGCCTCGGCCACCCAGGCGCCGGCGCGGATGCCGCCGTCGGCCTGCATCGCCGGATACCACCCATCGGCGCTGTTGAGGGTGTCGACCGCGTCGCGGATGGGCGCATCGATCGCGCAGCCCAGCGAGAACCCCACCCTGGCGTGGCGGCACGCGGCGGCGAACCCATGGGTGGCGCCGGCGGAGTCCGAGCGGATCAGGATCTGTGGCGCGCGCGGGTTATCCGGGCCCGGGCGGTAGTGCGGTGGCAGCGAATCGAGTGCCTGGCCCAGCACGGCGATGTGATCGGCGGTGGTGTTACTGCCGGCGTTGCCCGCCCGCAGCAGCCCGGCCAGGGCCTCCCCGGCGGCGATGTCGGGGCGATCCAAAAACATCAGCAGCGAGTGAAAGCCGAAGGTGTGCTTCCAGGTCGCGGCCGCGTTCTCCTTGTTGTCGGAATGATCGACGGTGATGGTGGCATCGACATCGATGTGCAGCCAGCCATCGTGGGCCGGGGCAGCCCCTGCGGCCCAGGCCCGCTCCCGAGCGTGCGCTCGCGCCGCCCGGATCCGCGGCAGCCGGGCGGCGCCGATGCGCTCATCGACCAGCCGCCACAGTGTGGTCGTCGAGGCGACCGGCCCGAACGCGTGCTCGCGATCCCCCCACAACTGACGGCACTGTCAAGTTAATTGGTGGACTTATCGTCCGCGTGTTGTGCGTCGGTTCTGGTGGAAAGCCCTGTCCCAGTTCACGTTCAGGCGGCGGTCGTGGTAACCCCGGTGATCTGGTTCCAGACGGTGAAGCGGTCGGCCATCTCGTGGCGCCATCCGTTGGCCGACAGCAGATGCCGCCGCGGACGGAAATGTGGCGAGATGCGGCTGAACGCGGACAGGAACCGTTGCGCATGCCGGGGCGAGGTGAACCGTTTCATCGCCCGCTCGCGTTGCCGGGTCGGTTGATGCGAGTTCTCGGCCCGGTTGTTCAGATACTTCGATTGCCGGTGTTCCACCGAGGGCATCACCACGCGGTGGGCGGGCCCGTAGCTGGCGAGCTTGTCGGTGACGAGCACCCGCGGCACGTACCGCAGTCCCTTGAGCAGTCGGCGGAAGAACTTCTTGGCGGCCAACGCGTGTCGGCGTGACTGCACCAGGACGTCGAGCACATTGCCGTGCTGGTCGACCGCGCGCCACAGGTAGTGGATCGTGCCGTTGATCCGGATGAAGACTTCATCGAGATGCCATTTGTCGCCGGGCCGGGCCCGGCGCCGGCCCAGCCCGTTGGCGTAGACCTGCCCGAACTTCGCGCACCACTGCCGGATGGTTTCGTAGCTGACCACGACGCCGCGTTGCAACATCAACTCCTCGACCTCACGAAAGCTCAGCGGGAACCGGTGATACAGCCACACGCAGTGGGCGATGATCTCCGGCGGGTACCGGTGTCCCTTGTACGACGACGATGCAGCGGTCACGACCACCGATCTTGACAGCGACCAGGCAACTCACCAACTTGACAGTGCCTTGACGAGTGCGTGGAGTGCGCCGCTGTGCAGCAGCGAGCGGATTCGGTAGTGGGTGAGGTTTCTGAATCCGAGGGCGTTGCGGCGCAGGGCTTCCAGGCGGCCGTTGATGGCTTCGGTGGGTCCGTTGGAGGCGTGGTGGTCGAAGAAGGCCAGGATGTCGGCACGGCGGCGCCACAGGGTGCAGCCGAGTTGGGCGATCTCTTCGAGCCCGGCGGGCACGCCGCGGCGGATCGAATCGATCAGCCTGGTCATCGCGCGTTTCCCGCGACGGCGGTTCGAGTCAGCGCACCTCTCGCTTTACTTACCATCTGTTGTCGGCATTCAACTACGGTGGCGCACAACAGGATTCGCTTGCACGAGTGCCCGATGTCCTCGTGCACCGGAGCTGCCCGATGTGCAACATACCTGCCGAGTCCACCCATCTCGATCGAGCCGGGCGGCGCAGCGGCTGCGGCCGGGCGCTCACCCTGCGGCGGTCTGCGCGGGCTCGCGCGCTCTCGATCGCCGAGCGAAGCTCCTCCGAATCGGTGTGGCCGCGCGAAAGGACGGCGTGCTCCACAGCGGCTTTCAGGACCTCCCCGCGTTCACCGGCGATGGTCAGCGTGCCGTTGTTCTCGCTCGGTTGCGCACGACGATCCACGACCCAGCGCATGCCTCCTCCTCGGGGACGGGCCTCCGGAACCATGTCGAACGGGGTCTCGGGCGCACCGCGGAAGCGGTGCAGTCCCGCCGTGAAGGCACCCTCACGGAGCGGGTCCTCGCCGGCGTGCGGCTCGAGACTCCCGGTCCGGCGCGGGCACCGGCTGGGACGGTGGCGTTAAAAGGTGAACTCGCGGTATGCGAAACCGTCGGGGGCGTGCAGCACCACCTTCGCCGGGTGGTGTGTTCGGGCCTGTTCGCGGGCGGCGGCGATCGTTTCCCGCTGGGTACCGAAGTAGGTGTGCTCGCGCCCACCGTGCTGGTGCATCTCCCAGCGCTGCGCCGCGTCGCCCTCGTGCGGTAGTACGTCGTAGGTCCTCAATCTTGTCGATGGTGTTGCCCGCTTCATGACGGCCCTCCTGAGCGTGGGGTGAACACCCTGCGACGTCTCGACACCGGTGCCGAAAGGGGCATGGGGGATCTGTGACTCTTCCAGTGAACGCCCCGCCGGTACGGGACACAACCACCAGTTAGGGGCGGCAACCGGAGTGGTGAATGTCGCCGGGCTGCACAGCCGCTGAGAGCGAGATCGGAACCCTCGCAGCTGCACAGATCGGGGCTGAACAGTGGTAGGGCAGTTGTGCCAACACCCGCTGCCGGGACTCGAGCACCGCGGCCGATGCCTCGGTGAGTGCACCCGAGCCGACCTCGACGCGTGGCACGCTCAGGCCGATCACCTCGAAGTCTCGGTGCCGATGACGAACGCACAGCTCTCCCGCCGACCACAGGCCGGAGCGCAATTCGTAGTCCGGCGGGACCTGTCGACCGAACTGCTTGCTCGAACAAGCCGAGAATCGACTCTTGCCGTTCTTGCCCGTCGTGCCCAAGCACCATGATCCATGGCTCGTCCATCAGATTGAATGCAGCACTTCCCTTCGGTTTGTCACTTCCCAACATCGTATGTTAACGCTATCTGTCAACAACGTTGACAACGAACCAAGTGGACCGTGGTACGCACCAGCGGCGACCCGGACCGGCTCGACTTCGCCGCGGCCCTGCGGCGCGGCACCCGCGCGTAACCGTCCGCCGAACAAGGGATCGGAGCAGTCAAGTGACCACGACAACCGCCATCGCACCACAGGCAGTCGAGACGGCGTGCGACGAATGCGCCGGCGACGGGCAGCTCGCCTACGACCTGGAGGCGACCATGTGGGTACCCCGCAGCGCCACCGCGGACTGGCCCGCCGACGACTGCATCGGGATCAGTGTGCTCGACTGCCTGCAATGCGACGGCACCGGCACGGTGCGGCTCGATCCGGGACGCGGCAATCGTCCGACAAGATCCGGCCGGTAACTCCGCGCGGGCCTGGGTGTTCCGTAAGACGATCCGTTTATGGGACGCGACGACTGGGCCCGGACCAGGCCTCGGGACGCCGGACACGTCCCGTTCGGGGTTCCAAAAACGGACAGGCGAATCGCGCAGGCGCGCCAGTTATTCGACGACGATGTCGTTGCCCGACACCGATACGGTGCCGCGTCCAAGAGGCCAAACTTTCGTCAGCATCTTGAACGTCGTTCCGAGTCCGGGGATCTTCGCGAAGATCTGTTGGGGTCCGCGGACCATCTGTCCGTTCTCGACGTCGTAAGCGGATTGGTGCCACGGGCAGACCAGTCGCCCGTCCTCGATCGATCCGCCCGCCAGGTCTGCGCGCAGATGTCGACACCGCCGCGTGACCGCGAAGTATTTGCCGTCGATGTTTCCGATGGCATACGGTCCCGCACCGGTCACCGCCCCCAGGGGCAGGTCGGCAACCGGGCACACTGTGATCTGCTTTGCCATGCCAGCCTCCCGTCAGCCGCCGACGGTCCTTGCCACGTCATTGTCCACCTGCCCCCGGCCTCATGTGGGAAAACACCCCCAGAACGCCCCTGGTGACACGTTCATTTACCAGCGCCGATGATCGCGAGTTGCGGCGGATGACACGGTCCTTATTCTCGTACCCCAGGAACTCCTGACATGGTGCAGGAATTGATGTGCGGTCACCGGTGGGGTTTGGTGTTGTAGCGCAGGGTGAGGGTGCTGCCGGGGTGGGTGGCGATGAGTGCCTGGCAGATTCGTCGAGCGGACATGCCATGGCCCCCTAGGCCCGTTTTCCGCATAGTTGGGGGTCAAGGTCTGTGGTTTTGGATGTTGTTGTGGTGCTGTGTGTTTCGGGCCATGGTAGGGGGATGTCGAGGTGGGCGAGGATGAGTCGTTGGGTGGGGGTGAGCCGGTCGAGGACGAGCCCGGTGCTGGTGTAGGTGGCGTGTAGGTCGGTGAAGGCGGCGAGCACGGCGCGGGCGGTGGGGACGGCGTCGCGGTGCTCGGGGAGGATGCCGGGTAGTGGGGTGTCGGGGCCGAGGGCGGCGCGTAGGTCGGCTTCGATGAGGCCGTAGACGAGCAGGGCGATGCCGACGACGGCGATGAGCGCGTGGATGCGGTCGTCGTTGTGCAGGAAGATCGGCCGCACGTGCAGGGTTTGTTTGAGGTCGCGGTGGCGTTGTTCGACGATCCACTGGTCTTTGTAGATGTCGAGCACGTCGAGCGCGGTCAGTGTGCGGTCGGGTGGGTCGGGCAGGTTGGTGGCCAGGGCGTAGAGCCCGTCGTGGGCGGAGGCGCTGGTGATGGCGTGGGGGTTGCGGTGCCAGGCGATGGTGGGTTTGCCCTGGTCGTCGACGCCGGTGGTGACGGTGATCAGGTCGGCGATGCGGTGTCCGATGATCTTGGCGACCCGGTCGTCGACCTGCTTTTTGGTCTTGTAGTAGCGCCCGCCGAGGCCGTTGCGGATTCGGGTGAGCGCGTCTTCGGCGGTGGCCAGGGCGCGTTCGCGGGCGTCGGCGACGGAGGCGGCCTCTTCGGAAGACCAGATGTAGGCGATGCGCAGCCGGTGGGTGGCACCGGTGTCGTCGTCGGCGATGTCGTGCTCGCGCAGCACGCCTTTCCACACGGTGCGTTCGTCTCGGGCAGCCGCCGTTCCCGCTGGGAGCAGTGGTCGAGCCGGTCCAGCGCGGCCAGCCCGTCGGGCACGTCGGCGGCGAACCAGCCCGCCCAGCCGGTGTCGGCGCGCAGCGGCACCACGAACCGCAGCCCGGCGGCGTCGGCGGCGCACAGCTTGCTCAGGTGCCCGAACCCGGAGTCGATGACGCAGACCACGCCGGGCGGGGCCAGCTCGCGGATGCGCTCGAGCGTGTCGGCGAAGCACGGCGCCTCGTTGGACGCCCCCGGATGCGGCCGGTAGTAGACCGCGACCCCGGCGCGGGTGGACACCTGCATGGTCTTGACCTGCCGGCCGATGGTGCGGTCGGCCGCCCACCCCTTGGCGACCAGCGCCGAGCCGGTGTAGCCGCCGGTGAACCGGACCGCGGTCATGTCCAGGTGCAGCCGCGACAGGTCCGCCGAGCAGCGCGACGCGGCGGCCAGGGCGAGCTCGCCGCGGACCTGCTCGGCGACCGGGGCCAGCGCCTCCAGCGCCCGGCCGAGCCGGTCGTCGTTGAGCAATCCCGCTGGGACGGAGAACAATTCGGCCATCGCCGCCGACGACGCCCAGCCCGCGATGTCGTACAGCGGCGCCGGCGCGCACAGCCGGTTGGCCACCAGTGCGGCGATCACCTCCCCGTGGGTCAGCATGGCCCGTCCGCGCATCGGCACCGCCGCGTCGACCAGCTCGACCAGGCCCAGCCGGTGCAGGTAGTGGTCCACCAGCAGCAGCGGCCCGACGTGGCGGCGGGTGCCGACCGGCGGCGGGTCGAGCCGGGCGAACGAGGCCGCCAGCTGCTCGAGTTGGCCCGACGCCTTCAGCTCGTCCTCGCGGCCCAGGGTGCGCAGCACCCGGTGCCGCACCCGGCCGTCGGCGTCCCGATACGCTCGCACCAGCCGCAGGTAGACGTACCGTTTGCCGTCCTTGACCACTGCGTGCCGTTTCACGTACATGCCAACCCCACCCCAGTCTCTCGGGTTGGCCCTACGCTATCGCAGCCGAAGATCGCATTACAAGCATGTAATTCGGTGTGTCTCCGCACCCACCGACCAGCACGAGTTGGCCCTACAGGGTCGCGTCACGCGGCGGTTCCTCCGCGCACCAACCAACGCCCATCAGAATCGAAAACTCAACTCCCGCAATGGACTACCACAGCAACGACGCGCCGAAGCCCGCCCCTGAAATCAGGCCCTACGCTCGATCAGTGCGGAAAACAGGCCTAGGGCTGCCTCTGGCGCGGAGCGGGCTACATGGCCTGCATCGCCGAACTCCCTGACCCACGGACGGGACCCCGCCCAGGGCACCGGACAACCCGCGGAGCGGCCTGAAGCCAGCCCCGGCCGAGCAGGGATTGGCCTTCGCCCGACCCAGCTCTCCACGATTCCACGCACCGGACGGTTCAGCCCTGCCCATACCGACGCCGACGACGCACCCGCCATCGATCGGCCGTCGCCGTCTTCAGCGCTGTGTCAGCTCGTATCGACCTCGTGATCGCGTTCCCGTTCGGGGGTTTGGCTATCGGGACAGCCTGCGGAGATGCCCGACATGGCCGCCACCTCGGGCATCTCCGAAGACACCCTGGCCTGGACGTCGTAGTGGTACCTGTGCCAGGACACACTGCGAGAGGCGAATGCCGGCTGGTCAACGCCCCAACCAGCATCGCCTCGCCCAGCTGTGGGCGGCGGAACGCTGTCGTCCTGGGACGAGCAGCGTTTTCCGCTGCGCGGCCGCAGCCTCTCCGCCCGGCGCTGTCGCGCTATTTCCTCGACGAGGGCACCCCCCACCTACACCCACACGTCTCCGACGAGCACTGGACCTACGGCCACCAAAGTCATCCCCACTACCTGGCGCGAGACTGCGAATCACTCGGGCGGAGCTGACTATCGGCGCGAAGGCCGTCCGACCTGGACAGGCTTCACATGCGCCGTGAACCCGGGTGCACTGTCAGGATCGGCTCCGTGCGGGCGGGTAGCGTCTGGGCAATGTCTGGCACTTCCGGTGAGGCGTTCGCTGCTGGTGTCCGGCAGGTTCTTTCGGTGCGCGGTCCGATGGCCGAGGACGACCTGTTGGGCGTGCTCGACGCGGACGGCATCCACCTGGGGCCCGATCCTGAGGTCATGCTCGCCGACATTCTTGACCAGGACGCCGAGCTGGTCATGCCGCTGGCCGACGAGCGGTGGGCCTGGATTCCTGCCTTGCTCGGCGGGTGGATCTTCACGCACCGGCTGAGCACGGTGGAGGCCGAGCACGACATCATCGCGTGGGTCCCGATCTGGCGCTGCTGTCGATGCTGACCGAGTGCGAGACCTATCAGCGGCTCACCAACGGCTCACCCATCGCGGACGTGTCCCCGTTCCTCGACGGCGACATCCTCGCCGCACGCGGCGTGCCCGAGACTGCTGTTGACGACGACGGGGTGCTGTTGCTGCAGCCCGGGCGGTTTACCACGCTGGGCGTCGCGGCCGGTGATCTGGTCGGGCTGCGCGTCACCGCGCACGGGTTTGAGCTGGCCGCGGTCCAGGAGCCGACGCCGTGTGACATCGGCGCGGCGCTGGCTGCCCTGCTCGCGGAGCGTCCCGATCGACCCGAGATGCTCGACGTTGCCATCTGGACGGTGTGCGCCGGGGACGACGGCCTGTTCCGCGAGCCGGCGGCACCTCCGACGCCGACTACCCCATCCGCCCAGCGGCGTACGACCTACGCAGACTTCGCGGCAAACAGCTCGTCGTCAAGCCCGGACGGACGCGCCGCTCCCGGGTTCCGGCGCTGGCCGCGCGCACCATCGCTGCGCTGCTCACCCTCCGCGACCAGGTCATCGCGCGCATCCTCGCCGGCATCCGCAGCCCTCGGATGGGTCGAAAACCCAAGGCCTGGACCAGCATCGACCGCGACTACGAACAGATCCGCGCCAACATGCAGACCCTCTTCGACGACCTGGCCCTCACGACCCCGGCGCCGCTCGCCGCTTGAGGACTCCAACCCGCATGCGGCCCACATCGACAACGAATTGTCGATCGGGAATCCTCAAGCGGCTAGCCTAGCTGGGGCAGCCAGCACCGCGGCGATCGCCGTTGTCAGCGGCACCGACAGCGCCAGTGCGATACCACCGACCGTGGAGCGGGCTATCTCGATGGCCACGCTCTCGCTGGTCAGCACGTCGCTCAGGGACCGGTTGGCCACGCTGAATAGCAGCAGCAACGGCAACGCGCTGCCGGCGTAGGCCAGCACCAGGGTGTAGACGGTGCTGGCGATGTGGTCCCTTCCCACGCGCATGGCGCTAAGGAAGATCGCCCGCCGCCCGCCGCCCAGTTCGGCCAGTTCGAAGACTGTCGACGCCTGCGTGACCGTGACGTCGTTGAGGACGCCGAGCGAGCCGATGATGAACCCGGCGAGCAGCAGGCCGGTGATGGACACTTGGCCCATGTAGGCGGCGACCTCCGCGTTCTCGTCCTCGGACAATCCGGTGAGGTGTACCAGCTCGATGGCGCCCCAGGACAGCGCGGCCGCGAGCAGCAGCGACGTCAGCGTCCCGAGGAGCGCGGCGCTGGTCCGCAGACTGACGCCGTGCGCCAGGTAGATCACCGCGTACAGAATCGCCGCGGATGCCACCAGCGCCACCGGGATGGCGGCCGATCCGTCCCTCAGCGCGGGGAGCAGGAAGACCACAAGCACTACGAAGGCTACGACGATGCCCACCAGCGCCCGCAGTCCCCGCCAGCGGGCGACCGCGGCGATCACCACCGCGAATACCGCGGCCAACCCGATCAACGGCCAGGTTCGCTCGTAGTCGTAAAAGGCATAGCTGGTGGCGCCGCCCTGGTCCACCTGCCGGCTGACCCGGATGTGTTCGCCCGGCTCGAGGTCGGGTTGTCCGGGACCTGGGCTGAACTCCAGCAGAGTGCTGGCGCCGGTGTTCGGGCCGGAATCGATCGCGACCAGCGCCTGGACGCATTGGGCACCGCCGGACGCGGCCGGTTCCGGTGCGGCGGTAAGGACCTTCGACGCCGACGGGCTGCCGCAGGCGCCGATGCTGGTGGAGACGACGTGCCCAGCCTCGGTGGTCACCGCGCCGCCCGCGGCGTTCTGAAAGGGCAGCGGGATGTCGACCTCCTGCTGACTCGGCCACAGCAGGACCGCCGCGCCGATCACCGCGATGCCGATCGCCACGATCAGTCCGATGACGATCTTGGCCGCCAACGGACCCATCGGTGTGGGACCGCTGGATTGGGCGTGCGAGTGTGAGTGCGTCACCGGGCCCAGCGTAGAGCCGATCCTACTGACGGTAGCCGGCCAGAAAGTTGCCCAACCGTTCGATGGCATTCGCCAAGCCACGCGACCAGGGCAGCGTGACGATACGCAGATGATCCGGTGCGGGTCAATTGAATCCGGTGCCCTGCGTGACGAGGATCTTCTCCTGCAGCAGCAGGTCGAGGACGAGCTGGGATAGCCCCGCAGCGTAGTAGATAAGCCGTCTATGTGTCGCGTTGATCGAGTCAGCCGTAGAGGGGTTGCGATGGTGGAGTCGCGTTCGCGCACTGCGGCTTTGAGTTTGGCGATCTCGTCGTCTTTGCGGGCGAGTTGGTGGCGTCGATGACCTCACCGTCCACGGGGACGGCCACCTGCTCGTGCGCGACGACGTCGTCGCCAACCTTGAGGAGTCACTCCGTGACACTCAGAAGATGGTTCATCTGGGCGATCTCTCTTTGCTGAGCGTTGATGATCATGCCGGCCAACTCGATGGCGTCCGAACTCTGACCATGCGCAATTTCGGTTTGTGCCATGGTGATTGCGCCCTGGTGGTGGCTGATCATCGACGTCATCCACAGCGCGTCAAAAGACGATCCCCTTGCTGACTGGATCTCATTCAAGGTGGCGCCATCCACCATGCCGGCCACGTGCATTCCACTATGGTCCCCAGGGTCGGCGGCGCTCGGCACACCCCATTGCGCGAGCAGTCCCGTCATCGTCAGGATCTCCGCCTGCTGATCTGACGAGATATGCGTCGCCATGACACGGACGTCGGGGTTGGTGCTTCTGGAAGGAACCATCGCCGCCATCTCGACTGCTTGCTGGTGGTGCGGAATCATGCTGCGGGCGAAGGAAACATCGGCGGCATTGTGCTCGGCCGACTGCGAGTCGTGCGTCGGGTTGGGAGCGGTATGACCGGCGTGCTCGGGCGTGGACGGGCCGGAGCACGAGGTCAGGACGATCACCGTCGCCGCGGCGGCGGCCCACAGGACGTTCGGCGACATACAACGAGATTACGGCTTTCGACCAGCGCGGGATTCTTCACCGGCTCCACCAGCACCCGCTGCAGGCGATGGTGCCCGACCACATGGGTGTCGGTGGTCAGCGTTGACCGGCCGTGGCGGGCTTCACCGCGATAGTTCTGGTCGACATTGACGCGTCGGTGTGCTGAGACGGCGCCCCACCTGAACGCGCTAGCGTGGGCGCGGTGAGGCGCACATCGAAGGCGGTTCTGATACTGCTGGCTGCCGCTCTCACGCTGGCAACAGTGACCGGGTGTGGTCGCGAGTCCAGGGCGACGGAATCCAGCACGCCACGTACTCGGGCCGGAGATTTCGCGGCGATGCTGCGCGAGCGGGTGTCCACCGACGCGATGATGGCGCACCTGAGCAAATTGCAGGAGATCGCCGACGCCAACGACGGCAACCGCGCTTCGGGCACACCCGGCTATGAGGCCAGCGTGGCTTACGTCGCTGATGCCCTGCGGTCCAAGGGGTTTGAGGTACAACTGCCCGAATTCGAACTGCGGCTGCCGTTCGCCGACGCGCCGACCGTCACCGTCGGCGGCGCAGAATTCGCCGCCAAGCCGCTCCAGTACACCATCGGCACGCCGCCCGACGGTGTCAGCGGACCGCTGCTGGGTGCGCGCGTCGAGGACACGCCCGGCTGCACGGCGACCGACTATGACGGATTACCCGTCGCGGGAGCGGTGGTGCTGGTGGATCGCGGCCAGTGCCCGTTCGCTGCGAAGCAGGCCGCGGCAGCCGAACGCGGCGCCCTCGCCCTGATCGTCGCGAACAACAACGACGGCGAGCAGTCCAGCGCCACGCTGGGCAGGGACACCCCAGTGAGAATCCCGGTGATCGGCGTCAGCAAGGCCGACGGCGCCCGGATGCGCGCACAGCCCGGCGAAACCACCATCAAGCTCAATGCCGGCGTCCGCACCATGAAGACCCGCAACATCATCGCCCAGACCAAGACCGGTTCCACCGCTGACGTGCTCATGGTCGGCGGTCACCTCGACAGCGTCCCGGCCGGGCCGGGAATCAACGACAACGGCTCCGGCGTAGCGGCGGTGCTGGAAACCGCACTGCAGTTGGGAAGTTCGCCTGATGTGCCGAACGCGGTCCGGTTCGCGTTCTGGGGTGCCGAAGAAATTGGGCTGCTCGGCTCCGCGAACTACGTTCAATCCTTGGATGTCGGCGCTCTCAAAGACATCGCGCTGTACCTCAACGTCGACATGATCGCCTCGCCGAATCCCGGGTATTTCACCTACGACGGCGACCAGTCGGCGCCCCTGAACCCCGAGGAAAGCCCGCCCCGGGTGCCGGAGGGTTCGGCCGGCATCGAGCGCACGCTGGCCGGTTATCTCAAGCGCGCCGGGAAGACCCCGCAGGACACCTCATTTGACGGTCGTTCCGACTACGAGGGATTCACCCGAGCGGGTATCCCCGCCGGCGGAGTGTTCAGCGGGGCGCTGACAGACATGACCGAGGAACAGGCCCAGTTGTGGGGCGGAACCGCCGGCCAGCCGTTCGACCCGAACTATCACCAGAAGACCGACACCCTCGACCGCATCGATCGGACCGCGCTGGACATCAACGGAAAAGCAGTGGCGTACGCGGTCGGCCTCTACGCGCAGGATCTGTTCGGGCGCAACGGCGTTCCGGTCCGCGACGACCGTACACGTCACGTCGTCGCTAAGTCATGATTCAGGCGGTGACAAGCGCCAGAACTGTCACCATGGGCGTCACAGGTCCACTGCCCGGGTGAAAGTGGTCGAGCCGGCCGGGATCGGGACCCGGTGGCACGACACGCCGACCTCGAAACCGCCAGCATCCCAACCGAACTCGACTTCGGCAGGTACCGTCACGCGCAGGAGGTGACCGACTCCATGAGCACCGAAACCGTTGACACGCGCGCCCGCGCCGCCGCGGCGGTGACGCTGGTTCGGCACCGCGCCCCCGAAACCCGCTTCCTCCCGATCGCGGCGCGACCGGTGCCCGACCATCCGGGGTATTTCCAGGTGAATCGGGTCGACCGCACCGGCCGCGCACTACCCGGTGGCTGGACCTTCCTGGTCGACCCGACCAAGCCGACCGTGGTACGCACCAGCGGCGACCCGGACCGGCTCGACTTCGCCGCGGCCCTGCGGCGCGGCACCCGCGCGTAACCGTCCGCCGAACAAGGGATCGGAGCAGTCCAAAGTGACCACGACAACCGCCATCGCAGCACAGGCAGTCGAGACGGCGTGGGTCTGCGACGAATGCGCCGGCGACGGGCAGCTCGCCTACGACCTGGAGGCGACCATGTGGGTACCCCGCAGCGCCACCGCGGACTGGCCCGCCGACGACTGCATCGGGATCAGTGTGCTCGACTGCCTGCAATGCGACGGCACCGGCACGGTGCGGCTCGATCCGGGACGCGGCAATCGTCCGACAAGATCCGGCCGGTAACTCCGCGCGGGCCCGGGTGTTCCGTAAGACGATCGACCTGCGGGCCCGCGGCCTTGCGGACGATGTTGGTGGGCAGATCGCCTTCACAAACCGGAATCCCGGCGAGCCCGGTCAGGCGATAAGCGCGCGTGTCGTAGCCCGCGCCCAGAATGACAACCGCGCCAACGCCTTTCGTGACCGCGTTGACGAGTTGATCGTCGATGTAGCGTTTGCGGCACAGGATGCTGGCCCAGCCACCGCGAAACTTCTTCTCGGTCGCGGCGATCGTTGCCCGCCGTGCTTGTGACCACCGCGTCAGTGCTGCGGCGATTCGACCACTCAACGGAAGCAGCCGCTGCGCCCACGGATCGTGGATCAGCGGTGCTGGCTCGTACTGCTTTGCGGCGACGATGACCATCGGACCGAGCGCGGTCTGGGCGGCAGGATTATTCATGGTGTGCTCCTGGGTCGCTGGGACGAAATGCCGACCAGGCTTCCCGGCACACCGATGCCTAACTTAGCAGCGCCAATCACTTGGCTGGCTGAGGTCGTCTCTTCCTGTGTTCTTGGCGGAAGCGGCGGACATCGGCCAGGCGACGGCCGTGCTCGACCACCGATCCGCGCCGCGTCGTTCGCCCGCCGACCAGGCGTAAAATACCGCGCATCGGTCACGCGTCGGCGTGACGCTGATCGCCCGAGAGTGGGCTGCGACGCCGCACCGCGCCGCCGGACTTCGGAGCACGAAATGGGCACACGTTCGCCCGACAAACTCCCGCCGTTGTCCAGACGCGCCCGTGTGCTGCTGATGGTAGCGGTGGGCCTCATTGCACTACTGCTCGTCGGGCCTCGTCTGATAGACACCTATGTCGATTGGTTGTGGTTCGGTGAGGTCGGCTTCCGCAGCGTCTGGGCCACGGTCATTCTGACGCGGGTAGCGATCTTTGTTGCGGTGGCGCTGGTGGTGGGCGGCACCGTTTTTCTCGCCCTGATGCTGGCCTATCGCTCGCGGCCGGTCTTCGTACCCGCCGCGCGGCCGAACGACCCGATCGCGCAGTTCCGGGACCGGGTGATGCGTCGGTCGCGGCTGTTCGGGCTGGGCTTCGCAGTAGCGGTGGGATTGCTGTGCGGCCTGATCGCTCAGTCGAACTGGGTGACGGTTCAACTGTTCCTGCACGGTGGTTCCTTCGGGGTAGTGGACCCCGAATTCGGTTACGACATCGGATTCTTCGTCTTCGATCTACCGCTCTACCGGTCGGTTCTGAATTGGCTGTTCGTGGCCGTGTTCCTGGCTTTTCTGGCCAGCCTTGCGACGCACTACCTGTTCGGCGGGCTACGTGTGTCGACACGCAAAGGCATGTTTACTCGGTCCGCCCGCATTCAGCTCGCGGTGCTCGCCGGCATATTCATCCTGCTGAAGGCGGTTGCGTACTGGTTCGACCGGTACTGGCTGTTGTCGAGCAGCCGTAAGGAACCGACATTCACCGGTGCCGGCTACACCGATATCCACGCCACGCTGCCTGCCAAGCTCGTAATGCTCGCGATCGCGGTGCTGTGTGCCGTGTCCTTCTTCGCGATGATCGTCCTGCGCGATATGCGGATCCCGGCGATGGCCACGGCGCTGCTCGTGCTGTCGTCGATTGTGGTCGGCGGGGCGTGGCCGCTGCTGATGGAGCAGTTCTCGGTGCGCCCGAACGCCGCCGACGTGGAGCGCCCGTATATCGAACGCAACATCGCCGCGACCCGCCAGGCGTATCGGATCGGCAGCGACGTCGTCGAGTACGTGGACTATCCGGGGGTGGGCACCAGATCGCCCCGCGATGTTCCTGCGGACGTGACCACGATCGCCAACGCCCGGCTGCTGGATCCGAATGTTCTCTCCCGAACCTACACCCAGCAGCAGCAGCTCAAGAATTTCTATAGTTTCCCCGAGCGATTGGACCTCGATCGGTATTACCTCGACGGCGAGC
This sequence comes from uncultured Actinomycetota bacterium, assembly GCA_963799495.1. Lineage (GTDB taxonomy): Bacteria > Actinomycetota > Actinomycetes > Mycobacteriales > Mycobacteriaceae > Mycobacterium. Next base: position 638,438 of record CAWCXH010000028.1, read on the forward strand.
TGCGCGACTACGCCGTCGGCGCCCGCGAACTGTCTCCGAGCAGTCTCACCGGGAATCAGCGGGACTGGATCAACCGGCACACCGTTTACACTCACGGCAACGGTTTTGTCGCCGCTCCGGCGAACCGGGTGAACGCGGCCGTCCGCGATGCCGCAAACACCTCCGACAGCAACAGCGGTTACCCCATCTACACGGTCAGCGACATCGCGTCTGGAGCTTCCGGTCGACAGATCATCCCGGTCGATCAACCGCGCATCTATTTCGGCGAGGTGATCGCTCAGGCCGATCCGGACTACGCCATCGTAGGCGGGGCCGAGGGGTCCGCACCCCGGGAGTACGACACCGACACCTCCAAATACACGTACGCCGGTGCCGGCGGTGTGCCCATCGGGAACTGGTTCAACCGCTTCGTGTTCGCCGCCAAGTTCACCGAGCGCAACATCCTGTTCTCCCGGGCGATCGGCTCGGGATCGAAAGTGATCCTCTACCGCGACCCAACGGAACGCGTCCAGCATGTCGCCCCGTGGCTGACCACCGACGCCAACGCCTATCCCGCGGCGGTGAGCGGACGGATCGTCTGGATCGTCGATGCCTACACCACCCTGGACACCTATCCCTACGCGCAGCACAGCTCGCTGGAGGGGCCGGTGACAAGTGCCACGGGCACCCTGAGACCGGGCAAAAATGTGGCGTATGTGCGGAATTCGGTCAAGGCCACCGTCGACGCCTACGACGGCACGGTGACCCTTTATCAGTTCGATACAAACGATCCCGTCCTGCAGGCATGGATGCGTGCCTTCCCCAGCACCGTGAAGTCCGAGCACGACATCCCCGACGAGCTGCGCGCCCACTTCCGATATCCCGAGGATCTGTTCAAGGTTCAGCGCGAGCTGCTCGCGAAGTACCACGTCGACGAGCCGCGAGAGTTCTTCACCACCAACGCCTTCTGGTCGGTGCCGAGCGACCCTACTAATGACACCAACCCGACCCAGCCGCCGTTCTATGTCCTCGTCGGTGACCAGCAGGCCGCACAACCGTCCTTCCGGCTGGCCACCGCAATGGTTGGCTTCAACCGGGAATTCCTCTCCGCCTACATCTCTGCGCACTCGGATCCGGAGAGCTACGGCAAGCTCACCGTGCTGCAGCTGCCCACCGATACGCTGACTCAAGGCCCGGTACAAATACAGAACTCGATGATTTCCGACACCCGCGTGGCGTCTGAGCGGACTCTGCTGGAGCGATCCAACCGGATCGAGTACGGCAATCTGTTGACGCTGCCGATCGCCGACGGGGGCGTGCTGTATGTGGAACCGCTCTACACCGAGCGGATCTCGACGGCCCCGAACAGCTCGACGTTTCCACAACTTTCCCGGGTACTGGTGAGCTTCCGAGAAACCGGCCCCAACGGCGGCGTCCGAATCGGCTACGCGCCAACCCTGGCCGAGGCCCTTGATCAGGTGTTCGGCCCCGGCGGCGGCCGCGAGGCCACAGCCCCCGGCGGTGACGCTGCCACGGCACCACCGCCGGAAACCGGACGACCCGGCCCGCCGCAGGCGGCGCCCCCGCCCGCCGCGCCACCGGCGCCCGACGATTCAGCCGCGACAGCAGCCGAATTGAGGGAGGCCCTCGCGGAACTGCGCGAGGCGCTTGACCGCTTGCAGCGGGCGGTTGACGCGTACGAAACCGCCGGCCGATAGACCCTACCGCTGCCCGATGCGCTCTCCCGGCTGCGCCAAGGCAACAGCCACCTTGCCCTGGTGAGCAATGCCGACGGCGGCGTGGTCGCGATGGTGGCGCTGGAGGACCTGGTCGAGGATCTGGTCGGCGCCGTGCGCGACGGCACGCATCGCGTCTGATTCGGCAGTTGCAGCCGAGCGCCCGCTCGCCGAGGACTGACTAGACGCAGCGGATCAGTACCACAGCTAACTATAACTAACTAACAACCACGCCCGCCAGCTTCGCGACGTGCTCCACATGTGTAAGCCATCGTGCGCCAACCCAATGATTTACACATGTAAATGACGAGCCGACCAGGCACAACACGGCCTGGCTGCTGTTTCCTTACAGATAAGCGACGAAGGGCCAGCGGCACCTGAGCGGGCTGTGGTGGTCGGCGACCACCGGCGGCCATGTGGGATTCGAGTCGTGGCTGGAACGCGATCACGTGATGCTGCTGGATTTCGACGCGGCGGTGGTCGGCATTGCGTCCCAGCCGTTTCGGCTGTTCTGGTGCGACGGGGCGAGCAAGGAGGTGTCGGGTGTTCCGGATTTCTTTGCCCGCTACGCGGACGGCTCGGCGGCGATCTCAACCTGCCGGAGGTCGAAGGGCGCCCACCAGCCCAACCGAAGTGACGGATGACGCTGAAACTGTCCTCTTGAACGATCCCTGAGTGACACATGGAAGCCGGAAGTACGGCTATCGACCGCCGAGCTGACGTAGAACCTCGGAGAGCTGGCCACTGATCTCATCGAATCGGCGGTCGAGCTTGACGTCCAGGGCGTCGACCTTCTGATCGACACGCTCGACCAGCTCGTAGAGCGCGTCGATGTCGGCACGCTGCTGGCGCACCTGACGCTGGATCTCGGGCTGGGACACTCCGGAAATCATAGCGGCCATCGAGCTCGTCAGCGCCTGTATGCGCTGAGCCCCACGGAGCGTTCGGCTTGCGGGAACACAACCTGGCGCGTTATGCCACTGTGATCTTTCGGTCAGCGCCGATGGGCTCACCCAGCTGGGAAACCGATCGTGAACAACTTGCGGGTCAAAGGGTGATCGACAGCTCGACGAAACGCAAAGTGATCCAGCCGCCGCGTCTGTGCGTCGCCCGGCGGCTTGTTCGCCCCTGCGGACGGCGCCGCATCGGCCAGCTGCTGCGCTCGGCGCCTGCGAACTCGACGAGGCGGTGCGGTGCGGTAGGTGCGGTCCAAGACCGATGACATAGTGCCTTCGAGAAGTGCGTTGCGATTCGAATGTTACCGAGGTACACAGTATTTGGCTGCAACCGTGGTGGGCGGCGGTGTCCATTCCGGCCGCCAGACCGGACATTACGGCGATCTCGCGGTCGACGAGTCGCCGCTATCGCAGCGC
>CAWCXH010000029.1:0-15709 GCA_963799495.1 uncultured Actinomycetota bacterium
GTTGATTGCGGCGAGAACCGCCCGGTAGTCAGCCTGTGAAGCTTCCAGCGCCGCTACCCGCGCTTCGAGGTCTTCCAGGGTGGCCATCGCACCATCCTATTGGCCGTGCCGTCATCCGGGCAGCGGCAATCCACAGAGGTTTGGCATTCGCCTTTGCCCACCAGTGAGCGACACGGTCAATGAGATCCCGTGCAGCGTGGCCTGGCTTCCCGGCCGCTCGACACTGTGTCGATACCCTGAGTAGCGTGCCGCCCCGCTCCCGCCGCTCCCGCGTGACGATCGGCGCACTCGTTTCGATGCCGGCACTGCTCCTCGGCGGCTGCACGGTCAGCCCACCGCCGGCACCCCAGAGCACCGAGACCACCGAGACCACCACGGCGCCGCCGCCGCAGGCGACGCAGATCATCATGGGTATCGATTCGATCGGCCCCGGCTTCAACCCGCATCTGCTCTCGGACCAATCGCCGGTCAACGCGGCCATCAGTGCGCTGGTGCTGCCCAGTTCGTTTCGGCCGGTGGCCGATCCCAACACGCCGACCGGCTCGCGGTGGGAGATGGACCCCACACTGCTGGTGTCGGCGGAGGTGAGCAACCAGAATCCGTTCACCGTTACCTACAAGATCCGCCCGGAGGCGCAGTGGACGGATAACGCGCCGATCGGGGCCGACGACTACTGGTACATGTGGCGGCAGATGGTCAGCCAGCCGGGGGTGGTGGACCCCGCAGGCTATGACCTGATCACCGGCGTGCAATCGGTCGAGGGTGGCAAGCAGGCGGTGGTGACGTTCTCGCAGCCCTATCCCGCGTGGCGCGAGCTGTTCAACAACATCCTGCCCGCGCACATCGTCAAGGACGTGCCGGGCGGGTTCGCGGCCGGGTTGGCCCGGGCGATGCCGGTCAGCGGTGGTCAGTTCCGGGTGGACAACATCGACCCGCAGCGCGACGAGATCCTGCTCGCCCGCAACGACCGGTACTGGAGTGTGCCCGCCACTCCCGACCTGCTGCTCTTTCGCCGTGCTGGCGCGACGGCGGCGCTGGCCGACTCCATCCGCAATGGCGACACCCAGGTGGCTCAGGTGCACGGCGGCGCGGCGGCGTTCGCGCAGCTGTCCGCGATCCCCGATGTGCGGACCGCGCGGATCGTCACCCCGCGCGTGATGCAGCTGACATTGCGCGCGCAGCTGCCCAAACTGGCGGATTCCCAAGTGCGCAAGGCGATTCTGGGCCTGCTCGACGTCGACCTGCTGGCCTCGGTGGGCGCAGGTGACGACAACACCGTCACGCTGGCGCAGGCGCAGGTGCGCACGCCATCCGACCCGAACTATGTGCCGACGGCGCCGCGGGCGCTCACCACCGAGGCGGCGCTGGGCTTGTTGGCCGGCGTGGGTTACCAGGTCGAACCGGTGGAAACGGTGACGCCGACGCCGGGCACCCCGCTTCCGGAGAACAGCCGCGGGCGGATCAGCAAGGACGGAGTGCCGCTGACGCTGGTGCTGGGCGTGGCGGCCAACGACCCGACGTCGGTCGCCGTCGCCAACACGGCGGCCGACCAGTTGCGCAATGTCGGCATCGAGGCGTCGGTGCTGGCGCTGGATCCGGCGGTGCTCTACGGCGAGGCGCTCACCAACAACCGGGTGGACGCGGTCGTCGGCTGGCATCAGGCCGGCGGTGATCTGGCGACCGTGCTGGCGTCGCGCTACGGCTGTCGGGCGCTGGAGGCGACGCCGGTGGCGACTTCGGGACCGAACCCGTCCGTCGGCCCTGCGCAGCCGAAGCCCGCCGGCACGCGGCCGCCGCGCCCGCCCACCACGACCGCCACACCGACCACTGCGAATCCGGCGCCCGAATCCGGTGCACTCGTGCAGGCGCCGTCGAACATCACCGGAATCTGCGACCGCGGCATCCAGCCGAGGATCGATGCGGCACTGGACGGCCGCGAGGACATCGCGTCGGTGATCGACGCTGTCGAGCCACGCTTGTGGGCCATGTCGACGGTGCTGCCGATCCTTCAGGACACGACGATCGTCGCCTCGGGACCGAGCGTGCAGAACGTCAGCCTGTCCGGCGCGGTGCCGGTCGGCATCGTCGGCGATGCCGGCAAATGGGTGAAGACGCCGCAGTAGGGGCCTACTCGTCGGCGTTCTCGGAACCGCTTTCGTTGGAAGGCTTTTCGCCGGACACCCGCTTGCTCACGTTGTCGACGGCCTGCTTCACCCGCTGCTGGACCTCGTTGACGGCCGATCGCAGCCGTTCGCCGGGCGCGGTGACAGGCGTGGCGCGATCGGCAGCCCCGTCGGCTTTGGCGGTGCCATTCGACCCGCCCACGACGGCCTTGAAGGAATTACGGACGAGAGACCTGGGCTTAGTGGGCGTGGGATTCTCGGCTTGCACGCCTTCGCGAGCCTGAGCATGTAGCGGGCCGACGTCTTGTGTCGACGAAGAGTCGCGGCGGACCAGTCCGAGGACGCTGTCCTGCGACGTCCCGATCTGGTCGACAACATCCTCGACATCGGACGTCGTTTCCTGCACCACCGACGCGACCCCGGCGGCAGCCACCGCGGGCACCTGGGCGAACTCTCCGGCGACGACGGTTTGGACAACGGCGGTGCCCGCTTCGACCACACCGTTTACCAGCGTCAGCGGAACCTGTATCACCGTTCCGCCGATGGCGGCGGCCTCGCCGGGAAAGGCGAGCGACACCTCCACCGTATTGGCGATGTTGCTTACGGCGGACGCGAGGATGGGCGGTAGCGCGACCTCGATTGAACGGGTGATTCCCAGTCCGATGGCGCCGGTCTGACCGACGATCGCAACTGGGAACGCCTCGAACTCGCCGTTTTGCACATCCTCCGCGAGGGCCGCGGCCAGCACGCCCGGCGTCGCCAGCAGTGGATTCAAGATCAGGATTGCCCCCGTGGTGAGGCCATTCCTGATCTCGATAGCGTCGTTGATCTGATTGCGCTGGATCTGGAGAAGGATCGCCCCCAGCACCGGCGGGTTGGTGATCGCCGTCAGCTCTACCGGCTGACCGTCGGCAGGAACTCGAATGTCGGCGGGCGCCGGGACAATCGGATTGGCGACCAGGACGGCGGCACCCGCGAGGGCAACTCCGACAGTGACGTACGGTCGAACAGGTGTACGCATGACAAGCCCTTAGCTGGCGCCGACGGTCCAATGCGATGAAACTACCTCAGTGCAGGGGTTTTAGCCTGCATTCGCGCAAGGTTTTGGGTTGCGATCACTCGGCACCGGGCTGGTGGGTTTGGCGGCCATTCAATGTCTGTGGCCCCGGCGATTAACTGTGGTGGCACCATCCTGGGAAATGCGGCGGCGGCCGTCTGCGTACGGGGCGCTAGGTATTTGCGGCTATAGGCGGGCAGCAATCGGCCCCTCCGCGGTGGAGGGGGCCGATCCGCCGGATCCGCCGGTGGCGCCACTGCTGGCACCAGCGCTGGCGCCGGCCTCGCTGCCGCCGCTGCTCTTGCCGCCGTGACCGGTCAGCTTCCTGACGGTGTCACCGAACTTTGAACCGAGGTCCGAACCTGATCGCCGACAGCCGCGAGGCCTGTCGACGGTCGGCTTCACCCGCTCTCCGACCTTGGTGACGGTCTATCGGCAAGCACCTTGAGTCCGTACGCCGCCAGGGCCGCCACGAGGAACGGTGCCAGCAGCCACCACGGCGGACGGGCGAGTTCCCAGACGAAGATCGCCGCCCACACCGGCGCACGCTGGGTGATCGCGAGCACGCCGGCCGCACACGTCAGTGAGACCGCCGGGACGCTGACCGCCAATTCGGTCCAGGTGTCGATCGACAGCGCGACGACCGATCCCATCGCGGCACCCGTCGCCAGCGCCGGCGTCAGCATGCCGCCGACCGCCCCGGCGCGCAGAAACGCCGCGGTGATGAGCGGCTTGAGGAACAGGATCACCACCGCCGCGCTCAGCGTCAGGCCGCTGTTGAGGCTCACCGTCAGAATGCTTTTCCCGTTGCCGGGCAGTTCGGGCCACCACACCGAGCAGATACCGACCAACAGGCCGGCGGCGGCGATCGCCGGTATCAGCAGCCATGACTTGATGGTTTTCGCGGGCCGCGCACGCGCCATGATCCGGTTGAACGCCAGACCCACGCCGAGCGCCAGCGGTGATAACAACAGCGCGAAAGCCGTTAGCAGATAAGACAACTGCGGGTCGGGCCAATCCAACGGTGTGGCCTCGTGCGTGACGGGAGAGGCGACCGCGACGGCCAGCGCCGACGTGATCAGCGCTGTCCCGACGACGCGCGGGTGCCAGGAGCCCAGCAGGATGCGCGCGGCGAACAACGCACCGCCGATCGGAACGCTGTAGACCGCGGCCAGGCCCGCCCCGGCGGCGCAGGCGAGCAGGATCTCGCGATCGCGGGCGGTCAGCGACCATCGTGACGTGCCCAAATCGCCTAGCGCTGCGGCGAATTGACGCGGCGCACCCTCACGTCCGAGCGATGCGCCCGAGCCGACGATGAGCACCTGCAGGCCGGCGTCAATCGACAGCGGTAGGCGGGGAATCGGCCGGTGGCTTGCGATCGTCTCCGCCAGCGGCGGCACTTCGGTCCGGCGGCGCAGCATCCACCAACCGAAGCCGGCGAGTGCGCCGCCGACCATCGGGCCCAGGGCGCGACGCACCGGGCTGCTCCCGGTGACGCCGCTGAGCAGGGTGCCGAAGGAGTAGTGGTAGGTCAGGTGCTCGACGGCGCGCAGCAGCAGTGTCGTCGAGAGGCCTGCGACTCCGGCAAGAAGCCCGACGACGATGATGCCGCATCCGAACTCGAGGGTGCGACGACTCACGCACTGAATCTATGTGGGATCAGCCCGGCGGGCTTACTACACCGCACCGGCGACCCGGCGCGCCGCGCGATCGGTGCTGCTGCGCAACATGAGGTTCACGGCGGAACCGCTACCGCCGCTTTGTGGACATTGGTCGGCCCTCCTTTCTGTGGTGCATCTCCACCACAGAAGGGAGGGCCGTTGGAATCGATCTAGCTGGCGGTAGCGGTTCTATCCGGCGCCGGCCTCGCTGTCGGCGCCGCCCTCGCTGTCGGCGCCGCCGTCGTCGCCATCTTCGTTGTCGTCAGCGTCCTGGGCTCCACCCCCAGTGAAGCGCTTCACCAGATCGCGGAGGGGCCGCTTGCCCGTGGTTCCGGTGTCAGCGGCGGAGTCGCCATCGTCCGCAGCTTGCTGTCCGTTAACTGTGGCGCCGCCGCCGCCCCTGTTGAGCGGGTTGTTCTTGAGGATGTTGATCAACGGGCCGCGAGGCTTCTTCGGGGGCACGCCTGGGTCACCGGCCTGGTCCTTTTGATCAAGGCCGGTGCCACTCAAGCGTTGCAGCTGCGGCCCGCCGCCGGCTTGGGTGGCCTGCAACGGCTGCGGCGTCGGCGTGGCAGCGTCCTCGACGGCGACTTGAACGTCATCGATAACTCCTTCGATGGCGAGAGGTAGTGCCGCCGCCGGGGCCCGCAGGTCCTCCGGCAGCGTGCCGAAGACTGTGAGGCCGACCGTCTTACCCGCTACCTGGACGGCGTCGATTCTGTTATTGACCAGCTTGACGATCTCCAATGGAAGTGACTGCGGGAACTCGGCCACATTTTCGACGAATTGTGCGACGTCGTCGGGCAGTTCACCGAGATCGTCCAGGAGGCCCTGCGCAGCCGTCTGGACCGCGGCCAGCACGTCGTCGAGGTCGGCGTCGGGAATTGGCGCGGGAGCTGCTAGCGCGACATTCGCGGTACGCCGGTGACGCTCGCCATGTCCGGGAGCGCAAGCAATCCAAAGAGCAGCGTTACTAACGTCTGCGCCGTGGGGACGGAACCGGGAAGAGTGGTCAGGAGGTTCCCTGGGTTGATAATTCCGCCGGCCAGGATGGTGAGCGCGGCTGGGGCACCCACCAGCGGGCCCAGGTTGGGCCCAAACCGTCCGTTGACCAAGCCGTTCGCGACCGTGCCCTGTGCACCGATGATCGCGTTGATGATCGTCGCCAGGTCGCCGGAGCCGAGTGAGTCGAGAACGTCTTGGATCCCAGTCCCGGTCGCCCCTCCCCCGCTGATCAGCGGCCCGAAAAGCCCCAGGGTGGTCCTGGCGAGCAAGACCCGCACCACCGGTTCCGCCGTTGGCGGCAATCCCAGGAGTTGTGTTAGGAGGGGCACCGCGAGGTCAGTAACCGAAACCCCTGCCTCAGCAGCGGCAAAAATCAGGTCGTTGACCGCGTCCTCAACGAGCCGCTCACTGGCCGCGGTGCTGTTTATCGCCATGTCCGCCGGCGCAAGCAATCCAAAGAGCAGCGTTACTAACGTCTGCGCCGTGGGGACGGAACCGGGAAGAGTGCTCAGGTTCCCTGGGTTGATAATTCCCCCGGCCAGGATGGGGAACGGGGCCAGCCCGGTGAGCAGGTCATCCAGGTCAGGGCCAAACCGTCCGTTGACGAAGCCGTCCGCGACCGTGCCCTGTGCACCGATGATCGCGTTGATGATCGTCGCCAGTTCGCCGGAGCCGAGCGAGTCGAGAACGTCTTGGCTGGCAGTCCCGATCGCCCCTCCCCCGCTGATCAGCGGCCCGAAAAGCCCCAGGGTGGTCCTGTTGAGCAAGACCCGCACCACCGGTTCCGCCGTTGGCGGCAATCCCAGGAGTTGTGTTAGGAGGGGCACCGCGAGGTCAGTAACCGAAACCCCTGCCTCAGCAGCGGCAAAAATCAGGTCGTTGACCGCGTCCTCGACGACCGCGGAAAGCTCTACCGCCGAGTCAAGCTGCACCGCTGGGTTGGGGATCTGTATGTCAGCCGGTAGCGGTGCAATTGGAGCGACAGCTATGACACTGGCCCCCACGATTGCCACACCGGTCGTTACGTACGGGCGAAGTGCGAGATGCATCGAAACCTCCGAGCTGGGTGATCTGGGGCACTCAGGAATCTATGTCAAAAAACTCATCTAATTCTCAGGTTCGGCGCCCGTTTGCTGACGGTCCTTGCAAACGCAAATAAGTTCGGTTACACGGAAAAATAGCTGGTGGCGGGCGTCTTGCTGGCGCGTGCGAAGACGTGGCAAACAAGCAACCTGCGAGGGTTGGCGCTCGAGATCAATGCGATCGTGAGACCCATCAATATCAACTCGTGACCAAAAAGAAATTGCTATGTAATCAAGATCTGCACACGTGCCCCCGCTAGATGAGTAATTCCAAGGGGTCAGTGGTCGTATGCGGTTAGCGATCGCAACGTGGGCTGGCCGAGTTGGTCGTTGTGCCAGATTGCGGCAGTGAGGGCGAGGATGCGTTGCAGTACTCGCGATGTGACGCCTGCGATGGTTCTCCCGCCGTGGCGTTCGAGGTCGAGTTGGGTCTTGAGCGTGTTGTTGATCGACTCGATGACCTGCCGTAACGGTTTAAAGTACCGGTGTCCCGGCCGTGGTTTCTCACCCTTGCGGGCCGGCCGCAGCAGCTCGACTTCGGCGTCGGCGAGTGCGGCTTCGAATGCGTTGCCGTAGTAGTTCTTGTCCGCCATCAACTTCTGCTTCTGATGGGCGGTCATGAGATTCGGGTCGGCGTCGAGCATGCCGAGCAGGACCTCGTGTTCGTCGGCCTTGGCGCCGGCCAGCGCGAACGCCACCGGTAGACCCGACAGCGTGCACACCAGGTGCAGGCGCAGCCCCCAAAAGAAGCGCGAATGCGAAGCGCAGTAGCCGTACTCGGCCCACCCGGCCAGATCCGACCGTTTCGCCGTCTCTCGCGAGCGCCCACACTCGACCGGGGTCGAGTCCACCACCCACACGTCGTCGGTCGACCGCGAACAGCGCCCGACCAGATGCGCCAGCACGGCGCGCAACATCCCGGCCGCTGCCCGGACACGCTTGTTATAGCCCGATTGCCTTGGCAGATCAGGAAACATCCCGCGAAGGTGGCTATTGGCGTAACGCAGCCACCGCGCCTCAGACGTAAAGCCGAGCAGTGCCTGTAGCACCACCAACGTGACCAGCTCGGCGTCAGACAACCGTGGGGTGAGCCCCACCTTCGGGCGCCACGGCCGGTGCTGCGGATTGTCGGCGAGAAAATCGTCAGTCGTCACGTACAGTGCGGTTGCGAGGGTGTCCAGGTCGGCGTCCACTTCGGCCTCCAGTGCCAGGTTGGGTTAAGCAACGCCCATCCTGGACACCCTCACCCAAGATTCACAGCAGCCACACCAGTAACACCCTTGGAATTACTCATCTAGACGGCATCTGATGCTTTGCGGAGGACGTAGCTGGCAACGCCCGCACCATCCCGACCCGTGCCACGGCGGTGTGGTACAGCGGGTCTAATACGCCCAGGCGTGCAGCAGGGAGCAACGGCCTGGCGACGGAGCCCCGTGGGGCGAAGCAGGGACGAGACTGTTAACTGACTCGTGTGTCAAGTGTCATCCGTGACGAAGAGATTGACCCCCGATTTCGGCCCGACACCCGCGTCTGGCAACGCGCGACAGAGCGAATAGCTACTTTGCTTACCTTGGCGGCTCGCTGGCGTCGACCGCCGGTCACGAAGGTCACGCTGAGCCGCCGAAGATGTCGACCCGATGACCGCGGCCGAGGTCGCACCTTGCACTGGGCGCTTCGGTAGCGCGTCATCAAACTAGATCATCGGAGGCCGCCGAAGGCTTGCGCACCCGACCGTAGCGTGGCCGATGATGCCGTCACAGAAAACGCCCCTTACGCGCGTGGCGCACGCTCACCCAGACGTTGAGACTTTGACAACCGTTGTAGCCATTGCGTATTACGTCGCGCGCGGCGCTGACGCACACGTCGCCACCTGCACATCGGCGAAGAGAGCGAGGACATCGGCGAGCGGTACGCGCAGTTCGCTGTCAGCGCCGCCGAGCGTCTTGGCGGTGACCACATCAGCGAACTGACCTCGCGCTCGGAAGTGGCCCGGGCTGCTTCTGGCCGGACGGGCCAGTGGCGCGATCCGAGAATGGAGGGACCCCGCTAGGGCGCCGGCAGCGGATCGATATCAGCGAGGCCGTCGGCGAACTCGTCGTCGTCATCGGGCAACTGCCTGCCGGGAGCCTCGGCGGCCATGTGCCCGAAGCAGTAGTGGTAGTTCACGCGCCTCCAAGAGGTTTGCGAAGCCGGCAAGAACTCCGACGACGATGACGCCGCTCGCTATGCAAACGGATCGGCCTCGCTCCCTGTTACCCAAGCGCCACAGAAAGCGAGGCCGAATGTGCTGTGCCAGCGACTACGAGGCTGAGTGAAGGGTGGGGCCTACTCCTCTCGACCCGTGTTCACGGCGCCGCTGACCGCCTGGCGTGCCCTCTGCACGGCTCTAGCGACCCGCGTTGTCATCCGTGCTGTCCGATTCACCTCGACGTCGCCCCGCTCCGTGGCGACCACGGTCCTGAATACGGACTCGCGACGATCGTGGGGCAACATCCCGGTCGTCGCCGTAACCACGTTGATGGCGAATCCGTTGACAAGTAGGGACTCTGTCGGTCACGACTGCACCGAGTTGGTACGAGTTGGTCACGACTGCACCGAGAACCTGACCTCGCAGGGGCGGAAGCGTCTCAGTGTGACCGCCGCGAACGCATTGGCGCTGAGGGCACTGCTTATCAAACCACCGTTCATGATCGCGCCCTGCGCCACCACGAACTGGCCTGCCGCCGTCAGGTCTTCGATCGACCCGGCGGGCTGTACCGCGGATGTGCTGATCCTCTACCGCAGAGATTGATCCCGCGAACTTCGGCCCACGGCAACGCCAGCCAGAGTGGACAGCTACTGCCCGCCCACGGACGCGGCGCCAACATCAACCGCAGATCAGTAAGATCTCAGCGAGCCGCGGAAATGTCGTCACCGGATGACTGGAGACCGGTGCGCCCCTTGGTGACCTCGCGCGCACGCTGTGCCAAACGGGCTCGACCCCTGCAGACGGACTCGGGTTGCCGACCTTTTGCGGTTCCGGCGGTAGCGTGTCTCTTGATGCCGTTACAGGAGACGCCCCGTCTGCTGTTCGTCCACGCCCACCCGGACGACGAAACGCTGACAACCGGTGGAACCATTGCGCATTACGTCGCGAACGGCGCTGACGTGCACGTCGTCACCTGCACCCTCGGCGAAGAAGGCGAGGTCATCGGTGAGCGATATTCGCACCTTGTTGTCGACGCCGCCGACCAGCTGGGCGGTTACCGGATCGGCGAACTGACATCCGCGCTAAACGCGCTCGGAATCGATGAGCCTATATTTCTGGGCGGACCGGGTCGGTGGCGTGATTCCGGGATGGAGGGCACCCCGCCGCGGCACCGGGAGCGGTTCGTCGACGCCGACATGCGCGATGCCGTTGGCGAACTCGTCGCGATCATCCGGCAACTGCGCCCACACGTCGTCGTCACCTACGATCCGCAGGGTGGATATGGCCACCCCGACCACGTCCAAACCCACCGCGTCACGACGGCGGCGGTTGCTGCGGCGGGGTCAGAGCAACTCCCGGGCTCGCCGTGGTCGGTGCCGAAGTTCTACTGGACGGTCATCGCTACCAGTGCGATGGCTGCCGGCTTGGCCGAGCTCGAGGACGTCCCCGACGGCTGGACCACGGTGTCGATTGACGAGGTGCCGTTCGGTTACCCCGACGAGGAGATCGACGCTGTCGTCGACGCCTCCGAGCAGCTGCCCGCCAAGGTCGCCGCGCTGCGGGCCCACGCCACGCAGGTGACGGTGAGACCGAACGGGCGAAGCTGCGCGCTGTCCAACAACATCGCGCTGCCGATCCTGACCGACGAGCACTACATTCTGGCCGCTGGCGCCGCTGGCGACCGGGATGGCCGCGGCTGGGAGACCGACCTGCTGGCCGGTTTGAAGCTCAGATAACCGACCACGCACACGGTAGGCTTCCGCGCAGTGGCCGCAGAGATAAAGGACGGTTATGGACCCCGATCTGGACCCGAACCTGCAGCACTGGCAGGACCGCGCCGACAACTTCCAGTGGGTGGTGGGTTCGCTCGTCGCGTTGCTCGACAGCATTCCGACCTGACACTGTCGCCCGACGACCGTCGGGCGGTGCGGACCGTCCTCCTGATTCTGCTCGCCGTCGATGGCGTCATCTCGGCGGTTCTTGGCGCTTTCCTCCTGCCGATTCGCATCGGCCCCATTCCATTTCCGATCAGCGCGCTGATCAGTGGCCTGCTCAATGCCGCCCTGGTATGGGTCGGCCTGCAGTGGACGTCATCGCCGCGGCTCGCTGCGATTCCACTGTGGACCTGGCTGGCCACGGTCGGCGCCTTCGCCTTCGGCGGTCCCGGCGACGACATCGTCTTCGGTGGATCCGGCCTCGGCGCCTATACGGTGGTGGTGCTACTCGTGCTTGGTGTGGCGCCGCCGGCGTGGGTGCTGTGGCGTGAGACGCGCTGAGCCGTTCTCAGTCCTCGCCGGCAGCGTCCTTGTCTGGCTTGTTATCTGGCTTCGCGCCGGCGTCATTACCCGTCGAGGCTGACGTCTTCGCGGCGTCCTCGTCGGATGACGACTTCTTGTCCGACGTGTCCTTCGCGTCTCGTGCGGCCTTCCTAGCAGCGGCTGCCGCGTCGGCGACCGCGCCGTGGACCTGCTCTTGCGCCTGCACGATGCCCTTGGCCACCTTGCGCGGAGCGTCGGCGAGCGACTTCACGACGCGCGTGGTGTCCTTGGCGGCCTTGGTGGTGGTCGCTGCCGCGTCGTCGCCGCCTTCGTTGTTGTCTCTGTTGACGGCCTTGAGCGCCGTCCGTGCGGACGCCGGAACGCTGGCGACGTCGGCGGTCCCGCCCGGGATCGGGAGGTTTCCGAGCTGCTTGTCGACGTACTTCTCAACCACGTCGCCGGCGTTGCCGACGCGGGTGACCACAGTGTCTGCGACAGATTCAGCTTCAGCGTCGAGGGCCTCCAGCGGTCCCTCGCCCTCTTCCAGGACACGGGTCAGGTAGTTACGCGGAACGGTGAGCAACTCGCTGATCCCATCGACCTCTTGGATGGTGGCCGGTTTGAGAAGGTCGAAGTAGTTGATGTCGATCTGATCGGCGACAACATCGAGCCTCAAGTCCCTAAGCACCGGCTCGGCGATGTCAAATAGGCCGAGTTCGGTCACCCCGGAAACGACGTCGAAGAACGTCTCGTTTGCATCGACGAGGGCACGGGTGATCGCGTCGACGAGATCGCTGGCGGGATTCGCCACCTCATCGGGCGACGTCGCCGTCGGTTCCATCAGCGTCTCGAGGGCGAGGAACGGACCTTGCACCGGCGGTATCGGCGGTCTCGGGAGCCCGGGTGGCAACGGCGGTAGGAAGTAGTTGTATTCGTCGATTCCCAGCCAGACGAATGCCAGGCCGACGTCGATGCCGAAATCGATCAGGTTCTCGATGACGCCGCCTTGGCCGCGAAGCCAATCGGTGAAGTTGAAGACGCCGCTGGCGACGATGCGTTGGCCGAAGTCATAGAAGACCATGATCTGACCGGACAACCAGCCGACCCACGGAACCCACCCGAGCACGTCGGCCGCCACCTGGAACCCGTAGCGCACCCACGGCTCGACCGCTATATAGACGCCGTCGATCGTGTCGGCGAGGTTCGGGGCGATTGGTATCGCAAGCGGAGCCGGGGCAGGTGGGAGCGTTCCGGGCGTTACCGCGGGCCCGAGCAGTCGGAGGGGCGAGGTCAGCAATATCGACAGGAGATCTTGTTGTTGTGCCAACGGTTGGACTGCCGCCGTGAGTTGGACCGCGCGCTCGGGAGGCGGAGGTGGCTGCACCGACGGGGCGAACACGAGGGTCGTCGCCGTGACGGTGGAGATTCCGGCGGTAAGGATTGAGCGAAGCGAAATGTCCATGACGGCTCCTAACGTGCTGGCGACCCCGAGGGGCTTGAACTTACGCGCCCACTGAGGCTGCGGCGCGCTAATTTGGCAACGTGTCACGAGTGGGGTTGTCCGTGTGGAGTCTGAGGTGAGGGCATCGACACTGCACTAAGGGTGCGACTCCAGGAAATTTGCGCGCTCGGCGCGTAGCCGATGAGTACACCAGGGCAGCCATCGGTAGCAGGCCTGGGACTACTGTGGCCGATATGCCAGGCGCAGTGGTTTCAGATAGTGAGACGCGCGGATGATTCTCGACGACACCGGGGTTACAGGGGAGTGGCTCTGAACCCCCAGCACGGTGCCGCTTTGCCCAGCCCGGTGGTCCCACCGAAATCAGGTGCGCCCAGTCCTGCCGCCCTGCGGCGAGTGTTGCGGCGGGCCCGCGACGGGGTCGCGCTGAACGTCGACGAAGCGGCCATCGCGATGACCGCCCGCGGCGACGACCTGGCGGACCTCTGTGCGAGCGCTTCCCGTGTCCGTGACGCGGGCCTGACGTCCTCGGGTCGGCGCGGCGCGAACGGCCGGCTGCCGGTCAGCTACTCGCGCAAGGTGTTCATTCCCGTTACCCATCTGTGCCGCGATACCTGCCACTACTGCACGTTCGTCACGGCGCCCGGCAAGCTGCGCGCCCAGGGGATGGGCATGTACATGGAGCCCGATGAGATCTTGGACGTGGCCCGGCGCGGCGCCGAATTGGGTTGCAAGGAAGCGCTTTTCACGCTTGGCGACCGCCCGGAGACACGCTGGGATGAAGCCCGGCAGTGGCTCGACGAGCGCGGCTATGACTCCACGCTGGACTACGTGCGGGCGATGGCCATCCGCGTGCTGGAGGAGACCGGGCTGCTGCCGCACCTGAACCCGGGCGTGATGAGCTGGTCGGAACTGTCACGCCTGAAGCCGGTGGCCCCGTCGATGGGGATGATGCTGGAGACCACGTCGCGGCGGCTGTTCGAGACCAAGGGGCTGGCGCATTACGGCAGCCCGGACAAGGATCCTGCGGTGCGGCTGCGCACGCTGGATGACGCCGGCCGGCTGTCCATCCCGTTCACCAGCGGGCTGCTGGTCGGCATCGGTGAAACGCTTGAAGAGCGCGCCGACACCATGCACGCGATCCGCCGGTCGCACAAGGAGTTCGGGCACGTCCAGGAAGTGATCGTGCAGAACTTCCGGGCCAAGGAGCACACCGCGATGGCCTCGGCGCCCGACACCGACATCGAGGAATTCCTGGCGACGGTGGCCGTCACCCGGCTGGTGCTCGGCCCCAAGATGCGGATCCAAGCGCCGCCGAATCTGGTGTCGCGTTCCGAATGCCTGGCGCTGATCGGCGCCGGGGTCGACGACTGGGGCGGGGTGTCGCCGCTGACACCCGACCACGTCAACCCGGAGCGACCGTGGCCCGCGCTGGACGAACTTGCCGATGTGACCGCCGAGTCCGGCTACGACCTGGTGCAGCGGCTGACCGCACAGCCGCCCTATGTGCTGGCCGGCGCGGCATGGATCGACCCGCGGGTGCACGGGCACGTAATGGCGCTTGCCGACCCAGACAACGGGCTGGCACGCGACGTCAACCCGGTCGGGCGTCCGTGGCAGGAGCCCGACGAGGCCACCGAGTCGCTGGGCCGCACCGACCTGCACACGGCGATCGACCTCGAGGGTCGGCGCACCGAGACCCGCAGCGATCTGGGCAGCGCGTTCGGCGATTGGGAGTCGATCCGCGAGAAGGTGCATGAACTGGCCGCCCGCGCCCCCGAGCGCATCGATACCGACGTGCTGGCCGCGCTGCGGTCGGCCGAGCGCGATCCGGCAGGCTGCACCGACGACGAGTATCTGGCCCTGGCGACGGCCGACGGCTCGGCGCTGGACGCCGTTGCGGCACTGGCGGATTCGTTGCGCCGCGACGTGGTCGGCGACGACATCACCTTCGTCGTTAACCGCAACATCAACTTCACCAACATCTGCTACACCGGCTGCCGGTTCTGCGCGTTCGCGCAGCGCAAGGGCGACGCCGACGCCTACTCCCTGTCCACCCACGAGGTGGCCGACCGGGCCTGGGAGGCGCACGTCGCCGGCGCGACCGAGGTGTGCATGCAGGGCGGCATCGACCCCGAGCTGCCCGTCACCGGCTACGCCGATCTGGTGCGGGCGGTCAAGGCGCGGGTGCCGTCGATGCATGTGCACGCGTTTTCCCCGATGGAGATCGCCAACGGCGTCACCAAGAGCGGGCTGTCCATTAGGGAGTGGCTGATCGGCCTGCGCGAGGCCGGGCTGGGCTCCATTCCGGGCACTGCCGCCGAGATCCTCGACGACGAGGTCCGCTGGGTGCTGACGAAGGGCAAGCTGCCGACCTCGATGTGGATTGAGGTCGTCACCACCGCGCATGAGGTGGGGCTGCGGTCGAGTTCGACGATGATGTACGGCCACGTGGATCAGCCCAAGCACTGGGTCGGGCATCTGCGCGTGCTGCGCGACATCCAGGACCGCACCGGTGGGTTCACCGAGTTCGTGCCGCTGCCGTTCGTGCATCAGAGCTCCCCGCTGTATCTGGCCGGCGGTGCCCGCCCGGGGCCGACCCACCGCGACAACCGCGCCGTGCATGCCCTGGCGCGGATCATGTTGCACGGCAGTATCTCTCACATCCAGACCAGCTGGGTGAAGCTCGGCGTCGAGCGCACCCAGGTGATGCTCAACGGCGGCGCCAACGATCTGGGCGGCACGCTGATGGAGGAGACCATTTCGCGGATGGCCGGCTCCGAGTTCGGCTCGGCCAAGTCGGTGGAAGAGTTGGTGGCCATTGCCGCCAGCATCGGCCGCCCGGCGCGTCAACGCACCACGACCTACGCCCCGCT
>CAWCXH010000030.1:0-74135 GCA_963799495.1 uncultured Actinomycetota bacterium
CGACTCGTGTAACTGCAGTCAGAGCGTTGGCCGGCAATCTTGGTCGGGTCTGAACTGCTTCGGGGTTCGCTCCCGCGCTGGTTTGTAGTGTCACCGCAGAAGCAGTTGCCGTTCGGGTGCACAACTGGAGTGGCTGGGATGCTGTCTAACGATCGCTGGCCATGAGCAGTTGCTCCTTGAGGCGGGGTTATTTTGCATCATGGCAGTCAGTACTGTCACACGTACTTTTCGCGGAGCACCCGCTTGAGAATCTTGCCCGATGGGTTGCGTGGAATTTCTTCGGCGAAGATCACCTTTTTCGGCAACTTGTAGCGCGCCAGTCGTGTGCCACAGAACTCGACGATTTGTTGCTCGCTGACCTCGTTCTGGTCGGCGACGACGATGGCGCATGCGATCTCGCCCCACTTCTCGTCGGACAAGCCGATCACCGCCACCTCGTTGACGCCGGGGATGCCGATCATGACGCTCTCGATCTCGGCGGGGTAGATGTTCTCACCGCCGGAGATGATCATGTCCTTCATGCGATCCTTGATGTAGAGATAACCCTCATCATCGATCTCGCCGATGTCGCCGGTCAGGAACCAGCCGTTATCGAATGCGCCGCGGGTGGCATCCGGGCGATTCCAGTATTCCTTGAGTAGGAAGTCGGACTTGATCACGACTTCGCCTTCCCCGTGTTCGCTGATCACACCGTCGTCACTGCGCACGCGAACGTCGGCGAACATGGTGGCGCGTCCGGCCGAGCCGACCTTGCGCAGGGCGTCTTCGCCGAGCAGCATGGTGCCGCCACCGCACGATTCGGTGAGCGCATAGCCCTGCACGACCTGCATGTTCTTGGCGGCATACATCTTGATCAGGGCCTCGGGCATGGGCGCGCCGCCGGTGATGAAGTAACGGAAGTCAGGCGCATTGAGTTCGGCGAACTGGGGCACCTGGCGCATGAAGTTCAGGATCGCCGGTACGGCACCACCGATGGAAACCCGTTCTTCGACGATCAGCGACCACACCTTGATCGGATCAAACTGCGGCATCGAGATCAGGCTGACACCGCGCATGGCGCAAAAGATGACCGTCGTCAGTGCCGCCACGTGGAACATCGGCAGGGGTAGCAGTACGCGGTCCTGGTAGCGCACATCGACTGTCAGTGACCATGAACTCGCCGCCGTGTGCACCGAGTCGTGGGTATGCACCACTCCTTTTGGATGTCCGGTGGTGCCCGACGTGTACATGATGAACAGGTTGTCCGATCCACCGTATTCGCCGACCGGTTCATTGGCATCTGCGGCCTCGAGGCGTTCGGCGAGAGAACCACTGCTACCCGTCGCGGGCACCCAGTCGTTCACGGTGCAGGGGTAGTTGGTACCTGCCTTGATGGCCTCGGCTACCGCCGCAAACGCTTCACCGTAGATCAACACCTTGCTGCCACTGTCGGACAGGATGTATTCCAGTTCGGGCGCCGCAAGGCGGGTGTTGAGGGGCACGGCCACGGCCCCGATCTTGGCTGCGCCATAGAACAGGCAGCAGAACTCGACACAATTGGGCATCAATAGCGCCACGCGGTCACCCTTGCCGACCCCGAGCGAGGTCAGCACGCTGGCGCATTGGTTGGCCAGCGCGTTCATCTGGGTGTAGTCCATGCGCACGTTGGCGGATGGCTCGACGTAGGCCTCGAGTTGCGGAGAAACGACTGCACGTTCTTTGAGCATGGCGCCAATGTTCTTCATTGGGTTCTCCGTGTTCGGTGTTATTAGGTTGACGTTCCGATCACGCTGGCGTGTGCGGGCGAACGCGCGGTTCTGGGCGCCGTTCCGCCAGTCTCGATTTGGAGATTGTGGAAAGCCTGCTCAATCAGTTGGGCAAGGCGGAAGGGTTCGTGCACGGCTTCCGGCGCTGCGCCGATGGCGAGGCATATGTCAGTGTTCACGCTTGCGAAGGTGACGTTTAGTCCGGCGCCGGGTGGAAGGATGGGCAGGCCATGGAACGCGACCATCCGCGCACCGGCCAGATAGAGTTGCCCGGTCGGCCCCTTCATGTTCGATATCACCAGGTTGGCGCTCGGCACCTTTCCGAACCCGGGCAGGGTGTCCGATATGGTCAGGCTGCTGAACAACAACAGCGCATAGGCCTGGCGCGACGTCGTTTGCATGCCGCGCCCTTTCTCCTTTGCATTCTTTGTTGCGGCGTTGATCTGTCTCAGGCGGTCGCTGATGCCCGCCTTGGGCGCACCCATCGGGATCAGTTCGGCGCTCACCTGGTTACCCCCGCCCCCGCCCGATTCGTCGCGCAGCGACATGGGCATGAAAGCCACCAAAGGCTGGTCGGTGGGAGCGTGGTGTTCGTCAAGGTAGTGATGTAGGGCATCGTCGACGATGGTCATGACCACGTCGTTAACGGAGGTGTCGGTCGCCTTGGCCACGGCCTTTACGTCGGCGAGCGGCAACTCTATGTTGGCGTAGGCGCGCGCCCCCGATTTCGCCGTGTTATTGAAAAGCGTGCGTCGCGCGGTGAAGGGCAGATTCGCCATTCGCGGCTTAAGGTTCAGTGATTGCGCGCCAAGGTCTACCACGTCACTACCCAGGCCGATAAGATCTCCCGGCAGCTTGGTCAGTCCCTTGAGCATGCCCTGCAATCGGTCCATTTGCGAAACGCTGGGGCGCGACCGGCGTGGCTTGTCGGCGCTCTCAAACGCCATCCAGGGACCGGCCAGCGTCTTGTTGCGTGGCGAATCGCTCAGGAAGTTTCGCATCACGCGCAGCGCGCCTTCACCGTCGAGTAGCGAGTGGTGCACTTTGAGCATGACAGCTATACGGCCATTCTCGATACCGTCGATGATGTAGCACTCCCAGAGCGGGTGTCCCCGGTCGAGCAGGCCGGTGTTCAGGAAGGAGACCGTCTCGTGAAACTGCTGCATGGAACCCGGTGCCGGTAGGGCAATGTGCCGGACGTGATAGCACATGTCCGGCTCGACGGTTTCCCATGCCGCGACATCCTTGCCCAGCCAATTGAGCTTGTAATTAAAGGGCTTGACCGCCTGGCTGTGCCGATAGGCGTCGAACAGGCGCGGCCCGAAAGACGACTGCTGTCCCTTGGGTTTTTGGAAGATTATGAAGGCAGCCATGTGTAATGGCCGATTGGCTTTCTCCAGCAGTAAGAATGACAGGTCCATCGGGGCGATCCGGGTCATGGCAATCTCCTTATTGCTTGGTGAGTGCTACAAGGGCATTCAGTTCATCGACGAAGTAGTCGAATAGCCCCCAGCCATCCTTGAGCACCTCGCGGTCAATCAGCATGCAGATGTTGGCTTGCCCGCAATAGCTCCACATCGTGATGTTCAGTGCGGTGCCATCGAAAATCTGACCGGTGGAGAACCAGTTGGCGACCCTCCAATGGTCGAGGTACAGCGCCTGCTTCGGCCCGGGCACATTGGATAGCACCAGGTTGCCAGAGAAACCGACGCGTCCGCCCGCGCGGTGGATTGCCTTGCGCAGGATCTTGATGGCCCAGGGCGGGAGAATCTGGATTACGGCATTAACGTCGGCGCCGGCCTCCCTGGCCTCCTTGAGGTGCTCCTTCATCTCCACGTTCGCTTCGTGGCTGGCCTGAAGTCGCTTGAGCGGTTCGGCGATGTCGCTACGGATCCAGCAGTAGTCCTGGGTGATGAAGTTGCCCAGACCTTCCATACCTTCAGGCCTCTTGCCGCCGAACGGGGTTCCGCCGATCAGCGGATGGGTGTCCGGGTTGTAGTTCAGGTCGGAAAGCAGGCGTCGTACCGCACCCGCCACACAGCAGGCGAATACATCGTTGATGGTGACATCGAGCGCCTTGCTGACGCTGACAAAGCGCTCCAGCGGGACGCTGTCACAGACAAAGGTGCGGCCAGCGCTGAGGGTGACGTTGATCGGTGTTTGCCGCATCTGTCCGGCTGACGGGTGCGGCGGCAAGCCGGCCGCCTTGCGCTTTCTGTCCAGCATGAATTTGCGCGACAGCCCCACGGCCACCTTGGGCAGATTGCCGATCATGACTTCGGGCCAGTCGCGCACGGCCCAGCCCAGTCGGGTCGGCCACGAGGGCAGAGGTGCCGGGTTGTGGGCGGGGGCACTGCCTGCCTTGAGACCGGCCTCCGGTTGATAGAACTGCTGCATCAGCCACGAAGCACCAACGCCGTCGACGTAGGCATGGTGCACCAGCATGACGCACGCGACTTTGCCGTCTGCGAGTCCCTCGACTACCCATATCATCCACAACGGCCGATTACGGTCGAGTTGATACGAATAGACCGCCGCCATGAACTCGCACAAGGTCTTGTGGTCTGCGGGCGGCGGGCAGGCAACACGGCGAATGTGATAGTGCAGGTCGAAGTCGGGATCGTCCACCCAGTAGGGGTGATTCAGGCCGAGCGGCGAGGCGAGATACTTCCACCGCAGCATCGGCAGCACATGCATCCGGCCTGCCGCCTCGGCATAAAACTTGTCGAAAGACCAGCCGTTCGGATCAGTAGACGGATCGATGATCGCCACCTTGAACGTGTGCATGTAGGCTTTCGACGTTTCCATGCCGAGCATGAATGCATCGGCACCGTTTAGTCGTTTCATAACTCCCCCTCGGCCACGTCCGGGTGGTTTCGGCACGGCGATTCCGTGAGGCTCTGCGGGGTTTCCACTATGCCGTGATTGCGGCTTTGACCGCAGCGTGTTGGTCGGTTTGGTCCGTCAACGTAGCCAGTACGAGGTTGTGCCGGGTCTCATGGAAGTTGAGGTGGCAGCCGGGCGGCGTTGGGGCGATGCCGGCGGTGCGGAGTGCGGCGCGGACGAGGATCTTGACGGCGGCGCGCGACAGCATCCATGCGGCACGGGGCCGCGGCTCGGGCTTCCATTCGTTGTGCGGTGATATTGCCGATGACCTTCTCAGCGGTCGAAGCGTGCGATGTGGGACAGCCTCGGCTACGGATCTCGGCTGCCCACATTCCGCCCACACTTGCCCACAGAATTCGGTGATCGACTTTGATCGACTGGGACCTTATGACACCTGACGTACGCAGCTAGTCAACACAAACGCCCAAGGAGGCTCGTTCGGGACAAAGAGGTCGTGCGGTCGAACCCGCCACCCCGACTGCGCACGGGCCGCCGACTTTGGCATGCTCTGTAGACCATGACGCGTTGGTACCCGCTCGAATCCGCCGACGCCGGCCTCCTGGCCTCGGCTCCTCACATCTTTCGTTACCAGAAGAGGTTCGCCGCCCCACCGGAGCGGGTGTGGGAATCGCTGGCATCGGACGCCTCGCTGGCGGCATGGGGTCCGACGGTCAAGGAGCTCAACTGGCTCTCGCCGCGTCCGTTCGGCGTGGGCACCACCCGCGAGGTCGTCCTCGCTCCCGGCGTGGCCCGGGTGCGCGAACGCTACTTCCGCTGGGATGAGGGCCGCGGCTACTCGTTTGCCGTCTACGAAGCCAATGTCCCCATCTTCAAACGCTTCGCCGAGGACTACGCCGTCGAACCCGACGGCTCCGACAATCAGGCCACATTGTTCACCTGGACCGTCGCGATCGAGCCGAAGAGAGCGTTTGCGTTGCCATTCAAGGGGCTGAGTCCGGTGGTCAAGGCGGGCTTCGGGCGCATGGCCTCCGACGGGCAGCGCTACTTCGCCTCGACAGCGGCTTGACACCCGTCAAGTTTTGTGACGAACCTCGATCGCAAATTCTCTGAGTTGCCCGCCGGCCGCATCGCCACCGCCGTCGACGATGCCCACACCCGCTTCGAAGACTCCGTGATCCGTGACTTCATTCCACTGCTGGTCGAACGACGGGTAAGCCGAGAGCTGTCCCTGCTCGCCGCGGATCCGACGGATGATTCATTCGAGCTGACGACCAGCGCCTGACGGTTTGCGTCGGCGTCTCCGTCGTCGTACAGACCTTTTCGCGTGGCATTGCGACTCCTTTCATGCCGACGCGGCGCGCAGCTTTTCCAGCAGCGACCCGGCGGCTTCCTTGAGGAACAATTCCTGCGACTCGTCGCCGGTCTGCACCAGCGCGATATCGGTGAACCCGGCCTCCCAGTACTCGCGGACCGCCTCGACGATGGCGTCGAGATCCGGGCCGCACGGTATGGATTCGGCGACATCTTCGGGCCGGACGAACTGTGTGGCCCCTGCGAATCCGGCCGTCGTCGGCAGGTCGGAATTGACCGCCCAGCCGCCGGCGAACCAGCGGAACTGTTCGTGGGCGCGCTTGACGGCGGTATCGCGGTCGGGATCCCAGCAGACCGGGATCTGCCCGACCACCCGAACGTCGCCGGGCAGACCGGTCCCGCGCCGGGCCTCATGCCACGCGTCGACGACCTGCTTATTAGGCTCGACGGCGATCAGGTGGTCCGCGAGCGGAGCGAAGGTTTCCACCGACCGCCCCCCGGACACCGCGGCCGCGATCGCGACGGGAACCTCCGGGATGTCCCAGACGCGCGCCGAGTCGATCTCGTAGTAGTCACCCTTCCAGTCCACGACCTCGCCGGTGAACAGTTCGCGGATGATCTGAATGGCCTCGCGCAGCATGTCGTGGCGCCGCGCGACCGTGGGCCAGCCCTTACCGACGACGTGCTCGTTGAGGTTCTCGCCGCTGCCCAGCCCGAGCGTGAATCGCCCGTCGGTGAGGATCTGCAACGTCGCCGCCTGCTGCGCGACGATCGCCGGGTGGTAGCGGATCGTCGGGCAGGTGACGTACGTGAACAGTTCGACACGGTCAGTGGCGTGCGCCACGGCACCGAGCACTGTCCACGCGTTGGGGGCATGGCCCTGGGCGGCCAGCCACGGCGAGTAGTGGTCGCTGCACACCTCGAAGTCGAAGCCCGCGCGTTCCGCCGAAACGGCGTAGCGGACAAGCTCTTTTGGTCCGCTCTGTTCTGTCATCAGGGTGTAGCCAAAGCGCGTCATGACATCACGGATACCCGTGGGTCAGGTGCACAAACGGCTACAGCCTGGCCTTGACCGCAGCCGACAGCCGGGCGCCGTCGGCCTTTCCGGCGGCGATCGCGGTCGCGGCCTTCATCACCTGGCCCATCTGCCGCACGCTGGGCCGTTCACCGATCTCCTCGGCGACTTGGGCGATCGCGGTGTCGGCCACGTCGGCCACTTCCGCCTCGGTGAGGGGCGTGGGCAGATACTCGTCGATGACGCGGGCCTCGGCGTGCTCGTTGGCGGCCAACTCACCGCGCCCGTTCTGGGTGTAGATCTCGGCGGACTCGCCGCGTTTCTTCGACTCCCTGGCCAGCACCTCGATCACGTCGGCGTCGGACAGCTCGCGTGCTTGCTTGCCGGAAAGCTCTTCGGTCTGGATCGCGGCCAACAGCATCCGCAGCGTCGCGGTGCGCAACTTGTCCTGCGATTTCATCGCGGTGGTCAGGTCTGCGCGCAGCCGGTCTTTGAGTTCCGCCATAGCGCAGACGCTACGCTGATGCGGCGCTGCGTCACCCGCTGCCAACGACGAACCGCGCGTCGACCGCCGCCGACACCTCGATGTCCGCTGGCACGAGTTCAATGTCGGGCGCTGCGCTCTCCCGTTGATTCTGCGTTGTGGGCGGGGGTTACTCGCGCTTTGGCGCCCTGCTCGCAGAGTCAACGCACGGGAGGGGTCCACTTCGTCGACGCGGCACCGTGCACGTTGTCAATTTTGGCGGTGATCGACAGGATGGTGCTCATGAGCTACGACGCCGGCGGGTTCGGCCCGGCCAGCCCACCGCCGTCCGGCTATCCGCCACCCGGTTATCGCCAGCCCGCTTATTACCCGCCCCCCGGTTACGCGGCACCACCCCCGAGTTATGCACCGCCACCGGGTTACGCACCGCGGGGTTATCCCCCGCCGGGGTATCCCCCGCCGGGGTATCAGGGTTACCCGCCGCCGGGGTATCCCCCGCCCGGTTTCGCGCCGCCGCCGATGCCGCCGGCGCTGAAGCCCGGGATCATCCCGCTGCGACCGCTGAGCCTGTCCGACATCTTCAACGGGGCGGTCGCCTACATCCGGGCCAACCCGAAGACCACGCTGGGCCTGACCACTGTCGTGGTGGTGGCAGCCCAAATCGTCGCGCTGATCCTGCAAGTCGGTCCGCTGGCCGTCACCGGGCAACTCGGGCAATCGCTGCGGGGCGAGGAGACGTCTACGGCGGCGATACTCGGGTCGTCCGCGGCCGGCATGGCCGGCGCCGTCGCCACCGCTTTGTCCGCGATCTTGCTGAGCGGGATGCTGACCGTCGTCGTCGGGCGGGCGGTGTTCGGGGCGAACATCACGATCGGTGAGGCGTGGGAGCGGGTCCGGGGCCGGCTGCTCGCGTTGATCGGCTTTACGGCCCTGGAGGCGATCGGTGCGATCGTGCTGATCGCGATCGCGGTCGTCACCATCGTGGGCGTCGCCGCCGCGGCGAACGGCGCCGCGGCATTCGTCATCGGCGCGCCGCTGGTCCTGGGACTGATTGCACTGCTGGTCTACCTCGGCACGATGCTCAGCTTCGCGCCGCCGTTGATCGTGCTAGAACGACTCGGCGTCTTTCCCGCGATCATGCGGTCGTTCGCACTGGTCAAGAACGACTTCTGGCGGGTGCTCGGAATCAGGCTGCTGGCCACGTTGGTCGCATCGGTGATCTCCGCGGCGGTTTCGGTGCCGTTCAGCCTCGGCGGCCAAATACTCTTGGTCTCAGCGGCTTCCACGGCGACGGCGCTGATCGCCCTCACCATGGTGGCTATCGGCAGCGCGATCGGCCAGATCATCACCGCCCCCTTCAGTGCCGGCGTAGTTGTGTTGCTCTATACGGACCGGCGCATCAGGGCCGAGGCGTTCGACTTGGTGCTTCAGACCGGAGCGGCCGGTGGGCCTGGCGCGCCCGCCGATTCCACCGACCATCTGTGGCTCACCCGGCAGCCCTGACGTGCCAGCGATAGACGTCGACCGCGACGCCGCTCACGAGGCCGCGCAGAGTGAGCTCTCAAAGCCTATCTACCCCAAGCCTTCTCTGACCGAACGCCTCGCCGCGTGGATCGACGAGCTGCTGTATCGCATAGTCGCCGAAGGGTCGGCGGTGCCGGGCGGCTGGTTCACGATCACGGTGCTGCTGATCCTGCTTGGCGCCGCGGTCGTCGTCGCCGTCCGGATCGCTCGCCGCACCATGCGTACCAACCGCGGCGGCGACCATTCGTTGTTCGGCTCGCACGAACTCAGCGCCGCCGAGCACCGCGCCACCGCCGAACAGTATGCGGCGGCGGGCAATTGGGCGGCCGCGATCCGGCACCGCCTGAGAGCCGTCGCCCGCCAGCTGGAGGAAAGCGCGGTGCTCAATCCGGTGCCCGGCCGTACGGCAACCGAGCTGGCACGCGACGCCGGCCACGCGGTTCCTGACCTTGTGGCCGAATTATTGCGCGCTGCGGATACTTTCAACGACGTCACCTACGGGGAGCGACCGGGAACGGAACCCGCCTACCGGATGATCGCCGATCTCGACGACCATCTCCGTTTCCACGGACCGGCGACGACGACGAGCTATACGGCGCCCGGCGTGGCGGACGGCTGGGCGGAGGTGCGATGACTCAGGCGGATTCGGCCGTCGGCCCGACCGTCGTCCAGCGTTGGCGAAGCGCCCGCTGGGTGATCTTGGCCCTGGTCGTCATTGCCGCGGTCGGCGCACTGGGCACATACCTGACGGCGCCCCGGCCCGGCGGGCGGATGGACCCGGCGTCGACGTCGTCGGAGGGCGCGCGAGCCTTGGTGTCGCTGCTGCGTGACCATGGTGTCGACGTGATCGTCGCCGAGGACACCGCCGAGGTGGAACGCGCCGCGCGGCCCGACACATTGATCGTGGTGGCCGAGACGTTCTATTCGATCGACGACGATCGACTTCGGCGGTTGGAAGTCGTTCCCGGCGATCGCCTGCTGGTCGCACCGGTGGCACGAACCCGGGAGAAGCTCGCCCCCGAAATCCAATTGGCCGCAGACGCATCTTTCGGCGGTGAGCCGGACTGTGACCTGCGCGAAGCCACCCGCGCCGGTGAGGTGCAACTGGGGTTGAGCGACACCTACGAAGCGGCCGGGGAGGTTCCCGTCACACGCTGCTACGAAGGCGCGGTCGTCCGTTACTCGCACGGGGCGCGCACGGTCACCGTCGTGGGCACCGCGGACTTCATGACGAACTCCGGCCTGCTGGAGCAGGGCAACGCAGCACTCGCGATGAACCTCGCCGGCTCGCGGTCGCGGGTGATCTGGTATGCGCCGCAACGCATCGAGGGTGAATCAGGCGGCGCGGCAACAGTATTCGATCTCATCCCCGACCACGTGACGTGGATTTTCTGGCAGCTGTGCCTCGTCGTGGCGCTGCTGGCATTCTGGAAAGGTCGGCGCGTCGGTCCGCTGGTGGCCGAAGAACTGCCGGTGGTCGTGCGGGCCTCGGAAACCGTCGAGGGCCGTGGGCGGCTGTACCGGTCACGGCGGGCCCGCGACCGCGCCGCCGATGCGCTGCGCACCGCGACGCTGCAGCGGCTGCTGCCCCGGCTGGGCCTCGGACCGAACGCGGCACCGCCCGCGGTGTCGGAAGCCATCGCCCAGCGTAGCGGCCACGACCCTGCGACGGTGGGGCACCTGCTGTTCGGACCGCCGCCGGCCACCGACGCCGACCTGCTAAACCTTGCCCACGAACTCGACAACATCGAAAGGCAGGTCGCACAGTCGTGACTCAGCCAGTAACGCAGACAACCGATCAGGACACAGCGCGAAACGCGTTGCTGGCCTTGCGCGGCGAGATCGCGAAGGCCGTCGTCGGCCAGGACGCGGTGGTCAGCGGTCTGGTGATCGCCCTGCTTTGCCGCGGCCATGTGCTGCTCGAAGGGGTTCCCGGCGTCGCGAAGACCTTGCTGGTCCGCACGCTGGCGGCTGCGCTGCAACTGGAGTTCAAGCGTGTGCAGTTCACCCCCGACCTGATGCCCGGCGACGTGACGGGCTCGCTCGTATATGACGCCCGCACAGCAGAATTCGAGTTCCGATCCGGACCGGTGTTCACCAACCTGCTGCTTGCCGACGAAATCAACCGGACGCCGCCCAAGACCCAGGCGGCGCTGCTGGAAGCCATGGAGGAACGGCAGGTCAGCGTCGAGGGTGAGGCGCGGCCGCTGCCCGACCCGTTCATCGTCGCCGCCACCCAGAACCCGATCGAGTATGAGGGCACCTACCAGCTGCCCGAGGCGCAGCTCGACCGGTTCCTGTTGAAACTCAACGTGCCGCTGCCGCCTCGCGATCAGGAGATCGCGATCCTCGACCGCCACGCCCGCGGCTTCGACCCCCGCGATCTGTCCGCCGTGCAACCTGTCGCCGGCGCCGCGGAGTTGGCCGCCGGACGCGATGCCGTGCGGCAGGTCCTGGTCGCCGACGAGGTGCTTGGCTACATCGTCGACATCGCCGGCGCTACAAGGCATTCGCCGTCGCTGCAGCTCGGCGTGTCCCCACAGGGGTGCGACGGCGCTGTTGGCCACCGCACGGTCCTGGGCATGGCTGTCCGGCCGCTCCTACGTCACCCCCGACGACGTCAAGGCGATGGCGCGCCCGACGCTGCGGCACCGGGTGGCGCTGCGGCCGGAGGCCGAACTCGAGGGCGCCAATCCTGATGGCGTGCTGGACGGCATCCTGGCGGCTGTCCCGGTGCCACGGTAGTGATCCTCACCGGCCGGACCGGGCTGGTGGCGCTGATCGCTGTCTTGCCTATCGCCTTCTCACCCTGGCCCGCAACGGCTTTCATGGTCCTGCTGGCCGCACTGGCGGCGGCGGTGGCGGCGGATGTGGCGCTGGCGGCCAGTCCCCGCCGGCTGCGCTGCGCGCGTTCCGGTGACACTGCGGCCCGGCTGGGCCAGCCGGTCGACGCCATGCTGATTGTTGAGAACCCCGGCCGGCGCCGCTTCCGCGGACAGATCCGCGACGCCTGGCCGCCCAGCGCTCGGGCGGAGCCGCGCACTCATGCGGTGAATATCGCAGCGGTACAACGAATTCAGGTGATCACCGTGCTGCGCCCGGTCCGCCGCGGCGATCAACGCTCGGCGCTGGTCACCGCTCGCTCGGTGGGACCGCTCGGGCTGGCCGGGCGGCAGAGTTCACACCGCGTGCCCTGGCAGATCCGGATCCTGCCGCCGTTCTTGTCCCGCAAGCATCTGCCGTCGCGGCTGGCCAAGCTGCGCGAGCTCGACGGCATGATTCCGGTGCTGATCCGCGGGCAGGGCACCGAATTCGATTCGCTGCGTGAGTATGTCGTCGGCGACGACGTCCGGTCCATCGACTGGCGCGCAACCGCCCGGCGTGCCGACGTCGTGGTTCGGACCTGGCGGCCCGAGCGCGACCGGCGGGTGGTCATCGTGCTCGACACTGGCCGCACGTCGGCCGGGAGGGTCGGCGTGGATCCCACCGCCAGTGACCCTGGTGGCTGGCCGCGGCTGGACTGGTCGATGGACGCCGCGCTGCTGCTGGCTGCGCTGGCATCGCGGGCCGGCGACCATGTCGACTTCCTGGCCCATGACCGGGTGACGCGCGCCGGTGTGTTCAACGCATCGCGCACCGAGCTGCTGGCGCAACTGGTGGACGCGATGGCCCCGCTGCAGCCCGCGCTGGTGGAATCCGACGCCGCCGCGATGGTCGCCGCGGTGCTGCGGCGCATCCGGCGGCGCGCGCTGGTGGTGCTGTTGACGGATCTGAACGCGTCGGCGCTCGACGAGGGGCTGATGGGTGTGCTGCCGCAGTTGTCGGCCAAGCATCACGTGCTGCTGGCCGCGGTCGCCGACCCGCGGGTGGACCGGCTGGCCGCCGGGCGTGCCGACGCCGCCCAGGTGTACGACGCAGCGGCGGCCGAGCGTGCCCGCAACGACCGGCGCACCATCGCGTCGCGGCTGCGCCACCATGGGGTCGACGTCGTCGATGCGCCGCCCGAAGAACTTGCCCCGGCCCTGGCCGACCGTTACCTGGCCATGAAGGCCACCGGCCGGATGTAATCAGCGCGTCGGCACCAGGTCGGGGGCGTCGTCGACGTCGCCGGTCTCCCCCGCCATGGCGGCCTTGCGGCCGAAGTGGAATATGTAAGCCAGAAAGGCGATCTCGGCGATCACTCCGATGCCGATCCGGATGAAGGTCGGCAGCGGCGACGGCGTGACGAGCGCCTCGATCAGCCCGGCCAACAGCAGCACGCCGACCAGCCCGACCGCGACCGCGACCACCGCCCTGCCCTGCTCGGCCAGCACCTGCCCGCGCGGCCGGTTCCCGGGCGACACCACCGACCAGCCCAGCCGCATACCCGCCGCACGCGGCCAGCAACACCGCGGTCAGCTCGAGCAGCCCGTGCGGGGTGAGCAGACCCAGGAAGATGTCGCCCTTGCCGGCGTCGAACATCAGGCCCGCGACCAACCCGAGGTTCGCGGCGTTCTGGAAGAGCACATACGGGATCGGCAGCCCGAGTAGAACCGCGAACGCGATGCACTGCGCGGCCACCCATGCGTTGTTCACCCAGACCTGCAGCGCGAACGATCCGGCCGGGTTTTCGCTGTAGTAGTCGGCGAAGTCGTGGTTGACCAATTCGTCGATCTCGCTTGGGGTTCCGATCGCCGCCCGCACATCGGGGTTGCCCGACACCCACAGCGCGACGACCGCGGTGACGACGAAGAACGCCACCGCCGTTCCCAGCCACCACCGCCAGGACCGGTAGGCGACCACCGGGAACGACACCGTCCAAAACCGGGTGAACTCGCTCCACAGCGGCGCGTGCGCGCCGGTCACCGCGGAACGCGCCCGCGCCACCAGTCCCGACAGCCGACCGACAAGCACCGAATCACTCGACGCCGTCCGCACCATCGACAGATGCGTGGACACCCGCTGGTACAGGTCGACGAGTTCGTCGACCTCGGCACCGCTCAGTCGCCGACGCCGCTTGACGAGCTGTTCAAGCCTGTCCCACGTAGGGCGATGGGCCAGCACGAACGCGTCGACATCCACCTTGCAGATCCTAGTAGCGTTGGTCGGTATGTCCGATGTGGTGACCGGGGATGCCGTGGTCCTCGACGTGCAGATCGCGCAGCTACCGGTGCGCGCGCTGTCGGCGATGATCGACGTCACGGTTATCTTCATCGGCTACCTCATCGGCGTGATGCTGTGGGCGGCCACGCTGGCTCAGTTCGATTCCGCGCTGAGCGGTGCGGTGCTGATCATCTTCACCGTGCTGGTATTGGTGGGTTATCCACTCGTGTTCGAGACCGCGACGCGCGGCCGGTCGCTGGGCAAGATGGCGCTCGGGCTGCGGGTGGTGTCCGACGATGGCGGCCCGGAACGCTTCCGCCAGGCGCTGTTTCGCGCCCTGGCCGGGGTGGTCGAGATCTGGATGTTCTTCGGCGGACCCGCCGTGATCTGTAGCCTGCTGTCGCCCAAGGGCAAGCGCATCGGCGACATGTTTGCCGGCACCGTGGTGATCAGTGAGCGCGCGCCGAAAATGAGCCCGCCTCCGACGATGCCGCCGTCCCTGGCGTGGTGGGCATCCTCGCTGCAACTGTCCGGCCTTGGCGCCGAACAGGCCGAACTCGCTCGTCAATTCCTCGCTCGGGCATCGCAATTGGATCCGCGGGTGCGGGATCAGATGGCCTACCGGATCACCGGTGAGGTGGTCTCGCGGATATCGCCGCCGCCCCCGCCCGGGACGCCGCCGCATTACATCTTGGCCGCGGTGCTGGCGGAGCGGCATCGGCGGGAACTGGTGCGGTTGCGTGCGCCGGCTCCGGTCGCCCCACCGCTGCCACAGTGGCCCGCGCCGCCGGCTTACCAGCCGCCGGTGTCGCCGCCGGCGACGTCTCGCGATGGCGGCGGGTTCACGCCGCCGAGCTAACGCCAGCAGTCCGGCGGCGAAAAGGATCGCACCGGCCACCGCCGAAATGCACCGGAGCCAGTTCCACAACAGCCACGGCTCGACGTAGGCGTGCCATTCCCGCGCGGCGTCACCGGTCGAGAGACCAACCGGGTCAACCGCATTCAGCTGTTTGTTGAGCGGCACGTTGAACGCCACGGTGACAATTCCGGCGACGAGTGTGCACAGTGCGCCGGCCGAGAGGTATCCGCTGCACGGTTGACGTAGCCAGGTGATGGCGATGACGCCCACCGCGATCGACCCGCTCGAGGCCCGGCACGACCGACGTCCCGAACGCGTAGGCGATGCCCCCGCCCGCTGCGCTGCAGACGAGAATGATCACGAAAAGCACGATGAGCGGGCGCAGCGTCAGCATTCAAACACGGGATATCAAAACGTCTCAGCGATATCGCAGACCGATAAGCATCAGCGCGGCCGCGACGAACGCCGTGACCGTTCGGACATGGTTCCACGCCGTCCAGGTCGTGAAGTAGGCGTGCCATTCGCGGGCGGCGTCGGCCGCCGCAAGCCCGGCCGGGTTCACGCCGTCGATGTGGTTGTTCAGCGGAACGTTGAACGCGATCGTGATCATCGCTGCGAGGACGCCGACGATCGCGCCGGCCAGCACCCACCAGCTGCCGGGTTGGTGCAACTGGACCGCGGCGATGACACCCACCACGACGGCCAGCAGCGCCGCGCCGAAGTAAGCCAGCAGGAACGCCGCGTTGGAGTTCGCCTCGGCGTTGATTCCGCGCATCGCGGTGATCGCGTCGACGGGATCGGTGCGATTCAGGCCGCGCATTACGAAGGTGGAGAACACGTACATCATTCCGCCGACGGCCGCGCTGGCGAGCGCTGCGACGGCCGTCAGGATCACGAAGGGGCTGGTATTCATGATCAGAAAGTCAACCGGGAGCGGTCGGGACGATCCATCGTCAGGCGTCCTGAGCTCATACGCGAGCGTCTACAGCCGATAGGCTCCCTGCGTGGACGCCATGGTCGGATTGCTCGACGGTGTGCGAGCGCGGGGCGCATTCGTGTTGCGAATGGTGATGGATCCGCCGTGGTCCATGAGCATCCGTGACGAGGCGCCGCTGACGTTGATCTGCCACATCCACGGCAGCGCGGTCATCGTCGGAGACAGCAGCGGAACGGTCTGGCTGGGGCCTGGTGACGTCGCGCTGACGCGCGGCACCCAGCACTACGTCTTTGCCGACGACCCGGCCACCACCCCAACGGTGGTCATCCATCCCGGCCAGCGCTGCACCACGCTGTCCGGCGACGACCTACGGTTCGAGATGTCGCTCGGAGTGCGGACGTGGGGTAACAGCCCCTCCGGGTCGACGAGGTCGGTGATCTGCGCTTACGAGGGCCGGAGCGAGGTCAGCGCCCGACTGCTCGACGCGCTGCCGACCGTGCTGGTGCTGCGGGCCAGCGAATGGGACACCCCGCTGGTCGACCTGCTCGCGACCGAGGCGGGCTCCGATGGTCCGGGCCAGGAGGCCTACCTGGACAGGCTGCTCGACCTGTTGCTGATGGCGGTGGTGCGTACGTGGTTCGACCGCGATGACAACGCGCCTACCTGGTGGCACGCCGAGCACGACCCGATGGTCGGACCGGCGCTGAAGCTGATCTACAACAACCCGGCCCACCCGTGGACAGTCGCGAATCTGGCTGCGGCGGTTGGCTGTTCGCGTGCGGTCTTCGCCCGCAGGTTCACCGAGCAGGTGGGCGAACCGCCCATCGCATTCCTCACCAGCTGGCGGCTCGCCCTTGCCGCCGACCTGCTGCGGTCGAGCCAAGCCACCATCGCCGCGGTGGCCCGCCAGGTCGGCTACAGCACCCCGTTCGCGTTGAGCAGCGCATTCAAGCGGGCCTACGGGGTCAGCCCCAACACCCACCGGGCCACGTCCGCATACCCGGCCTAGCCGGCGATCCAGTTGCCGTCGAATCCGTTCCTGGGCGTTAAGCAACGTTGAATGGCGTTGACGGGGCTGGTCTTTGCAGTTCAAGGGTGTGTTGGTGACGCTGGCAGCGAACGGCACTTCGCTAACCTGCTGCGGACGGACTGCGGACGCG
This sequence comes from uncultured Actinomycetota bacterium, assembly GCA_963799495.1. GTDB lineage: Bacteria > Actinomycetota > Actinomycetes > Mycobacteriales > Mycobacteriaceae > Mycobacterium. The sequence goes on from CAWCXH010000030.1 coordinate 16,965, forward strand.
GCTAAGTGGCCTCGGTCCTACGCGGGAAGCCGCCGAGGTGTTGGGCCTTTCCTAGCGGTGGCTGCAGGAGCTGCGCAGTCGGCGATTCGCGGGCTTGAAGCGGGCCGGTCGTGGGCGATGACGGGAACCTCAAACGCTCGATGCCATCGAGGTGATGTCGACGAAGGCCCGTCCAGCCGATCGGCCGTCGCTGTGGGGATTGACGCCTACGAGCTGTGGGCGGTTACGGAAAGGTTCGCTCTGAATCCAGGCCTTGTCATCCTGCTTGGGAGCTGAGATTCATTGGCGACCTCCCGCCTAATTGTCGTGAGCCGGAACGACTTTCGACTCGTCACGTCGCACACACGCGTCGGCCTTGAACTTCACGCACACATCGAACAAATTACTACCATCATTCAATACTTCGCGAACCGTGGCTGACTTCAATGTCGAAGGTGGGCACGGTTGCTCCCAAGGAATGTTCGATTGTGACACCCTTATCGGTTTCCCTGCCGAACGTGGCGCGAGTGCAGCGCCGACCTTGCACACACCGTCGGCGGCCATTCTCCTACTCCTGGGGCCTCATTCGCCGTAGCCAGCGGTTTAACACCCCAACACGGGAGTATCGTCATCACACGGGGTCGTGATGTTGGTTTTCATCCGCACAGAAGCGGCCGACCAGCTCCTTCACCGCACGTCAACGCCCTGCCCAAGCACGAAGGCAGCGGAGCCGAGGAAAGGAGACGGCACGTGAATCTGAAGATAATCGCGGGGACAGCAATGATCGCCGGTGCGGTTGGCGCTGCCTCCCTTGGACTCGGCGCGGGTTTAGCCCAGGCTGATCCGAATTGGGTGGACCCGAACATTCCGTGGATTCCGGGGCCGGCAGATTGGGTTCCGGGACATTGGGATCCGGGACTCAATTGGGGCCCGCCCGGACAGGTCAAGAAATGGTGCCCCTGGCACTCCCCGCCCGGTCACTGGATCGGGGGTCCACACGGGATTCCCTGTAGCAACATTTTTAGTTTCCCCGAAAGTAACACGATGGCCGCCGTTGCTTTCGGCAAGGCGGCCATACCCGTCTTGTAAGGGTCCGGGTTGGAAAGGAAGGGGGTCGTCAACCGTGTCGTTTTCAGATTCATCCGGGGAAAGGGTGGCCCGTGACCCGTCCCCAAATCGATGTACGACCAACGGTCCCCGACAACCCCGCCCCCGAACACGCCGCGCTCGCGCTGGCGCGGACCTGCAAGTGCAGGGTTTGCAACGGCGACTACATTGTCGAAGGCGCATCGCTACGGGCTGTGCCGACTTGGCGCTGAGCGCAAACTTATTAACTGTCCAGCCCGATATCTGGGACCTTGCGTCCGACGCTGCGAGCGGCGTCAAGGCCACCACCTGAGACGCAAGGACGCGACATGACGGCTAGCGTTTCCCCCGCAGTTCGCATCTGTTTGCCCCGGCTACTGCCCGCCGCGCTATTCGCGGTGGCGGCCATGCTCGGCGGGAGCCCGTTCGGAGAACCGGCGGTCGCGAACGCCGCACCCCGAGAGTGGGACATCGGGGCATACGACGAATGTGTGCAAAACGGACTAGAGGCTGGTATGGATCCGGAAGTGGTGGCTTTTAACTGCTGCGACGAATCCGGGGGAGTTTGGGATAGCGATGCTAAGAAATGCGGGGCCCCTCCCGCCGACGGTGCCGAGGTGCCAATCACAGCGCCGCCGGGGGTGCCTACGCAGGCACCGGTTCCTGGACCCCCGAAACCGGCGATGCCCACGCAGGCTCCGGCCCCTGCCCCGGGCACCAGGGGCTAAATCTGCGTTCGTGGTCTAGCTGGTGCGCTCCAGCCGACGCCAGTCGCTGGGCGAGTACCAGATCTGCCTCGGGGCATTCAGCGGACGAGCCGTCGTAACGGATGATTCGGAAAGTATTCATGTGGGGAGCCTGTCATCAAGGCTGGCCGGGCTGCGACGTCGCCACCGTCTAGCGCACCCGGGCACGCGTCCGCGGCGATGACGCTGTCCTCCTACTCCCATCTCTGGCCCGACGCCAGGGACCGGACCCGCAAAAGCCGCCGGGGAGCTCCTGGAGCAGGCCCTCGGATCTACTGCGGACGGACTGCGAACGCAGACCACGAAAATGCCTTCTGACTAGGCACTGATCCAGTTGCCATGGAACCCGTACGGGACCCGGTGCGGCAGCTTGATTCTCGCCACCGGCTGCCCCGCGAAGTCGGACGCGTCGAGGATCACCAGGTCACTGCCGTCACGGGCTGGGTCGTAGACGTATCCGAGGTACCAGCCGTTGGCCTCGTCGGCCGGCCCGCTCGTCGACGGAACGAACACCGCCTCACCGGGACCGCCGGGCGACTCCGCCGTGCCGAACTTGTGCTCAACTGCGCCGCCGGTGCTCAGGTCATAGCGCACCAGCTTGTTGGTGCCGACCGAGACGGCGTAGCGGGTCGGCAGCCCGGCCAGCCGGTCGTCGATGCGCGGGAACTCCACCGCACGGTCGTCGAGCTGACGCTCGGCGACGCTGCCGGTCTGCAGATCGATGGTCCAGCTCCACAACACCCCGTCGACTTCGAATCCCCCACTGTCCCGCCATAATTCCGGGTAGCGGACGGCCTGCAGCACGATCGAGCTGCCGGCGTCGTACGCGTTGGCGACGTGGAACACGTAGCACGGGTCGATCTCGAACCAGCGCACCTCACCGTACGGGTCGTCGCGGCGCAGCACACCCAGCCGTGCGCCGTACTCGTCGTCCCACCGGTAGGGCATGTCGCCATCGCCCTTCAACGCGACGTCGAGGTTGAACACGATCGGAAGGTCCATGAAGATGACATGCTCGGCGGTCAGCGCAAAGTCGTGCATCATCGTCAGCGCCTTGACATCGAGCGGGCGATTGATGGTCAGCTCGCCGTTGGCGTCGGCCCGGTGATAGGTGACATGGGGCTGGAAGATGTTGCCGTAACCGAAGAAATGCAATTCACCGGTCGTCGGACAGATCTTCGGATGCGCGGTCATCGAGTCGACCAGCTTGCCGCCGAAATCGTAGGCGCCCACCGTCTCGAGGTCGTTGGTGATCTCGTAGGGCAGCGACGACTCGACGAGCGCCAGAGTCTTGCCGGCGTGGTTGACGACGTGGGTGTTGGCGATGCTGGCCCGCAGGTTGCGGGTGCCGTCGGCGTTGTAGAGCGGGAAGTCGTCCTTGAAACTGTCCGTGCGCACCCAACGGTTGCGGTACCACGCCGCGCGGCCACCTTCGAGCCGCACGCCGTGGATCATCCCGTCGCCGGTGAACCAATGCGCGGTGGCCTGCCGCGGGTTGGGCCCGTTGCGCAGGTACCAGCCGTCGAGCTCGGCTGGGATGGCGCCTTCGACCGGCAGGTCGAATTCGGTGAGCTCATCTGTGACGGGTGCGTAGTTGCCCCGCTGAAAGAACTGACCGGTGCCGAAGATGGCTGAGGCATCGGACGTGGTGTCGGTCATTTGGGTCTCCCTTCACGTTGACCCTCCCAAGATGACATGTCGTTAATGACATGTCAAGAGTGGGATGTACGATGCTCCTCGTGAGTTTGCGCATCGCGGCACTGGGGCTGCTGGCCCAACACCCGGGCAGCGGGTATGACCTGCTCAAGAGGTTCGAGAAGTCGATGGGCAACGTCTGGCCGGCGACTCAGAGCCAGCTCTACGGCGAGCTCAACAAGCTCGCCGAAGCCGGGCTGATCGAGGTGACCGACATCGGGCCGCGTGGCCGCAAGGAGTATCGGGTCACCGATGCCGGGCGTGCCGAGCTGCTGCGCTGGGTGACCAATCCGCAGGATGACCCGCCCTACCGCAGTGCCGAATTGCTCCGGGTTTTCCTGCTCGGCGAGATCCCGCCTGCCCAGGCCCGTGTGCATATGGTGTCGGTCGCCGAGCATGCCGATGCCCAGCTTAAGCGCTACCAAGAGCTGCGTGACTGCGTCGATTGGCACGACGACGACGCCGATTTCTACGGCCGTGCCGCTCTCGAGTACGGGCTCCGAAGAGCGGCCATGCAGGCCGAGTGGGCACGCTGGCTGGTCAAGGCCATCGACAAGCGTGCCGGGAACTAATCGTTGCATCACGATAGTTTTCGATATATCGTTGACATATCGGAAGCGTATTCGGCGTTTCCCGTCGAACGAGAGAACCACAAACATGAGCAACCCATTCACACCCCCACCCGGAGGCTTCGGCTTCGGCCCATCCGACCGGCGGGCATTTCATCAGCAGCGCCGCCAGGCCCGCCGCGAGTTCCGCGAGCACCTGCGCGACCACGTTCGCGACCATGCCGCACACGAAGACCCCAGCGGCGCGAGCTTGGGCTTCGGCCCGGGTCGAGGCTTCGGCCCCGGTCGCGGCTTCGAGTTCGGCTTCGATCCCCGCGGCGGCTTCGGTTTCGGCTTCGGCCCCGGGCCGCGCGGCGGTAGGCGCGGGCCGGGACGCGGCCGCCGCGGCCGGCGTGGCGATGTCCGCGCCGCGATCCTGACGCTGCTTGCCGAACGGCCCATGCACGGCTACGAGATGATCCAGGAAATCGCCGAACGCAGTCAGGACCTGTGGCGGCCAAGCCCCGGCTCGGTGTATCCGACGCTGCAGCTGCTGGTCGACGAGGGCCTGATAGTGGCGACCGAAACCGAAGGCAGCAAGCGGCTTTTCGAGTTGACCGAGGTCGGCCGCGCCGCAGCCGAGAAGATCGAGACCCCGCCATGGGAGGAGATCGCGGGCGACGTCGACCCCGGCCACGCCAACCTGCGAAGCGCGGTCGCCCAGCTGATGGGGGCGGTGGCGCAATCCGCCTACACCGCGAACGAGGAGCAGCAGCAGCGGATCGTCGACATCGTCAACAACGCCCGCCGCGAGGTCTACCACATCCTCGGCGAGTCCGACTAACAGCGATTTCGGCGTGCTCGGTCGCGCTGAGCGCGACCGAGCACGCCGAAATTACGAGACGTCGACCCAGTCTCCCGCTGGTTGGTGATGCCCAACGCCGCGAGGTCGGTCGCCGACAGTTTCGTCGTGTTCAGCGCCGACGTCACCACCGACGCGGTGCGTTCACAGATCTCGACGGGGTTGTGCTCGACCCAGCCGGCCTGCGGCAGGATCTGTTCGTGCTCGAGCTGGTGGCGCCCGACCTCGGCGCCGTCGTGGTCAAAGATCATGCAGCGGGTGCTGGTGGTGCCCTGGTCGATCGCGGCTACGAAGTCGGCCAACTCATGCTCCTCTCCCGGCGGTCTCCCTTTCCCGGCTCGCTCCGCTTCTGCCCGACGCCGGTCCAATCGTCCATGATGGCGTACATGGGTTCTCAGCTAGTCGACATTGACCGCATGCCACGCGGCGGGCCGGATGCCTCGTGCCTGGACCGCCGGCTGGAGACCGATCGGCTGGAATATCTCGACCGCGACGACGTCGACGAGCGCGTCAAGCGCAGTGTGATCCGCGCGCTGGAATGGACGGGCGAGCTCTTCGGAAACCACGAGAAGTTCGCACACATTGCGCTCGACGAGGTGGCCGATGTCCCCGATCCCAAGATTCTGGAGCTGGGCGCGGGCCATGGTGGCCTGTCGCGCAAGCTGCTCGAAATGCACCCCACCGCGCGGCTCACCGTCACCGATATCGAGCGCGCCTCGGTGGGTGCGATCGCGGCGGGCGACCTCGGCGAGCACCCGCGGGTGACCGTGCGGGAGATGGACGCCACCGCGATCGACGCTCCCGACGGGTATTTCGACCTCGCGGTGTTCGCGCTGTCCTTCCATCACCTGCCGCCGTCGCTGGCGTCCCGCGCCTTCACCGAGGGCACCCGCGCCGCGGACAAGTTGGTGATCATCGACCTGCCGCGGCCGCCGTCGCCGCTGCACCTGCTGTGGTTGGCGACGATGCTGCCGTTGGCCCCGGTGGTCCCGTTCGTTCACGACGGGGTGATCAGCTCGCTGCGCACCTACAGCCCGTCGGCGCTTCGGGCGCTCGCCGCACATGCGGATCCGGCTATCGATGTGCAACTGCGCGGCGGGCTGATCAGCCCTCAGGTTGTGGTTGCCAGCCGTAGACCATCACGGTGAGCTAGCTGTAGCGGTCAAAACCGTGGCGGCCAAACTCGTGGTCGCCCTGGGCAATGAGCACCACCAAGAAGATGACGTACAGGATGCCGAACAACAGCAGCAGACCGCCGAAAATCCACAGCGAGAGCTGACCCAGGCGGCGCACCCGGTCAGAGGCGTACTGGGCTCCGGCGACGTTGCCGGAGGCCCAGAGCGGATAGACGTTGAACGCATGGGTGAACGCCGAAAACGACAGCGGCCAGAAGAACAGCAGCGACGCCACCGCCCAGCCGGCATTGACCGGCGGCGGCGCGGTGACTTGGGGTGGCTGTGTCGGGGCGGTGGGTTCGGTCATCACAGTTCCTATCGATAAGGGCGCCAACTCGAACGTACTGCGGGAAATGGCCAGCCGATAACGCGATTTACTTGCGCGCGCGTCACCGACGCTGCTGCAATCGGCATGTGGGCGAAGAGGTGAAGCAGACCGACTTTTCTCGCGAGCACCGCCGCGAGTACCGGCGCAAGGTCCAGCTGTGCCTGGACGTCTTCGAAACCATGCTCGCCCAGTCCAGTTTCGAGTTCGACCGACCGCTGACCGGCATGGAGATCGAGTGCAATCTGGTCGACGCGGATTATCAGCCGGCGATGAGCAACCAGGACGTGCTGGCCTCGATAGCCGACCCGGCGTATCAGACCGAACTGGGCGCCTACAACATCGAATTCAATGTTCCGCCACGGCCCTTACCGGGTCGCGCGGGACTCGAGTTGGAATCCGAGGTGCGCGCCAGCCTCAACGCGGCCGAGTCCAAGGCCAACGAGGACGGCGCGCATATCGTGATGATCGGCATCCTGCCGACGCTCATGCCCGAACATCTTTCGGGCGGATGGATGAGCGAGTCGACGCGGTATCAGGCGCTCAACGATTCGATCTTCACCGCCCGCGGCGAGGACATCCTGATCGACATCGCAGGCCCGGAGCGCCTCAGCCTGCAATCGGCGTCGATTGCGCCCGAATCCGCATGCACCAGCATGCAGCTGCACCTGCAGGTCTCCCCGGCCGACTTCGCGAAAAACTGGAACGCGGCCCAGGTGCTGGCCGGCCCGCAGCTCGCCCTGGGCGCCAACTCCCCGTACTTCTTCGGACACCAGCTGTGGTCGGAGACCCGCATCGAATTGTTCGCGCAGGCCACCGACACCCGCCCCGACGAACTCAAGACGCAGGGCGTCCGCCCGCGGGTGTGGTTCGGCGAGCGCTGGATCACGTCGATCTTCGATCTGTTCGAGGAGAACGTCCGCTATTTCCCCTCGCTGCTGCCCGAGCTGTCCGAGGAGGATCCGGTCGCCGAACTTGCGGCCGGGCGGGCGCCGCGGCTGCCGGAACTGCGGCTGCACAACGGCACCATCTACAGGTGGAACCGGCCGGTATACGACGTGGTCGACGGCCGCCCGCACCTTCGGGTTGAGAACCGGGTGCTGCCGGCCGGACCGACCGTGCTCGACATGATGGCCAATTCGGCGTTCTACTACGGCATGCTGCGGACGCTGTCCGAGGAGGACCGGCCGCTGTGGACCAAGATGAGTTTCGCTGCGGCACAACACAATTTCGTCGAGGCAGCCAGGCACGGCATGGAAGCCCGGCTGTACTGGCCCGGCGTGGGCGAGGTGACACCCGACGAGTTGGTGCTGCGGCGACTACTGCCGATGGCGCACGAGGGGTTGCGGCGATGGGGCGTCGCCGACGAGGTGTGCGACCGCTACCTGGACGTCATAGCGGGCCGCGCCAAGACGGGAGGCAACGGCGCCACCTGGCAGGTGGCCACCGTGCAGGCGTTGCAGGAACGCGGAATGACACGGCCCGAAGCGCTGGCCGAGATGCTGCGGCTGTACTGCCAGCGCATGCACAGCAACGAGCCCGTGCATACCTGGGATATCGCCGACTAGGAACCGGTGCGGCTGGCTGCGCCGACGGGGCTTCCTGCTCGGCGTGCGCCTCTCCGGCAAGTTCGGCGCCCCTGTCGGGGTCTGCGGTTGCATTGAGCCCGCTTCCGGGGCTGATCAGGTTGCCGACGAGCAGCAGTTCCCATTGGCGCTGGCTGCGTCGCACTGAGGCCACAGCGCTCAACACCGGCGATCGTCGACTTTTCGCGACGAGCGCCGCGGCTGCGGTTGGCTCGGGCGAAGTCAACACCGACCACCCTCCCGACGGCCAGTTACCCGATCACCCCGGATATCCCCAATCCGCCAACACTGACCACCCGATTGTGCCGTACTTGAGGTCTGGACTGTCGTCACTCCACTCACTCAGGCTCTCGTAGCAACGCGCAGCGAAGCAAGAGAAGGAATGCCATGTCGGAGAAGGTCGCCACCGAAGCCGTGGACGTGGAAGTGGTCCTGGAGACGGTCGTGCGCTGCACCGAGATCGACGTCAACGGCCACGTCAACAACGCGAAGTTCGTCGAATACCTGGAATGGGGTCGCGAGGGGTGGTACGAGCGCCACGGCTTCGCTTATGACCGCCTCGAGGGGCAAGGGGCGGTCACGGTGGTGGTGAACATCAGCCTCAATCTCAGGCAGCCCTGCCACCAGGGCGACCGGCTGCGGATCGTCACCTGGCCGCAGCGGCGCGGCCGTACCAGCTTCGCTCTGGCACAGCGGATCGTGAGGAGCGATGGCCCGGTTGTCGCCGACGGCGTTGTCACCCTTGTCACCGTCGACCCGGACACGCGCCGCGCCGTACCGCTGCCAGAGGAGTTCGCCCGGCTGTTCCCGGCCCGTGACTGACCAGGTTTTCTTCAACGGACGGTGTGCGTTGCGTGAAAGCAGCCTCGGCGCCGTACCTACACGCACGCTCGCGCAAGAGACGCTCGAGCTATTGCCGGCGTCAGGCGTGCGCTGCCTCCTCACCGCGCTCCCGCGCTTCGAGGCGCCGTTCATCGTCCTCGTCAAGCATGGTCATCTCGTCGAACGGATCCTCACCCCGCAGCACCGTGTCCACTTGCTCCTTGTCGACGGTGTTCGTCCACGTACCCACCAGCAGCGTGGCGACCGCGTTGCCGGAGAAGTTGGTGACCGCGCGGGCCTCGGACATGAACCGGTCGATGCCGACGATCAGGCCGACGCCGTCCAGCAGGTCGGGCCGGTGGCTCTGCAGGCCGCCGGCCAGCACCGCCAGCCCGGCGCCGGTGACACCGGCCGCCCCCTTGGACGCGATGATCATGAACACCAGCAGCGATATCTGCTCGCCAAAGGCCAGCGGTTTGCCCATCGCGTCGGCGATGAACAACGACGCCATCGTCAGGTAGATCGCGGTGCCGTCGAGATTGAACGAATACCCGGTCGGCACCACCACGCCCGCGGTGCTGCGATCCACGCCCAGGTGCTCCATCTTGGCGATCAGCCGCGGCAACGCCGACTCCGACGACGAGGTCGCAACGATCAACAGGTACTCGCGGGCCAGGTAACGCACCAGCTTGAAGATCGACACCCGCGCCACGACCCACAACAGCGCTCCTAGCACGCCGAACACGAAGATGACGCAGGTGATGTAGAAGCCGAGCATCAGGGTCATCAGTTGGACGACCGCGTCCCAGCCGGTTCGCGCGACGACGTTGGCGATCGCACCGAACGCGCCGATCGGCGCCAGCCACAGGATCATCACCAGGATCTTGAACACCACTTTCTGCAGCACCTCGATGGCATGCAGGGCGGGGTCGGCGGCGCTGCGGGGGATCGCCTGAATCGCGAACCCGGTGATCAGCGCGAGGAACAGCGCCTGCAGCACGTTGCCGGAGGTCAGCGCAGAGAACAACGTGTCGGGGATGATCGACTGGATGAACTCCAGCAGGCCGCCCTCACCGTGGGCCTGCTCCGCCAGCTCGCCGGCCCGGCCGGACATATCTTCGGACACCTGGAGGTTGGCGCCCGGGTGGAGCAGGTTGCCCACGACCAGGCCGATCGCCAGCGCGAACGTCGACATCGTCACGAAGTACACGAGCGCTAATCCACCGACCTTGCCGACCGTCGCGGCCTTGCGCAGCGACCCGATGCCCAGCACGATCGTGCAGAAGATCACCGGGGTGATGATCATCTTGATCAGGTCGACGAACATGGTGCCGAGCACACCGACCGATCTGCCGACCGACGGGGCCAGCAGCCCCACCACCACGCCGGCCGCCACGGCCACCAGCACGGCCATGTAGAGCCAGTGCGTACGGTCGCGGCGTTCGGGCTGCTTGGGTGATTCTTCGAGCGGGGTCCGATCCGGATCGGTGGTCATGACCAGTACCTCCATCGCTTGCCGGGCCTTGGATACCCAAGTTTGTGACCGCAGTCACACTTTACGGCCGTCCCCAGTTGACCCGCTGCGTTTCGGGGCGCGGAGAAGGTCGTCGTCCTGCTCCGGAGAGAACGCGACGATGCGTGGTGTGAGCGGCTGCGCGGCCCGGTGGCCGACGAGATCATGCGTTTGAGGTGTCGGGGTTGAGAGTCAACATGCGCGACGACGCCGTGCGCGGCTCGCTGGTTGGGCTGAACATCTTTAACCCGCCGGTCGTGGCCGTGGTCAGCCTCTGGACGAGGCAGTCGTACGGCAGGCAGGTGCGTGACGCGGTGGCGCCGCTGGAGAAGGAATGCGCAACCGTCGTTGCGTATCTGGTGACCGAATCCGTGCCGCTGGTCCCGCCGTCCGTCAAATTAGGCGCACGTACCGACAAGCCAAATGGCAACGGACACCTGGGCTTCGGCGTTCTACCACGGCATGCTTTCGGACGCTGTCCGAGGAGGACCGGCCGCCGTGGACCAAGATGAGTTTCGCTGCGGCACAACACAATTTCCTCGAGGCAGCCAGGCACGGCATGGACGCCCGGCTGTACTGGCCCGGCGTGGGCGAGGTGACACCCGACGAGTTGGTGCTGCGGCAACTACTGCCGATGGCGCACGAGGGGCAGCGGCGATGGGGCGTCGCCGACGAGGTGTGCGACCGCTACCTGGACGTCATAGCGGGCCGCTCCAAGACCGGAGGCAACAGCGCAACCTGGCAGGTGGCCACCGTTCAGGCGCTGCAGGACGCGAATGACACGACCCGACGCGCTGGCCGAGATGCTGCGGCTGTACTGCCAGCGAATGCACAGCAACGAGCCCGTGCATACCTGGGATATCGCCGACTAGGTTGGGGGCCATGACATCTGAGGTAATGGATTGGGACAACGCGTATCAGCAGCAGGGCCCCTTCGAGGGACCGCCGCCGTGGAACATCGGTGAGCCGCAACCCGAACTGGCCGCGCTGATCGGCGCCGGCAAGGTCCGCAGCGACGTTCTCGACGCCGGATGCGGGTACGCCGAACTTTCGCTGGAGTTGGCCGCCGAGGGTTACACGGTCGTCGGCATCGAACTCACCCCGACCGCCATCGCGGCGGCCACCAAGGCGGCGCAGGACCGCGGCCTGTCCAAGGCCACGTTCGTCCGGGACGACATCACCTCGTTCACCGGGTTCGACGGCCGGTTCAACACGATCATCGACAGCACGCTGTTCCACTCGCTGCCGGTCGAAAGGCGCGACGACTATCTGCGTTCCGTACACCGGGCCGCCGCACCGGGCGGCACCTACTACATCCTGGTGTTCGCCAAGGAAGCGTTCCCGGCCGAGATGGAGTTCGGGCCGAACACCGTCACCGAGGACGAGTTGCGCGGGGCGGTGTCGAAGTACTGGGAGATCGACGACATCCGGCCGGCCTTCATTCATGCCAACGTGTCAAAGATCCCCGACGCACCCTTCGAGATGCCGACCTTCGAGAACGACGAGAAGGGCCGGCAGAAGATGCCGGCGTTCCTGGTCACCGCCCACAAGGCGGGCTAGCGAACCACATCACACCTGCGCGGTCGCGGCGGTCAGCGCCTCGGCGAACGTGTCCAGGTCCTCGACAGTGCTGTCGACGTGCGGCGACACCCGCAACACCGGCGCGCTCATCTCGAACGGTGCGCGCTGCACCTCGGCGTAGGTGGTGACGATGCGGCGTTCGGCGATCAGCCAGGCCCGGATCCGTTCGGGGTCGGCGCCGTCGACCGGCGTCAGGGTGGTGATCGCGGTCGGCTCGTCGAGCGGCTCGACCACACGCCACCCGTTCACCTCGGCCAGGGCAAGCCGCGTCAATCGGCCCAGCTCGGCCAGCCGCGCGCGCACCTCTCCGGCGCCGGCGGCCAGGTGTTCACCGAGTGCCACCGAAAGTCCCACCCGAGCCGCGACGTTCGCCTCGTCAAGCTCGAGACACTCCAGCACCGACAGCGGAAGACCCCATTCCGGCGGCGGCAGCCGCGGCCGTAGCCGCGCTGCGAACCCCGGCCTGATCGCGAGGACGCCGACACCGCGCGGGCCGGCCATCCATTTGCGCGACGAAGAGTAGATCGCGTCGGTGTCCACGGCGCAGTCCAGATGACCCAGCGCCTGGGCGGCGTCGATCACCAGCGGCACCCCCAGCCCGCGACACACCTCGGCGAGGGCGGACATTGGCTGGGCCAGGCCGCGATGGCTGGCCAACGGGGTCAGGTGCACGAGGGCGGGCGGGTCGGCGGCCAGTTCGGCGGCCGCCTCGTCGACGAGCAGCCGGCCGTCGCCGTCGGCCGACAGCGCGCTGACCTCGAAGCCGTTGGCGGCCATGATGGCCAGGTTGGGCCCGTACTCGCCGGGCAGGCAGGCCACGGTGCGGATGCCCGGCCAGCTGCCGAGCACGAGGTCGAGGGCGCGGTTGGACCCGGTGGTGAAGACAACATCGGACGCAGTCATCCCCGTCAGGGCGGCGACGGCGGCGCGTCCCGCATCAAGGACCGGTGTGGCGGCTTCGGCGGCGACGTAACCGCCGACCTCGGCCTCGTGGCGGGCATGCTGAGCCGCCGCGTCGATCACCGCGAACGTCTGCCGCGAGCAGGCGGCGCTGTCCAGGTGCAGACCGGCGACCGTCGGGCGGGCGGCCCGCCAGCGTTCGGCCAGCGACATCGGGCCGGTCATCTGGTCGACAGCGACAGTCCGAAGTCCCCGGCCGCATCGGTCCACCAGTGGGTGCGGCGCAGTCCGGCCTCGGCAAGTTCGGTGGCCACACCGTCGGGCCGGAACTTGCACGACACCTCGGTGAGCATCTCCTCGCCGGCGGCGAAGTCGACGGTCAGGTCCAGCGCCCCGACCCGCACCCGCTGCGCACTACCGGCGCGCAGCCACATCTCGATGCGCTCCTCGGCGTCGTTCCAGCGGGCGACATGCTCAAACGCCCTCAGGTCGAAGTTGGCGTCGAGTTCGCGGTTGACCACCGCAAGGACGTTGCGGTTGAACCGCGCCGTCACGCCCGCACTGTCGTCGTACGCGCGTACCAGACGGTCGGCGTCCTTCACCAGGTCGGTGCCCAACAGGAGGCTGTCACCGGGCTGCAACGTGTCGGACAGCGCGGAAAGGAACTCGGCACGCGGCCGCGGGGTGAGGTTGCCGATCGTGGAGCCGAGGAAGACGACAAGGCGTCGGCCGATGCGTGGAATCTTACCCAGGTGTTCCTCGAAATCACCGCACACGGCGTCGATTTCGACGCTTGGGTAGTCCCGTTGGATGGCGGCGCCGGCGGCCTCGAGCACACCGGCGTCGACGTCAAACGGAATGAATCGGCGCAGTGATCCTTTGTCCCGCAAAGCATCCAGCAAGATCCGGGTCTTCTCCGAAGTGCCGCTGCCCAGCTCCACCAGCGTGTCGGCACCGGAGGCGGCGGCGATCTGCCCGGCACGGTCGGCCAGGATCTCGGCCTCGGCGCGGGTCGGATAGTACTCGGGCAGCCTGGTGATCTGGTCGAACAGGTCGCTGCCGACCGAATCGTAGAACCATTTGGGCGGCAACGATTTCGGTGTCGCGGTCAAGCCGTCCAGCACGTCGCGGCGAAGTGCCCGGGCGGCAGAGTCGGCGGCCAGATAGTTCGACAACGAGAAGGTCATGACGATCCTTTCAGACCGATCAGCTCGACGCGGGAGTCGGCGACCTCGACGAGGTGGCGGTCCGGGATCTCCTGCCAGTCGGGGTCGTCGTCGTACGGTTCGCTGGCCAGCACCACCCCGTCGTCTCGGCGCAGCACCGACAGGGTGTCACCCCACGTTGTCGCCAGCATTCGAGATCCATTGGCGGCCAGGATGTTCAGCCTGGCGTTCGGGTCGGCCGCGGCGACCTCGCCGATGGTATCGCCCAGCGCGTCGAGTCCCCGGTCGAATATCAGCGCCGCCAGCCGCGCGCTGTCGACGGTTGATTCCGCGGTGGACACCGGCGGCAGCACCGCGCGGTCGACCAGGCCGTTGTGCGACAGCAGCCACGTGCCGTCGGTGAACGGCGCGGATGCCGACGGCTCGATCGGCATGCCGACACTTGCCGAGCGCACCGCCGCGACGATGCAGCCGCTGTGCAGGGCGGGCGCTACCGAGGCGAACGACGCGTCACCCCACAGCGGGGCGGCGCTGCGCCACCGCCGCGCCACCGCGCCGTCGAAAAAGCCCACGCCCCAACCGTCGGCGTTCATCAGCCCATGCTTCTGCCGCCGCGGCGCATACGACTGCACCAGCAGCCCGTACGGCGGCTCAAGCACCAACGACGACACCGAGCGCGGCTCGCCCAGCCAGCCGAGATGCCGGCACATCTAGTTCACATCCCAGGCCAAGCGGACGCCGGAGAAGATCTGCCTGCGGATCGGATGGTCCCAGTTGCGGAAGCTGGGCCGCAGGATGTTGGGCGCCACCGCCCAGGAGCCGCCGCGCAGCACCTTGTAGTCGCCGTCGAAGAACGGTTGCGAGTAACGCTCGTAGACCATCGGCGTGAAGTCCGGCCAGGGGCGAAGCGGCGAGGTCGTCCACTCCCACACGTCGCCCAGCATCTGTTCGGCACCGTAGGCCGACGCGCCCGCCGGGTACGCACCGACCGGAGCCGGCCGCAACGCGTCCCCGCCCAGGTTGGCGAGATATTCGGTGGGCTCCGACGCGCCCCACGGGAAGCGGCGCCGCGTCCCCGCCCGCGGGTCCCAGACGCAGGCCTTCTCCCATTCCACCTCGGTGGGCAGCCGCGCCCCGGCCCACGCCGCGTAGGCCTCGGCCTCGAAGAACGTGACGTGCTGCACGGGCTCGTCGCCCGGGATGCCCTCGACGTGGCCGAACCGGCTGCGGGTGCCATCGAGGTTCCAGAACTGCGGTGCCCGCAGGCCCGCTTCCTGACGGTATGCCCAGCCGCGATCCGACCACCACCGCCGCTCGTCATATCCACCGTCGTCGATGAAGTGTCGCCATTCGCCGTTGGTCACCGGCACACGGCCGATCCGGAAGCTGGGCACGTCGACGATGTGGGCGGGACGCTCGTTGTCCAGTGAGTGCGGTTCACCGGCCGCATCGACACCGAGAACGAACGGACCGCCGGGCACCAGCACACTGGTGCCGGCCATCCCCGAGCGGCCGGTCGGTAAGGGCGATCCCGGGCCCAGCAACGGCGGGCCGGTGCGCAGGTTGAGCGCCTGCAGCATCGTCTCGTCGTGTTGATTCTCGTGGCTGATCACCAACCCGAACACGAAAGCCGGATCGCCCGGGCCGTCGTCACGTTCGTCGGGCAGCGCGTCGAGGCTGTCGAGCGCCTTGTCTCGGACGGTCGCGCAGTAGGTGCGGGCGTCGGCGGGCGGCATCAGCGGCAGCTCGACCCGGCTGGCCCGCGAATGCACGAACGCGTCGTAGAGCCGGTCGATCTCGGGCGCCAGCATTCCGGGACGGTCGAGATTACCGTCTCGCAGCAGCCACAGCTCCTCCTGTTGGCCGATATGCGCCAGATCCCACACCAGCGGGCTCATCAACGGATGGTACTGGCGCCGCAGTTCGGCGTCGTCGAACTCGACCAGCCGCAACGTGCGCTCGCGCGCCCGGATCAGGTCCCGCGCCAACGTTTCGCGTGATGTCAAAGCTCGCCCCTTGCGAGTTGGCTGACCGCCGACCCGATCCCGTAGCGCACCGCGCGGTCTGAGAAGTCGTCGGCCGGGCTTCGGCCCTGTTCGACCGAACGCACCAACTGTCGCATCGATTCCCGCAGGTCTGCGGGCGCACGTTCCGCCGCCGTCCGCACGCAGCGGGTGGCGACGGCGTGCAACCGACGGTCGCCCAGGCCGACACGCGCGGCCTGGTCCCACGCGGTGGCCACCGATTCGGTGGCCTCGGCGGCGATGTCGGCGGCGACGGGGTCGTCGAGCAGCGTGACGAGGGTGAACACCACCGCCGGCCACACCGCGTCGGGCACGCTGTCGAGGTAGCGGATCTCCAGCCAGCGGCGCGGCCGCACCGGCGGGAACAACGTCGTCAGGTGGTAGTCGAGATCGGCCGACGTCGGTCGCCGGCCACCGAGCACCGCCCGCCCGTCGGCCCAGTCGGCGAACGGCACCCAGCTCGTCACCGACACCGGATCGGGACTGTTCACCAGCATCACCGGCGCCCGCAGCGCGTACCGCGCCCAGTCGCTGGCCGGGTCGTCGCCACTGGCGCCGAGGATCGGTCCGCAGCGTGCCGAGTCCAGTTGACCCCACACCCGTTGGCGGCTGCTGCGCCAGCCCGTGAACCCGCCGCCGAGCAGCGGCGAGTTGGCGGCGATGGCGATCATCGTCGGGCCGAGCGCATGCGCGAGCCGCACCCGCGCCGCCCAGCCCGACCGCGGGCCCGCATCGAGATTGACCTGCACCGACGCCGTCGACGTCATCATCGCCGACCCGGCCGTCGCGGTGCCGCTGGCGGCGAAGAACTGCTCCATCGCGCGGTAGCGGGCACCGGGGTTGACTCGCATCGCGGGGCGCAGCGGGTCGGCGCCCAACAGCACCAGACCAAGCCCGGCCTGCGCGAACGCGGCACGCAGCACGGCGCGGTCGACGGTCATCGCGCGGATCGCCGCCACCGGGCCGGCCATCGGCGGCCCCGACAGCTCGACCGCGCCGCCGGGTTCGACGGTGACCAAGCTGCCGCCCGGCAGCGCCGGCACCCCGGCGATGGCCTGCGTGAGTTCGTCCCAGCCGGGGCGGCGCATCGGAGCGGCCAGGTCGTAACAGTGCGCCTCGACTTCAAGGCCCACCTGGCCGACCGGACCGTCGCGCAGACAATTGCCGCCGATGTGCAGGGCGGCGCCATAAGCGCTGGTCAGCTCTGTGTCGCCGGAGTCATCCGGGGGCGGGCGCTGCCGTTCCGACGTGATGGTGAAGGTCATATCCCCATCCCTCCCGGATCCGGAACGATCACCGTCCTACTCCATCTTCCAGAGGGCACCGACAAACTCCCGCCATTTACGGTGACACGTTCATGACGTGTACCCGAAATTGCGATCCGTCATTGGCCGAGCGTGTTCTGCATGGCCCCGGCCAGCACGTTCACCGCCGGGCCTGCATTGCCGGACTGGCAGACCTTCGCCTGCAGCAGGACGTTCTCCCGCGTGCGCGTCTGCGTGAAGCAGCGCCGGTCCGTGCCTGCCTCCTGCTTGACCCACTCCGCGTCGGTCGCGGTGGGCGGCCCGCCGGTGAACGACCACACCTGCGTGGTGAAGTTGTCCAGGTGCATTGCCGTGGTCTGGCCCGAGCAGCCCACGGTCCGATCGACGACCCGGTGAAACGCCCGATCGGCGGCGTCAACGGTGGCGAACACGCCGACGGCCTGCTTGACGAAGTGGGTCAGGTCGCTCGGCGATTCCTGCGTCACCGCACCGTTGAACGAGGCCAGGTCGGGATCGTTGTACACCTCGGGCAGCCCGATGTCGGCCCAGTTGTTGCAGACCGGATTGTCGACGTAGAACGCCTGGAACGGGTCGGTGAACACCGACTCCCACGTCATCCGCGCACCGACGATGTTGCCGACCGAACCCTTGCCGAGCACGGCGTAGGACACCACACCCGGATCCGACGGCCGGGCATTCGCCGGTGCCGCCAATGACAGGCCGAGGGCCAGACCGACGCCCATCGTTGCGGCGGCGATCCGCATAGCTAGACCTTCGCGGACAGCGAGACGTCCATGTTTCCGCGGGTGGCTTTGGAGTACGGGCACACCTGGTGCGCCTTGTTCATCAGGTCGTCGGCGACGCTCTGCTCCAGGCCGGGCAGGTAACCGATCAAGTTGGCGTTGATGCCGAAGCCGCCCTCGCTGTGCTTGCCAAAGCCGATCTGCGCGGTGACGCCGGTTGCATCGTCGAGGCTGACGTCGTCGTTCTTGGCGACCAACCGCAGCGCGCCCAGGAAGCACCCGGCGTAGCCGGCCGAGAACAGCAGTTCGGGATTGACGCCCTCGCCGCTGCCGCCCGCCTCCTTCGGCGGCCGGGTGTCCAGGTCGATCTTGCCGTCCGACGACTTCACGTGGCCGTCGCGGCCACCTCCGGTGGCGGTGGACTCTGCAGTGTAAATGGCTTCGATGGTCATGGGTTTGATCATGCCAGTCTGACCGCAGACAGCAAGACGCCCGGTCACGAATGACCGGGGCGCCTGCTGGGCTGATCGTCTACGCCTGCGCGCCGACCTGCACGGCGCCGTCGGCCTCGGAGGAGCCGGCGACCGAGCTCTGGCCCGCCTGCGGCTTGGCGACCTCGCCGTTCTTGGCGAGGTTGGCGCGTACCCCTGCCTCGACCTTGCGGCCGAGGTCGGGGTCGACGGTGTGCCAGTACTGGAACACGCGCCCCAAGACCTCTTCGGTCACGTTGTTCGACGCGTGGCCAATGATGTTGTTGGCCAAGCGTTCCCGCTGCACCTCGTCCATGACCTCGCGGACCAGCGTGCCGGCCTGGCCGAAGTCGTCGTCCTCGGCGTGCTTGATGTATCCGGCGCGGACCGCCTTGCCGTCGAAGTCCCACAACCCGCCGTCACCGGCGCGGGTCGGATCGGCGTGCGGGCCGCCGTAGGAGTTCGGCGCGTACACCGGAACCTCCGGGCCGTTGTAGAAGTGCCGCATCGCGCCCTCCTTCTCGTAGGAGTTCACCTGCGCGGCACGGGCCCGGTTGGGGGGCAGCTCGGAGTAGTTGGTGCCGATGCGGTACCGGTGCGCGTCCGCGTAGGCGAACACCCGGCCCAGCAGCATGTCTCGCATAGCGCCGACGAACCCGTGCGCTCGATGCGGCGCACCAGACCGGCGCTGACGCATGCACGCAGCACGTCATAGACGGCCTGTGTTGACACCGAACCCAAGGCTCGACGGACGTTGCCGGCGATATCGTCGGCCGTCGAATGGGGCTGGGCCGCAAGGGCCTTCAGAACCGCGACGCGCGGGCTGTGACCCGCAATCCCGCCGCCCGCAACGGGGCGCGGGGGTCTAGGTCACGTGCTGAGGGCACACATCCAATAGGGCACTTTTCTGGAATCAATCAAGATTAGGATTGGACTAATTCCAATTACGGCCGGGTCGGCGTCGGACTCGGCGCCGTGGTGGGCGGCTGCGAGGGCTGCAATCCCGGGCCTTCCGGGAACACAAACGGACCGCGCTCAAATTGCCCCCTCGGGCCCATCGGAAACATCGGCGGCTGCCCACCCCTGTGGAACACGGCGAAATCCCTGTGGTGGTCGAAGCGCGGCCCGCCCGAATGCTTGCCGACCATGAAGCCGGTGCCGAAGACCACCGCGACGATGAACACGACTCCCGCAACGATCCCCACCCACGCGGCGGCCTGGTTCAGCCGGCTCGGCCGGTGATGCGGCGGCGGTGGAGGCGGTGGAGGCGGCGGTGGGGTCGGTGCCGCGACAGTCTGCGATGACACCGGGCCGGTGGTTTCGGTTGGATGCTCGGGCGTTTCGCTCATGACCGCCATCATTCAAGGCGCAGCGAGGCCCTTGGCAAGATTCAGGTGTGAGTTACCTGTGAGTGCCGACGCCTCAACCCAGCGGCGGCTGCCAGGGCTTGAGGGGATTGAGCGCGAACTGGATGACCCGGTAGGGAGCCTGGGCGCGCGGTTCGGTGTTCCACTGGCTGATGAACACGCGCAGCTCGTCGAGCGTCGAACCGGGTGAGATGTAGCCGCCGTAGGGCTGCGCCAGCCGGTTGTCTTCGGGGGGCGGCAGGTGCTCGGCGGGATCCGGCCAGTCGCTGGCGAACACGACGGTGGTCACCGGCGCGGTGCCCAGCCCGGTCGGGTTGTTGGCGACCCTGACCTCCATGTTGCCGTTGGCGGCATTGAAGTACGACAGCACCGCCATGCCGTCGATCTGCCGGATGCTCATCTCCCCGATCCGGTCCGGCCACAACGGCGTCGGCGGTTTGTTCCACCCACCGTCCGGTCCGGGCTGCCCGGACCAGCCCTGCCAGCTGGCCCGGTCGGTGAAGGTCTCAGGCCTGGCCCGGTAGAGCACCACCGGGCCGCTGCGATCGAAGTTGTTGGCCACGATGTACACCCAGCCGCTCGGCGAATCCGGTGTCGGGATCGGGTCGTAATAGCCACTGACCTGGGACTGCCGGCCGCCCTCGTAGCCGGCCTCCCGCTGCGACTTGGCAACAGTTTGCCAATTGCCTTGCGCGGGATCGGCTTTCACCAGCCGCGACGTCTGCGGCACCAGGTTGCGCACCGTGGTGACCATCATGTAGTTCTCGCGGTTGATCTGCACCACACCGGCGGGCAGCTGCGATGAGCCGGCCGGCGTAGGTTCGGCCAGCAGCGGCTTGTCGATGCCGGTGACACCGTCATAGCGCACCCCGGTCGGGTCGTCGATCGAGTCGGTTTCGACGTGCAGGGCGATCGGCGAGTGCCAACCGCCGAATCCCACGCCCTGGCCGGCGAAGCTGTCACCGCAGACCTGCAGGATGCCGCTGGGGAACTCCATGAACTCGCACAGGTCGGTGGCACCGATCCCGTAATCCCTTGTCGGCGTGCCGGTTCCGGCTGTCGGCCCGATGCGGATCACCTGGCCCGGCGCCAACGGCGGCAGGACCGGGTCGGGTATCGGGGCCGGTGGGTCGCCGTGGGCGGGCGGCGGTGCCAGCAGAGACGCCGAGATCGACGAAATGGCAAAACCCACTCGCACTTTCCCGCCCAAACGTCGGTTTCGGCGCAAGGCGGCTCAGAGCTCGGCGGCCAGCAACTCGGCAATCTGAATAGTGTTCAGCGCCGCACCTTTTCGCAGGTTGTCGCCGGACACGAACAATGCGAGCCCGCGGCCGTCGGGCACCCCGGGGTCTTGGCGTATCCGCCCGACCAGTGATTCGTCGACACCGGCCGCGGCCAGCGGTGTGGGCACGTCGACCAGCTTCACCCCGGGGGCGCCGTCGAGCAGCTCGCGCGCCCGCTCGACCGACAGCGGCCGGGCGAATTCGGCGTTGATCGACAGCGAATGGCCGGTGTACACCGGCACCCGCACACAGGTGCCGCTCACCAGCAGGTCAGGGATGCCGAGGATCTTGCGGCTCTCGTTGCGCAGCTTCTGGTCCTCGTCGGTCTCCCCCGAGCCGTCGTCGACAAGCGACCCGGCCAGCGGCACCACGTTGAACGCGATCGGTGCGACGTACTTGTTGGGCGCCGGGAAATCCAGCGCGCCGCCGTCGTGCACCAACTGTTCGCTGTCGTCGACCACCGCGCGTGCCTGCCCGAAAAGTTCCTGCACTCCGGCCAGTCCGCTGCCGGACACCGCCTGGTAGGTCGACGCGATCATGCGCACCAACTGCGCCTCGTCGTGCAACACCTTCAGCACCGGCATGGCGGCCATCGTCGTGCAGTTCGGGTTGGCGATAATGCCCTTCGGGCGGTTGGCAGCATCGCGAGCGAAGTTGACCTCGCTCACCACCAGCGGCACGTCGGGGTCCTTGCGCCACGCCGACGAGTTGTCGATGACGGTCACACCGGCGGCCGCGAACCGCGGCGCCTGAACCCGCGACATCGTCGCGCCGGCGGAGAACAGCGCGATATCGAGTCCGGTCGGATCGGCCGTCTCGGCGTCCTCGACCTCGATCTCCTGGCCGCGGAACGGCAACTTCTTTCCCTGCGAGCGGGCCGAGGCGAAGAACCGCACGCTGCTCACCTGGAAGTCGCGCTCTTCGAGCAGCTTGCGCATCACCTGGCCGACCTGCCCGGTCGCGCCGACCACACCTATCGCAACCATCTAACGTCCCGTTCCCGCGTAGACGACAGCTTCCTCGTCACCGCCGAGGCCGAACGCCTCATGGAGTGCGGCGACGGCCTTGTCGAGCTCGGTGTCCTTGATCAGCACCGAGATCCGGATCTCCGAGGTGGAGATCAGGTCGATGTTCACGCCGACACCGGCCAGTGCCTCGCAGAACGTCGCGGTGACGCCGGGATGGCTGCGCATGCCCGCGCCGACGAGTGAGACCTTGCCGATGTGGTCGTCGTAGAGCACCCGGGTGAAACCGATTTCGTCCTGCAGCGATGTCAGCTTCTCCACCGCGCCCGGCCCGCTGTCTCGCGAGCAGGTGAAGGTGATGTCGGTCTTGCCGTCCTCGATCTTGGAGATGTTCTGCAACACCATGTCGATGTTCACATCGGCTTCGGCGACGGCGCGAAACACCTTGGCGGCGTAGCCGGGAACATCGGGCACCCCTACGACGGTGACCTTGGCCTCGCTGCGGTCGTGGGCTACTCCGGTCAGGATGGCGTCTTCCATGGGGATGTCCTCCATCGATCCGGTGACGAATGTGCCGGGCTTGTCGGTGTACGAAGACCGGACGTGAATCGGAACGTCGTAGCGGCGGGCGTATTCCACACAGCGCAGCATCAGCACCTTGGCCCCGCACGCGGCCAGCTCCAGCATTTCCTCGAAGCTGACGGTGTCCAGCCGTCGGGCGTTGGACACGATGCGCGGGTCGGCGGTGAAGATCCCGTCGACGTCGGTGTAGATCTCACACACGTCGGCGTTCAGCGCCGCGGCCAGCGCGACGGCGGTGGTGTCCGATCCGCCGCGGCCCAGCGTGGTGACGTCCTTGCTGTCCTGGCTGACCCCCTGGAAGCCGGCCACCAGCACGATCAGGCCCTCGTCGAGCGCGGACCGCAGCCGGCCCGGCGTGACGTCGATGATCTTGGCGTTGCCGTGGGTGCCGGTCGTGATAACCCCGGCCTGCGACCCGGTGAACGAGCGGGCCTGCGCGCCCAGCGAGTCGATCGCCATCGCCACCAGCGCGTTGGAGATCCGCTCGCCGGCGGTCAACAGCATGTCCATTTCGCGCGCCGGCGGCGCCGGGCACACCTGCCTGGCCAGATCGAGCAGGTCGTCGGTGGTGTCCCCCATGGCCGAGACGACCACCACGACGTCATCGCCGGCCTTCTTGGTTTCCACGATGCGCTCGGCGACGCGGCGGATCCGCTCGGCGTCAGATACCGAGGATCCGCCGTACTTCTGCACGACGAGCGCCACTGTAAAAACCTTTCGGCTGCCTTTTGGAAAAGCTCTGCGAAGATCCCACCAAGAATAAGGGGTTCGCGCATCCCTATTTACTCCGCCGGTAGCGTCGTGACGTGGCCAACAGCTCCGCTGATCGGCACGCGCAAACCCGGGTGCCGATCCACCGCGACATCGCCGCCCGCTGGAGCCCGCGGATGTTCGACGCCAACGCGGTGTTGACGACCGAGCAGCTCGTGGCGGTCCTAGAGGCCGCGCGCTGGGCCGCGACGTGGGGGCACCGCCAACCGGTGCGCTTCGTCGTGGGGTTACGCGACGACGAGACGTTCACCAAGATCGCTGACCTGCTAAGGCGCGGCAACAGCTACGCGAAGGCGGCCGGGGCGCTGATCCTGGTGTGCGCCGATGAGGGCGAGGACGAGCGGACCGCGCGGTACGCGGCGGTCGACGCGGGAGCGGCGATCGCGCAGTTGACCATCGAGGCGGTGTCGCGCGGGTTGATCGCTCACCCGATGGCGGGTTTCAACGCCGACGGCGCGTGCGATGTGTTCGGCATTCCGTCAGGCGTGCGACCCATCGCCGTGGTCGCCGTGGGGTCCCTGGGCGACTACGACGCGGCGCCACCAGAGATCCTCGAACGCGACGCGCAAGGGCGCGCACGGCTGCCGCTCGACGAGGTCGCGTTTGCCGGCAGCTGGGGAGACCCCTTCCAGCCGTAGTTTCGTTGCCTTGATTTCGCTCAAGGCGCATGTCTACGCGCGACCAGAGGTTCAGTCTGGACGGGGACCGGGCAAGGAGATTCACCATGTCAGAGCTGAATCGCATCGCTGTGGCGGGTGCGGGCGCGGTTGACGTACACCACCGATCTCGGGGAGGCGGTCGGCCAGGCCGATTTCGTCATCGAGGCAATCCCCGAGATCCCGAAGGTCAAGACGGAGTTCTACGAGACGATGGCGGGCCTGCTGGCAGAGCACACGCTGCTCGCGACCAACTCCTCGACGCTGCTGGCGCGCGACTTCGCCGTGGCGACCGGGCGCCCGGAGAAATTCTGCGCCCTGCATTTCGCCAACCTGATCTGGATCATGAACGTCGCCGAGATCATGGCGCACCCGGGCACTTCAGAGGCGACGCTCACGAGCGTCACCGAGTTCACGATCGAGATCGGCATGCTGCCGATTCCGGTGCATAAGGAGCAGAACGGCTACGTACTCAATACCTGGTTGGTCCCACTGCTTAACGCCGCACAGACGCTGGTGACGAACGGGGTCACGACGCCGAGGATGTCGACCGCACCTATCTGAAGGTGAATCCCGGTGCCACCATGGGCCCGTTCGGCATCATCGACGTGGTCGGCATGAAGACCGCGTTCGACATCCCCGACCATTGGGGACACCAGAACGGCGACAAGCAGATGCTCGCGAACGCGGAGTACATCAAGACCAACTTCCTCGACAAGCGCCGGATGGGCACTCAGACCGGACACGGGTATTACCGCTATCCCGACCCCGCCTTCCAGGCTGCGGAGTTTCTCGCGGTGCCCGACCCGTCGTCCGTGCCGGACATCGTCGCGCGCGCCAAGCTGACGTAGCACGTTTTACACACCGGCAACATCAAACGCTCGTCTACGTAACAGAAACATCGGTTACTGACAGTGATCGGCCCCTGCCGGGGCCGCCACCACTTCAGGAGATGTTCATGGATACAGGAACCACAGCATTCATGCTGTGTTGCATCATCGGCCTCACGGCGATGATTCCCGGGCTGGCGCTCTTCTACGGCGGCATGGTCTCGGTCAAGAGCTCGGTCAACATGATGATGATGACCTTCGGCGCCGTGGCCCTTGTCGGCGTGCTCTGGGTCCTCTTCGGGTTCTCGCTGGCGTTCGGCACCTCCTACGGCGGATTCCTCGGCAGCATCACCGAGTTCGCCGGCATGAAGGACATCACCGAGGCTATGACGACCATCGACGGCCTTCCGGTGAGCCTGTTCGCATTGTTCCAGGCGTTGTTCGCCGCGATCACCGTCGCGCTGATATCGGGCGCAACGGCCGACCGGATGAAGTTCGGTGCGTGGATGGTGTTCGCAGGCCTGTGGGCGACGCTGGTCTACTTCCCGGTCGCGCACTGGGTGTTCGCATTCGACGGTGTCGTCTCCGAGGACTCCGTCGGCGGCTGGATCGCCAACAAGCTGCAGGCCATCGACTTCGCCGGCGGCACCGCGGTGCACATCAACTCCGGCGCCGCCGCGCTGGCCGTCGCGATCGTGCTCGGCAAGTCGATGATGTTCGGTCAGCTGCGCAAGCCGCACAACGTGCCGCTGACGCTGCTCGGCGCGGGCCTGCTGTGGACCGGGTGGTACGCGTTCAACGGCGGTTCGGCCCTGGCCGCGGGTACGTCGGCCGCCGTCGTCATGGTCACCACGTTCGTCGCCACCTGCGCGGCCGTGCTGGCATGGCTGGCGGTCGAGAAGCTCAAGGACGGCCACGTCACCGGTACCGGTGCGGCGTGCGGTGCCGTCGCCGGGCTGGTCGCCATCACCCCCGCGTGCGGGGCCGTCACCCCGATCGGTGCGATCTTCGTGGGAGCCATCGCCGGCGCCATCTGCCCGCTCGCGGTCGGACTCAAGTCGCGGTTCGGCTACGACGACTCGCTGGACGTCGTGGGCGTGCACCTGGTCGGCGGCCTGATCGGCACCCTGCTGATCGGCTTCTTCGCCAGCGAGGGCATGCCCAACGGGATCAACGGCCTGTTCTACGGCGGCGGGATCGACCAGCTGCTCAAGCAGGCCGTCGCCGCGGGTGCCGTGATGGCCTACTCCTTCGTGGTCGCGCTGCTCATCGCCTTCGCCATCAAGAAGACGATGGGTATCCGCATCTCGCCCGACGAGGAGGAATCGGGCATCGACGCAAAGCTCCACCGCGACTCCGCGTACGAGCTGCAACCCGCCTGAGCGCACCCGGCCGGCGCGGATTCCTCCCCGCGCCGGCCGGTCATGCTTGTTTCATCGTGCGATACTCTGATTCACTACAAGAGACAAGGCCGCTACATGTCCCCCGACCTCGCCACCCTGGCCGAGCAGTCCGCAACGAAGTTCATCCTCGCGCTGTTCGTCGATCTGCGGGGAAAGCCATGCGCGAAGCTGGTACCCGTTGAGGCGGTCGATCTCCTGGCCACCGAGGGTGTCGGGTTCGCCGGATACGCCGTCGGCGCCATGGGCCAGGAGCCGAAGGACCCCGACTTGGTGGCCATCCCCGATTCGGCTTCGTTCACGCCGATTCCGTTCATCAAGGACGGGCTGGCCATCGTCCATTGCGACCCGCACGTCGACGGCCAACAATGGCCGTACGCCCCTCGCGTGATCCTCAAGGCACTGATCCAGCGGGCCGCCGACGCCGGGTTCGAACCCTGGGTCGGCGCCGAAGTGGAGTACTTCCTGCTGACTCGCAATGCCGATGGCAGCCTGTCCACCGCGGACGCCGCCGACACCGCCGCCCAGCCGTGCTATGACGCGCGCGGAGTGACCCGGATGTATGACCACCTCACGACGATCTCGGCGGCGATGAACAAACTGGGCTGGTCCAACTACGCCAACGACCACGAGGACGGCAATGGCCAGTTCGAACAGAACTTCCAGTTCGCCGACGCACTGACGACCGCCGATCGCGTGGTCACCCTGCGCTACCTGCTGTCGATGATCGCCGCCGAGCGCGGCATGATGGCCACCTTCATGCCCAAACCGTTCGCCGACCGGACCGGCAGCGGCCTGCATTTGCACCTGTCGCTGACCAGCGGCGGCCGCCCCGTCTTCCCCGCCGACGAGGACGAGCGCGGCCTCGGCCTGTCCGAGACCGCCTACGCGTTCATCGGCGGCATCCTCGACCACGCCTGCGCCCTACAGGCCGTCATCGCGCCAACGGTCAACTCCTACAAGCGAACCGGCGCGACCACCACCGCGTCCGGGGCATCGTGGGCCCCGAGGACGCCGAGCTATGGCGGTAACGACCGCACCCATTACGTCCGCGTCCCCGACCCGCAGCGCATCGAGCTGAGGGGCAGCGACGGGTCTGCCAATCCGTACCTCGCAGTCGCCGCCGCGCTGGGCGCCGGCATCGACGGCATCAAGCGCAGCGCCGACCCGGGTGCGGTGGGCGCGGTCATCGACGGCCGCTCGTCGCTTCCGCCGACGTTGCTGCACGCGGTGGACGAACTTGTGGGCAACCCGGTCGTCACCGGGGTGCTCGACGCCGCCGGTGACGGGGTGGCCGGCTACTTCGCCGGCGTCAAGCGCGCGGAGTTCTTCGCCTACCACAGCACCGTCACCCCGTGGGAGATCGACCAGTACCTGAGCGCCTTCTGAAAACGCTTGCGACAGAGAGGGAAAGCAGCAATGTGCGGGATCGTCGGGTTGCATCTGCGCAACCCGAACCTCTACCCCCGGCTCGGGGAACTACTCACCGGGATGCTTTGCGAGATGGCTGACCGCGGCAGCGACTCGGCCGGCGTCGCCGTCTACGGCGATCCGGTCTGGACGCCGCCGGGACGAAGCTGCGTATCGCTGTTGGATGTCGACGCGACCACCGATGCCGTCACTGCCGCGGTCGCGACCGGGCTCGGTGCCCAGGTGGCGGTCAGCGTGCTGGACGACACCTATCTGGTCTCGGCCGACGTCAACCCGGACCAGCTGCTGACCGCGACCAACGCGGCCTACCCGGACGCGCTGATCGCCGGCTTCGGTTCCGACGTCGCCGTGCTCAAGGGGGTTGGCCATCCGCGCACGCTGACCGATTCCTGGGGCCTGGCCACCGCGCAGGGCTGGCAGGGCGTCGGGCACACGCGGATGGCGACCGAGTCGGCGGTGACGCCCTCGGGCGCCCACCCGTACGCCGTCGGGCCGGACCAGTGCCTGGTGCACAACGGCTCATTCGCCAACCACGCCACCATCCGCCGCACCCTGCAGGCCGGCGGCGTGGAGTTCGACAGCGAGAACGACACCGAGGTAGGTGCCCGGTTCGTCGCCAAGCAGCTGGCCGACGGGCGCGACGTGGAGACGGCGCTCAAGGAGCTGTGCGGCAGGTTCGACGGTTTCTACACGCTGCTGGTTTCCAACCGAGACTCGTTCGCGGTGGTCCGCGACGCGATCGCATGCAAGCCCGCGGTGATCGCCGAGACCGCCGACTGGGTTGCGATGGGCAGTGAATACTGTGCTCTCGCAAGCCTTCCCGGTGTCGAGCGCGCTGCGATCTGGGAACCGGAACCGGAAGTGATCTACGCATGGACACGATGACCCGACTTGACCTGACCACCATGCCGCTGCGCGAGGTGAACGCCGCCCTGCACGCGCCCGGGTTGTCCGGCGAGTTCGTGATCGAAAACCCCGCCGGCGCACACAATGTCGCGGTCGGTCTCGACGCCCCGGTGCGGGTGACGATCGAGGGCCACGTCGGCTACTACGCCGCCGGGATGAACAAGCAGGCCGAGATCACCATCAACGGCAACGCCGGCACCGGGGTGGCCGAGAACATGATGAGCGGCAGCGTCTGGGTCAAGGGCAGCGCATCGCAGTCGGCGGGTGCCACCGCCCACGGCGGGTTGTTGGTGATCGAGGGCAATGCCACTGCGCGGTGCGGTATTTCGATGAAGGGCGTCGACATCGTGGTCGGCGGCAACATCGGCCATATGAGCGCCTTCATGGCGCAGGCGGGACGGCTGGTGGTGCGTGGCGAGGCCGGCGAGGCGCTCGGCGACTCCCTCTACGAGGCGCGCATCTACGTGCGGGGCAATGTCGCGTCGCTGGGTGCCGACTGCCTCGCCAAGGAGATGCGGGCCGAGCACCACGAGGAGTTGGGCCGGCTGCTCAAGGCCGCGGGTTTCGAGGACGACGACACCGCCGCCTACACGCGCTACGGCTCGGCGCGCGAGCTCTACCACTTCGACGTCAACAACTCCGCCGCTTACTGATGACTGCTTCTTTCTTCGATACGAGCGACTCCCGGGCCCGGCTGGGCCTGCGCGAATCCGCCACCTTCGACCGGGTCACCATCGCCGCCATCCAGCGCGCCGCGGAGACCGGTATCTACGACATCCGCGGCTGGGGCGCCAAAAGGCAACTGCCGCACTTCGACGATCTGCTGTTCCTGGGCGCTTCGATGTCACGCTACCCGCTGGAGGGCTACCGTGAGCGCTGCGGCACCGACGTGGTGCTCGGCGGTCGACACGCCAAACACCCTCTGCACCTTGACATTCCGGTGACCATCGCCGGCATGTCCTTCGGCGCGCTGTCCGGTCCGGCCAAGGAGGCACTCGGCCGCGGCGCGAGCGAGGTCGGCACA
Organism: uncultured Actinomycetota bacterium; assembly: GCA_963799495.1. Classification (GTDB taxonomy): domain Bacteria; phylum Actinomycetota; class Actinomycetes; order Mycobacteriales; family Mycobacteriaceae; genus Mycobacterium. The sequence goes on from CAWCXH010000030.1 coordinate 46,666, forward strand.
TCCACCACCACCGGCGACGGCGGCATGACGCCCGAGGAACGCGGCCAGAGTAAATACCTTGTTTACCAGTATCTTCCGTCGCGTTACGGGATGAATCCCGATGACCTGCGAAAGGCCGACGCGATCGAGGTGGTGTTGGGTCAGGGCGCCAAGCCCGGCGGTGGCGGCATGCTGCTCGGCCAGAAGATCTCGGCGCGCGTTGCCGGTATGCGCACCCTGCCGGAGGGCATCGATCAGCGCTCGGCGAGCCGGCACCCGGACTGGACCGGCCCCGACGACCTCACCATCAAGATCAACGAGCTGCGTGAGATCACCGACTGGGAAAAGCCGATCTACGTCAAGGTTGGTGCGACACGCACCTACTACGACGTGAAGCTGGCCGTGCACGCCGGCGCCGACCTGGTCGTGGTCGACGGGATGCAGGGCGGCACCGCGGCCACCCAGGAGGTGTTCATCGAACACGTCGGCATACCGACACTGGCAGCCGTCCCGCAGGCGGTGCAGGCACTGCAGGAGCTCGGCGTACATAGACAGGTCCAGCTCATCGTGTCCGGCGGCATCCGCTCCGGCGCCGACGTCGCCAAGGCGCTGGCGCTCGGTGCCGATGCCGTCGCGATCGGCACCGCCGCGCTGATCGCGTTGGGCGACAACCATCCCCGCTACGCCGCCGACTACGAGAAGCGGGGCAGTGCCGCCGGTTTCTACGACGACTTCCAGGACGGAACCGACCCGGCGGGCATCAGCACCCAGGACCCCGAACTCGCCGCCCGGTTCGATCCCGTCGAGGGCGGTCGCCGGCTGGCCAATTACCTGCGCGTGCTGACCATGGAGGCGCAGACCATCGCCCGGGCCTGTGGCAAGGCGCACGTCCTGCACCTGGAGCCCGAGGACCTCGTCGCGGTCACCATCGAGGCGGCGGCGATGGCGCGGGTGCCCCTGGCCGGCACGTCCTGGATACCGGGGTCGCCGCCGTGACCGAAACGGCCGACGTCGTCATCGTCGGCGGCGGCATCGAGGGCACCGCCGCCGCGTGGGCGCTGGCCCAGCGCGGCGTCACCGATGTGCTTGTGGCCGAACGCAATACCGTCGCCTCCGGCATGACCGGCAAGTCCAGCGGCATCGTCCGTTGCCACTACGGCGTCAGCTCGCTGGCCGCCATGGCGTCCGTCGGGGTGGAGGTGTTCGAGAAGGCCGAGGAGATCTTCGGCACCGACATCGGCTTCCGCCAGACCGGCTACGTCGTCGGCGTGGGCGAACCCGACGCCGAATCGCTGCGCAAGAGCCTTGCCTCCCAGCGGGCCGTCGGCGTGCAGACCAAGGAGATCGACGCCGCCGAGGCCGCAAGCCTGTGGCCGTTCGCCGACCTGTCCCCCTTTGCCGCGTTCGCGTGGGAAGCCCGCGGCGGCTACGGCGACGCCTATCGAACCGCGCAGGCCTTCGCCGCCGCCGCGCGCGCGGCCGGTGTCCGGATACGCCAGGGTGCGACCGTCGCCGGCCTGGTGCTCGATGGCGACAGGGTTACCGGGGTGCGGCTGGCGGACCACAGCGAGATTTCCGCCGCTACCGTCATCGTCACGACGGGTGTCTGGACCAGGCCGTTGCTGGCGCCGTACGGGATCGACGTGCCGATCCGGGCGGTGCGCGAACAGATCGTGATGATCTCGCCCGGCGTTCAAATCGGCCACGTGCCAGTGTTTTCCGACCTCGTCTCGCTGCAGTACATCCGTCCGGAAACCGGTGGTGAGGTGCTCGTCGGCAACAGCGACCTGTCCCACGTCGAGGACGCCGACCCGGACAACTACCTCAACCGCGCAACCGAGGCGTTCATCGACCTCACCGTCGAGCGGGTCGGCACCCGATTCCCGGGCTTCACCGGCGCGGCGATCAGCGGCAGCTACGCCGGGTGCTACGACGTCACACCGGACTGGAACCCGCTGATCTCCCCCACCGACCTCGACGGGCTGTTCGTGGCGGCCGGGTTCAGCGGCCACGGCTTCAAGATCGCGCCGGCTATCGGCCGGCTGATCGCCGATCTCGTTGTCGACGGCCGCAGCGCCGATCCGCGCATCCCGGAGACGGATTTCCGGCTGTCCCGGTTCGCCGATGGCGACCTGCTGAAAACCCCGTACCCCTATGTAGGCGCCGGGCAGATGCGATGATTCCTGTCAGTAAACACCGGACCTTACAGTGATCTTGTGACCGACGTCCCGCTGCTCCGCAACAAGTCCGGCACGGCGCGCGACCGCGACCTTCACGAACCGGTCGAGGAACTCGAGTTCGAGGCGGCGATCGGGCGCAACGTGCGGCAGCTGCGCGCACAGCTGGGCCTCACGGTAGCGGAGATGGCCGACCGCGTCGGGATTTCCAAGGCGATGATGTCGAAGATCGAGAACGCGCAGACATCCTGCAGCCTTTCCACATTGGCCCTGCTGGCCAAGGGTTTTGACGTCCCGGTCACCACGCTGTTCCGGGGCGCCGATGTCGAGCGGCCCGCGGCGTTCGTCAAGTCCGGCACCGGCGCCCGCATCGTGCGCAACGGCACCAAGGAGGGCCACGAATACCAACTGCTCGGCTCGCTGCGCGGCGAGCACAAGCGGCTGGAGTGCCTGCACGTCACGCTGTCGGAGAAAAGCCAGACCTACCCGCTGTTCCAGCACCCCGGCACCGAGTTCATCTACATGCTCGAAGGCGTCATGGACTACAGCCACAGCCGCTCGGTGTATCGGCTGCACCCGGGCGACTCGCTGCAGATCGACGGCGAGGGGGCCCACGGGCCGGTGGACCTCGTGAAAGTGCCGATCCGTTTCCTGTCGGTCATTGCGTTCCCCGACTCCCACGTGTGACGCGGGCGGGGGCCGCGGCTCGCCAAGGGTGTCGCGGCGGGGTAAAACCTGTCGCCTTCTGTCAATCAGTGCCGGATGGATACTGCGAAGCTAGACGCCAATCACACGACAAGAAGTTCAGTCTGAAAGGCGACCATGAACAGGCTCGACATCTCCTTCCCCTCCGACTCGCAGACGTGTGCGGGGTGGTTCTACCCGGCCGATGTCGAGGGTCCGGGGCCGTGCATCGTCATGGCGCATGGCCTCGCCGCTGTCAAGGAGATGCGCCTCGACGCCTACGCCGAACGGTTCTCCGCGGCGGGCTACCACGTGCTGGTTTTCGACTACCGGCACTTCGGGGAGAGTGATGGGTCGCCGCGGCAACTGCTGGACATCGGCAAGCAGCATGCCGACTGGACTGCCGCGGTCGACTACGCCCGGACCCGACCCGAGGTGGACCCGACTCGGATCGTGCTGTGGGGCTCGTCCTTCTCCGGGGGCCACGTGATGGCGTTGGCGAAACCCCTGCGGGCGGCGGCGGTAATCGCACAGGTACCCCACGCCGACGGATTTGCCTCGTTAACGGCGATGAGCCCGGCGCTGATTTTGCGACTGAGCGGCCACGGTGTCTACGACATGGTGCGCGGCGCCCTTCGGCTCGCCCCGCACTACGTGCCGGCCTCCGGTGAGCCCGGCTCGCTGGCGTTGATGACCGCACCCGAAGCGAGTCGCTACCCGAAGTTGGCTCCGCCGGGATTCGATCTGGACCAGCGGGTCGCCGCCCGGTTCGCGCTGGGCGTCGGCTTCTACTCGCCGGGACGCAAGCTACGCGACGTCGAAGTCCCGGTCCTGGTGCAAGTGGGCCGCAAGGACGAGACCACGCCGCCGGCAGCCGCAATCAAGGCCGGCGGGCGGGCCCGCAACGGCGTTGTGAAGACCTACGACGTCGGCCATTTCGAGCCCTATACCGGTGACGACTTCGAGATATTCGTCGCCGACCAACTAAAGTTCCTTGAGCAGAGCCTCAAAGCGTCCTAGTCACAGCATAATTCGAATCGGAAGCCGAGAATGACCAAACCCAACTACTGTCTTCGCGACAAGGTCGTGCTGATCACCGGTGCCACCGGTGGCATCGGCGCGGCCACGGCGCGCGAACTCCACAGCCGCGGCGCGAAGCTGGTCCTCACCGACCTGAGCCAACCGGCGCTGGACGCTCTGGCCGCCGAGTTCGGTGCCGATCGTGCGCTGCCGCTGGTACTCGACGTCACCGACGCGGCGGCCGCCAAGGCCGTGGTCGAGCGGGCGGTCGCCCGGTTCGGCCGCCTCGATGTGGTGTTCGCCAACGCCGGAATCGCCTGGCGGGGAACACCGTCCAGCATGCTCGAGTGTGACGAGGCCGAGTTCGAGAAGATCGTCGAGGTCGACTTCCTCGGCGTGTGGCGCACCGTCAAAGCCGCGCTGCCCCGGATCGTCGAGAACGAGGGCCAGGTGGTCATCACCGCGTCCATCTACGCGTTCATGAACGGCATGATCAACGCGCCCTACGCAGCATCGAAGGCTGCGGTGGAAATGCTCGGACGCGCCCTGCGCGCCGAGCTGGCCGGCACCGGCGCCACCGCCAGCGTGCTTTACCCCGGCTGGATCGAAACACCGATCGCCGAGGTCGCCTTCGGCGGCAACGACCTGGCCACGCAATTGGTGCAGACCGTTTTCCCGGCGCCGCTGCGGCAGCAGATCCCGCCCTACCACGTGGCCCGAGGGGTGGCCGACGGCCTGGAACGCCGCCGTGCGCGCATCATCGTGCCGGCCCGCTGGGCACCGGTCTCGCTGCTGCGTGGACTCGTCAACGCCGCGAGTGACGCCTATCTCGGCCGCAGCACCCAGGTGCATGCACTGGTCCGCCGTATCGAGGCAGAGTCGAGGTCGGCGATCGTGACGCTGAAGGGATACGACGCCACCCGGCGTTCACGCACCCCCCCGAACAACTGATCCCGCCGGGCCGTTCAGCTGTACAGCTTGGCGGCGGCGGTCGCCACATCGGAACCTGGGGTTTTGGCCGGGCTAGGAGGCTTGATACAGTGGTCGACGTGCAGCGGGTGCTCCTTCTCGGACGCCGCGACGGGGTCTGATCCAGACCGGCTTCCCGTCGCGGGTGTTCGCGATGCGCCGGTCTTGACCTTTGAGGTCCCCCCCAACCACCCGGAGCAACAATCGTGAACAACTCCATTTCCCCCGATTCGTCCGCCGACGCCTACACGTCGGTACGCACCATCACCACACCGTCCGGCGCCCCTTACGACGGCCAGCCGGTCTGGAACGCCCAACGCGGATCGTCGATGCCGGTCAACCGGTACCGCAGCTTCGCCGAGGAAGTCGAACCGGTCACGCTGCCCGACCGGACCTGGCCCGACCGCGTCGTCGACCGCGCACCCATGTGGTGTGCGGTGGACCTGCGCGACGGCAACCAGGCGCTGATCGACCCGATGAGCCCGGCCCGCAAACGCCGCATGTTCGACCTGCTGGTCCGGATGGGCTACAAGGAGATCGAGGTCGGCTTCCCGTCGGCCAGCCAGACCGACTTCGACTTCGTCCGCGAAATCATCACGCAGGGCGCCATCCCCGATGACGTGACCATCCAGGTGCTGACCCAGTGCCGTCCCGAACTGATCGAGCGGACCTTCGAGGCCTGCGAGGGTGCGCCGCGGGCGATCGTGCACTTCTACAACTCGACGTCGATCCTGCAGCGCCGCGTGGTGTTCCGGGCCGACCACGACGCGGTCAAGGCCATCGCCACCGACGGCGCCCGCAAGTGCGTCGAGGAGGCCGCGAAGTATCCGGGCACGCGGTGGCGGTTCGAATATTCGCCGGAGTCCTACACCGGCACGGAGCTTCAGTACGCCAAGGAGGTCTGCGACGCGGTCGCCGACGTCATCGCACCGACACCGGAGTGGCCGCTGATCGTCAACCTGCCGGCGACCGTCGAGATGGCGACACCGAACGTCTACGCCGACTCGATCGAGTGGATGAGCCGCAACCTGGCCCGTCGCGATTCCATCATCCTGAGCCTGCACCCGCACAATGACCGCGGAACCGCCGTTGCCGCAACCGAATTGGGCTATCAGGCGGGCGCCGACCGGATCGAAGGCTGCCTGTTCGGCAACGGCGAACGCACCGGCAACGTCTGCATCGTGACACTCGGGCTGAACCTGTTCTCCCGCGGCATCGACCCGCAGATCGACTTCTCCAACATCGACGAGATCCGCCGCACCGTCGAGTACTGCAATCAACTGCCGGTGCCCGAACGTCATCCCTACGGCGGCGACCTCGTCTACACCGCGTTCTCCGGGAGCCACCAGGACGCCATCAACAAGGGCCTGGACGCCATGAAGGTCAGTGCGGACGAGGCCGACGCCGACGTCGACGACATGCTCTGGCAGGTGCCCTATCTGCCTATCGATCCACGCGACGTCGGCCGCACCTATGAGGCCGTCATCCGAGTGAACTCGCAGTCCGGCAAGGGCGGGGTGGCCTACATCATGAAGGCCGACCACGGCCTGGTGTTGCCGCGCCGGCTGCAGATCGAGTTCTCCCAGGTGATCCAGAAGATCACCGAAGGAGAGGGCGGCGAAGTGTCGCCGAAAGAGATGTGGGAGGCCTTCGCCGAGGAGTACCTCGCCCCGGTGCGGCCGCTGGAGCGGGTCCGCCAGCGCGTCATCGAGTCTGAGGTCGACGGCGGCACCGACAACATCGAGGCGACGGTCAAGATCGACGGCGTCGAGACCGAGATTCACGGCTCGGGTAACGGCCCGCTCGCGGCCTTCGTCGACGCGCTGGCCGGCGTGGATATCCACGTGCACGTGCTCGACTACTCCGAGCACGCGATGTCCGCCGGCGAGGAGGCGCAGGCCGCGGCGTATGTCGAGGCGTCGGTGAACGGCAAGACAATCTGGGGTGTGGGCATCGCGACGTCGATCACAACAGCTTCGTTGCGGGCCGTCGTGTCGGCGGTCAACCGGGCATCTCGCGGCTAGGCTAACGGCCGCGCGGGTGCGCGCGTCTGACGGTCAAGGAGTGGCTGCATGGAGTTCGACTGGGATTCATTCTGGGGTCTGATCTGGTACTCACTCGTGATCTTCGCGTTCATCGCGTACCTGATGGTGTTGTTCAGCATCATCATCGACCTGTTCTGGCGCGACCGTGAGACCTCGGGCTGGGTCAAGGCGATCTGGGTGATCTTCCTGATCGTCTTTCCCTACATCACCGCCCTGGTCTACTTGATCGCCCGCGGCAAGGGTATGGCCGAGCGGTCCCGGGACGCGGCCATCGCCGCCAAGAGGGACACCGACACTTATATCCGTGAGGCCGCCGGAAAGTCACCGGCACAGGAGATCGCCGACGCGAAGGCGCTTCTCGATGCGGGGACCATCACCCAGCAGGAGTACGACTCGCTGAAGGCCAAGGCGCTCGGCTAGCGACGTCAACCGAGGACTGTCCGCAGGATCCGGTCGATCAGACCGGCCGGATTCTCGGCGCCCGGCTGCTCCGGTGAAATCGTCAGGTTGGAAAACGCCAACCCGTTGAGCAGCCGGCTCAGTTCTCCCATCTGTTCGGTCGACGGGTTGAAGCCGGCCGCTTCCAGAATCAAGCTGGCGGATTTCATTGCGGCGGCCTGGATTTCGCTCAGCGCCGGCCGGAGTTCGGGTCGTCGCGTTCCCTCGAGAAAGAGCTCGAATCGCGCGGCATTTCGACGACGCGACTGCTCGTCGGGATCAGTGATCATGCGGGTCATCAGCGCCTTGACGCCATCCCGGCTCTGCGGCTGGCCGACGACCGATTGCAGGACGGCGACGCGCTGCCAGTGCAGGTCGGCAACGTGCGATGTGACAGCCTCGAGCAGCGCCACCCGGGTGCGGAAATAGTTCGACGTGGTGCCTGGCGGCAGGCCGGCGCGGGCGTCGACCTGCCGATGCGTCACCCCCCCGACGCCGATGTCGGCCAGGATGTCGACCGCGGCGTCGAGGATCTGCGTGCGTCGTTCCGGGTTCGGTGGCATCAGTTTTTGTACCGCAGCCGCCAGAACAAGGTAAGGAAGGCTGGGTACACCACGATGAGCAGCAGATAGCTGAACCACATCGGGAACCAGGTCATTATCGATACGTCCCAGATCACGTACGAGCAGTAGGCGTGCAGCGGGACGCTACCGGCGATATAGACCACCGATCCGGTGAAGAGCGCCTTGTGGCGCTTGTTAGCGAACCGCACCCGGTGCCACACCAGGAATCCGGTGATCGCCGCGTAGGTCATAGGGACCAGCAGGAACTTATCGGTCGTCGGTGTCATCACGTACCTCAAGGTGAGCTCGTCGCCGAAGATCACCCGGTACAGGTGAATGAAGACGCCCATCGAAATGGTGAGCATGGCGGCCTCGCGGAAAAAGAAGCCGTGCTTGCGGTAGGTCTCCCACAGGGAAGGCTTGTGTACTACATCTGTAGTGGTTGTCATGGTGGCGACGTTACCACTACAGGTGTAGTGATTACAAGGGGCGGTCAGAACAGCGCGAACTGCTCGCCTGTGAGGGTGGTGTCGCTGAAGTCTTCGATGCCGGTGCCACCGACGACGGCGTCGAGCAGGCTAATGAATTCGGCATCGGAGACCAGCGGCACGCGCAATTCGTGGGCCTGGTAGCCCTTGCCCTGTTCGGGATTGGCGTCGTTGCAGATCACCAGCGAGGTTTCGGGGTCGACGGCATCGGCGTAGGCCAGTCCCGCATGCACGATCCGCTCGATGAGTTCCTCGTGCGTGCGGGTCACCTCGGCCGACAACGCCACCCGCATGCCCTGCACCAGCGGCCGGCCGGCGATGATGCGGCCGGGATTGAGGTACTCGCACGGCAGCCGCGAGGCCAGCATCTTCAGCGGGCGCAGCTCCTCATGGGTGACGCGGCCGTTCGGCCACTGCCGCCGACTAACCGGTCGCAGCGGTAGCCAAACCTTGCGTTCCCGCGCCCGCACCAGGACCGGCTTGAGGATCTGCGCCAGCACCAAAGCGTCGTCCATCGCGTCATGGGGCCGCATCTGGCTGATTCCCCAGTGCGCCGCCAGCGTCTCCAGCCGCAGATTCTCGGTGCCCAGCTGGAGCCTGCGGGCCAGCTCGACCGTGCACATCACCGAGTCGATGGGCAGCTCGATACCCAGCAGCTCGGCCTCTGCGGCCAGGAACGCGTAATCGAAGCCGACGTTGTGGGCGACCAGGGTGCGCCCGCGCAGCACCTCGATCAGGTCCTGAACGACGTCGCCGAAACAGGGCTGGTCGGCCAGCATCTCGGCGGTCAGGCCGTGCACGTGGATGGGCCCGGGATCGACACCGGGGTTGAGCAGGCTGTACACACTGCGCTCGACGTTGCCGTCATCGCCGAGCGCCAGGGCCGCGAGGCTGACGATGCGGGCCTGGCCTGGCCGGAAGCCGGACGTCTCGACATCGACGACCGCCCAGCCCGCGCCCGGTTCGGCAGCCGGCCGGCCCCAGGTTTGGCTCACACGGCCAGGATGGCACGGTAGGCCGACAAGGCTTGATCGGTGACCCAGCGTGTCGTCCCCCTAAAATGCCGGGATGGTCACCGGAGGGCGGGAGCGAAGCGACCCGGGAATCATCACCGCCCGTGGACGCATCGCACTGGCGGCCGGAGCGGGCGCGCGCTGGGCGTCGCGGGTCACCGGCCGCGGCGCCGGCGCGATGATCGGCGGCCTGGTCGCGATGACGCTGGACCGCTCGATCCTCGGTCAGCTCGGCGCGGGCCGGCGCACGGTCGTCGTCACCGGGACCAACGGCAAGTCGACCACCACCCGGATGACCGCCGCCGCGCTGGGCACGCTGGGCTCGGTCGCCACCAACGCCGAGGGCGCCAACATGGACGCCGGGCTGGTGGCCGCGCTGGCCGCAGCCCCAGACGCGGGACTGGCGGCGCTCGAGGTCGACGAGATGCACGTGCCGCACGTCGCCGATGCCGTCGACCCTTCGGTGATCGTGCTGCTCAACCTGTCCCGCGACCAGCTCGACCGGGTCGGCGAGATCAACCACATCGAACGCACGCTGCGGGCCGGTCTGGCGCGGCACCCGTCGACGGTGGTGGTGGCCAACTGTGACGACGTGCTGATGACGTCCGCGGCGTACGACAGCCCGAACGTGGTGTGGGTGGCCGCGGGCGGCGGCTGGGCCGGTGACTCGGTGAGCTGCCCGCGCAGCGGCGAGATCATCGTGCGAGAGCGCACCCATTGGTACAGCACGGGCACCGACTTCAAGCGGCCCAGCCCGCAGTGGTGGTTCGATGATACGAATATCTATGGGCCACAGGGGCTTTCACTGCCGATGACGTTGGCGCTCCCGGGGACGGTGAACCGGGGCAACGCCGCGCAGGCGGTCGCCGCGGCGGTGGCCTTGGGCGCCGATCCCGCATTGGCGGTGGCGGCGGTGTCGCGTGTCGACGAGGTCGCCGGCCGGTACCGCACGGTGCGCCTCGGTTCGCACACCGCGCGCGTGTTGTTGGCCAAGAATCCCGCCGGCTGGCAGGAGGCGCTGTCGATGGTGGACAAGCACGGCGCCGGGGTGGTGATCGCGGTCAACGGGCAGGTGCCCGACGGCGAGGACCTGTCCTGGCTATGGGATGTCCGGTTCGAGCATTTCGAGGACACCGCCGTGGTGGCCTCGGGCGAACGCGGCACCGACCTGGCGGTGCGGCTGGGGTATGCGGGTGTGGAGCACACACTGGTCCACGACACCGTGGCCGCGATCGCGTCGTGCCCGCCCGGACACGTCGAGGTGATCGCCAACTACACGGCGTTCCTGCAACTCAATCGGGTGCTGGAGCGTCATGGCTGAGTCGACGGTGCGGATCGGGCTGGTGCTGCCCGACGTGATGGGCACCTACGGCGACGGCGGCAACTCGGTCGTGTTGCGGCAGCGGCTGCTGCTGCAGGGTATCGACGCCGAGATCGTCGAGATCACGCTGGCCGACCCGGTGCCGGAGTCGTTGGATCTCTACACGCTGGGCGGCGCCGAGGATTACGCGCAGCGGCTGGCGACCAAGCATCTGATTCGGTATCCGGGTTTGCAGCAGGCCGCCGCGCGCGGCGCGCCGGTGCTGGCGATCTGCGCGGCCATCCAGGTGTTGGGGCACTGGTATGAGACGTCGTCGGGTGAACGGGTCGACGGGGTCGGGTTGCTTGATGTGACAACGTCGCCGCAGCACAAGCGCACCATCGGGGAGGTAGTTTCGCAGCCATTGTTGCCCGGCCTATCGGCGCCGTTGACGGGCTTCGAAAACCACCGCGGCGGAACGGTTCTGGGCCAGGCCGCTTCGCCGTTGGCAAAAGTGATTTCCGGTGCGGGCAACCGCGCCGGTGACGGCATCGACGGCGCGGTGCAGGGCAGCGTCATCGCGACCTATCTGCACGGGCCGTGTCTGGCCCGCAACCCCGAGCTCGCCGACCTGCTGTTGAGCCGTGTCGTCGGCGAGTTGGCGCCGCTGGAGCTTGAGGAGGTGGCGCTGCTGCGCCGCGAACGGCTGGCCGCGCCCCGCCGCGCCTGACGTTTCTGTCCTCGTCGGCGCCGAAACTGTATTCCGGCAGCGGAAGTGCGAGTAACGACCTGCTGGAATACAGTTTCGGCGCTCCGTCGCCTCAATTAGGACGCCAGCCACGGGAAACCATTGCGGTCCAAGCCCGTTGGATGATGTCCTTGGGCCGGTCTTCCTTGATAACCCGCACGACGATCCAGCCCAGCTTCTCGATCTTCGGTGTGGTTCTGAGGTCCTTCACATACTGTATCCGGTTGGTGCGATGCTGGTCCCCGTCGTATTCCGCTGCGACCATGAAGTCTTCCCAGCCCATATCGAGCATCCGCACCAACCGCCCCCGGCCATCCACGACGGGTATCTGCGTGGTGGGTCTGGGCATTCCAGCATCGATGAAGAGCAACCGCAGCCAAGTCTCCTTCGGGGATGCTGCCCCGCCGTCGACAAGCGGCAGTGCATCCTTAAGCCGCCGCACACCGCGCGCACCGCGGTAGCGCTTGGCGAGCAGCAGTACGTCTTCGATCGAGAACGGTGTTGCGTACATCAGCGCGTCGAGCCGTGCGATCGCCGCATCACGCGGCAGGTGCCGGCCTAGGTCGAATGCCGTACGGGCGGGGGTGGTCACCGGAATCCCGGCGACACGCGTGATCTCGTCTTCGGCAATCCGCTCGTCGCGGGCAAGAATGCCGCGCGGCGGCCGCGTGCAGTTCCAGATCAGCTCGATCGCGGTGTCACTATCGACCCAACGAGCGCCGTGCAGCGCCGACGCGGCGACCCCGGTGACGACCGCTTCGCGCCTCGACCACAACCACGCTCCGACGGTTCGGTCGCGAAGCGTAAGTTCACGCCTTTTCGGCGCGTGGACATTTGGATACATCGGGCGATACCACCGTTGCAGCTCGTATCGGCTGACTACACCGTTGGCGACGGCTTCACTGCCGATGAAGATCTCCCCCATGGCCGAATACTGCCCGCCGCCACCGACACCCCGCGAGACTGTATTCCTGCAGAGAATGTGCGAGTAACCGCCTGCCGGAATACAGTTTCGGCGAGATCAAGCCATCGCGCGGCGGCCGACGAGCGCGCGGCCGAGGGTCAACTCGTCGGCGAACTCCAGGTCGCCGCCCATCGGCAGACCCGACGCGATCCGCGTCACCGTCAATCCCGGGATGTCGCGGAGCATCCGCACCAGGTAGGTCGCGGTGGCCTCGCCCTCGGTGTTGGGGTCGGTGGCGATGATGACCTCGGTGATGTCTACGCCGTCGACCCGTTCGCCAATTCTGTTGAGCAGCTCACGAATCCGCAGTTGTTCGGGCCCCACTCCGGAAAGCGGATCCAGCGCACCGCCGAGAACGTGGTAGCGGCCGCGGAATTCGCGGGTGCGCTCGACCGCCTGGACGTCCTTGGGCTCCTCGACGACGCACACCAGCGACGCGTCGCGACGCGAATCCGAGCAGATCCGGCAGCGCTCGTCGTCGGAGACGTTGCCGCACACCGCGCAGAACCGCACGCCGTCGCGGACCTTGGCCAACACGGCGGTTAGCCGATCGATGTCCGGCGGCTCGACGGACAACAGGTGAAAGGCGATCCGCTGCGCGCTCTTCGGCCCGATTCCGGGCAGCTTGCCGAGCTCGTCGATCAGATCCTGAACCGGGCCTTCGAACAAGTCACAGCTCCGGCAGGCCCAGGCCGCCCATCCCGCCGGCCAGCGGCCCGAGCCGGTCGTGCGCCAGGATGGTGACTTGTTTGGCGGCGTCGGTGATCGCGCCGACGATGAGGTCCTGCAGCGTCTCGACATCGTCGGGGTCGACGACCTTCGGGTCGATCGACACGGCCACCACCTCTCCGCTGCCCTTCATGGTGACCTGCACCAGACCGCCGCCGGCCTGACCGTGCAGCTCGGCGTTGGCCAGCTGTTCCTGGGCTTCCATCAGCTGTTGCTGCACCTGCTGCGCCTGCGCGAGGAGTGCCGACATGTCGGGCTGGGCTCCGGGTTGCATGACAGTCCCCTTGCGTATTGGTCTCGAGTTGGTTTCTCTCGGCCGCATACGGCGGTTTGGCCTTTAAGCCTAGTCGTCACCCGGGCTACCGTGGCGCGGTGCACGTGCCAGCCAGCCTGCGTGTCGGCGCCGCTATGGCCGCCGGTCTGCTCATCGCCGCCTCCAGTCCCATCGTTGCGGCCACCGCCGCGCCCGCCAACATCGCCGGGATGATCGTGTTCCTCGACCCCGGCCACAACGGCGCCAACGACGCGTCGATCAGCCGCCAGGTGCCCACCGGGCGCGGCGGCACCAAGGACTGCCAGGCCAGCGGGTCTGCGACCAACGACGGCTATCCTGAGCACACCTTCGCCTGGGACACCACGCTGCGCATCCGGGCCGCGTTGACGGCACTGGGGGTGCGGACGGCGATGTCGCGCGGCGACGACACCGGGCTGGGACCCTGCGTCGATGAACGCGCCGCGATGGCCAATTCCTTCCGCCCCAACGCGATCGTCAGCATTCACGCCGACGGCGGCCCACCGACGGGCCGCGGTTTCCACGTCCTCTATTCGTCGCCACCGCTCAACGACGCCCAGGCCGGTCCCGCCGTGCAGTTCGCGCGGGTCATGCGCGACCAGCTTTCGGCGTCGGGCATCCCGCCCTCCAACTACGTCGGCAACGGGGGCCTGAACCCGCGCGCCGACATCGCCGGGCTCAACCTGGCGCAGTTCCCGTCCATCCTGGTCGAGCTGGGAAACATGAAGAACCCCGCCGATTCCGCGCTGATCACCAGCCCCGACGGCCGGCAGAAGTACGCCGACGCCGTGGTGCGCGGCATCGCCGCCTTCCTGGGAACGCAGGCCCGCTAGCCCTCGAGTTCTTTCTTCAGGTTCGCCAGCACCTCGGCCTGAATCTTGCGCAGCCCCAACGGCGCGAACGTCTTCTCGAAAAATCCCTTGAGCCCGCCCGCGCCGGCCCATGAGGTCTTCACCGTGACGGACGATCCGGTGCCTGCGGGCGCGACGGTCCAGTTGGTCACCATCGTCGAGTTCGCGTCCTTCTCGATGACGGTATGCCCGGCCACGTCGACGGTTGCCTTGACGTCGCGCACCCGCGACTTGGTGGCCTGCAGCTTCCAGGTGGCCACCGTGCCCGCGCCCTGTCCGCCCTGCAGAACCTGGTACCCGCTGTACTGCGAGGAGAGGATCTTCGGGCGGACGGTCTGATAATCCGCGACTGCCGCCAACACGGTCTGTGGCTCGGCGTCGATCAAGACGGTGCTGGCCGCGCTGACCTGTCCCATCAGTGCAAACTCCTTGTCAAGCGGTGTCGTAGCGGTGTGATTCCGATTCAGCTCGGTCGCATCGGATGCGGCCGCGGACTAGCGTATATCTGTGTCTTTTACCACGACCGACGCACGGGCTGCCCACGCTGCGGGCGTGGAGCGGCTGCTCGCCAGCTACCGGGCCATCCCCCCGGCGGCCACGGTGCGGCTTGCCAAGCCGACCTCGAACCTGTTCCGGGCACGCGCCAAAAACAACGCCAAGGGCCTGAACACGTCGGGCCTGACCGGCGTCATCGCCGTTGACCCCGACGCGCGCACGGCCGAGGTCGCGGGCATGTGCACCTACGAGGATCTGGTCGCCGCGACGCTGCCCTACGGGTTGTCGCCGCTGGTGGTGCCGCAGCTGAAGACGATCACCCTCGGCGGCGCGGTCACCGGACTGGGCATCGAGTCGACGTCATTTCGCAACGGGCTGCCGCATGAGTCGGTGCTGGAGATGGACATCTTCACGGGCGCAGGCGACGTGCTGACCGCATCGCCTGACAAGAATGCCGATCTGTTCCGGGCGTTTCCCAACTCGTATGGGACACTGGGCTATTCGGTGCGGCTCAAGATCGAACTCGAACCCGTCCAACCGTTTGTGGCGCTAAGGCATCTGCGGTTTCACTCACTGACCGACCTGGTCTCGGCGATGGATCGCATCATCGAGACCGGCGGCCTGGACGGTGACCGCGTCGACTACCTCGACGGGGTGGTGTTCAGCGCCGACGAGAGCTACCTGTGCGTCGGCATCAAGACCAGCACGCCCGGCCCGGTCAGCGACTACACCGGCCGGGACATCTACTACCGATCGATCCAGCACGCCGAGGGCGCCAAGGACGATCGCCTCACCATCCATGACTACCTGTGGCGGTGGGACACCGACTGGTTCTGGTGTTCACGGGCGTTCGGCGCGCAGAACCCGAAGATCAGGCGTTTCTGGCCGCGGCGCTACCGGCGCAGCAGCTTCTACTGGAAGCTCATCGGCTACGACCAGCGGTTCAACATCGCCGACCGCATCGAGAAGCGCAACGGTCGCCCGCCGCGCGAACGCGTCGTACAGGACATCGAGGTTCCGATCGAGCGGTGCGTGGATTTCGTGGACTGGTTCTTGACGAATGTCCCCATCGAGCCGATCTGGTTGTGCCCGCTGCGGCTGCGTGAACCGGCCGGCGAGTGGCCGCTGTACCCGATCCGGCCGCACCACACCTACGTCAACATCGGCTTCTGGTCGTCGGTCCCGGTCGGCGCCACCGAAGGCGAGACGAACCGGCTGATCGAGCGCAAGGTCAGCGAGCTCGACGGACACAAGTCGCTGTACTCCGACGCCTACTATTCCCCCGACGAATTCGACGAACTCTACGGCGGGGAGACGTACAAGACCGTAAAGAAGACTTACGATCCCGATACACGGCTCCTCGACCTCTATTCGAAGGCGGTGCAGCGACGATGACGACTTTCAAGGAACACGGGCCGTCGCCGGCGACCCGGGCATCAGCCCAGACGGGACGGCTCACCCTGGCCGAGATCCTGGAGATCTTCGCCGCCGGTCAGCTGCCCCTCAAATTCACTGCCTACGACGGGAGTACGGCCGGGCCCGAGGACGCCACGCTCGGGCTGAACCTGAAAACTCCGCGCGGCACCACCTATCTGGCCACCGCGCCCGGCGATCTGGGATTTGCCCGCGCGTACGTCTCCGGCGACCTCGAGCCGCACGGCGTGCACCCCGGCGATCCCTACGAGCTGCTAAAGGCGCTGGCCGAGAAGCTGGATTTCAAGCGGCCGCCGGCTCGGGTGCTGGCCAACATCGTCCGGTCCATCGGCCTCGAGCGACTGAAACCGATTGCGCCGCCGCCGCAGGAGGCGCTGCCCCGCTGGCGACGCATCGCAGAAGGCTTGCGGCACAGTCGAACCCGTGACGCCGGGGCCATCCACCACCACTACGACGTGTCGAACACGTTCTATGAATGGGTGCTCGGCTCGTCGATGACCTACACCTGCGCGTGCTATCCCCGGCCGGACGCCACTCTGGAAGAGGCGCAGGACAACAAGTACCGGCTGGTGTTCGAGAAGCTGCGGCTGAAGCCCGGCGATCGGCTGCTCGACGTGGGTTGCGGCTGGGGTGGCATGGTGCGCTACGCCGCCCGTCACGGCGTCCAGGCCATCGGCGTCACGCTGTCGGCCGAGCAGGCGTCGTGGGCGCAGCAGGCGATCGCCGACGAAGGGCTGACAGATCTCGCCGAGGTCCGCCACGGCGACTACCGCGACATCCCCGAGACGGGGTTCGACGCGGTGTCCTCGATCGGCCTGACCGAGCACATCGGCGTGCAGAACTACCCGTCGTACTTCGGGTTCCTGAAGTCCAAGATGCGCACCGGCGCGCTGCTGCTCAATCACTGCATCACCCGGCCCGACAACCGGACCGGCGCCGCAGCGGGCGGTTTCATCGACCGGTATGTGTTCCCCGACGGGGAGCTCACCGGCTCGGGTCGCATCATCACCGAGGCCCAGGACGTCGGCCTGGAGGTGGTGCACGAGGAGAACTTGCGGCAGCACTACGCGATGACGCTGCGGGACTGGTGCGCCAACCTCGTCGAGCACTGGGACGAGGCGGTCGCCGAGGTCGGGCTTCCCACCGCCAAGGTGTGGGGCCTGTACATGGCCGGGTCTCGGCTTGGCTTCGAGACGAATGTGGTTCAGCTGCACCAGGTTCTGGCGGTCAATCTGGACGACCGCGGCGGTGACGGCGACCTGCCGCTGCGGCCGTGGTGGTCGGCTTAACTGCCGTCGATGCGGCGCGCGCCGAGCTCATTCTGAAGTAGCTCGAGGGCGGCTTCCTCGGGATCGCGTCGCGGGGCCTGCGCGTCGTCGCTACTGGCCTCGGCGAGCATGCTGTCTTCTTCGGCACGCTGGGCATGGTCGACTTCGACGACGACCGCAGTGGTGGCCGCGATGCCGGGAACGGGATCGCCGACTTCGTAGCGCACTCGCAAATCCATCCCGAGCGCGTCTTTGAGCGCCTCCTCGATGACGCTGGCGTTGCGCTGCTCCGCGAGCCGCTTCGCCAACGGCGCCGACTGGTGGCTGAGAACCACTGTGCTGCCCTCGACGGCGCGCACCATGGCTCCGGCCAGCATGACATCGAGGGTGCGGCTCCGCTCGCGGACCTTCTCCATCACGGTCGTCCACTTCCTGCGTACCGCCGCGGCGTCGGTGTCTGCGGCCACCGGAGCGGGTTCGGCCGCGGGCGCAGGCTCCGGCGCGGGCTGCTCCGGCCGAGACTCGGGCTTCTCCTGCCGAGGCTCGGGTTTCTCCTGCCGAGGCTCGGGTTTCTCCTGCCGAGGCTCGGGCTTCTCCGGCCGAGGCTCGGACGCCTTGGCCTTCCGGGTGTACTGCTTCGCCGGGGCGGGTTCGGCGGGGCGGACCGCTACATCGGAGGCGGGGATCGACATGTCCAGGCGGGTTTCGATGCGTTCGATCCGTTGCAGCAGCGCGGCTTCGGTGTCGCTGGCCGACGGCAGCAGCAGCCGCGCGCACACCACTTCGAGCAGCAGGCGCGGCGCGGTGGCCCCGCGCATCTCGCCGAGGCCGGCGTGCACCACCTCGGCGTAACGGGTCAACGTCGCGGTCCCGAGACGCGTCGCCTGTTCACGCATCCGGTCCAGCACGTCACCTGGCGCATCGACCACACCGCGGACGGCGGCATCGGGCACCGCCTGCAGCACGATCAGGTCGCGGAAGCGCTCCAGCAGATCGGTGGCGAACCGGCGCGGGTCGTGGCCGGCGTCGATCACCGACTCGACAGCGCCGAACAGTGCCGCGGCGTCGCCGGCCGCCAGTGCGTCGACCGCATCGTCGATCAGCGCGACGTCGGTGGCGCCGAGCAGCGCCAGCGCCCGGGCGTACTCGATCCGGTTGCCCTCCGCGCCAGCCAGCAGCTGGTCGAGCACCGAGAGGGTGTCGCGGGGTGACCCGCCGCCCGCCCGGATCACCAGCGGGTACACCGCGTCGTCGACGGCCACCTCCTCGGACGTGCAGATCCGTTCCAGCAGGGCGCGCATGGTCCGCGGCGCCAGCAGCCGGAACGGGTAGTGATGGGTGCGCGAGCGGATGGTGGGCAGCACCTTCTCCGGCTCGGTGGTGGCGAACACGAAGATCAGGTGTTCCGGCGGTTCCTCGACGATCTTCAGCAGCGCGTTGAAGCCGGCCGTGGTGACCATGTGCGCCTCGTCGACGATGAAGATGCGGTACCGCGACTGCGCGGGGGCGTAGAACGCGCGGTCGCGCAGCTCGCGGGTGTCATCCACGCCGCCGTGGCTGGCGGCGTCGAGTTCGACGACGTCGACGCTGCCCGGCCCGTTGGGTGCCAACGCTACGCATGAGTCGCACACGCCGCATGGCGTCGCCGTCGGCCCCTGCACGCAGTTCAGCGAGCGCGCCAGGATCCGCGCCGACGACGTCTTCCCGCAGCCCCGAGGACCGGAGAACAGGTAGGCGTGGTTGATCCGGCCGGCCGTCAACGCCGTCGACAGCGGTTCGGTGACGTGCTCCTGGCCGACCACCTCGGCGAACGTCGCTGGTCGATACTTGCGGTAGAGCGCCACGCTCAGCAGGCTACCCAGGCCGAACGACTCGTTGTACTCAGGAGAGGTCTGGTACGCATACCCGTCGGCCCAGCCCGCGTTTTTGGGCCGTGTCGGCAAGCAGTTCGCGCAGTCGGCGCCGCCCGCGATGCAGCCGCGACATCACCGTCCCAACCGGGGTGGTCATCAAGGTCGCGATCTCGCGGTAGCGCAGCCCTTCGACATCGGCGAAGTAGACAACCATCCGATTCTCCAGAGGCAGTTCATCCATCACGTCGGCGATCTCGTCGTCGCGAAGCAATTCCAGCGCCTCGATCTCGGCTGACCGCAATCCCCGTGAGGCGTGCCGCCCATAAGCCGCCAGCTCCCAATCGGTGAACTCGTCACGCAGCACCTCCGGCGGTCTGCGCTGGCGAGCCCGGTACGCGTTGACCCAGGTGTGGTACATGATGCGAAACAGCCAGGCCCGCACGTTGCTTCCGGTGCGGAAGTTCGCGAACCCGGTGTAGGCCGCCAGCATGGTTTCCTGCACCAGATCCTCGGCATCGAAGGGTGTCGGCGTCATCCGCCGCGCACCGTTGTAGAGCTTGTCGAGGTGCGGCAAAGCCTGCTCGATGAACTGCGCGGCGCGCTCGGTATCGCTGCCGGGAGCGCGGGCCGTCAGTCGAACTCTTGTTGGCGACCCACAGGTCGACGGCTCTACGCGCATCGGTTCTGGTCTGACATGTCTGTTCCCTCCCGACCCGGGGCCGGTTGCTCTCCACAGTCTAGTTACATAGGCTAACGAAGTAAATAGGCGGAGGTTCTCGATTTTGTCGTCCACCGTCGGAATAAAAAGCGACGCGGCGCCCGATCTAGAGGAGAAGTCCAGATGTGCGCGGTAAGGGAGTTGGAACATGAACGTAAGAGAGATAAAGCTGCTCGCTGTCATAGGAGGGAGCGCTGTGGTGAGCGCGGCGGCCCTGGGTGTGGCGATTCTGCAGGGACCCGCTGATTCCAGTGCGATCGCCAGTCCCGATATGACCACCGGTGTCACCGCCACGGCGACGCGCCCAGCCAGTGTTGCGCCGATCCCGCAAGCCGTGCCCCGCATCAAGGGTCCCGCGCCGCTGCCGCCCGAGGAACAAGGGCTGCCCGGCTAGCGGCGAAAACGCGGTGCGACGGCACCTGGAGGATCGGCGCGTCGCGCCTAGGTCAATGACCCGTCGCGGGATCGCCCCAGCGCGTGATCGTCGGGCTCGGATACACCCGGATTCTTGTAATTCGGGTCAGCCCCCTGTGTGGCCCTCGTGCGGCGCACCGGCCGCGTGCTGATGTGCTCGCACCACCGTGGAGTCCACCGACATCAGCCGCTGCAAGCCTTCATCCAGTTCGTTGTCACGATGCAGCACGCGAACCGCATCGAGGATCCGCTGGTAGGTGCCGTCGAAGGAAAACCGGTGGTGCCGTTTCCAAACCGTCTGCCATTGCCCAAAATCCGTGGGCAGATCCCGCCACGGCGCACCGGTGCGGAACCGCCATGCGATCCCCTCCAGGATCAGCCGATGATCGGCGAAGCGCCGACCACGTTTCCCCTCATGCGACGGCATCAGCGGCTCGACCATTGCCCAGAACTCATCCGAAATCACACCAGAACGCGTCATGACGCCGATCGTCGCCGCCAACAACCCAAATCAAGCACGACCTAGTCGCGCCGCAGCAACGACTCGGTGGCCGCCAGCAGCGCGCAGGTCGCCAGGCCGTTGATCGCGTCGCGTAACTCCGGCATGGCCGAAAACGTCGGCGCGATGCGGATGTTCTTGTCCTCCGGGTCTTTTCGGTACGGGAACGACGCTCCCGCTTCGGTGACGGCGATGCCCGCGTCCTTGGCCAGCGCGACGGTACGCCGGGCGGTGCCGTGCAGCACGTCGAGGCTGATGAAGTAGCCGCCCTTGGGCTCGGTCCACGACGCGATCTTGGACTCGCCGAGCCTGTCCTCGAGGATTTCGAGCACCGCGGCGAACTTCGGGGCCACCA
Source organism: uncultured Actinomycetota bacterium (assembly GCA_963799495.1). GTDB lineage: Bacteria > Actinomycetota > Actinomycetes > Mycobacteriales > Mycobacteriaceae > Mycobacterium. Next base: position 67,962 of record CAWCXH010000030.1, read on the forward strand.
GTTCCCGATGCCGCTGCATCTGCAGCCGCACACCGTCGGCGTCGCCGAAGAACCGCAGGTGGCGCAGTTGATTGACCTTGTCCGGGCCGATCGACTTCTTACCGGCGTACTGCAGGTACCAGGCGATATTGCCCAGCGATCCGCCGAAGAAGCTGACGCCGGCGCCGGCGAAGGTGATCTTCGACGTGGACGCGAACACCAGCGGCCGGTTCGGGTTACCGGCGGCCGCGGCCAGGCCCAGCACATCGATCTGCCGGACGAAATCGTGGGTCAGCGTGTGGAAGGCGTATGCGTTATCCCAGAAGAGCCGGAAATCGTTTGCGGCCGTTCTCATTTGGACGAGCCGGCGGACATTCTCCCAGGAATAGATGACGCCGGTCGGATTGGCGTACACCGGCACGCACCACATGCCCTTGATCGCCGGGTCGGCGGCGACGAGTTCTTCGATCAGGTCGACGTCGGGGCCGTCCTCGCGCATCGGCACCGTGATCATCTCGATGTCGAGGCTCTCGGTGATCGTGAAGTGCCGGTCGTAGCCCGGCGCCGGACAGAGGAACTTGACCTTCGGTTCCTGGATCCACGGCCGCGATGAATCCACCCCGCCGTGCAGCAGCGAGAACACCACGGTGTCGTGCATCAGCTCCAGGCTGGCGTTATTTCCGGCGATCAGGTTGGGCACGGGGATCGACAGGAGCTCGCCAAAGATGGCGCGCAGCTCGGGCAGACCGTGCAGGCCGCCGTAATTGCGGGTGTCGGTGCCGTCGCCGTCGCGGTAGTCCTCCCCGGGCAGGCTGAGCAGCGCATTGGACAGGTCGAGCTGCGCCGGCGACGGCTTGCCGCGGGTGAGGTCCAGGTTCAGCTTCTTGGCCTGCAGCTCCGCGTAATTGCGCCGCTGCAGCTCGTGCTGCGCCAGCAATTCCTCACGGCCGAGGGACTGAAACGACACCATGCGCCTTTCACCGTCGGGAGCCGTGGACCTTCGAAGATGGAAGTAAGGGGACCCCGCGCACCCGCCAGAGCCCATTGACCCTTGCTGCCTTCCGGCCCTGGGGGAGTTCACAGGATGGACGCCGCGCGGGGTCCACGCCGAGTGTAACGCCCGCGGGGCCGACGAGCGACTCGGACGGGCGCGTTCACCACGTCGGCTACCATGGCGCGCGGAGGATTCGCCTAGTGGCCTATGGCGCTCGCCTGGAACGCGGGTTGGGTTAACAGCCCTCGCGGGTTCAAATCCCGCATCCTCCGCAGTCGGCCTGGGGCGCGACCGGCTGACCGACAGCTTGGTCGCACCCTGGCCATCAAAGCTCAAGGAGGAGTATGCGGCGCTGGGTCGCGGTGTTGTGGCACGCATCGTTCTCATGCATCGCAGCTGCCCTGTATGTCGCTTTCGTGCTGCCCCGCTGGTGGGAGCTGACGGGCGTGACGTCGCACACTTTGGGCACGGTGTTGCGCATCGTCACCGGCGCCCTCATCGGCCTGGCCGCCCTGCCGGTGGTGTTCACGTTGCTGCGCACCCGCAGGCCGGAGTACGGCACCCCACAGCTGGCGCTGACCCTGCGGACGTCGTCAATAGGGCTGCATGTTCTCGCCGGCGTGCTCATCATCGGCACCGCGATCAGCGAGATCTGGCTCGACCTCGACAGCGCGGGCCAGTGGCTGTTCGGCATCTACGGCGCCGCCGCCGCGATCGCGCTGCTCGGTATGTTCGCCTTCTACCTGGCATTTGTCGCCGAGTTGCCGCCACCACCACCGAAACCGCTCAGGCCCAAGCAGAAGGAGCAACGCCGCGGCCGCAAGTCCGCCGAGGACGACGAAACCTTGGACGAAGACGCGACCGCGGCCGAGACGGAGACGTCGGAACCCGAAGAGCCGGAGCGCGAAGAGTCGGCCGAGGACGAGACGCCCGCCGAGGTCACCGCGGATGTAGAAGCCGAACCCGCCGCCGAGGAGGTGACGTCGACTGCCGAGGAGGTGGGGTCGACGGCGCAGGAAGAGCCTCCCATCGACGAGGACAAGCCCGTCGAACACGAGGACCCGGACACCGACGAGGCCGACGCCCCCGCCGGCGGCCTGCGCAATCGCCGGCCATCCGGTAAGTCCTCCCCGTCGCGGCGGCGCAGACGCTCGCGCGGCGGCGTGGCCGTCGAAGATTAGGTGATCGTCCGGCGCAACTGCGTGTAGCCGGTTGCGTCGACATCGGTGGATCTCCCAGCCAAGATGAAGACATGGGCAAATACCACCCGCGTCGCGGATTGTCTGCGTTCCTGATCGCTCTTGCCGCGGTCCTGGCGCTGGTCGCGCCGGTGTACCCGGCGACCTCGGCAGCCGCGCCCGCCGATCCGCTCGCGGCGGCAGCTCAGGTCGAGCCGGCCGTGGCCCGCATCGACACCGTGGTCGAGTATCAGGGTGCGATCGGCGTCGGGACCGGCATCGTGCTCGATCCCGGCGGCCAGGTGCTGACGAACTTCCACGTCGTGCAGGGCGCCGACAGGATCGACGTGACCGTCGGCGAACGGCCGTTCGGTGCCGATCTCGTCGGCTATGACCGCAGACACGACATCGCCGTACTCCAACTCCGCGGCGCGGGCGGGCTACCGACCGCACCGATCGGCGACTCGGGACAGCTCGCAGTGGGCGATCCGGTCGTCGCCCTGGGCAATGCGCGGGGCAGCGGCGGCCCGCTGACTCGTGAGGTGGGCACGGTGACCACCTTCGGCCGCACCGTCAACGCCGAGGACGCGCTGACGGGAAGCTCGGACGAGTTGACCGGCCTGATCGAGTTCGAGGCCCCGGTGCGCGCCGGCGACTCCGGCGGGCCGCTGGTCAACGGGGCCGGACAGGTCGTCGGACTCACAACGGCGGCCTCGGTGAACTTCCGGATGGGCCCTGGCGGTGAGGGTTTCGCGATCCCGATCAACCAGGCGATCGCCGTCGCAAACCAGATCCGCTCGGGAGTGCCGTCCGACTCGGTCCACATCGGGCCACCGACGCTGCTGGGAGTCGGGGTCAGCACCGCGCCGCGGGACGTGCCCGGGGTGATCGTGCGCGAGGCACTGCGCGGAGGCCCCGCCGAGCAGGCCGGGCTGGTCGGCGGCGACGTGATCACCACGCTCGACGGCACCCCGCTCGACTCGGCCACCACGCTCACCTACGTGCTGGACCGGCACTATTCCGGCGACGTCATCGACCTGACCTGGATCGACGCCTCCGGTCAGGAGCGCACGGGTAAGGCGACACTGGCGGCGGGACCGTAAGCAGAGGGCTTACCACCAATCCGTCTACCGACCCGGTCCCCTTGCCTATGCTGAGCGAGTGCCAAACACAACCCCTTATCGCGTCGTCCAGTGGACGACGGGCAATGTCGGCAAGAGCTCGGTGCAGGCAATCGCCGCGAACCCCACGCTCGAACTCGTCGGTTGTTACGCCTGGTCAGACGACAAGGTCGGCCGCGACGTCGGAGAACTGTGCGGTATCGAGCCGCTGGGCGTCGCCGCCACCAACGACGTCGACGCGCTGCTCGCGCTGAAACCGGACGTCGTGGTCTACAACCCGATGTGGATCGACGTCGACGAGCTGGTGAAGATCCTGTCTGCGGGCGTCAACGTCGTGGCGACCGCCTCCTTCATCACCGGCCACAACCAGGGCGAGGGTCGCGACCGGATCGCCGAGGCGTGCAAGGCCGGCGGCTCGACGATGTTCGGATCGGGCATCAGCCCGGGCTACGTCAACCAGTTGTCCATCGTGGCGGCGGGCATCTGCGACCGGGTCGACAGGATCACCGTCAACGAAGCCGCCGACACCACGTTCTACGACTCACCGGCCACCGAGAAGCCGGTTGGCTTCGGCCAGCCGATCGACGACCCCGACCTGCAGGCGATGACCGCTCACGGCACCGGTGTGTTCGGCGAGGCTGTGCGGATGGTCGCCGACGCGCTCGGGGTCGAACTCGACGAGGTGCGTTGCGACGCCGAGTATGCGCAGACCACCGAGGACCTCGACCTCGGGTCGTGGACGATCCCGGCGGGCTGCGTGGCCGGCGTCTACGCCAGCTGGAAGGGCATCGTCGACGGGGTGACCCGCGTCGAGATCAACGTCCGGTGGCGCAAGGGGCAGACACTCGAGCCGGACTGGAAGATCGAGCAGGACGGCTGGGTCATCGAGGTCGCCGGGCGCCCGACGGTGACCATGAAGGTCGGATTCCTGCCGCCGCCCGACTTCGAGGCGACGACGCTGGAGGAGTTCATGGTGCTCGGCTACATCATGACCGCGACGCCGCCGCTCAACGCCATCCCGGCGGTCGTCGCCGCCGCACCCGGCATCGTCACCTACAACGACCTGCCGCTGATCCTGCCGCGCGGCGTCGTGGCGTAATGGTCGGGCGGCTCACTTCCGGCCCTTGTTTCGCAACCGGCGACCGCCGCTCGCCTATGCCCGACCGCGCGCGGGCTCCGACTCGCCTACGGCCTTTCGTCGCCTCGGTTTGGGGTAGGGCGCGCCGAGATGCGGCACCTCGTGGGCGCCGTGCTTGCGGGCGTTCGCGATGGCACTGCGCATCGGCTGAGCCAGAAACGCGAACGATGCCATGTCAAGGACCATCGGTGTCAGCAGCCGGTTGTGGATGAAGGCGAACGCGCTGCCGGTGTCGGGGTCGGCCCATCCGAGCGTCCCACCCAAACCGACGTGGCCGAATCCTCCTAGCAGACCCGGAATCGGCGATCCGTGATAGCCGAGGTGGAAAGCCATCGGCACGACGATGTTCAAGTCCGGCCACAGGCTGGGCTTACCGGTCAGGCCACTCGTCAACTCAGGTGACAGGAACTGCTTGCCGTCCATGCTGCCGCCGTTGGCGAGCGCGCCGTACATCTTCGCCAGGGCGCGGGCGGTGACGACGCCGTTGGCGGCCGGGATCTCGCTGTCGAGAAACGGGATGTCGCCCTGCACAAAGGATTTGATGCCGGGGAAGTACATCGCACCGAAGGCCCCGGAGAATGGCATCCCGGCCACCTTCGGCGCGACGAAGTTGAACACCGGATTGGCCCGGGCGCTCTGCGGCGCGAGAATCTGCGCCACCTTGGTCGGCGCATCGACCGGCGGGCGGCCGAGGTGCAGGCCGTCTGTGTTGAGCGGCGCCGCCACCTCGTTGCGGATCAACTCGCGCATGCCCTTGCCCGTCACCGCGCGAGCCAGGCCCGACAGCAGCCATCCGTAGGTCAGCGCGTGATACGCCGGCATTCCCCGCAGGTGGTCGACCGGCGCGGCGGCCAGCCGCTCCTCCATCCGGCGGTGATCCAGCAATTCGGTCTTGCTGACACCCTTCAGGTGCGACAGTCCGGATCGGTGTCGCAACACGTCGCGGACCGTGATCTCGGCCTTGCCGTTGGCTCCGAAGTCCGGCCAGTATTCGGCGACGGGCGTGTCGTAGGACAGCAGGTCACGGTCGACCAGCCGGTGGATGACGGTGGTCGCCACCCCCTTGGTGCCGGAGAACACCATCGCAGCGGTATCGGCCGTCCATTCCGCCTCGCCGGCGCGGTCTGACCACCCCGTCCAGACATCGACGACTGGTCGGCCGTCGATGTACACCGCAAGCGCCCCACCACCGAACCGGCGCCCGGGAAACAGCAGGGCCAACGCACGGACGACGCTTGCGAAACGCGGATCGGCGGCGCCTTGCACGCCGCGTGGCAGGCCGCTGTCGGCCTCCAGAAGTGATGGCTGCGTCACACCGTTCACGATGCGACCGACCGAGCCGCCGCATGTGCGGAAACGAAAATTTCGTCAGGCGCGGCCTTGGGTTAGATGCACGCGGTGCCGGTGACGTACCCGAACGGACCGGTGGCGCTCACGCACGCCTGGATCGGCCGGCCCCCAAACCCTGGGGCCGTCCCAGCCGCGCCAATCGTCGCCGTCCCAGTCATCCCAGTCGTCCCAATGAGGCTTCTCAACAATGTCGATGCTGGGCGCACCCGGGGCGGCCTTTGCCACGCCCGTGCTCATTCCGGCTGCGGCCAGGCCGAATGCGCCGACGATCATGGTTCCTGCTGCGATTCTCTTCAGTTCAATCATTGCTAAGCCCCTCTAATACCGTGGCGCGCTGGACATCTCACTCCCGGCCCGCACATCACTATAACCCTATTCACGCTTCCGATCAGTGTCGCGGCTGGGCTGTACACG
>CAWCXH010000031.1:0-33565 GCA_963799495.1 uncultured Actinomycetota bacterium
GGTGCGACCCGGCGAGGAGGTCGACTTCCGCGTCGACCGCGTCGGCGATCGACCGGGCGCAGAGATCGTCGAGGTGGCCGCGCGCGTCGGAGGCGATCTGGTGATGTCGGCGACGGCACACCTGGCGGCACCGAAGACCGTGTACGCCTTCCCCGGCCAGGGCATCCAGCAGCCAGGGCATGGGCCTGGAGGCCCGCGCCCGCTCCGCCGCGGCCCGCGAGGTCTGGGACCGCGCCGACAAGCACACCCGCGAGGCGCTCGGCTTCTCGATCCTCGCGGTCGTGCGGGACAACCCGACCGACCTGTGGGCCGACGGCGAGCTCCACCGCCACCCCGACGGCGTGCTGTACCTGACCCAGTTCACCCAGGTCGCGATGGCGACCCTGGCCGTCGCCCAGGTCGCCGAGATGCGCGAGGCCGGTGTCTTCGTCGAGGACGCCATCGCCTGCGGCCACTCGGTCGGCGAGTACAACGCGCTCGCCGCCGTCACCGGCGTCCTGCCGCTCGAGGCGCTGCTCGAGATCGTGTTCCGCCGCGGCATGGCGATGCACCACCTGGTGCCGCGCGACGCCGACGGGCCGGCGCAACTACCGGCTGGCCGCGATCCGCCCGTCGCAGATCGACCTGGCCGACGACGACGTCGCCGACTTCGTCGCGGAGATCGCCGAGCGGACCGGCGAGTTCATCCAGATCGTCAACTACAACCTGCGTGGCTCGCAGTACGCCATCGCCGGCACGGTCGCCGGCCTCGAGGCCCTCGAGGAGGAGGTCGAGGAGCGCCGCGAGCGCAGCCGGCGGCAAGCCGGCGTTCATCCTGGTGCCGGGCATCGACGTGCCGTTCCACTCCTCGGAGCTGCACGCCGGCGTCGCCGACTTCCGCCGCGCGCTCGACGAGCTGCTGCCGCGCGACGATCGACCCCGCGCTGATCTGGTCGGCCGCTACATCCCCAACCTGGTGCCGCGGCTGTTCACGCTCGACCGCGACTACGTCGAGGAGATCGCGGATCTGGTGCCCGCCGAGCCGCTCGACGAGGTCCTCGAGGACTGGGACAACTGGCGGACGCGAAGCCGGCCGAGCCTGTGCCGCAAGCTGCTGATCGAGCTGCTCGCCTGGCAGTTCGCCAGCCCGGTGCGCTGGATCGAGACCCAGGACCTGCTGTTCATCGACCGAGCCGCGGCGGACTCGGCATCGAGCAGTTCGTCGAGGTCGGCGTGGCCAACGCGCCGACCCTGGCCAACCTGGCCACGCAGACGCTCAAGCTGCCCGGTACGACGCGCGCCGAAGATCGTGAACTCCTCGCGTGACGCGGCGGTCGTCTTCGCCACCGACACCGACCCCGAGCCGGAGCCGGAGACGAGGAAGCGCCGGCGGACGAGGCAACCGCCGAGGCGGCGCCGGCCGAAGCGGCACCGCGCCCGCCGCCCCCGCCGCGCGCGCGGGTGCCGATCGTCCGGCCGACCTCAGCTACACCGCTGCCGACGCGACGCGCGCGCTGATCGCGCTGCGACCAAGGTGCGGCTCGACCAGATCGAGGCGCCGGACACGATCGAGGCGCTGTGCGACGGCGTCTCGTCGCGCCGCAACCAGCTGCTCGTCGACCTCGGCGCGGAGCTGTCCCTCGGTGCCATCGACGGTGCCGCCGAGGCCGACTGGCCGGGCTGAAGTCGCAGGTGACCAAGCTGGCCCGCACCTACAAGCCGTTCGGCCCGGTGCTGACCGACGCGATCAGCGACCAGCTGCGCACGGTGCTCGGCCCGTCCGGCAAGCGGCCCGCGGATCGCCGAGCGGGTCAAGAAGACCTGGGAGCTCGGCGACGGCTGGGCCAACCACGTCACCGTCGAGGTGGCGCTCGGCACCCGTGAGGGCAGCAGCGTCCGCGGCGGCAACCTCGGCGGGCTGCACGACGGCGCGCTGGCCGACGCCGCGACGGTCGACAAGGTCATCGACGCCGCCGTCGCGGCGGTGGCGGCGCGCCACGGTGTCGCGGTGTCGCTGCCGTCGGCAGCCGGCGGCGGGGGCGGTGTCGTGGACTCCGCCGCGCTCGGCGAGTTCGCCGAGCAGGTCACCGGGCGCGACGGCGTGCTGGCCTCGGCCGCCCGGCTGGTGCTCGACCAGCTCGGTCTGGACAACCCGGTCACCGCGCCGGAGTCGACGAACGACGCCGAGCTGATCGACCTGGTCACCGCCGAACTCGGTTCGGACTGGCCGCGTCTGGTGGCCCCGGCGTTCGACGCCAAGAAGGCCGTCCTGTTCGACGACCGCTGGGCCAGCGCCCGCGAGGACCTGGTCAAGCTCTGGCTGTCCGACGAGGGTGATATCGACGCCGACTGGCCACGGCTCTCCGAGCGCTTCGAGGGTGCCGGGCACGTCGTCGCCACCCAGGCCAACTGGTGGCAGGGCAAGGCGCTGGCCGCCGGACGCAACGTCCACGCGTCGCTGTTCGGCCGCATCGCCGCCGGCGCCGAGAACCCGGGCGCGGGTCGCTACAGCGACGAGGTCGCGGTGGTGACCGGCGCGTCCAAGGGCTCCATCGCGGCGTCGGTGGTCGCGCAGCTGCTCGACGGCGGCGCCACGGTGATCGCCACCACGTCGCGCCTCGACGACGACCGGCTTGCGTTCTACAGGACGCTTTACCGCGACAACGCGCGCTTCGGCGCGACGCTGTGGGTGGTGCCCGCCAACATGGCGTCCTACTCCGATATCGACGCGCTGGTCCAGTGGGTCGGCACCGAGCAGACGGAAAACCTTGGGCCGCAGTCGATTCACCTCAAGGACGCGCAAACCCCCACGCTGCTGTTCCCGTTCGCGGCGCCGCGGGTGGCGGGCGACCTGTCCGAAGCCGGAGCGCGCTCGGAGATGGAGATGAAGGTGCTGCTGTGGGCCGTGCAGCGGCTCATCGGCGGTCTGTCGACCATCGGTGCCGACCGTGATATCGCGTCGCGGCTGCACGTGGTGCTGCCGGGCTCACCGAACCGCGGCATGTTCGGCGGTGACGGCGCCTACGGCGAGTCGAAATCCGCGCTCGACGCGGTGGTCTCGCGGTGGAACGCCGAATCGTCGTGGGCGCAGCGGGTCAGCCTGGCGCACGCGCTGATCGGCTGGACCAAGGGCACCGGGCTGATGGGCCACAACGACGCCATCGTCAGCGCGGTGGAAGAGGCCGGCGTGACCACCTACACCACACAGGAGATGGCGGCGATGCTGCTGGATCTGTGTGACATCGAGTCCAAGGTGGCGGCCGCGTCGGCGCCCCTCAAGGTCGACTTGACCGGCGGCCTGGGTGATATCGAGCTGGACATGGGCGAACTGGCGGCCAAGGCCCGCGAGGAGACGACCTCAGAGTCGGCCGCCGACGGAGACGACGAAGCCGACGGGATCATCGCCGCGCTGCCGTCCCCGCCGCGTGGCTACACGCAGGCACCGCCGCCGCCGTGGGCTGACCTCGACGTCGATCCGGCGGATCTGGTGGTGATCGTGGGCGGTGCGGAGCTGGGCCCGTACGGCTCGTCGCGCACCCGATTCGAGATGGAGGTCGACAACGAGTTGTCGGCCGCCGGTGTGCTCGAGTTGGCCTGGACCACCGGCTTGATCAAGTGGGAGGATGATCCGACACCGGGCTGGTACGACAGCGAAACCGGTGAGCTGGTCGAAGAATCCGATTTGGTCGAGCGCTACCACGACACCGTCGTGGAATGCTGCGGCATCCGGGAGTTCGTCGACGACGGTGCGATCGACCCCGATCACGCGTCCCCGCTGCTGGTGTCGGTATTCCTGGACAAGGACTTCTCCTTCGTCGTGTCCAGCGAGGCCGATGCCCGGGCGTTCGTCGAGTTCGACCCCGAACACACGGTGGCCGTGCCGGTGGCCGACTCCGCCGACTGGCAGGTGATCCGCAAGGCGGGCACCGAGATTCGGGTGCCGCGCAAGACCAAGCTGTCGCGCACCGTTGGCGCGCAGATCCCCACCGGGTTCGACCCGACGGTGTGGGGGATCAGCCAGGACATGGCCACCTCGATCGACCGGGTGGCGCTGTGGAACATCGTGGCGACCGTCGACGCGTTCCTGTCGGCCGGCTTCACCCCGACCGAGCTGATGCGCTGGGTGCATCCGAGCCTGGTGGCCAGCACGCAGGGCACCGGCATGGGCGGCATGACGTCGATGCAGACCATGTATCACGGCAACCTGCTGGGCCGGAACAAGCCGAACGACATCCTGCAGGAAGTCCTGCCGAATGTCGTTGCCGCCCACGTGGTTCAGTCCTACGTCGGCAGCTACGGCGCGATGATCCACCCGGTGGCCGCCTGCGCAACGGCAGCCGTCTCGGTCGAGGAGGGCGTCGACAAGATCCGGCTCGGCAAGGCCGAACTGGTGGTGGCCGGCGGCTTCGACGACCTGACACTGGAGGCCATCATCGGCTTCGGTGACATGGCGGCCACCGCCGACACCGAGATGATGCGGGCCAAGGGCATCAGCGATTCGAAGTTCTCCCGCGCCAACGACCGACGCCGGCTCGGCTTCGTCGAGGCGCAGGGCGGCGGCACGATCCTGCTGGCCCGCGGTGACCTCGCGGCCAAGATGGGTCTGCCGGTGCTGGCGGTCGTCGCCTACGCGCAGTCGTTCGGCGACGGTGTGCACACCTCGATCCCGGCTCCCGGGCTCGGCGCGCTTGGCGCCGGCCGCGGCGGTAAGGATTCGGTGCTGGCGCGGTCACTGGCCAAGCTGGGCGTCGGCGCCGACGACATCGCGGTGATCTCCAAGCACGACACCTCGACGCTGGCCAACGATCCCAACGAGACCGAGCTGCACGAGCGGCTGGCCGACTCGATGGGACGTTCCGACGGCGCCCCGCTGTTCGTGGTGAGCCAGAAGAGCCTGACCGGGCACGCCAAGGGCGGCGCGGCGGTGTTCCAGATGATGGGCCTGTGCCAGATGCTGCGCGACGGCGTGATTCCGCCCAACCGCAGCCTGGACTGCGTCGACGACGAGCTGGCCACCTCGGCACACTTCGTGTGGCCGCGGGAGACATTGCGATTGGGCGAGCGCTTCCCGCTCAAGGCGGGTCTGGTCACCAGCCTCGGCTTCGGCCACGTGTCGGGTCTGATCGCACTCGTGCACCCGCAGGCGTTCCTGGCCACGCTGGACTCTCAGCAGCGCGAGGACTACACCGAGCGTGCCAACGAGCGCGTCCTGGCCGGTCAGCGGCGGCTGGCCTCGGCGATCGCGGGTGGGCGGCCGATGTACGAGCGGCCGGCCGACCGTCGCTTCAACCACGACGCGCCCGAGAAGCGGCAGGAAGCGGCGATGCTGCTCGATCCGGCGTCGCGGCTGAACGACGACGACGTGTACGTGCGATAGCGTTTGCGCCATGGCGATAGTCGGGTTGGGGATCGATCTGGTCTCCATCCCTGACTTCGCCGAGCAGGTCGACCGGCCCGGCACGGTGTTCGCCGAAACCTTCACTCCCGGTGAGCGTCGCGACGCCGCCGACAAGAGTTCCTCGGCGGCCCGGCACTTGGCGGCCCGATGGGCCGCCAAGGAGGCGGTGATCAAGGCGTGGTCGGGGTCGCGTTTCGCGCAGCGCCCGGTGCTGCCCGAGGGCATCCATCGCGATATCGAGGTCATCACCGATATGTGGGGACGGCCGAAGGTCCGGCTCAGCGGCGCCATCGCCGAACACCTTGCCGACGTGACAATTCACGTATCGCTGACGCATGAGGGGGAGACCGCCGCGGCGGTCGCCGTGCTCGAGGAGCGCTAACGGCTAACCTCGTCTCCATGAGCGATCTGGTGGAGCGGGTGCGCGACGTGCTGCCTTCGGTGCGGCGCGACCTGGAGAACCTGGTGCGCATCGAGTCGGTGTGGGCCGACCCGGCCCGCCGCGGCGAGGTGCAGCGCAGCGCCGAGGCCGTGGCAAAGCTGTTGTCCGACGCCGGGTTCGATGACGTGCAGATCGTCAGCGCGGGCGGCGCCCCGGCCGTCATCGCCCGGCACCCCGCACCGCCCGGAGCGCCGACCGTGCTGCTGTACGCCCATCACGACGTGCAGCCCGAAGGCGATCACGGACAGTGGCTGACGCCGCCGTTCGAGCCCACCGAGCGCGGCGGCCGCCTCTACGGCCGCGGCACCGCCGACGACAAGGCCGGAATCGCAACGCATCTGGCCGCCTTCCGGGCGCACGGCGGCGCGCCGCCTTGCGGTGTGACGGTGTTCGTCGAGGGGGAGGAGGAATCGGGGTCGCCGTCGCTGAGTCGGCTGCTGGCGGCTCACCGCGACGCTCTTTCCGCCGACGTCATTGTCATCGCCGACTCGGACAACTGGAGCACCGTTGTCCCCGCGCTGACGGTGTCGCTGCGGGGGCTGGCCGACTGTGTCGTCGAGGTCGCCACGCTCGACCATGGCCTGCACTCGGGGCTGTGGGGCGGGGTGGTGCCCGACGCGCTGAGCGTGCTGGTGCGCCTGCTGGCCAGCCTGCACGACGACGACGGCAACGTCGCGGTCGCCGGCCTGCACGAGGGAACGGCGGCGGACGTCGACTACCCGCCGCAGCGGGTGCGCGAGGAGTCCGGACTTCTTGACGGCGTTTCCGAAATCGGTTCCGGCTCCGTAACACAACGCCTTTGGGCCAAGCCGGCGATCACCGTCATAGGCATCGACACGACACCGATCGCGGCGTCGTCGAACACCTTGATCCCGCGGGCACGGGCGAAGGTCAGCATGCGGGTCGCCCCCGGCGGTGACGCCCGCACGCATCTCGACGCGCTCACGCGACACCTCGAGCAGCACGCCCCATGGGGCGCACAGGTGACCGTCACGCCCGGCGACATCGGTCAGCCGTATGCGATCGACGCCAGCGGAGCCGTCTACGACGCGGCCCGCTCAGCCTTCCGGCAGGCGTGGGGCAGCGATCCGGTCGACATGGGCATGGGCGGCTCGATCCCGTTCATCGCCGAGTTCGCCGCGGCCTTCCCGGCGGCGAAGATTCTGGTGACCGGGGTGGAAGACCCTGGGACACAGGCGCACAGCATCAACGAGAGCCTGCACCTGGGGGTGCTGGAGCGGGCGGCGACCGCCGAGGCGCTGCTGCTGGCCAACCTGGGCGGGCTAGGTCCGGCGGGCTGGAGCGAAGCGACTCGGGGATCTAGATAGCTAGGTCGCGGCGCAGCTTTGCGACGTGCCCGGTGGCCCTGATGTTGTACTGCGCGACCGCGATCCGACCCGTCTCGTCGACCACGAAGGTCGAGCGGATGACGCCCTGAACCGTCTTGCCGTACATCGTTTTCTCTCCGTAGGCGCCCCACGCGGTCAGCACCGCGCGGTCCGGGTCGGACAGCAGCGGAAAGGTCAGCCGCTGCTCGTCGCGGAACTTGGCCAGCTTGGCCGGCTTGTCGGGGGAGATGCCGAGGACGTCGAGGCCCGCGTCGTTGAGCTCGCCGAGGTTGTCGCGGAAGTCGCACGCTTCCTTCGTGCACCCCGGCGTGGATGCGGCCGGATAGAAGTACACGATGACCTTGCGGCCGCGGTAGTCAGCAAGCGACACGGTCTTTCCGTCGGCGTCGGGCAGGCTGAACTCGGGGGCCTTGTCGCCCACCTCGAGTCGCGGGGTCTGCGGCATGCGTGGGTATCCCTTTCGTGTCGGCCGGTGCATTCCGAAGCACCGGCTGATCTAGGGTAGTTCGGCAAGGCAGCGAGGAGGGCACAGTGGCGGACCGGGATCCCGACACCATCAAGCAGGAGATCGATCAGGCTCGCAACCAGCTGGCGTCGACCGTGGATTCCCTCGCCGAGCGAGCCAATCCCCGCAGAATCGCCGACGACGCCAAGGCGCGCGTGGTCCGGTTCGTCAAGAAGCCGCCCGTGGCGTTCTCTCTGGCCGGGCTGGCTGCCCTGGCCGTCGTGCTCGTTATCCGCAGAATCCGGAACCGCTGACGGGCCTAAAGTTCAGCGGCGATGGCCGGAAAGCAGCCAATCGGTGAACGAGAGCCTGGGCGGGTTGGCAACGCGGCCGAGGCGGTTGCAGGACAAAATGAGAACCGGCCGTAGCGCAGTTATCTCGTCAGCTGAACGAGCGCTGGCCAGGCCCTTAGCGCTAGATGCGCCCAACGTCGACATCAGCTAAGTCCTCAATTCGTTGTCCAGCGTTCATCGCTGCGATCGCAACGGATGTGCAGCTAAGTTGACCGTACCATCCACCGCAGCTTCTACGCACATAAAACCAGATATTGTGCGTCATCCGGCACCATTCGCTACTATCTGCGGCCAACATGATTCCGCAGGGTGATGTGGATCATATGCACTTCAGCACAGTTCTGGTATTGCGCTACGCAGATCCGCGGGAATCCTCGCCCACGCGCGCGGCAACCGCGGAACCATTGCTGACAAGGTAGGGGGTGCGTCAAGGTGTCGCGCCGTAACAAGCTGAGTGCGCCGTCAGGGTTTCGAACCCCGGACCCGCTGATTAAGAGTCAGCTGCTCTACCAACTGAGCTAACGGCGCTGCGTGTGCGACAATAACAGGCCCGCGGCACAGGGTGAAAATCTCGACAGTTCCGTTCGCCGTGGGCTCGACGCCGCGGTCGCGCCCCTGTCGGGGCAGCCCTTAGACTGTTGCCAAGAATCCGTTGATCTTCGAGCCTGGTTGCGAGGTGGAGCAAAGAATGTGGCAGGTCCGATCGGTGACCCGTCCGCGTCGTAGCCGAGCCGCTCTGTTGGCCATCGCGCTGGTCTCCGCGGGGGTGCTGGGCCTCACCGCCTGCAGCGGCAACTCCTCTCCGCCGCAGGTCGCGGTGATCGCCGATAAGGGGACGCCGTTCGGCGACCTGCTGGTGCCCAAGCTGACGTCCTCGGTGACCGACGGTGCCGTCGGTGTGCCGGTCGACGCGCCGGTCACGGTCAGCGCCGAGGACGGCGTCCTCGGCAGCGTCACCATGGTCAACGAGGAAGGCACGGCGGTAGACGGCAAGCTCAGCCCGGACGGCCTGACCTGGTCCACGACCGAGCCGCTCGGTTACAACAAGCAATACACAGTCAACGCGCGCTCGCTCGGTCTCGGCGGCGTCACCAGCCGGCAGATGACCTTCCAGACGCACTCGCCGGAAAACCTGACGATGCCCTACGTGCTGCCCAATGACGGCGAGGTCGTCGGCATCGGTCAGCCGGTGGCCATCCGCTTCGACGAGAACATCCCGAACCGGCTGGCCGCGCAGAAGGCCATCACCGTCACCACCAACCCGCCCGTCGAGGGCGCCTTCTACTGGCTCAGCAACCGCGAACTGCGTTGGCGCCCAGCCAATTACTGGAAGCCGGGTACGACGGTCGACGTCGCGGTCAACACCTACGGTGTGGACCTGGGCGACGGATTGTTCGGTCAGGACAGCGTCACCACCCATTTCACGATCGGCGACGAGGTCATCGCGACCGTCGACGACGACACCAAGACGCTGACCGTCAAGCGCAACGGCGAGGTCATCAAGACGATGCCCATCTCGATGGGCAAGAACAGCACGCCGACCAACAACGGCACCTTCATCGTCGGCGACCGGTTCTCGCACATGATCATGGACTCGTCGACATACGGGGTGCCGTCCAACTCGCCCAACGGCTATCGCACCGAGGTGGACTGGGCCACCCAGATCTCCTACAGCGGCATCTTTGTCCACGCCGCGCCGTGGTCGGTGGGCAGCCAGGGCTACAGCAACGTAAGCCACGGCTGCGTCAACGTGAGCACCAGCAATGGTCGGTGGTTCTATGACAACACCAAACGTGGCGACGTCGTCCAGATTGTCAATACGGTGGGATCGGTGCTGCCCGGCGCCGACGGGCTCGGGGACTGGAACATCCCCTGGGAGCAGTGGAAGGCCGGCAACGCCGGCATCTGACGTAAGTTGCTTGACGCGGCCCGTGGCAAACACGGTCACGGACCATGCCAGCGGTTTCGGGGTGAGTGACGGGACTCGAACCCGCGACCCCCAGGATCACAACCTGGTGCTCTACCAACTGAACTACACTCACCATCGCCGCCGAGCCGTTAGGCATGAGCGGCGTCGTCGATACTAGCCGCTTGGGCGCTCGGCAGCCGAATTGATTGGCTCCGAAGACTCGTCCGAGGCGCCTAGTTCGGCGGCCACCGCGGCGATGTCGCTGGCCGACGGCCCCGGCGGGGTGACGAACGCGGTGCGCCGGTAGTACTTGAGCTCCCGGATCGATTCATGGATGTCGGCCAGGGCGCGGTGCGCGAGACCCTTCTCCGGCTGGCCGAAGTAGATCCGCGGATACCAGCGCCGGCACAGCTCCTTGATGGAGCTGACGTCGATCATCCGGTAGTGCAGGTAGTCGTCGAGCGTGGGCATGTCGCGGGCGATGAAGCCGCGGTCGGTGGCGATCGAGTTGCCGGCCAGGGGAGCGGTCTTTGCCTGCTTGACGTGGCCGCGGATGTATTCGAGCACCAAGGCCTCGGCGGCGGGCACGTCGACGGTCGACGCGCGCACCTCCTCGACCAGGCCCGAGCGGCTGTGCATCTGCGCGACCACGTCGATCATGCCGGACAGCGCCGCATCGTCGGCGTGGATGACGACGTCGATACCCTCGCCGAGGATGTTGAGGTCGGCGTCGGTGACCAACACCGCGATTTCGATGAGCCGATCGGACTTCAGATCCAGGCCCGTCATCTCACAGTCGATCCACACCAATTCGTCACGCACAGCGCTCAACAGTAAGCCCACGCCCGACAAGCGGTCGCCCACACCCACCCCGGGCGGGTGCTCACAAAGTAGTGTCGGGTGGCGAGAATGCAGCCACCGGAGAGGAATCGCGGTACATGACCACCGAATCGACAGCCACCCCCGCGCGGCAGATCGCGGCCGGTTACGCCGTCGAAGGCCAGGCGCTGGAACTGGGCACCGTCGTCGTCGACGGCACCGCCGACCCGACCGCGCAGATCCGCATCCCGTTGGCCACCGTCAACCGGCACGGCCTGGTGGCCGGCGCCACCGGCACCGGCAAGACCAAGTCGCTGCAGGTGATCGCCGAGCAGCTGTCCGCCGCCGGGGTGCCGGTGATGATGGCCGATGTCAAGGGCGACCTGTCGGGTCTGTCGCGACCGGCCGAAGCAGGCGACAAGATCACCGAGCGGGCCATGGACACCGGTGACACGTGGACGCCGACGGCCTATCCGGTGGAGTTCCTGACGTTGGGCACCTCAGGTACCGGCGTGCCGGTGCGGGCCAGCATCTCCAGCTTCGGGCCGATACTGCTGTCGAAGGTGTTGGGGCTCAACGCAACCCAGGAGTCCACGCTGGGATTGATCTTCCACTGGGCCGACCAGAAGGCGCTGCCGCTGCTGGATCTCAAGGATCTGCGGTCGGTGATCACGTTTCTGACCAGCGACGAGGGCAAGCCGGAACTGAAGGCGCTCGGTGCGGTGTCGTCGACGACGGCCGGCGTCATCCTGCGCGCGCTGGTCAACCTGGAGGCCGAGGGCGCCGACACGTTCTTCGGCGAGCCCGAGTTGGAGCCCAAGGACCTGCTGCGCGTCGACGCGCAGGGCCGCGGCATCATCACGTTGCTCGAGCTCGGCAGTCAGGCCGCGCGGCCGGTGATGTTCTCGACGTTTCTGATGTGGGTGCTGGCCGATCTGTTCACGACGCTGCCCGAGGTCGGCGACGTCGACAAGCCGAAGCTGGTGTTCTTCTTCGACGAGGCGCATCTGCTGTTCACCGACGCGTCCAAGGCGTTTCTCGAGCAGGTCGAGCAGACGGTCAAGCTGATCCGGTCGAAGGGTGTAGGGGTGTTCTTCTGCACCCAGCTGCCGACCGACGTTCCCAACGACGTGCTCAGCCAGCTCGGCGCCCGCATCCAACACGCGTTGCGCGCGTTCACCCCGGACGACCAGAAGGCGTTGAACAAGACGGTGCGCACCTACCCGAAAACCGATGTCTACGACCTGGAGTCGGCGTTGACGTCGTTGGGGATCGGTGAGGCGATCGTCACCGTGCTCTCGGAGAAGGGCGCGCCGACGCCGGTGGCGTGGACCAGGATGCGCGCCCCGCGCTCGCTGATGGACACCATCGGTCCCGATGCGATTGCCGCCGCCGCCAAGGCCAGCTCGCTGCAGGTCGAGTACGGCCAGACGATCGACCGCGATTCGGCCTACGAACGGCTGGCCGCCAAGCTCGCGCCGCCACCGCAGGCGCAGCCGCCCGCTACTACCGACCTGCCGCCGGTGCCGTCACAGATCGAGGTGCCGCCGATGCCCGCGCCGGCCGAGCCGGAAGAGCCCGGTTTCTTCGAAAAGATGACGAGCAGCCCGGCATTCAAGAGCGCGATGCGCTCGGCGGGCACCGTGATCGGCCGCGAGATCACCCGCAGCATCTTCGGCACCGGCCGCCGTCGCCGTTAGGTTCTAGACGAGTTCTGCGTCAGGGCTGTGATCCCGCCGGCTGCGCAACAACCGTGGTGCAGATCTCGGCGCGAAAAGGCTCAGCCGCCGCCGAGTCGCTTGTAGAACGCGCCCACAATCGGCGCCACCACTGCACGCGGCGCATACCCGCTGGCCACCGACATCGCCTTCGACGTCACACCCGGGACAATCCGCATCCTGTTGCGCTGCAACCCATCCAGCGACAGCTTGGCGGTGTGTTCGGTGGAAATCCAGAGGAAGTCGGGGACGAGCTTCTCGACGAGCGACGCGTCCGTCTCATCGGGCAATGTCGTGCGCACCGGGCCGGGGGCCAGCAGCGTGACGTGCACGCCGGTGCCCTTGAGCTCTCCGCGCAGCGATTCGCTGAACGTGTTGACGAACGCCTTGCTGGCCGCGTAGGTGGCGTTGTTCGGGATCGGCGAATTACCCGCCGTCGAGCCCGATATCAGGATGCCGCCGGCCTTGCGCTCGACCATCCCCGGCAGCACCGCCAAGGCAAGGTCGTGCACCCCAAGCACATTCAATTGAACCTGCGCCCGCTCGTCGGCCGGATCGAGCTTGGCCACCGGGCCGAACGTCGCGGTACCGGCGTTGGCGCACAGGATCGAGATGTTGCGGGAGGCAAGTTCGTCGGCGAGCTTGGCGCGTTCGGCGCCGTCGACGAGATCCACCGGGCGCACTTCGACGGTCACCCCGTAACGCTCCGTCAGCCGGTTCGCTAACGCGGTCAGCACATCCTCGCGCCTGGCGGTGACGATCAGGTGATGTCCTCGCGCGGCAAGCTCGGTGGCCAACGCTTCGCCGATGTTCTGCGAGGCGCCGGTGACGACAGCACGGGCGTCCGCGCTGGGAGCGGGTACTGGCATGGGGCGGACTATATCGTGGGCGACCATGAGCGATACGCGGCCGCCCGCGCAAACCGCGGGGCGGTCGCGGGTGCTGGCCTGGGCGCTCTGGGACTGCGGCTCGACGGGGTTCAACGCGATCGTCGTGACCTTCGTGTTCTCCGTCTACCTGACCCGCACCGTGGGCGACGACCTGCCCGGCGACACCAGCCCCGCGAGCTGGCTAGGCCGGGCACTGGCCCTCGCCGGTCTCGCGGTCGCCCTGCTGGCCCCGGTCACCGGGATCTGGGTCGACGCGCCGTGGCGGCGACGCCGGGTGCTGGCGGTGCTGACCGGGCTGACGGTGCTGCTGACGTCCGCGATGAGCCTCATCCGCGACGACCACCGCTATCTCTGGCCCGGTCTCGTGCTGCTCGCCTGCACCGCGGCCTTCAGCGAGCTGGCCACCGTGCCCTACAACGCCATGCTGCGGCAGCTCTCCACCCCGCACACGTCGGGTCGGGTATCCGGATTCGGTTGGGGAATGGGTTATTTGGGCAGCGTTGTGCTGCTGCTCGTGGTCTATCTGGGGTTCATCTCCGGCGACGGCGAGAACCGCGGGATGTTGGGCATCCCGGTCGCGGACGGTCAGAATGTCCGGGCGGCGATGCTGCTGACCGCCGCATGGTTCGCGCTGTTCGCATTGCCCGTACTCATCGCGGTGCCAGGTCCCACGCCGGCACCCGAGGAGCGACGCCGGGCCGTCGGCTTCGTCGGCGCCTACCGCAAGCTGTGGTCAGAAGTCGTCGGTGAATGGCGCCGGGACCGCAATGTGGTCTATTACCTGCTCGCCAGCGCCGTGTTCCGCGACGGGCTGGCAGGCGTCTTCGCGTTCGGCGCGGTGCTCGGCGTCAACGTCTACGGCATCTCCGAGGCGAATGTCTTGCTGTTCGGCGTGTGCGCCAGCGTGGTCGCGGCCGTCGGCGCCGTGCTCGGCGGGCTGTTCGACGACCGCCTCGGCTCCAAACCCGTCATCGTCGGCTCACTCGTCGCGTTGATCGCAGTCGGACTCACGTTGATGACTCTGTCTGGGGCGCTGGCGTTCTGGGTCTGTGGGCTGCTGCTGTGCCTGTTCATCGGACCGGCCCAGTCGTCGGCGCGCACGCTGATGCTCCGCATGTCAGCCGACGGCAAGGAGGGCGTGGCGTTCGGGCTCTACACCACCACCGGCCGGGCGGTGTCCTTCCTGGCGCCGTCGCTGTTCTCCACCTTCATCGACGTATTCGGCACCGACCGTGCCGGTATGGCCGGGCTGTGCGCGGTGCTCGCCGCCGGGCTGTTTGCGATGCTGGCGGTGCGGGTGCCTCGCGCGCCGGCGATGCGTTAGCCTGTCGCGCTGCAGATGGTCAGGCCCGAGCCGGTGCGTTGTTGGACCACAGCACCGTTGACACTGACCGTGCAGGTGACCTCGCGGCCCACGTTGATGACGGTGACGCTCGCGGACTCCGCGGCCGGATCGGGCAGCTCGACTTCCTTGCTCCACGGCAGCATGACGTTGAACTCGGTCTGCAGCAGGCTGCCGGTGTCGACGTAGGTGATGTTGATGGCCCGGCCGTCGCCGGTGACCCCGTAGGTCACCGTCTCGGTCGCGCCGGGGGTCGCCGATTCGGTGGGAGGTGCGGTGGTCGGTGCCGGGATGATCGGCGGGACCGTGCGTCGCGTCGTTGTCGGCGTCGGTGTCGGTGTGGTGGAGCTGGGCTCGGGCATTGACGGTCCCGGGGCGACGACCGTTTGCTGCCTCGAGCTGTTGACGATCACCAGCGCGATGACCAGTCCGACCACCGTCAGCACGGCCACCGCCGCGACCCACCAGAGCCAGCGCGGCGATTTGGGCGGCTCGGGCGGCGGTTGCGGCGGCTCACCCGGCGGGTACTGCTGGCCGTACTGCCCGGTGGCGTAGGGGTCGTAGCCGTACGGGGAGTATGGCGGCAGCGGCTGCGTGGGATTCGGCACGGCCGGGACCTGGTAGGTGGGGCCGTAGGGCGCCTGGCTCGCATACGCCGGATCGGTGTAGGCCGGGTAGCTGTTGCCCAGCGGTTGGGTCGGCTCGATCCCGTCGGGGCGTGGTGAATCGCTCATGCCCACCTCATGGCTGCAGGGTACCTGCGTGGCTTGTGCCTCGGCCTTTCGTCACAGCAAACCAACAGTGGCGATGGTGTCGATCATTACTGTTTACCGGCCGCGACCTCGGTTAACAATGGTGTTACCGAGCGTCAACTACCGTCACGAATTGTGAGGCGTCATGCCGAGAACATTGGGTGTCGAGGAGGAGTTCCACCTTGTCGACCTGAAGACCAGGCGGCTGACCGCCCGCGCGCCCGAATTGCTTGACGTGTTGTCCGACAACTACGTGGCCGAGTTGCAGCGCTGCGTGGTCGAGATGAACAGCGGCGTGGTCCACACACTCGACGGACTGCGCGTCGATCTGCAGAGCCACCGCCGGGTCCTCGTGGACTCCGCCGCCAGGCTCGGCATGGGTGTGGTCGCGGCGGGGGCGGTGCCGTTATCGGTGCCCGCGGAGATGCAGGTCACCCAGACCGCCCGGTATCGGCAAATGCTCGCCGACTACCAGCTGCTGGCCCGCGAACAGCTCATCTGCGGCACCCAGGTACACATCGGCGTGGACGACCGCGACGAGTCCGTCGCCGTGGCAAACCGCGTGGCGCCCTACCTGCCGACCCTGCTGGCGATGAGCGCCAGCTCGCCGTTCTGGGCCGACGGATCCGACACCGGCTACTCCAGCGGGCGCACTTTGGTGTGGCAGCGCTGGCCCACGACGGGGCTGGCCGCGCCGGTGTCGTCGGCCGCCGAATACGACCGGCTGGTCTCCGACCTCGTGGCCAGTGGGGTGATCACCGATGCCGGGATGGTCTATTTCGACGTCCGGCCGGCGGTCGCCGCGCCGACCCTGGAACTGCGGGTATGCGACAGCTGCCCGTCGGTGGACACCATCGTGCTGATCGCCGGACTGTTCCGCGCACTGGTTGAGCGCGAGGTCGAGGCGCTGCGGGCGGG
The DNA here is from genome assembly GCA_963799495.1 of uncultured Actinomycetota bacterium. Taxonomy (GTDB): domain Bacteria; phylum Actinomycetota; class Actinomycetes; order Mycobacteriales; family Mycobacteriaceae; genus Mycobacterium. Next base: position 16,315 of record CAWCXH010000031.1, read on the forward strand.
CGTGCCGCCGGTCGAGGTGGCCCCGCCGCTGGGCCGGGCCGCGCTGTGGAGGGCGGCCCGCTCCGGGCTCGAGGGCGAGCTCGTCGACATCGACGGCCCAAGTAGTCGGCCCGCCGCCGAGGTGGTCACCGACCTGGTGCGATCGCTGCGCCCGCAGCTCGAGGCGGCGGGGGACTGGCCGATGATCAGCGAGCTGACCCGGCAAGTGTTGATCGGCGGCACATCGGCGGCCCGCCAGCGCCGGGCATTGCGCCGCCGCGGCCGCCTCACCGACGTCGTCGATCAGCTGATCGCGGAAACGGCGGGCGACTGGCCGGGCACCGCGGCGGCCGTGACGGAGGACCCGACCCTGCTGTTCGGCTACCACCCCGACCGCGAGTACGACCCCACCGACACGACCGCCGCGGTCAGCTATGACGAGGCCGTCGACCGCAGCGGGCGGCCCCGGCCGCGCTACGAGAAGATCCTGCACACCGTCGGCGACCTCGGTGTGGCACCGCTGCGGTCGCGCGAAAGCGATATCGAGCAGGAGCAGCGCGCCGACAAGGTCATGTTCCGGGTCAGTGGCCAGGGCCGCGCCCAGGTGTTCCCGCTCGACGTACTGCCGCGGCTGGTCGCCGCCGACGAGTGGGCCGACCTCACCGTGGGGCTGGGTCAGCGGGCCAGGGCGCTCAACGCGTTTCTGCGCGACATCTACTCCGAGCAGGCCATCATCGCCGACGGCGTCATCGGGATTCAGGCGCTCGACCGGGCGCCCGGATTCCGCTCGACGGGCCGGTTGTCAAACAACCCCGTGCGCGCCCACATCAGCGGCACCGACCTGGTCTGCGACCGGGCCGGAAACTGGTTGGTGCTCGAGGACAACCTGCGCATCCCGTCGGGCACCGCCTACGCGATCGTCAACCGACGGCTGCTGAGCAAGCACCTGCCCGAGCTGGACCGGCCGCCCGACCTCGGCGACGTCGACCAGGTGCCGCAGATGCTGCTGGACACGCTGCGTGCTTCGGCCCCGCCGCTCGCGGGCGACGAGCCGTCGGTGGCGCTGCTGACCGCAGGCTGGGAAGACTCGGCCTGGTTCGAACACACCTTCCTCGCCGACGAAATGGGGATTGCGCTGGTACAGTCCTCGGACCTGTCGGTACGCGACGGAAAATTGTTGCGCCACATCGGTTCCGACATCCACCCCGTCGACGTGCTGTACGCCCGGATGGACGAGGACATGCTGTTGTCGTCCACCGGATACGACGGCAGTGCGTTGCGGCCGGGTCTGCTCGAGTCAGTCAGCCACGGCGATCTCACCATCGCCAACGCGCTGGGCAACGGCATCGCCGACGACAAGGCCATCTACGCCTATGTGCCGATGATGATCGAGTACTACCTCGGCGAGAAGCCGGCCCTGACCCAGGTGCCGACCTGGATCTGCGCCGAACGCGCGCAGCGTGACTTCGTGCTCGACAACATCGCCGAACTGGTGGTCAAACCCATCGACGGGCTCGGCGGCAGCGGCGTGGTGATCGGACCGGAGGCCACCACCGATGCGCTGGAGGTCCGCCGTCGCGAACTGAAAGCGCAGCCGGAGCGCTACATTGCCCAGGAGGTGATCGCGCTGTCCACGCACCCGACATTCGACGGCGAGGGAATGTATCCGCACCACGTCGACCTGCGGGCGTTCGTTCACCTGCGGCCCGGGGCCGACGATTCGGTGACGGCTCACGTCATGCCCGCCGGGCTGACCCGGGTGGCGGCGCGCGGATCACGCATCGTGAACTCGTCGTCCGGCGGCGGCAGCAAGGACACCTGGATACTGACCGGCGCAGAGTCGCGGTAGGGAGACGATATGTGTGGTATCTGCGGCGAAATCCGCTGGGACGGGCGGTCGGCCGACGTCGTCGCGGTGAGCCGGATGACGGGCGCCATGGTGTCCCGCGGGCCCGACTCCGACGGCGTCTTCGCGCACGGTCCCATTGCGCTCGGACACCGGCGATTGTCGATTATCGACCTGTCCGCGCGCGGCGCCCAGCCGATGGTCGACAGTGACCTTGGGCTGACTCTGGTCTTCAACGGCTGCATCTACAACTACCAGGATCTGCGCTTGGAACTGGAAGATGTTGGCTACCAGTTCTTTTCGACAGCAGACAGCGAGGTGGTGATCAAGGCGTTCCACCGCTGGGGCACCGGCTGCGTCGACCGATTCAAGGGTATGTTCGCCTTCGCGATCGCCGACCGGGACACCGGCGTAGTCACGCTGGCACGCGACCGGCTGGGGATCAAACCGCTGTATCTGGCCGAAACACCGGGACGCCTGCGGTTCGCCTCGACCGTGCGCGCGCTGCTCGACGCCGGCGACGTGGATACCGAACTCGACCGGTATGCGCTGCACCACTACATGAGCTTTCACTCCGTGGTTCCCGCGCCGCGCACCATCTACCGCGGCGTGCGCAAGCTGCCGCCGGCGACCGTGCGGGTGATCCAGCCCGACGGCTCGCACACCGACGCCGTGTACTGGTCACCGCTCTTCGAGCGCGACCCACTGCGCGCCTCCTGGTCGGTGCCCGACTGGCAGGACGCGCTGATGGACGCCCTGCGCACCGCGGTGGAACGCCGCATGGTCGCCGATGTGCCGGTCGGGGTGCTGCTGTCGGGTGGCATCGACTCGTCGATCGTGGTAGCCCTGCTCGCCGAGCAGGGCCAGCACGGGCTGGCCACCTTCAGCATCGGCTTCGACTCGGCGGGCGGCGAATCCGGCGACGAGTACTTCTACTCCGACATGATCGCCAAAGCTTTCGACACCGATCACCACCGCATCCATATCGACAGCTCGCGGCTGCTGCCGGCGGTGCCGAAAACCATTGCGGCGATGAGCGAACCGATGGTCAGCCACGACTGCGTTGCTTTTTATCTGCTCTCAGAGGAAGTCAGCAAGTCCGTCAAAGTGGTGCAGTCCGGCCAGGGCGCCGACGAGATCCTGGCCGGCTACGACTGGTATCCGCCGCTGGCAAACGTCGCCCGCGAACAGACCACCGAGGCCTACGCCAAGGTGTTCTTCGACCGCGACCACGCCGACGTGCTCGCGATCTTCGCACCGGAATACGGGATCGCCGGCGAAGATCCGAGCCGCCAGTTCGTCATGGCGCACCAGTCCGCGCCGGGCGCGCAGACGGCCGTCGACGCCGCATTGCGGCTGGACACGCAGGTGATGCTGGTCGACGACCCGGTCAAGCGGGTCGACACCATGACGATGGCCTGGGGCCTGGAGGCCCGGGTGCCATTCCTTGACCACGATTTCGTCGAACTCGCCGCGACCTGCCCCCCGGAGCTGAAGTTGGCCTCCGGTGGCAAGGGCGTGCTCAAGGATGCATCACGGGCACTGCTGCCCGCGGAGGTGATCGACCGGACGAAGGGCTACTTCCCGGTGCCCGGGATTCGTCACCTGCACGGCGAGGTGCTCGACATGGTCCGCGACGCGCTGACCAATGACGCGGCCCGGGCGCGCGGCCTGTACCGTCCGGAGACAGTCGAGGCGCTGCTGGCCGCACCGAACGACATCCGCACCATGCTGGGGGCCAACGCGTTGTGGCAGCTCGCGGTCCTGGAGATGTGGTTGCAGAGCATGGAGGGCTAGCCGGTGCGACAGCAGGTGCGCGCGATCTACGGCGCGTCGCTGTCCCCGGACGCGACCGCGTTCGCCCATATCGTCGACGACGGCGGCTACCCGCGTGCGGTCCAGCGCTTCCTGCGGGGCTTGCGTGCCAGCTCTTCGCGCGATGTCGAGCTGCCCGTCGAGGGCCCCGTCACCCGGGTGATCCACTCCGCCGACGGGTACTGGCTAGCCTGCCAGGTCGCACCCGAAGGCGGCACCCGCAGCCAAATCTGGTTGGTGACAACCGATCCCGACGATCGCGACGCTCATCGCATCGACCGCTGGCCGGCTGGTGTCTCGGAGGGCACCGCGGAACTGATCGGCTGGGACGGCACTCAGGTGGCCGCGATCCTCACCGGCGAGGACGGCATCGGCAGCTCGTGTCTGATCAACCCGGCCGACGGCGACACCATCGTGGTGGACCGCCGCTCGGGCGGCCGGCTCGTCGATGCGTGGGCCGGTGCGTCGCTGGTGCGGGTCGGTCCGCGTGGCTACCGCGACCTGATCATGCTGCACGGCCTGACCGAAATCGCTTTGCTTCCATCGGATCCGGGATCGACCACCGACGCCGGTGTCATCCTCGACGACCACTATGCCCGACGCCTGCGGTACGGCCCGGACGGTGAGCACACCCGGCTGTATCACCCGGCAAAGCACTACGGACTCAACAGCACCCGCGGGTATGTGCGGGCGCTGATCCGCAGCGACAATGGCGAGGAGCACGCGCGGCTCGTCGAGGTCACCACCACCGAGGACGGGGTTTCCTATCAAGTGGTCGCCGAACGTCCGGGATACGACTTGGACGAGTTCGCCGTCAGCGACGACCTGTCCACGGTGGCGTTGCTGTGGAACATCGACGGCCGCAGCGAGTTACAAATCCTCGAGTATGCCGACAAGACGCTTACCGAGCCCATCCCGCTGTCGGGCCCTGTGGTCGGTGAGCTGAGCATCAGTGCCGGCGGTTCGATGGTGGCGATGACCGTCCAGGGACCGTCTATGCCGCGCACCGTCGAACTTGTCGATCCGCGGTCCCGGGAGTGGGAACGGATCGACCGCGAGCCCCCCAGCGGTGGTTCGGCTGCCACTGATCCGGCGCTGGTAAGCATCACCGCTCGTGACGGGCTGAAGTTCACCGCCTGGCTGTACCGCCCGCCGGTCGGCGTGGACCCGGTCGGTGCGTTGATCTATCTGCACGGCGGACCCGAGGGGCAGGCCCGGCCCGACTACAGCGAGATCTTTCCCCCGCTGCTGGACGCCGGTATCACGGTGCTCACCCCGAATATCCGCGGTTCCGGCGGATTTGGCCGAACCTTCATGCACGCCGACGACAAGGAGTTGCGGTTCGCGGCGATCGACGACGTCGCCGACTGTGTGCGTTTCCTGGTCGACCGCGACGTCGCTCCGGCAGACCGCATCGGCTGCTGCGGCTGGTCCTACGGTGGCTACCTGACTCAGGCGGCGCTGACCTTCCACCCCGAGCTTTTCGCCGCCGGCATCAGCATCTGCGGGATGAGCGACCTCGCCACGTTCTACCGCAACACCGAGCCATGGATCGCGGCAGCGGCGTATCCCAAGTACGGCCACCCGGTCAACGACCGTGAACTGCTCGAGCGGTTGTCGCCGCTGCTGCGGGTCGAGGCATTGACGGCCCCGCTGCTGCTGGTACACGGCGCCAACGACACCAACGTCCCGCCCAGCGAGTCGCAGCAGATGTTCGACGCGTTGCGCAGGCTCGGCCGCACCGTCGAATGCCTGATGTTCGACGACGACGGACACCAGATCGTCAAGCGCGAAAACCGCGAAGCGCTGGTCCGAGCCATCAAGGGCTGGCTCACTACCGCGTTCGCGCCGATGCCCATTTCGTGACCAATCCGTAGCTGACCTCAGGTTTGGACAAATTATCCGCCGGGTAATCCGGTGCTGCGCCCCAGTTATTGGTGCATAGACGGATGGAGGCGAAGCATGCGAGGAATTCTCGGTCTCATTGTGCTCGTCTGGCTACTGATCGGCGTGGTGGCCGCCTATCAGCGTGACTATTTCAAGGGCGGCGAAAGCAATTGCGCCACAGCGGGCACCATCGCACTGACGGTGGTTGCCGGACCGCTTAACTACGCGGGAGTCAATCCCAAGGTGACGGACTGCAATGTTCCGCAGCCCAGCCAGTAGTCAACCGGCAGTGAACAGTTCGGAAGAAATGGAGTAGCCATGATTGTCCTTGGAGCAATCCTGCTCATCCTGGGAGTGGTGTTTGGGATCTCGATCCTCACCTACATCGGGGTGGTACTACTCGTCATCGGCGCGGTCTTCTGGATCCTCGGATCCGTCGGGCGGCCGATCGGCGGCAGGAAAGTCTGGTATTAACGCCTAACCGCGAATCCGACCGGCCGAGGTCAGCGCCGCCACCGTCATTGCCCGCAATACGGCGCGCGAGCTGGCCTCGGCCGGCTTTACTGTGCCCGGTTTCACGCTGTGTGGAGTGGAATTCAGTAGCCCGAACGCGGCATGCGCCATCAGCCGGGCAGCCGTCTCGGTCAGCGAGTTGTCCAATTGCCGTAGCACGTCGACCCAGATCTCGACGTATTGGCGTTGTGCCTTGCGGACCTGCCGTTTGGCGGATTCCGGCAGATGCCCGAGGTCGCGGTCCTGGATGCGGATCAAATCGGATTCGCCGAATGCAAAGTCCAGATGAAAATCGATCAGCCCGTCCAGCGCGGACACCGGGTCGTCGGCGCGGGCCATGACATCGCGAGCGCCGGCCAGCAGCCGGGTGCTGATGCCGACCAACAACTCGACCAGCAGCGCCTCCTTGTTGGGGAAGTGCCGGTAGATCGCGGGTCCACTTACTCCGGCTGCGGCGCCGATATCCTCCAGTCGCACCGCCAGATAGCCCCGCTCGGCGACCAGCCGCTCGGCCGCGGCGATGAGCTGGCTGCGGCGATCCGATTTCGCCCTGCTGCGCCGTGTGGTGGCGGCCGGCGTGGACATCCAGACCCCCTCGTAACCGCAGGTGGACATTTCGGTTAATCATGACTAACATAGCACGAGTTAGTCGTCATTAACCCAACTCGGACGGGTACTTCAAGATGGCATCGCCGGGAACCCACCGCGACGAACACCTCGCGTTGGTGGAGCAGTTGCGCGGGAAGCTGGCCGCGGCCGCTCTGGGCGGTCCGCAGCGGGCCCGTGAGCGGCATGTTGGCCGGGGCAAGCTGCTGCCGCGCGACCGCGTGGACGGGCTGCTGGACCCGGGCAGCCCGTTTCTGGAGTTGGCGCCGCTGGCCGCGGACGGGATGTATGACGACGAGTGCCCCGGCTCGGGTTTGATCGCCGGCATCGGCCGCGTCTCGGGCCGCGAATGCATGATCGTGGCCAACGACGCCACCGTCAAAGGCGGTACCTACTACCCGATCACGGTCAAGAAACACCTGCGCGCCCAGGAGATCGCCGGCCAGAACCGGTTGCCGTGCATCTACCTGGTGGACTCCGGCGGTGCGTTTCTGCCGCGGCAGGACGAGGTGTTCCCGGATCGTGAGCACTTCGGTCGCATCTTCTACAACCAGGCCAATCTCAGCGCCGACGGCATACCGCAGATCGCGGCCGTGCTCGGCTCATGCACCGCGGGTGGGGCGTACGTGCCTGCGATGAGCGACGAGGCCGTGATCGTGCGCAACCAGGGCACGATTTTTCTCGGCGGCCCGCCGCTGGTGAAGGCCGCGACCGGCGAAGTGGTGACCGCGGAGGACCTCGGCGGCGGAGACCTGCACTCCAAAATCTCGGGCGTCACCGATCATTTGGCCCACGACGACCGCGACGCGCTGCGGATCGTGCGCCGCATCGTCGCCACCCTGGGACCGCGCTCGCAGCCGCCGTGGGAGGTGGCCCCGACGGTGGCCGCGGTGGCCGACCAGACCGAGCTGTACGACGTGGTCCCGGTCGATCCGCGGGTGCCCTACGACGTGCACGAGGTCGTCACCCGGATCGTCGACGGTGGCGAATTCGCGCAATTCAAGGCCGATTACGGCTCCACCCTGGTGACCGGCTTCGCCCGCATCCACGGCCACCCGGTGGGAATCGTCGCCAACAACGGTGTGCTGTTCTCCGAATCCGCTTTGAAGGGCGCCCATTTCATCGAGCTGTGCGACAAGCGCACGACACCGCTGCTGTTCCTGCAGAACATTTCCGGTTTCATGGTGGGCCGTGACTACGAGGCCGGCGGCATCGCCAAACACGGCGCCAAGATGGTGACTGCGGTCGCCTGCGCCCGGGTGCCGAAGCTGACCGTGGTCATCGGCGGCTCCTACGGAGCCGGCAATTACTCGATGTGCGGGCGGGCGTATTCGCCAAGGTTCCTGTGGATGTGGCCCAATGCCCGCATTTCGGTGATGGGCGGCGAGCAGGCCGCCTCGGTGCTGGCCGCCGTCCGCGCCGAGATGACACCGGAGGAGGAGGAAGAATTCAAGGCGCCGATCCGCGAGCAGTACGAATACCAGGGCAACCCGTACTACTCCACCGCACGGCTCTGGGACGATGGGGTGATCGATCCTGCCGACACCAGAACCGTTCTCGGGCTGGCGCTTTCGGTGGTTGGACAAGCACCGCTGGAGCCGGTCTCCTACGGCGTGTTCCGGATGTGAACGGCCAATGACCTCACAGAGCTTCGACACCGTTCTGGTCGCCAACCGTGGCGAGATCGCCGTGCGGGTCATCCGCACGCTTTCTGCGATGGGCATCCGCTCGGTCGCGGTCTTCAGCGACGCCGACGCGGGCGCCCGCCACGTCGCCGAGGCAGACGTCGCGGTGGCCATCGGGCCGGCGCCCGCACGGCAGAGCTACCTCGACATCGATGCCGTCGTGGCCGCGGCCCGGCGCACCGGCGCGCAGGCAGTGCATCCTGGCTACGGGTTCCTCTCGGAGAACGGGGAATTCGCTGCCGCGCTGCAGTCGACCGGAATCGTGTTCATCGGGCCGCCGGTCGCCGCACTGCACACCATGGGCGACAAGATCGCGGCGAAGGCCGCCGTGTCGGCGTTCGGCGTTCCGGTCGTGCCTGGTCTCGCCCGGCCGGGCCTGACCGATGAAGAACTGATCGCTGCGGCCGACGACGTCGGCTATCCGGTGCTCGTGAAGCCGTCGGCCGGCGGCGGCGGCAAGGGCATGCGGGTCGTGCAGCGGCCCGCGGACCTGCCCGCCGCGCTGGCCGGAGCGCGGCGCGAATCCGCGGCGGCATTTGGTGATGACACACTGTTCCTCGAGCGATTCGTGTTGAACCCCCGCCACATTGAGGTGCAGATCCTCGCCGACGGCTACGGCAACGTCGTCCACCTCGGCGAGCGCGAATGCAGTCTGCAGCGGCGCCACCAGAAGGTGATCGAGGAGGCACCGTCACCGCTGCTCGATGCCGACACCCGCGCCCGAATCGGCGCCGCCGCATGCGATACCGCGCGAAGCGTGGACTACGTCGGCGCCGGTACCGTCGAGTTCATCGTCTCCGCGGACCGCCCCGACGAGTTCTTCTTCATGGAGATGAACACCCGGTTGCAGGTCGAACACCCGGTCACCGAGATGGTCACCGGTCTCGATCTGGTCGAACTGCAGGTGCGCATCGCATCCGGCGAGAAGCTGCCGATCACCCAGGACGATGTCACCATGATTGGGCACGCCGTCGAGGCCCGCATCTACGCGGAGGATCCCGGGCGTGGCTTTCTGCCCACCGGAGGAACGGTGCTCGACGTCGTAGATCCCGTCGGCCAGGGCATACGTGTCGATTCGGGCCTGGCGCCCGGCACCGTCATCGGCAGCGAGTACGACCCGATGCTGGCCAAGATCATTGCGCACGCCGGCGACCGATCGGCGGCGCTCCGCGCGCTCGACCGCGCGCTGGCCGACACCGCGGTGCTCGGGGTCACCACCAACATCGAGTTCCTGCGCTTCCTGTTGGCCGATTCCGACGTCGTCGCCGGGCGGTTGGACACCGGCCTGCTGGACCGCCGGACCCCCGACTTCGCGCCCGCGCAGCCCGGCGACGACGAGCTGATCGCCGCCGCGGCCTACAAATGGCTGCGCGGCTGGCCCGCAACCGGCGCCGACCTCTGGGCGGTGCCCTCGGGGTGGCGGCTGGGGGAGCGGGCGCCGACAATTATCCGACTGCATACCGGCGAGCGCACCGACCACGTCTACCTCACCGGCACACCGGATGCCGCGTCGGTGGTGGTCGAAGGCGGCGAATCGCGCTCGCTCGCAGCAAATCTCGACGGCCGCCAACTGGTGGTGACGCTGGATGGATTACGTACCGAGTACATCGTCGCGCCGTCAGACGGCCAGATCTGGTTGGCCCGTGCCGGCCGCACCGTCGTGGTCGACGAGCTACGGGAGCCGCCGGTCCGCCCCGACGATGAACACAGTGGTGACGCCGAACTGACCAGCCCGATGCCGGGTTCGATTGTCGCCGTTGGCGTTGTCGATGGCGCGCAGATCGAGGGCGGCACCGTTGTCGTCACCGTCGAGGCGATGAAGATGGAACATGCGTTGTCCGCGCCGGTTGACGGCGTGGTCGAACTACTCGTCGCCGTCGGCGACCAGGTCAAGGTGGGCCAGCCGCTGGCCCGGATCATCACAACACAACAAGCACAGGAAGACTCCAAGGAAGCTCATGCCTGAATTCTTAGCCACCGGGACACTGCCCGATCACTATGAACAGCTCGCGAAGACGGTGCGCGACTTCGCCCAGAGCGTGGTCGCGCCGGTCGCGGCGAAACACGACGCCGAGCACTCCTTCCCGTACGAGGTGGTGTCGGGAATGGCCGATATGGGATTGTTCGGCCTGCCCTTCCCGGAGGAGTACGGCGGCATGGGCGGTGACTACTTCGCGCTGTGCCTGGCGCTGGAGGAACTCGGCAAGGTCGACCAGAGCGTGGCCATCACGCTGGAGGCCGGGGTGTCGCTGGGCGCCATGCCGGTGTACCGGTTCGGCAACGACGCGCAAAAGCAGGAATGGTTGCCGCAGTTGACAAGTGGCCGCGCACTGGCCGCATTCGGCCTCACCGAACCCGGCGGCGGCACCGATGCCGGAGCCACCAAGACCACCGCACGCCTTGACGACGGGCATTGGGTCATCAACGGCAGCAAGCAGTTCATCACCAACTCCGGCACCGACATCACCAAGCTGGTCACCGTCACCGCGGTCACCGGAGGGCAGGAGCGAAGCGACTCGGGAAAGAGCACCGGCGAAGCCGATGGCCGTAAGGAGATCTCCACCATCCTGGTGCCCGTTCCCACACCGGGATTCACCGCCGAACCCGCCTACAACAAGGTGGGCTGGAACGCATCGGACACCCATCCGCTCAGCTTCGACGACGTTCGGGTGCCGCAGGACAACCTGCTCGGCGAGCGTGGCCGCGGCTACGCCAACTTCCTGCGCATCCTCGACGAGGGCCGGATCGCGATCGCCGCGCTGTCCGTCGGCGCGGCGCAGGGCTGCGTCGAAGAGAGCGTGAAGTATGCGAAGGAGCGGGAGGCGTTCGGTCAGGCCATCGGGGCCAATCAGGCCATCGCGTTCAAGATCGCCCGGATGGAGGTCCGTGCGCACACCGCGCGCACGGCGTATTACGACGCGGCCGCACTGATGTTGTCGGGCAAGCCGTTCAAGAAGCAGGCGGCGATCGCCAAGCTGGTGGCCAGCGAGGCCGCGATGGACAACGCGCGTGACGCCACCCAGATCTTCGGCGGGTACGGGTTCATGAACGAGTTCACCGTCGCCCGGCATTACCGTGACAGCAAGATCCTCGAGATCGGGGAAGGAACCACGGAGGTGCAGTTGATGTTGATCGCGCGGCAGGCCGGCCTGTGAGCGAACCGGCCGGCAAGACAGTCCTCCAGCGCGGCCTGTGGTTCGAGGAGTTCGAACCGGGCACAACCTATCTGCACCGGCCCGGACGGACCATCACCGAGGCCGACAACGTGCTGTTCACCACGTTGACGATGAACACCCAGGCGCTTCACCTGGATGCAGCGTTCTCCGACGCGTTGCCGCCGTTCAACCAGCGGCTGGTCAATTCGATGTTCACGTTGTCGACGCTGGTCGGGTTGTCGGTGGCGCAGTTGACCCAGGGCACCATCGTGGCCAATCTCGGCTTCACCGAGATCGCCTTCCCCAAGCCGCTTTTCCACGGCGACACCATCTACGCCGAGACGCTGGTGGTCGACAAGCGCGAATCCGAAAGCCGTCCAGGTGAAGGTGTGGTGACGCTGTCACATACCGCCCGCAATCAGCACGGCGATGTGGTGGCGACCGCGACACGAAAAACCATGGTGCGTCTGCGCCCCGACGACGACGCGGGGGCCTGATGGCGCTCGATCTGACCGGCCCGGCCTGGTTGTTCTGCCCGGCCGACCGTCCCGAGCGGTTCGAGAAGGCCGCCGCCGCTGCCGATGTGGTGATCCTCGACCTCGAAGACGGAGTGGCGGCTGCCGACAGGGAAGCTGCCCGCGGCGCGCTGATCGATACGCCGCTGGACCCGGCGCGAACCGTCGTGCGGGTCAACCCCGCCACCACCACCGATCACGAGCTCGACCTGAACGCACTGTCCCGCACGGCCTATACGACCGTGATGCTGGCCAAGACCGAATCCGCCCAACAGGTGAGCGCGTTGGCGCCGTTGGACGTGGTGGTGCTGATCGAAACGCCCCTCGGCGCGCTGGCCGTCACCGAATCGGCGCGCACGGATAACGCGATCGCCGTGATGTGGGGCGCCGAGGACCTGTTCGCGGTCTTCGGCGGCACGGCCAACCGCCGAGCCGACGGCAGCTACCGCGACGTCGCCCAGCACGTCCGCTCCCAGGCGTTGCTGGCGGCCAAGGCCTACGGGCGGATGGCACTGGATTCGGTGTACCTCGACATCAAGGACGTCGACGGGCTGCGGGCGGAGGTCGACGACGCGGTCGCGGTCGGCTTCGACGCCAAAGTTGCCATCCACCCGACCCAGGTCGCGGTCATCCGCTCCGGATACGAGCCCACACCCGATCAGGTCCAGTGGGCACGACACGTCCTCGCAGCGGCCCGCGATCAGCGGGGGGTCTTCCAATTGGAGGGCATAATGGTAGATGCCCCAGTGCTGCGGCGAGCAGAGCGCATCGTCGCGCTAGCGCCCCACCCCGGTAGCTAGCGCTGGCCCCTCACCAGGGGTTTCGCTCTGACCGCCTCCGCGCTGAGCACCTCACGGTCTGACGGCGAAACATGCCGGAGATCGACCTGAAGGAGGCGGTATGGCTGAGGCTACCCGGACGCCGTTGAGCGTCGACCTGGAGCCGGTGCAACTCATCCGTGCCGATGGCACACCGACCTCCGAAGGCCGTTACACCCGTGACCTGCCACCCGAAACATTGGGCTGGCTCTACGAAATGATGGTCGTCACGCGGGGTTTGGACGGCGAATTCATCAACCTGCAACGGCAGGGCGAGTTGGCGCTGTTCGCGTCCTGTCGGGGCCAGGAGGCCGCCCAGATCGGGGCGACGGCGTGCCTGCGCAAGACCGACTGGCTGTTTCCCCAGTACCGCGAGATCGGGGCTTTTCTGCTGCGCGGCATAGCGCCGGCCCAGATCGGCGCCATCTGGCGCGGGAAGTGGCACGGCGGCCTGGAGTTCACCAAGAAATGTTGTGCGCCGATCGCGATCCCCATCGGCACCCACGGATTGCACGCGGTGGGCGCGGCGATGGCCGCGCAGCGATTGGGTGAAGATTCGGTAACGGTGGCCTTCCTCGGCGATGGCGCCACCAGCGAGGGCGATGCCCACGAGGCGCTGAATCTGGCATCGGTCTTCAAGGCGCCGTGCGTGTTCTTCGTGCAGAACAATCACTGGGCGATCTCGGTGCCGGTCAGCCGACAGCTGGCGGCACCGTCCATCGCGCATCGGGCGGTCGGTTACGGCATGCCCGGTATTCGGGTCGACGGAAACGACGTGCTCGCGTGTTACACGGTGGTGGCCGAGGCCGCCAGGCGGGCCCGCGAGGGTGGCGGCCCGACGCTGATCGAAGCCGTCACCTACCGGCTAGGCGCGCACACCACCTCTGACGACCCGACGCGGTACCGGTCGCAAGAGGAGCTGGACCGCTGGACCGCGTTGGATCCGATTCCGCGCTACCGCGCCTACCTGCAGGCCATCGGGGTGTGGACGGAAAGGTTGGAGGAGCGGGTCGAGGCCCGGTCGAAGCGGCTGTGCACTGAACTGCGTGAGTCGGTGGTCGGCGCACCCGATATCGACATCACCGAGATGTTCGACACCGTCTATCACGACATCACCCCGAACCTGGCCGCCCAGCGCGAGCAGCTGGCGGCCGAGTTGGCGAAGGAGGCATGAGGTGACCCAGATCATCGACCGCCCCCCAATGCGTGGGGATGACGCGCCCGAACCTCGCGGCCCGCTCCTGACGGCGGTGCCGACGGCCACCAGCCTGACGATGGTGCAGGCGATCAACCGGGCGCTGCACGATGCGATGGCCGTCGACGAGCGGGTGCTGGTCTTCGGTGAAGACGTCGCAAAGCTCGGTGGCGTATTCCGGGTCACCGAAGGCCTGGCCGAAACATTCGGCGAGCAAAGGTGTTTCGACACCCCGCTGGCCGAGTCCGCCATTGTCGGCATCGCGATCGGCTTCGCGATCCGCGGCTTCGTACCGGTACCCGAAATCCAGTTCGACGGGTTCTCGTACCCGGCGTTCGACCAGATGGTCAGCCACTTGGCGAAATACCGGATGCGCACCCGCGGCGACATCGACATGCCGGTGACGGTGCGGATACCGTCGTTCGGCGGAATCGGTGCGGTGGAACATCATTCCGAGTCCACCGAAACCTATTGGCTGCACACCGCGGGCCTCAAGGTGGTGGTGCCGTCGACGCCGTCGGACGCGTACTGGCTTCTGCGGCATGCGATCAGCAGCCGAGACCCGGTGATCTATCTGGAACCCAAGCGGCGCTACTGGGGACGCGAAGCGGTCGACACCACCACACCCGGGTTGCCGATCGGGCGTGCCGCGATTCGGCGCTTCGGCGACCACGTCACCGTGCTGACCTACGGCGGGCTGGTCGCCACCGCGTTGAGCGCCGCCGAACTTGCTGCAGACCTGCACGGGTGGAACCTGGAGGTCATCGACCTCCGCTCGCTGAACCCACTCGACTTCGACACCGTCGCCGCCTCGGTGCGCAAGACCGGCCGCGCGATCGTGATGCACGAAGGCGCACGCACCCTGGGCTTCGGCGCCGAACTGGCCGCGCGTATTCAGGAGGAGCTGTTCTATGACCTCGAGGCGCCGGTGTTGCGCGCCACCGGCTTTGACACTCCCTACCCGCCGGCACGGCTGGAGAAGCTCTGGCTGCCGGGGGTCGATCGGCTGCTGGACTGCGTCGAGAAAGCGACGCAGCAGCCGTGAGCGAGGGCGTGAAGGACTTCCTGGTACCCGATCTCGGTGAGGGCCTCGAGGACGCCACGATAACCACCTGGAACGTTGCCGTCGGCGATGACGTCGAACTGAATCAGGCGCTGTGCACGGTCGAGACCAACAAGGCTGAGGTGGAAATACCGAGCCCCTATGCCGGCCGGATCGTCGAGCTCGGCGGCGCCGAAGGCGACACCCTGAATGTCGGCTCGGTACTGGTCCGCATAGCGACCGACTCACCCGCGCCCAACGCGCCCCAGAACGGCATGGGAACCACACGCAAACCGGTACTGGTCGGCTACGGCGCCGACGACGACATGGACACCAGCAGACGGCCTGCGTCGCCGCCCGGTGACCGGCCGCGTGCCAAACCGCCGGTGCGCAAACTGGCCGCCGAGCTCCATGTTGACCTGACGGACCTGACGCCGTCCGGGCCCGACGGGGTGATCACCCGCGAGGATGTGCTCGCCGCCGCGGGACGGGCCGGCGAACCAGCGGACGATGTTTCGGTGCATGGTGTCCACGGTCAGATGGCGCAGCGAATGGCGTTGTCGCGCAGCCAGATACCCGACGCACACGCGAGTGTCCACGTCGACTGCTCTGCTCTGCTGCGATTGCGCGACCGGTTACGCGACGCTATGGGAGACGATGGCCCCCAGATCACCCCGTTTGTGCTGACCCTGCGCCTGTTGACCATCGCGCTGACGCACCATCCGATCTTCAATTCCACCTGGGTGGCCACCGCGGGCGAGGCCCACATCCACATCCACTCCGCCGTACACCTGGGCTTCGGGGTGGCGGCACCGCGCGGCCTGCTGGTGCCGGTCGTCAAAGACGCGCAGGCGTTGACGACCCGTGAACTGGCCGCGGCCGTGGCACGGCTCATCGGTGACGCCAGGGCGGGCACGCTCAAGCCGACCGAACTGCAGGGCTCCACGTTCACCGTGTCGAACTTCGGCGCGCTGGGTTTGGACGAGGGCGTGCCCATCATCAACTACCCGGAGGCCGCCATCCTCGGGATGGGCTCGCTGAAGCCGCGGGCCGTTGTTGTCGACGACGCCGTTGTCGCCCGCCCGACAATGACTTTGACCTGCGCCTTTGATCACCGCATCGTCGACGGCGCACAGGCCGCCGGTTTTCTGGGCGAGCTGCGCGGACTCCTCGAATCGCCCGAGTCAGCGCTCCTCGATCTCTAGCTACCTGCGCTGCGCCGCGGCCAACCGCTGGGCGAACTCGGGTGACAGGATCGATGCGGCCTGCGGTCCCAGCTCGGTGTCCACGGCGATCCGGTGCTGTTCGGTATCAACGAATCCCGGGTTGGCGGTGGCCCGCATGGAGGCCTTGGTCGCGATGACCACGTCGCGCGGCGCGCCGGCCGGACCGGCGGCAAGCTCACGCGCCGCCGCGACAGGGTCGTCGGCGACCTCGAGCGCCAGGCCGTAGCGCACGGCTGCCTGCGCGTCGAACCGCATGCCGAACAGAAGCGACGCGCGGGCCAGCTGTGGGCCGACCGCGCGCTGCAGCATCCACGTCGCACCGCCACCCGGATGGATGCCCAGCTTCTGGAACCGCGGATCGAACACGGCCGCCGGTCCGGCGATGCGGACGTCGGCGGCCAGGGCCAGGTTCAGACCGGCGCCGACCGCGGCCCCATTCACCGCGGCAATCGTCGGCAAAGTGCAGTTGGCGACCGCAAGAAAGCCGTCATAGATCAACCGCAGCCCGTCCTCGGTCGCCGCGCCCAACGCGCTCAGGTCGGCGCCCGCGCAGAACGCCTTGCCCGCTCCAGTGACGATCAGTGCGTGCACGTTGGGGTCGGCCTCGGCGGCGTCGACGGCCGCGCGCAGGGCGGACGAGATCTCGGCGGTGACCGCATTGCGGCGCTCGGGATCATTGACGGTGACGAGCGCGACGCGGTCTGCGACCTCCACCAACACGGGATCAGGCACGGACCTCACCCTAGTTGTCCTCCACCTCGACGTTGTTGTCGATGAGGTAGTTCTGCGGGTGTTAAGGCGATGGAGGACTTCACGAACGCGGTGCGCGCAGAGTTGGGGCTTGACCCCTATACCGCCGAGGACGTAAACCGCGCGGGCACGACTTACATGGAAACGTTCACCAAGCAGATGAACGACTACATCAAGGAAACGCAAGAAGAGGCCCGCCGCTACGGCTTCCTTGAGCCT
>CAWCXH010000032.1:0-185969 GCA_963799495.1 uncultured Actinomycetota bacterium
GTCGCCACCAGTCTCCTGGCTACTCAGAATCCGATGCCGATGCCGAAGCCGAAGCCGCCGAATGGCCAGCCCAACCATGGACTGGTGAATGCAGGGGGTGACGTGACAATTTGAGTACTCCCTCGGGTCTGGCACTGCGTGGTTCTCGGGCCGGTGTTCGTGCATTCCGGGGTCGCCGCGGCAACCGGCGCAAGCAGTACCGCAGCGCTCACGGCGACCGCCGCCAAAAGCGGTGTCAGATAGCGTATCTCGATTCGCACCGTTGGGCCTCCTTGATAGGCCGCGAAGGTGTTGTTAACGGTGGCCTCCGCCACCACCGTGGCCACCGCCACCGAAAATCAGTGCGGCGCCGTAGAACTCGTCGTCCCATGGATAGGGATAAACAGGCTGCACAATGGGAGGCGTTGCATTGAGTTGCACATTGCCCGGTGTCGCACATTCGGTCGTGGAGCCACCGGAGACGGCATCACCGCCGACGTTGATGCACGTCGGCAACGGGGGTTCGGGCTGGGCGCTGGCGGTGGGTGCTGCCAGGAACATGGCCGCGGCGCCCGCCGCCCCGATCAGTGGGATCAGATAGCGCAAGGTCGTCCGCATAGGCACGTCCTTCTGTTCAGTTCCCGCCCTATTGGCCAGCGTACAGCCCTTTTCCGGTGATTAGGGGCAAGTCCAGCGTCGTCCTGATTCCGGGCGGTGCGGCCACCACCGCGGGTATCGCGTTGACGATGCGTGCGGCGGTGGCGACCAGATCGGCGTGGTTGTGGTCGCCCTTGCGGCTGCTCAGGCAGATGTCCATCGCGTAGGACGGTTCGCCGGTGATCTCGACCCGGTAGGAGCCGCCGGGCTGGGCCGGTTGCGGCCAGTCCGGGCACAGATCCTCACGCAGTCGGGTGACGTGTTCGAGCACGACGGCGGGCTTGCCGTCGAGCATGCCGCGCACCTCGAACCGCAGGGCCGCGGCGCTGCCCTTGGGGATATGGCCCGAGGCGATGTCGAAGTCCTCGGGTGCCGGCTCCCGCACGTAGGTCTCGGTGACCTCGTCGAGTGAAATGCCGAGGCCCGCAGCGAGCTGGCGGATCACCGAACCCCACGCCAGGCTCAGCACGCCGGGCTGCAGCAGCATCGGAATCTCGTCGAGCGGCTTGCCGAAGCCCATCACGTCGAACATCACGGTGGCGCTGTCATAGGTGGCGTAGTCGACGATCTCCATGCAACGGATCTGCTCGATGCTCTGGCACGTGCCCGCCAGCGCAAGTGGCAGGAGGTCATTGGCGAAGCCCGGGTCGATGCCGTTGACGAACAGGCTCGCCTTTCCCGCCTGGGCCGCGTCCTCGATCGGTCCGATGAGTTCGTCGGGGAGGACCTGCCACGGGTACTGGAGGAACACCGGCCCACTGCCGACGACGTTGACGCCCGCGGCCAGGATGCGCCGGTAGTCCTCCAGCGCCTCCGGAAGTCGGTTGTCGGCCATCGCCGTGTAGACCGCGCATTCGGGTTCGGCGGCCAGCACGGCTTCGAGATCGTTGGTTGCGGTGATGCCGGTCGAATCCTCAAGTCCCACAAGCTCGGCCGCATCCTTGCCGGCTTTCGATTCGCTCGACACCCACACGCCGGTCAGCTCGAATTGTGGGTTGGTGATCAGCTCGGTCAGCGCGTGACCGCCGACGTTGCCGGTGCCGATCTGCGCGACGCGAATGGCCATGGGTGTCCTCTAGAGATCCGGGATGGGCAGGTCGAGATTCGGGAACGTGATGCCGCCGTCGACTTCGAGCGTCTTACCGGTGAGGTAGCTGCCGGCCGGCGAGGCGAGATAGATTGCGGCAGCGGCGATGTCGACGGGATCGCCCAGTCTGCGCATCGGTGTCACCTTCTCCATCGGGGCGCGCAGTTCGTCGTTGGCGGCCACCACGTCGAGTGCGGAGGTGAGTATCGAGCCGGGCGCGATGGCGTTGACGCGGATCTTCGGGCACAGGTCCAGCGCGGCCAGCCGGGTGTAATGGGCGAGTGCGGCCTTGGCGGTGCCGTAGGCGGCGAACCCGCGGCCGGCCAGTCGGCCCATGGTCGAGGTGATGTTGATGATGCTGCCCCCGCCGGAATGCTCGAGCATCAGCGGGACCGCGGCGGTGGTCAGGGCGTGTGCGGTGGACACATTGAAGGTGAAGGCGTCGCGCAGGTCCTTCGTCGAGGTGTTCAACAGCGCGTTCGGCATGGTCCCGCCGACGTTGTTGACGACGATGTCTAGTTTCCCGAACGCGTCGATGGCGGCGGGGGCGAGTTTCGCGGTGTCCTCCGGGTGGGCGAGGTCGGCGACGACGACGTGGGCGCGACGGCCGGCGCCCTTGATCTGTTCTGCGACGGCGTCGAGCTCGGATTGGGTGCGCGAGGCGATGACGACGTCGGCACCGGCTTCGGCGAAGGCCACCGCGATCGCCGCACCGAGGCCGCGGCCGGCTCCGGTCACCACCGCCACCTGATCGTCGAGTCGGAACCTGTCGAGTATCACGTCTGCTCACTTCCCGTTGTCGGGCGACACCGTAACAAGGTGGGGGTTTCCGGGTGACCGTTTTCTGGAACAGGTTCTAGTTTGTCCAGAAGTTGATGCTCCGATTTCTATTTCCGTTAAGTGGTCAAGCGGCGGTTAGGCACCCGATAGGGCGGGCTGACAAGACATTGATGAGGGACTGCCAGGCTCCTGATGAAGTCATGCCGCCCTATCGGGCTTGCAAGTGTCACCAGTCCGTCGCCGGGTGGGACAAATCAATTGAAAGACAATCCAAGGGTCGTATCGAACATCAATGTCAGTGGAGCCGACTATTCAGCGCCATGTCGATGTTCGAGAATTTGCCGGTGCCGACGATGGTGCGGTGGTCGCGGCGATCGAGGAGTCGGCTCGGGTGGAAGCGGCGGCGGGGGCCCGGCGGCTGGCCGCGATCGCCGAATTGGTGGCCCGCCGGGTCGCCCCCGACGGCGACGAGCGGTCGTACTGGGCGTGCGATTGGTGGGACAGCGCGGCCGCCGAGGTCGCCGCGGCGCTGAACATCGGCCATCGTGCGGCCTCGGGGTTGATGCATCAGGCGCTGGCCCTGCGCGATCGCCTGCCTGCGGTGGCCGCCCTGTACCGCGAGGGGCGACTCTCGTCGCGTCTGGTGTCGGTGCTGACCTGGCGCACCCAGCTCGTCGAGGACGCCGAGGCGCTGGCGCTCATCGATGCCGGGTTGGCCCGGGCGGGCACCCGATGGGGGCCGTTGTCGGCGCACAAACTCGAACAGGCGATTGATGGGCTCGTCGAACGCCACGATCCCGGTGCGCGGCGGCGCACCCGCATCGCCCGCGCGATCGGCATGTCACCATCGGACACCGCGACGACGTGAACGGCACCACCTCGCTGTGGGGTCGGCTCTGGCCACCGATGCCGCCGTGGTGGAGCGGCGGCTGACCCAGATGATTCACGGGGTGTGCGATGAGGATCCGCGCACCACTGCGCAGCGCCGCGCGGATGCGCTGGGCGCGCTGGCCGCCGGGGCCGCGCGGCTGGCCTGCCGCTGCGCCGCGCCGGACTGCCCCAGCCCGCGGTGATGCCGACCCACGCGCCGAGGCGGTCGTGATCCACGTGCTCGCCGAATCCGCAACGCTCACCGCACGGCCCGATCCGCAGATGTCCGGCGATGACGGGCCGGCCCGCGAGCAGCCGCCGTGCGAGCCGGCGCCCGCGGCGCCGCCGGCAGTGCTGCTGGGTGGCAGGGTCCTACCCGCCCCGTTGCTGGCCGAGTTGGCCGCCCGCGGCGCGAAAGTGCGGCCGGTGGCCGCGCCCGACGCCCGGTCGGGGTATCGGCCGTCGACCGCGCTTTCCGTGTTTGCGCGACTGCGAGACATGACGTGTCGGTGGCCGGGCTGCGACCGACCCGCCCAGTGTCACCGATATCGACACACCACGCCCTATCCGGGCGGCCCGACCCATCCGTCGAACAACAAGTGCTACTGCCGAAAACACTGTTGCACAAGCCGCTCACGGCAGGCGAAAGAGTTCGCCGAAACTCTCCGCTACCGAGAAGTGACCGCGAAGAGATGCCACTGCCGGGCACACCTTGAGCTCGTGAGCACCGCGGTCGTCGAACTCGAGCCCTGAGCCGATCGACAGGTCGCGCAGCGTGCTGGACGCAGTACGTATTCGCCCCAGCCAGTGCGCTGACGCGCGCGCCGATGTGCACGCCGATCCCACCGATGTCATCGCCGCGGACCTCGCACTCGCCGGTATGCAACCCGGCGCGCACCTGGATGCCGAGCGCCTGCACCGCGTCGCGGATCGACATCGCGCAGCGGATCGCTCGCTGAGGACCGTCGAATATCGCGAGGAAGCCGTCACCCGATGTGTTCACCTCGCGGCCGCGAAACCGAGCCAGCTGCGCACGGACGACGGCGTCGTGCGCGTCGAGCAAGGCATGCCAGTCATGGTCGCCGATCTCGGCGGCCCGGCGCGTCGAGTCGACGATGTCGGTGAACAGCACGGTGGCGAGAACCCGGTCGTCGGCCACTTCAGCCTGGTGCCCGGTAAGGAACTCGGCGATCTCCTGAAACGACGAGCGCCACGGTTCAACGAAGTGATACATGTTGCGCCCTGGCAACTCGACGTACTTCGCGCCCGATATTGGTCGGCGATGTACTTGCCCAGCGCAGGCGGGAAAAATCGGTCGTCGGCGTGCTGGATGACCAGGGTCGGCACCCGAATCGTCGGGAGCACCGCCCGTACGTCCAGTTCGGTAGTCATAGGCAGCATGAGAGCGAGCGTCGCGGGGCTCGCCGCGAGGCGTTCATGTCGAGCAAACGAGGCCCGAATCTCCTCATTCCACGGCATGTCCGGATTGACCGCATGTTGGAACTCCCCCGTCCCCCATATGGCGACGATGGCAGCGCGGGCTTCGTGGGGATCCACCCCGGTAGTGCGTTCAGCAAGCGGCTCCGCGTAGCCCTCGAGCACCACCAGCGCGGTGGTGCGAGAGGGATATGTTGCTGCGAACAGCGCCGCTGTTGCGAACGCGCCGTCGACGGCGATGAGGACCGCTTCGCGGCTCCCGAGATCGTCGAGCACCGCGGTGATGCTGTCGGTCCACTGCTCCAAGGTCGGCAGTGCGCCCGGCGTGACGGGGTCGGACGCTCCCGTGCCCGGCTGGTCGAAGAAGATCAGTCGGCCGAGCGATGTCATCGCTTCGACCCACCCTTGAACGGACGGTAGCTCCGGAAGAACCTCGCAGCACGACAACCAGTTCGGGACGATCACGATGTCACGAGCACCTTCACGCGATGCGCGGTAGGCGACGCGCAAGTCGCCGTTTCGGGCATAGCGCGTCTCCGAGAACATTGCGGAAGTGTAAGCCGAGGAGCGGGCCGAGTTTTCGGTGTATCCAGCGGCCAATAAAGTTCTTCGCAAATTCGGTGGCACCATCTAATGAAGACATTCTGGTGCGGGCCGGGCGGCTGGAGCGACCGCCAACTCGCCGACGGCACCGTCATCGTGACCTCCCCAACCGGCCGCACCTACACCACCCACCCCGGCTGTCGGATCTTCTTCCCGACCTGCCACATCACCACCGCAGACCTGCCCCCACCAGCAGAAGACACGCCATCCGCCGGCCGCGGACTGATGATGCCGCGGCGCAAACGCACCCGCGCCGCCGACTACGCACGCCGCATCAAACGCGAACGCGCCCTCAACGACGCGTATATCGCCGAACGCAACAAACCACCACCGTTCTGATGTGGAACGGCCGCGGAGGGCACATGGATCGACACCAGCTCACCGGCCCGCAACAAGCGCACATTGGGCCCGACTGAGCAACACTGGACATAACGGCCGGCTCCCTTCCGCACGTGGCTCTGTTTCCCGTCACGATCGTGAGACAACCCACGACCCAGCGGAACCACCGCCGGCCCGTTCCATACTTACTAGAGTCGCAGGGTGGTCATCGACGACGAGGACGTGCGACTCGCGGTCTATCGCAGTTTCGCTTCCGCCGGAACGTGTCCGGACGTCGACGGTCTTGCTGCTTCCCTCGGTACCGACGAAGACGATATGCGAACGCGCATGCAGCGCTTGGCGTTCGCGCGTCACCTGGTATTGGACGGGGACCGCGTCGTGATGGCACATCCCTTCGCCGCCATCCCGCTGGGCTTCTCGGTGATGGGCTTCTCGACGCTGTGGTGGGGTGGCTGCGCGTGGGACGCCTTCGCGATCCCGCACCTTCTGACGAGCGAGCCCGACGTCCTGGTCGCCACCCGATGCCCGGCCTGCGACACGGCGCATGCCTGGGTCGTCGATCGGAACCGACCACCGAACGGAACTCAGGTCGCTCATTTCCTGGTGCCTGCGTCACATATGTGGGACGACGTCGTACGCACCTGCGCACACCAGCGGCTGTTCTGCAACCAGTCCTGTATCGAAACCTGGTTGTCGCGCACCGCGAACGAGCGGGGCTACGTCATGGACCTGGCGACGCTGTGGCGGCTGGCGCGCGGCTGGTATGAAGGACGGCTCGAGCGCGGCTACCGACGACGCGAACCGGCCCAGGCGGCCGACTATTTCCGCGAAGTGGGGCTCGACGGCCCGTTCTGGGGGCTGTGAAACCCTACTTCTTCGCAGCGGCCTTCTTGGCCGGTGCCTTCTTGGCGGCCGCCTTTTCGCGGCCGCCTTCTTGGCCGGTGCCTTCTTGGCGGGCTCGTCGGAGTCCGACCCGTCACCTCCGGACCGCCGCGCCTTCACGCTGGCCTCGAGCTTGGCCAGCAGATCCGACACGTCCTCGGTCTCGTCGAGTTCGGCCGGTTGCTCCTCGACGGTAAACGCCTCTCCGCCTTCGAGTTTGGCCTGGACCAATTCGTGAAGCTGTTCCTGGTACGTGTCGCGGAATTGGTCTGGGTCGAATTCGTCGGTCATCGACTCGACGACCTGCCCCGCCATCTTGAGCTCTGCGGGCTTGATCTGAACTTCCTTGTCCAGTACCGGGAAGTCGGGGTCACGGATCTCGTCGGGCCACAGCAGAGTGTGGATCACCATCACATCGCGCTTGCTGAAGTCCTTGACCCGCAACGCCGCAAGCCGGGTCTTGTTGCGCAGCGCAAAGTGCACGATGGCAACCCGATCGGTCTCCATGAGCGTCTTGGCCAGCAGCACATAGGACTTCGAGGACTTCCCATCCGGCTCCAGGAAGTAGCTGCGGTCATACATCAATGGATCGATGTCGCTGGCCGGAACGAACTCCACCACCTCGATCTCGCGGCTGCGCTCCTCCGGCATGGTGGCGATGTCTTCGTCGGTGATTATCACCGTCTGGCCGTCGTCGGATTCGTAGGCCCGCGCGATGTCGCGGAACTCGACGACCTCGCCGCACACCTCGCAGACCCGCTTGTAGCGGATGCGTCCGTTGTCCTTGGCGTGGACCTGGTGAAACTTCAGATCGTGGTCTTCGGTGGCGCTGTAGACCTTGACCGGGACGTTCACCAGCCCGAAGGCTATTGAACCCTTCCAGATGGAACGCATAGGGCCAGTATGGCCCACCCAATTAGCCTGGTTGCGTTAACAGCGGGCCCGATCCGGCCGCGGCGGCGTCGCGGGTCGCCCGATCGGGCAGGTCAGCACCGGCGCGGGCGACGGTCAGCGCCGACGACAGCGCGGCCGTTTGCACGACGGTGTTCAGCGCTTCCATGCTGATGCGGGCCAGATCGGAGCGCCGGTCGGCGCCCAGCAGGCCCAGCGACCACAGCGCATCGATCAGCCCCGTCATGAAGGCGTCGCCGGCGCCGACGGTGTCCACCACCTTCACCGGGTACGCCGCCACCCGCACGGTCCCGGCCGCGCACATCGCGAAGGCACCCTGGTCGCCCATCGTCACCGCGACGATCGACGGTCCCAGTCCCAACCAGGTCCGCGCGATCTGCTTGGGGGAGTGGTGCGGGTCGATCCAGCGCAGATCCGCGTCGCTGGCCTTGACGACGTCGCAGCGTTCGATGAGGCGGTCGATGCGGCCGCGGGCCAGGTCGGCGTCGGTGATCAGCGCCGGCCGCACGTTCGGGTCGAAGGTGATGGTGGCCGACAGGTGGTAGGTGTCGAGCAGCGCGGCCGTGGCCAAGCAGCCGGGTTCGAGCACCGTGGCAATGGAGCCGGTGTGTGCCACCAGTGGCGGCGCCACCTCCGTCGTCCCGGCCAGTTGCCAGTCGATGTCGAAAACATACTCAGCGGATCCGCTGGCATCGAGTGTCGCCAGCGCGGTGGGCGTGCGCTCGGCGTCCAGACTTCCCGGAACTAGTTGTGCGCCAGAGTGTTCCACATATTCGACGATGCGACGCCCGCGCGCATCGTCACCGATGTGGGTGAGAAAATCGACGCCGCGTCCCAGCCGGGCAAGGCCGACAGCGACGTTCAGTGGGCTGCCGCCGACATGCTCGCCGATGACCCGTCCCTCCCGCTCGACGATGTCGATCAACGCCTCACCGATGACCAGGGCGCGCTGCGGTGAACCGGGGGCTGGTGCTGTCATGGCGCCTCCTTGCGAAGCAGGTTCTCCAACGTCGCGCGGGCACCGTCGATGTGTAGCGATTCGAGGGCACCCAGGTACGCGTCGACAAACCGCGGCTGCGTGGCGAGATCACCGAACACCTCGGTGTTTTCGATGAACGCCGTCGGATTCTCGTGTTGCGACCGGGCCAGCGGCACCAGCGTGTCCGCAAGCTGGTCCACGATCTCGATCGGCTGGCCCTCCTCGTCGACGCCTTCGGCGTAGCGGGCCCAACTGGCGACGGTGGCGGCCGAAAGCCGGATCGGGGCACCCGTCTTCAGGTTCTCCCGGATGACAGGCAGCAGCCACTTCGGGATGCGGTCGGACGAGCCGGCGCACAGCCGGGCGATGGTGTCGCGCACACCAGGGTTGGCGAAACGCTCGATCAGCGTGCGCTTGTAGTCCGGCAGGTCGATGCCCGGAACCGGTTTCAGCGTCGGTGTGGCTTCGGAATCCATGTACTCGCGCAGGAATTCGGCGAGCAGCGGATCGCCGGCCGCGTCGTGCACCAGCCGGTAGCCCGACAGGTAGGCGAAGTAACACAGGCTCTGGTGGCTGGCATTGAGCAGCCGGAGCTTCATCAACTCGTACGGCGTCACGTCATCGACCAGCAGCACGTCCACGTCTTCCAGCGGAGGCCGACCGTCGGAGAAATCGTCCTCCAGCACCCACGACGTGAATGGTTCGGCCGCCACCGGCCACTGGTCCTCGACGCCGAATTCGCTTTCCAGTTCGGCAACGACCTCGGGTGTGGTGACCGGGGTGATCCGGTCCACCATCGAATTGGGGAACCGGGTGTGCGCGCTGATCCACTCCGCCAGGCCGGGATGCACCCGATCGGCGTAGGTGGTGAAGGCCTGCCGGGCCACCTCGCCGTTGCCTTCGATGTTGTCGCACGACATGATCGTCGGCGAGGCGATCCCGCGTTCGCGGCGCCGTGCGAGGGCCTCGGCCACCAGGCCGAACACGCTGACACCTCCGTTGTCAAGACTGTCGATGTTGTAGCCACCCTCGGTGATCGTCAGCGACACGATCCGGGTGCTGGGCGCGGCGAGTAGTTCGATCACCGACTCGGGATCGTCGGGTGCGTAGCGGTAGTCGACGATCGAGCCGATCACCCGCGCGTCGTGGCTGCCGTCGGGGTTCTCCTGCAGCAGCGTGTACAACCCGTCCTGGGCGGCAAGCACATCGGCCATCCTGCGGTCGGCCGGCATCACACCGACACCGCAGATGCCCCAGTCGTGTGCGAGCCCCTTCTCCAGCAGGCGGTCGACGTACATCGCCTGATGCGCGCGGTGAAAGCCGCCGACGCCGAAATGCACTATGCCGATGCCGATCTCGTCACGGTGGTAGCTCGGCTTTGCGATCGGGATCTGTGCCAACGTCGAATTGTTGAGCTTCATGACACCGTCACCACCGTCTTGACGCTACCCGGGGTCCGGTCGGAGTCGAGGGCCTCGGCGGCCTTCTCCAACGGGAAACGCGCCGTCACCATGGCGTCGAGATCGACGCGGCCGGACTCGACGAGCGCGATCGCCGTCGGCCACGTGTTGGCGTAGCGGAACACCCCCGTCAGCACGAGCTCCCGGTTCTGGATCAGCTGTGTGGGCAGCTGCATGGATTCGGCGCCCGAACCGACCAGGACGACGGTGCCCGCCGGCCGCACCGCGCGGATGCCGTCGGCCACAGCGACCGGCACGCCCGAGGCGTCGATGAACGCATCCACGTTCAGGTCGTCGACCCGGTCGGCGGTCGGGTCGAGCACGGTTGTCGCGCCGAAGGTGCGGGCCTGCTCGCGGCGTGACTCGTCGGGGTCGGTGACGACGATCTCGGTGGCGCCGTACGCGCGGGCGAGTTGCGCGACGACGACGCCGATCGGCCCGGCCCCCGCGATCAGCACCCGCGAACCGCCATCGATCGCGGCCTTGCGCACCGCGGCGATCCCCACCGACAGCGGCTCACACAACGCGGCGGCATCGTCGGACACGGTGTCCGGCACGGGGTGGGCGAAGGCAGCGCCGATGGTCACGTAGTCGCAGAACGCCCCGTCCACCGGCGGCGTGCCGAAGAACTCCATGTGCGGGCAGAGGTTGTAGTGGCCGCGCCGCGTCTCGTCGGTGTCGGGGTCGGGCCGCTGCGGTTCGATCGAGACCCGCTGCCCGATACGCGCTCGGTGTACTGAGTCGCCGACGCCGACGATGGTCCCGGCCGCCTCGTGACCGAGAACCAGCGGCGCATCCACGACGAAGCTGCCCACGCGGCCGTGCCGATAGTAGTGGGTGTCCGAGCCGCAGACACCTACCGAGGACACCCGTATCAGCACGTCACCCGGCTTCGGGGTGGGTATGGGCCGCTCCTCCATTTCAATGTGGCCCGGCTCGACGAGCACGGCGGCCCGCATCTTGGTCTCCGACGAAAGTGTTGTGTGCGTCACATCCACCATGCTAACGTGATGAGCATCTACTCGCATCCCTGAGCAAATGCTCACGGACGAACGGGAAAGCGGGGTGGGAATTCGTGGCCGAATCGATGCCGAACGGCGAGGTCACCGGGACGGTCCGCGCCCGTACCCTGCCCGCCACGCGCGACCGCTCCTCGACGCCCGAAGACCTGCGGCTCGCGCTGCGCGCGGCGACGCTCTACTACCTCGACGGCCTCACCCAGGCCGAGATCGCATCCCGGCTGGGTGTCTCCCGGCCGACGGCGGGTCGGCTGGTGGGCCGGGCCAAGGCGAAGGGACTGGTGCGCATCGACGTGGTCATCCCAGCGGACATGCGCGACGACCTGCACGCCGACGAGGAACGCGAACTCGAGCAGCGCTTCGGCCTCACCGAGGCCGTCGTCGCCGGGCACGGCGTCGATGTCGGCGCGCCGGGTCGGCCCGCGGCATTCGCCAGCGTGGGCCGGGCGGCCGCCGCCCTGTTGATGCGACGGCTCTCACCCAATGATGTGCTGGGATTCACCTGGGGGCCAGAGCAAGTCGCGGTGGCGACGGCGCTGACCGCCGGGATGGCGAGCTGCCGCGCAGTGGTCCAACTGGACGGCGCCATGTCGACGGCCGCCTACCAGACCGGCACCGAATTCATCTTGAGCCGCTGCGCAGATGTGCTGCGGGCCACCGCGATCCGCTTACCCGCGCCGCTGTACGCCGACCCGTCGACTGTGGCCTCCATGCGTAGCGACTCGCTGATCTCCCGGACGCTGGAAGCGGGTCGGCGCGCCGACGTCATGTTGTTCGGTGTCGGCGCCGTCTCCACCTCGACGACGCTGTTTGAAGGCAGCTTCCTGGACACCCGGATGCTTGACGAACTCATCTCGCTGGGCGCGGTCGGCGAGATCGGCGGGCGCTTCTTCGATGTCGAGGGCGCGCCGGTAGAAACCGAGCTGCAGCAGCGGGCGGTCTCGGTGCCGCTCGAAGATGTCCGCGCCTGTACGAAGACGGTCCTGATCTCCAGCGGCGCGGCCAAACACCGCGCCACCCTCGGCGCACTGCGCGGCAAGTTGGCGCGCCTGCTTGTTTGTGACATCGATTGTGCCCGTTGGCTATTGACCCAATGAGAAGCGAGGTAAAGGTGAAATTGCAAAGAGCTCTGCACCGATTGGCTGCGGGTGTCGCGGCGGCCGGCCTGACGTTGACCGCCGGTTGTGCCGGCGCAGGCACGCTGGGCGCAACCGAGAACACCGTCACCATCGCGATGGTGTCGAACTCGCAGATGACCGATGCCCGCGAGCTGTCCTCGAAGTTCGAAGAGGCGAACCCCGACATCAAGCTGCGGTTCATCACGCTCTCGGAGAACCAGGCACGCGCGAAGATCACCGCGTCGACCTCGATGGGGGGAGGTGAGTTCGACGTCGTGATGATCAGCAACTACGAGACGCCGCAATGGGCGGAAAACGGTTGGCTGGTCAATCTCTCCGACTACGCGAACAAGACGCCCGACTACGACGTAAATGACTTCATCCCGTCGCTGCGAGAGTCGCTGTCGTATGAGGGCAACATGTACTCGGTGCCGTTCTACGGCGAGTCATCGTTCCTGATGTACCGCAAGGACCTGTTGGATCAGGCCGGCATCACCATGCCGCGCGATCCGACGTGGGAGCAGGTCGCCGCTGCCGCCGCCAAGCTCGACAGCCCCGACATGGTCGGCATCTGCCTGCGCGGCAAGCCCGGCTGGGGTGAGGTGCTCGCCCCGCTGGACACGGTGATCAACACCTTCGGCGGTCGCTGGTTCGACATGGACTGGAACGCCCAGCTCACCAGCCCTGAGACCGAGAAGGCTGTGCAGTTCTACGTCGACACGGTTCGCGAGTACGGCGAACCGGGCGCGGCCACAAGTGGTTTCGGCGAGTGCGCCACGCAGTTCTCACAGGGTCGGGTGGCCATGTGGTACGACGCCACCTCCGCGGTGTCGACGATCGAGGACCCCAAGTCCTCGACGGTGGTGGGCAAGGTCGGCTATGCGATGGCTCCGAAGGTCGAGAAGGCCGACCCGGGCTGGCTGTACACGTGGTCGCTCGGCATCCCGAAGAGCAGCGACAAGAAGGACGCCGCCTGGAAGTTCATCTCGTGGATGACGGACAAGAACTACATCAAGTTGGTCGGCGAGGAACTGGGCTGGGAGCGCGTGCCGCCCGGCAGCCGCCTGTCGACGTACCAGATTCCGCAGTACCAGGAGGTCTCGAAAGCGTATGCGCAGTTGACCCTTGACTCGATCGAACACGCAACGCCGCTGAAGCCGACCGTTCAGCCGGTGCCGTACACCGGGGTGCAGTTCTTGGCGATTCCGGAGTTCCAGGATCTGGGAACGCGGGTGAGTCAGCAGGTCAGCGCGGCGATTGCGGACCAGAAGTCGGTCGCCGACGCGCTGGAACAGTCCCAGAAGTACGCGGAAGTCGTCGGCCGAAGCTATCAGGAGAAGTCATGACAACCATCGCCTCTGGCTCGGAGGAACGAGCCGCAATCGACACCGAGCATGCCGCGCGGGTTCGGAAGGCCCATGACAGCAGCGTCTCTCGCGCTGAGGGGTGGCGGCTGCGGGGGCCGCTGCTGCCGGCGCTGATCTTCATGATCGTCGTCACCCAGATCCCGTTCCTGTTCACGCTGTATTACTCGACGCTGTCGTGGAACCTGGTGCGGCCGGGCTCGAGCCAGTTCGTCGGCCTGCAGAACTACGTGGACGTGGTGGGAGACAGCACGTTCTGGCAGGTCGCGATCAACACCGTGATCCTGATCGTGGGCACGGTGTTGATTTCGGTGGTGCTCGGGCTGTTGTTGGCGTTGCTGCTGGACCGGGTGTTCCTGGGCCGCGGCGTGGTGCGCACGTTGCTGATCACGCCGTTTTTGGTGACCCCGGTGGCCGGGGCGTTGATGTGGAAGACCGCGATGCTCGACCCGGTGTTCGGCATCATCAACTGGGTGCTGTCCCCGTTCGGGGTGCACCAGATCGACTGGGTGAGCCGCTTCCCGCTGACCTCGGTGATGATCAACCTGGTCTGGCAGTGGACCCCGTTCATGATGCTGCTGATCCTGGCCGGCCTGACGTCGATGCCGCGCGACATCCTGGAGGCCGGCCGGGTCGACGGTGCGGGAGCGTTTCAGCTGTTCCGTGAGCTGACGCTGCCGCACCTGCGCCGGTTCATCGAACTGGGCGCCGTGCTGGGGGCGATCTATCTGGTCAACACCTTCGACGCGATCTACATGATGACCCAGGGCGGGCCGGGTACGGCCAGCGCGAACCTGCCGTTCTACATCTATCAGCGCGCGTTTTTGGGCTTCGACATCGGCCAGGCCGCGGCGATGGGCGTGGTCGTGGTGATCTTCACCATGATCATCGCCAGCTTCGCGTTGCGGTTGATCTTCAAATCGTTCACCGGCAAGGAAGAGGCAGCCTGATGAGTACCACTGCTCCCGCGACGACCACAGCCGAACCCGGCGAGGTTAGTGGCGTCAAGAAGGGTCAGGTCAAGCACCGCAGGTTCGATCCGTGGGGGGTGGTGGCCTGGATCGTCGGGCTGGGGTTCTTCTTCCCGGTGTTCTGGATGGTGCTGACCGCGTTCAAGCAGGAGGTCGACGCCTACACCACCACACCGAAGTTCTTCTTCGTGCCCACGCTGGATGAGTTCAGGGCGGTGTTCGATCAGGGTGTCGGCACCAGCCTGCTGAATTCGCTGATGGCCACCGGTATTTCGACCATCTTCGTGCTGGCGCTGGGCATCCCGGCGGCGTTCGCGCTGTCGCTGCGCCCGGTGCGCAAGACCAAGGACGCGTTGTTCTTCTTTTTGTCCACCAAGATGTTGCCGATCGTCGCGGCGATCATCCCGCTGTACGTGATCGTGTCGAATATCGGTCTGCTGGACAACATCTGGGCGCTGATCATCCTCTACACCTCGATGAACCTGCCGATCGCGGTGTGGATGATGCGGTCGTTCTTCCTGGAGGTGCCCGGCGAGCTGCTGGAGGCCGCCAGCCTGGACGGCGCCAGCACCTGGCGCTCGGTGCGCGAGGTGATCCTGCCGCTGGTGTCGCCGGGCATCGCGGCCACCGCGTTGATCTGCGTGATCTTCGCCTGGAACGAGTTCTTCTTCGCGGTCAACCTGACCGCCGTGCAGGCCCAGACCATGCCGGTGTTTTTGGTCGGGTTCATCGCCGGTGAGGGCCTGTACTGGGCCAAGCTGTGCGCGGCGGCGACGATGGCCGCGCTGCCGGTGGTGCTGGCCGGCTGGATCGCGCAGAACCAGCTGGTGCGTGGACTGTCCTTCGGCGCCATCAAATAACCCTGTCAAGACTTCGCTGAAAGGTAACCATCATGGCCACCATCACCTACCGCAACGCCTCCTGCATCTACCCGGGCTCCGACAAGCTCGCGGTGGACTCGCTCAACCTCGACATCTCCGACGGCGAGTTCGTCGTGCTGGTCGGACCGTCCGGGTCCGGGAAGAGCACCGCGCTGCGGATGCTGGCCGGACTGGAGGACATCGACGAGGGCAACATCGAGATCGGCGGCAAGGACATGGTCGGGGTGCCCTCCAAGGACCGCGACATCGCGATGGTGTTTCAGAACTACGCGCTCTACCCGACCAAGACGGTCGCGGAGAACATGGGCTTCGCGCTGAAACTGCGCGGGGTGTCGGCCGACGAGCGCCGCAAGAAGGTCGAGGAGGCCGCCAAGCTGCTCGACCTGACCGATTTCCTGGACCGCAAACCGGCCAAACTGTCCGGCGGCCAGCGCCAGCGCGTGGCGATGGGCCGCGCCATCGTGCGCGCACCCCAGGTGTTCTGCATGGACGAGCCGCTGTCCAACCTGGATGCCAAGCTGCGGGTGCAGACCCGCACCCAGATCGCCGCGCTGCAGCGCCGGTTGAGCACCACCACCGTCTACGTCACCCACGACCAGGTCGAGGCCATGACCATGGGCGACCGGGTGGCCGTGCTGCGCGACGGCAAGCTGCAGCAGTTCGCTTCGCCCACCGAGCTTTACAACAAACCGGCCAATGCCTTCGTGGCCGGGTTCATCGGCTCACCGGCGATGAACCTGCTCACCGCGCCGATCACCAGCGGCGGCGTCAAGATCGGCGAGGATTCCACTCTGGAACTCGAGCGCGACCAGTTGACCCTGCTGCACGACGCAGGCCTCGAGAAAGTCACTGTCGGCGTCCGGCCCGAGCACCTTGCGGTATCAGATGCCGGCGGCATTGACGTAGTCATCGACCTGGTCGAGGACCTGGGCAGCGAGACTTACCTGTACACCCACGCCCACCCGGACGTGCAACTGGTGGCGCGGTCGCTCTCACGCGCGCCGGCCAGGCTCGCTGACACCGTCGAACTGCGCAAGACGCCCGAGGGCGTCGTGCACCTGTTCAACCCGGAAACCGGGGAGCGGATCGGCTAGCGTCGAGTTCCACACCAGGGCTGTACTTTTTGCGTGCGTAATCACGACCCTGGTGCAGATTTCGACGGGACGGCTAGCCCGAGCCAACGACCGGGGCCACGCCGGGATCGACACCGGTCGGCAGCTCCGGGTCGGCGCCCGGCGCGTCATGGGTGAACACCTGGTGCGCCATTTGCCGGCAGTTGTCGTCCATCGGGGTCTGGTCGCCCGAGCAGTACGGCACCCAGTCCCGCGGATCGGCGGCGGCGTGCGGCGCACCGATGACCGCCGCGGCTACCACCAGGCTTGCGATCAGAAGCTTTGTCACTAGTTCAACGTAACAGTGGGTAATACGGTCAAATGGTGGATCGTTTCGGTCGGGTGCAGCTGACCAACCCCGACAAGGTGCTCTATCCGGCCACCGGCACCACCAAGGCCGAGGTGTTCGACTACTACGTCGACATCGCCGACGTCATGGTGGCGCACATCGCCGGCCGTCCCGCCACGCGAAAGCGATGGCCGAACGGAGTGCACGAGTCGTCCTTTTTCGAAAAGCAGCTCGCCAGCTCCGCCCCCGACTGGCTGCACCGCGGCACGATCGTCCACAAGTCGGGAACCACCACCTACCCGATCATCGACAGCCGGGAAGGGCTGGCCTGGATCGCGCAACAGGCCGCGCTCGAAGTGCACGTCCCGCAGTGGCGCTTCGTGGGCGAGAAGCCCGGACCGGCGACCCGGATCGTGTTCGACCTGGACCCGGGTGAGGGTGTGACGATGCGCCGGCTGTGCGAGGTGGCGCAGGCGGTACGCGACCTGATGGGCGATATCGGGTTGACCACCTACCCGCTTACCAGCGGCAGCAAGGGCCTGCATCTCTACGTGCCGCTCGAGGACCCGATCAGCTCGCACGGCGCGTCGGTGCTCGCCAGACGCGTGGCCCAGCAGTTGGAGAAGTCCATGCCCAAGCTGGTCACCGCCACCATGACGAAAAGCCTGCGGGCCGGCAAGGTGTTCCTGGACTGGAGCCAGAACAACGGATCCAAGACCACCATCGCGCCGTATTCGCTTCGCGGCCGGGAACATCCGACCGTTGCCGCGCCACGCACCTGGGACGAGATCGGCGATCCGGACCTGCGGCACCTGGGCTTCGACGAGGTCCTGGAGCGAGCGGAGAAGCTCGGCGATCTCCTCGAGCCGCTTGACGACAAGGCACCGGTCGAGGACCGATTGACCGCCTACCGCGGCATGCGGGACTCGGCGAAGACGCCCGAACCGGTGCCGAAAGACTCTCCCGCGGTGGGGAATAACGATCGGTTTGTCATCCAGGAACACCACGCTCGGCGGCTGCACTACGACTTCCGGCTGGAACGCGACGGCGTGCTGGTGAGCTGGGCGGTGCCGAAGAACCTGCCGGACACCCCGTCCGTCAACCACTTGGCGGTACACACCGAGGACCACCCGATGGAGTACCTGACGTTCGCGGGCGAGATCCCGAAGGGCGAGTACGGCGGCGGCAAGGTCATCGTCTGGGACACCGGCACCTACGAGACGGAGAAGTTCAACGACTCCGTCGAAAAAGGGGGAGAGGTCATCGTCACGCTGCACGGTGAGCGAATCTCCGGTCGCTACGCGCTGATTCAGACCGACGGCAAGAACTGGCTGGCGCACCGCATGAAGGACCAGCAGTCGCCACAACCCAAGGATCTGGCGCCGATGCTGTCGACGGATGGCTCGGTCGAGCGCCTCAAGGCGACCCAATGGGCGTTCGAAGCTAAATGGGACGGCTACCGGCTGCTGGTCGACGCCGACCACGGCAAGCTGTGCCTGCGATCCCGCAGCGGCCGCGACGTCACCGGCGAGTATCCGCAATTGCAGTTGTTGGCCGCCGATTTGGCCGACCACCAGGTGGTGCTCGACGGCGAGGTGGTCGCGCTCGACGAATCCGGAGTGCCGTCGTTCGGCGAGATGCAGAACCGGGCGCGCGCGACCCGCATCGAGTTCTGGGCGTTCGACATTCTACGGTTCGACGGACATTCGCTGTTGCGGGCCAAGTACCGTGACCGCCGCAAAATCCTCGAGACGTTCGCCGAGGGCACCGATCTGATCGTCCCCGAACTGCTACCGGGCGACGGCGCCGAGGCGCTGGAATACTCGCGCAAACGGCGCTGGGAGGGGGTTGTCGCCAAGAAGTGGGACTCCACCTACCAGCCGGGGCGGCGGTCGTCGTCGTGGATCAAGGAAAAGCACTGGAACACCCAGGAAATCGTCATCGGAGGCTGGCGCGCAGGCGAGGGAGGTCGCAGCAGCGGCATCGGCGCGCTGCTGATGGGCATCCCGTCCGAGGATGGGCTGCATTTCGCCGGCCGCGTCGGCACCGGATTCACCGAGAAGGAGCTGACCAAGCTCAAGGGCATCCTGAAGCCACTGCATACCGACGAATCACCCTTCAACACAACGCTTCCGACCCAGGATGCCAAGGGCGTGACGTTCGTCGAGCCGAAACTGGTCGGAGAAGTGCGCTACAGCGAGCGGACCTCCGACGGCCGGCTGCGTCAACCCAGCTGGCGCGGGCTGCGGCCGGACAAGGACCCGTCGGAAGTTCGTTGGGAAGTAGCGCATTAGACGTTCAGTGAACGGCAGAACTTGGGGATCTCTCCGGGGTAGATTAGCCCTAGCGTCGGGGAACACGCGATTCAAGGGGTGAGAAATGCAGATATCCAGCATCAATATTCAACGTGGAGCCCTCGGTGTGCTTGTTGCCGGCGCGCTTGGGGGACTGGCTGCCGCAACGATCGCGATGCCGACGGCTGCGGCTCAGCCGCAATGCACCGCAGCAGGGCTGAGCAACGCGATTGGTACCGTGTCGGCGGCGACAGGCGTGTACCTCGCCGCCCATCCGGGCGCAAATGACGCCGTGACCAATGCTGGTGCGCTGCCACCGGGGGATGCCGAGAACGCGATCCGAGTGTACTTCGCTGCCAATCCGCGGGAGTGGGCCGACCTGCAAGCCATCGCGCGCCCGTTGGCCAGTTTGCGGCAGGAGTGCGATGTGGACGTCGCACCCGCACAGATTGCAAGGCTGTTCGACGCGATGGCCTCATAGACGTCCAATCCCAAGAGTCTCAACGAGATACATGTGCGGAGGGACCTTCTAGCGCTCACCACGTGCTTCGAGCACGGGTTCGGTGTCCACGATCGGGGTCCCGTCGATCTCGAGGTTTCGCACGTGGATGCGGAGGTCTTCGATGGCGAGGACCGTGACGACGTGCGCACCCGGACACATCGGCGCCGACCTCGACGACCTGCGCGACGCATTCGTGTCCAATGGCGACGACCCCTTGAACGGAACGTGTCCACAGATGGTGGCGACGACGGGATCGATCAGGCCAGCCGGCCGGCCTGAATTAGGGTCAGCTCACGCATCAACGCGCTGCGAGGCGGCCAGCGCGGCCAGCTCACTGAACCGCACCACCGCACCGCCCGCACCCCAGGTGCCCTCGGGCTGCTCGCGGATCAGCACCCACACCCGCAGCGCGTCGGCCTCCGTCAGGCCGGCGGCGTCCAGCACCAGGCCGGTCACATCCTTGATCAGTCCTTCCCTGCGGCGATCCGACAACGCGCCGTCCGGCACCGTGACGTCGATGCGGAACCGCGGCAGCGCGTCCTCGGCGGTGGTCTGGGCGCCTTCGGGCAGCTCGATGAGGTAGGCCCACGCCTGCGCGCGGAAGAACGCGGTGTCGGGTGCGCCCTCCCACTTCAGCAGCGTGGTGGCCAGGTCGTGCTGCAAGCGTTCGCGGGCATCGTGGGGCAGCGCCCCGCTGGGCGCGGTCAGTTGAATCATTGGCATGGCGAGCTCCAATCCTTTGCCTGTAGAAGCACTTATAACGGTCGTTATAACGCTACCCTACGCTAGACTATGACGAGTGTTATAGGCAAGGAGGAGTTGCATGGCGGACAGCCACGCGGGTTCGCGCGACCGCCTGGTGGTTGGTGCGGCCGACATGATCCGCCGGCGCGGCCTCAACGCCACCAGCGTGCGGGAGCTGGCCAAACACGCCGGGGCGCCGCTGGGATCGACGTATCATTACTTTCCCGGCGGTAAGCAGCAAGTTGTTACCGAGGCCGTCGAGTTTGCCGGCGAGGTGGTCTCGCGCAGGCTCGCCGCCGAACTACGCCAGGGACCGGTCGTCGGCCTGCGCGCGTTCCTGGCGCTGTGGCGAGAAGTCGTCGTGGGAAATGGCTTTCGCGCCGGCTGCCCGGTGCTGGCGGTGTCGGTCGAGGAACCGCACGACGATGAGACCGCGCCGCTGGATGCGGCGGCCAAGGTCTTCGGCCAATGGGAGTCGCTGCTGGCCGGCTCACTGCGGGACCACGGGGCCACCCGCAGAGACGCCGAACAGGTCGCCGCCCTCATCGTCGCCGCCGTGGAAGGCACGGTCGCGATGTGCCGGGCCTCGCGCAGCATCGAACCGCTCGACCGGGTGGCCGTCCAGCTGGAACGCGTTGTGCGGTCGGTGACTACCGGCCGGCGCGCTGCAGCAGCACGGAAACGGTGAGGACGACAAGTCCGGCGGCGGCCAGCACCGCGCCGGCCGCGGCGGGAGCGGTGTAGCCGTATCCGGCCGCGATCACCACGCCGCCGACCCAGGCGCCGGTCGCGTTGCCGATGTTGAGGGCGGAGTGGTTCAGGGCCGCCGCCAACGTCTGCGCGCCGTGCGCGACGTCCATCAGCCGGGTCTGAAGGGCCGGTGCCACCGCGGAACCGGCCGCACCGATGCCGAACAGCACGACCAGCGCCGTCCACGGGTTGTGAGCGGCGAGCACGAACAGCGCGAGCACGGCGCCCAGCGCGCCGATCGACACATAGAGTCCGCGGATCACCGACTTGTCCGCCATCCGGCCGCCAACGAGGTTTCCGACCACCATGCCGACGCCGAAGACCATGAGCGCCAACGGGACCAGGCCGCGCGGCAGTCCGGCGACGTCGGTCATCGTCGTGCTGATGTAGGTGTACACGGCGAACATCCCACCGAAGCCGATCATTCCGACGAGCAGTGCCAGCCACACCTGCACGCGCCGCAGCGCGCCGAGTTCGGTGAGCGGACTGGTGACGTGCATCAACCGAAGTGTGGGCAGCCAGAACCAGATCGCAGTCAGCGTGATCAGACCCACGATGACCACCAGGCCGAATGCGCTGCGCCAGCCGAGGGCTTGGCCGAGCCAGGACGCCATCGGCACGCCGAGGACGGTGGCCACGGTCAGGCCGGTCATCACGTGCGCCACCGCCTTGGCGCGGTTGCGTGGGCCCATCAGGTGGGCGGCGACCAGCGCGGCCACCCCGAAGAACGCGCCGTGCGGCAGTCCGGCGACGAAGCGCGCCGCCATCAGTGTTCCGTACGACGGTGCCAGCACGCTGGCCAGGTTGCCGAGGGTGAACACCGCCATCAGGGCCAGCAGCAGCGTCTTGCGGTTCATGCGCGCGGCCAGGCAGGCGATGAGCGGTGCGCCGATCACGACGCCCAGTGCATAGGCCGAGATGACATGCCCGGCAGTGGGTTCGGAGATACCCAGGCTGGCCGCGATGTCGGGCAGCAGGCCCATCGCGACGAACTCGGTGGTGCCGATTCCGAATCCGCCGAGGGCGAGCGCGAGCACCGCCAGCCAGCGCACCGAAGGCGCCGGCGCGACGACAGAGGCCGGCGCCGTCGGACGATCGAGGGAATTGGTCACGGGTGTTCAGACTCTCGCATAGTAGGGTCGGCGAGTTCTTGCGCCACCGCGGCCAGGTTGGAGACCGCGCCCCAGTCTTGGCGGTCGACCGCGTCGGCCGGGGTCAGCCAGCTACCCCCGACGCAGCCGACGTTCGGGCTCTTCAGATAGCTCGCCAGGTTGGTCGGTGTGATGCCGCCGGTGGGGCAGAACCGGGCCGCCGGAACGGGGGAGTGGATGGCGCGCAGGTAGTTTGCACCGCCCGCGGCTTCGGCCGGGAAGAACTTCATCTCGGTGTAGCCCTCCTCGAGCAGGGTCAGCACCTCGGAGACGGTGGCCACACCGGGAAGATGCGGTAATCCGGTGTCGCGCATGGCCGCCCGCAGGTTGGGGGTGCTGCCCGGTGACACCAGGAACTGCGCGCCCGCGGCGGCGGCCTGTTTGGGTTGGCTGGTGTCGACGATGGTGCCGGCACCGACCATGATGTCGGGCACCTCGGTGGCGATGCGTTCGATGGCCTCCAATGCGGCCGGTGTGCGCAGCGTCAGCTCGATGATGGGCAAGCCGCCCCGCACCAGCGCCTCGGCAATGGGTACCGCGTCGGCCACGTCCTTCACGACGACGACAGGGATGACGGGGACTAGGTCGAGCAGTGACGCGTGTGATGTCATGAGGAGCTCCTAAAAGACGGTGGCGCCCTGGTCGGCGGGACCGACGGCCGAGCGCATGCTGGCGAATAGTTCACGGCCGGTGCCCACCCATTCGTCGTCCGACGGTGCCCGCCCGGTGGCAGGGCGCGCGGCGAATTCGGCGGTGGGAACGTGGACGTCTAGGGTGCCGCCGTCGGCATCGAGGGTGATGAGGTCGCCGTCGGCAACTCGGGTCAGCGGTCCACCGGCGGCGGCTTCCGGCGTGAGATGGATTGCAGCCGGCACTTTTCCGGACGCGCCCGACATGCGACCGTCGGTGATCAGCGCCACCCGATAGCCGCGGTCCTGCAGTACACCCAGCGCCGGGGTCAGCTTGTGCAGTTCGGGCATGCCCAGGCTCTGGGGCCCTTGGTAGCGCAGCACCGCGATGAAATCGCGTTCGAGGGAACCGGATTCGAATGCGGCCAAGAACTCCTGTTGGCTGTCGAAGACGACCGCGGGCGCCGTCACCGTTCGGTGTTCGGGGTCGACAGCGGAGGTCTTGATCACGCTGGTGCCCAGATTGCCCGACAGTGTCTTCAGGCCGCCATCGGGCGCGAACGGGTCGGCCACGCCGCGTAACACGGTCGTGTCCAGGCTTTCCCGCGCGCCGTCGACCCACCGCATCGACTCGCTGTCCAGTTTCGGTTCAGTCGTGTATCGGCGCAGTCCGTCGCCGGCAACCGTGCGCACATCCTCGTGCATGAGCCCGGCGTCCAGCAGTTCGTTGATGACCAAGGCCATGCCGCCGGCCGCGTGGAAGTGGTTGACGTCGGCCTTACCGTTCGGGTACACGCGGGCCAGCAGCGGAACGATCGCGGACAGATCGGCGATGTCGCTCCAGGACAGCGTGATTCCCGCGGCCCGCGCGATTGCAACAAGGTGCATCGTGTGGTTGGTCGAGCCGCCGGTGGCCAGCAGCGCGACGCAGCCGTTGACGATCGCACGTTCGTCGACGATCTCACCAACGGGGGTGTGCTGCTCGCCCAACGCGGTCAGCGCGGTGACCTGTCGACCGGCCTGCGCCGTCAACGCGTCCCGTAGCGGGGTGTCCGGGTTGACCAGGCTGGAACCGGGCAGATGCAGGCCCATCGCCTCCATCAGCAGCTGGTTGGAGTTCGCGGTTCCGTAGAACGTGCAGGTGCCGCGGCCGTGATAGGAGGCGGCTTCGGCTTCCAGCAGGGCGTCGCGGTCGACCTTGCCCTCCGCGTACAGCTGGCGGATCCGGGACTTCTCCCCGTTGGGCAGTCCCGACGTCATCGGGCCTGCGGGTACGAAGATGACCGGCAGATGCCCGAATCCCAATGCGCCGATCAGCATTCCGGGGACAATCTTGTCGCACACCCCGAGCAGCAGCGCAGCGTCGAACATGTCGTGCGAGAGCGCGATCGCGGTCGACATAGCGATGACGTCGCGGCTGAACAGCGACAGCTGCATGCCGTCACGGCCCTGCGTGATGCCGTCGCACATGGCTGGAACGCCGCCGGCGAACTGCGCGATACCACCGGCTTCCAGCACGGCCTGCTTGAGCTGAGCCGGATAGGTCTCGAACGGCTTGTGCGCCGACAGCATGTCGTTGTACGACGAGACGATCGCGACATTGGGTTTGACCATGCGGCGCAACGCCCGCTTGTCGCGCTTGTCCGACGCGGCGAAACCGTGCGCGAGATTGGCGCAGGCGAGCCGGCCGCGTGCCGGTCCGCGCTCGGCTGCGGCCGAAATTCGTTCGAGGTAGGGGCCACGCTGCTCCGCGCTGCGGGCTGCGATCCGGGCCGTCACCTCGGCGATTACTGGGTGAGTCATGCTGCTCCTTCGTGCCAGCGCCGGCCATCCCGCTCGATGAGGGTGGCGGCGTCGACGGGTCCGTCGGTGCCGGCCGGGTACAAACGCGGCACCCGACCGGTGTCTTGCCAGTTGTGCAATATCGGCTCGGCCCACGCCCATGCCGCTTCAACCTCGTCGCGACGCATGAACAGTGTGGGATCGCCCCGGACAACGTCCATCAACAACCGTTCGTAGGCATCGGGGGACCGGCGTTGGAACGCCTCGGTGTAGTTGAGTGCCAGCGAAACCGGCCGCATCCGGATGCCACCCGAACCTGGTTCCTTGGCGGTCAGTTCCAGGCGCATCTCCTCGTCGGGCTGAAGCGAGATGACCAGCCGGTTCGGCTCCGACGCGCCGTCGCTACCAGGAAACATCGCCAGCGGAACGGGTTTGAACTGGACTACGATCTCGGAGCACCGACGCGACATCCGCTTCCCGGTGCGCAGGAAGAACGGCACGCCGGCCCAGCGCCAGTTGTTGATCTCGGCCTTGACCGCCACGAATGTTTCCGTCGTGCTGTCGGCGTTCTCGGCGTCTTCGCGGTATCCGCCGACGACGGCGCCGTCGACGAGGCCGGGCCCGTACTGTCCGGTCACGGTGTGCCGCTTGATCTCGTCGGCCGACAGCGGCTTGAGCGCCTGCAGCACCTTGAGCTTTTCGTCGCGGACGGTTTCACGGTTGATGGATGTCGGCGGTTCCATCGCGACCAGACACAACACCTGAAGTAGGTGATTCTGGAGCATGTCGCGCAGGGCGCCGGACTTGTCGTAATAGCCGCCACGAGTGCCGACGCCGAGCGATTCGGCCGCGGTGATCTGAACATGGTCGATCCGGCTGGAATTCCACAGCGGCTCCAGGAGCGTGTTCGCGAACCTCGTGACGAGCAGGTTCTGCACGCTTTCCTTGCCGAGGTAGTGGTCGATCCGGAAGATCTGCCGCTCCTCGAACACGGCGCCAACCGCGTCGTTGATGGCCTGCGCGGACGCCAGGTCGTGGCCGATCGGCTTCTCCAGCACAACCCGTGAGTCGGCGGTGACCAGGCCTTGGCGGCCGAGGGCATCGCAGA
Source organism: uncultured Actinomycetota bacterium (assembly GCA_963799495.1). Classification (GTDB taxonomy): domain Bacteria; phylum Actinomycetota; class Actinomycetes; order Mycobacteriales; family Mycobacteriaceae; genus Mycobacterium. The sequence continues at coordinate 25,700 of CAWCXH010000032.1, forward strand.
TCGGCCCGAACAGCGCCGGCGCGCACGCCAGGTAGAAGACCCTGATGTCGACGGTCGACGGTGCAAGGATGTTGGTGACGGCCGCGTAATCGGCGGGCTCGGTCAGGTCGATGCTGACGAATCGCAGCCGTGCCAGGAAGCGGTCGACGGTGTCGCTATCAAGCAGTTCTGCGGCGACGAATCGGCCCAGCTCAGACCGGATTTTGTCGCGGTAGCCGGGCTCGTCGAGACCCGCCCGGGCCACTGCGATGATCCTGGTGTCTGCGGTCAATTGGCCGTCCCGGTCGCGCAGGTACAGCGCTGGCAACAGCTTTCGAACGGCGAGGTCACCCGTGCCGCCAAAGATCACGAAGTCGCACGGCTCAACCGCAGTCGCGGTCGGCTGGGTGCTCTTTGTGGTGGTTAGTTTGGACATGGTGCCCAACAGTAGCGGGACTTCCGATGTTTTACAAACCGACTTCAGTATTTAAAATACAAAAGTAGTCGGAGTTACGATCTCTTCATGGCCTTAACTCCCATCCCGACATCCACGTCAGCGGGTGACATCTACGCTCTGATCAGGGACAAGCGGGATATCACTCGTGCCGAGATCGGCATGCTGACCGGGCTGTCCCGTACGGCCGTATCCGCGCGCGTGTCGGCCCTAGTGGCGCAGGGGCTGATCATCGAGCGGGAACAGGCGCCCTCGACCGGCGGACGTCCGGCCGCATTCTTGACGTTCAACGCCGACGCGGGTGTCGTCCTTTCCGCGGCCATCGGCCGCAGCCGGACGCGGCTCGCGGTCTGCAACCTGGCCGGTGAGATACTGGCCGCGACCGATATCGATCAGGAGATCGGTATTGGTCCCGACGACCTGATGCCCGATGTTGTCAAGCAGCTGGACGTACTGCTGGACGAGTCCGGGCATCGCGACGACCGGATCTATGGCGTAGGGCTGAACCTTCCCGGCACCGTCGATCAGCACCACGGATGCAGCCTGGATTCACCGATCATGAGCGGCTGGGACGGGGTCCCGCTGCCGCCCTACTTCGGCGAGTTGACCGACGCGCCGGTGATTCTCGACAACGACGCCAACGTCATCGCGCTGGCCGAGCGGCGCGGCGATCGGCAGGCCTTCGACGATCTACTCGTGATCAAGGCGTCGACCGGTCTCGGCGCCGGCATTATCGCCGGCGGGACGCTGCAGCGCGGCGCCGTCGAAGCGGCGGGGGAATTCGGCCACAACAAGACCCCTGCCGCCGCAGGGGTGCCGTGCCGCTGCGGCGACACGGGCTGCCTGGAAGCGATCGCCAGTGGCTGGGCGCTGGTCCGCGCGCTTCAGCAAGAGGGCCGCCCGGTCGGGCACCTGCGCGACGTGGTGGACCTGGCTAACGGCGGCGATGCCGAAGCCCGTCGCATGATCCGCGACAGCGGCCGCCATGTCGGCGAAGTCCTCGCGGGCGCGGTGAATCTGCTCAACCCCGCCGTTCTGGTGGTCGCCGGCGACATGGCCGGGGCCTACGACATCTTCGTCGCTGGACTGCGAGAAACGTTGTACGGCAACGCAACCGCGCTGGCCACCCGCGTCCTGCAAGTGGTGCCGAGCACCCACGGGGACCGGTCCGGCGTCATCGGCAGCGCCACCATGGTGCTGAACCACGTACTGAGCCCAAGTGCCATCGACGCTTCACTCGGACCCAAGGCCCCCAAGCGGTTCGGGCGCGGATCCGGCACTACGTCCCACTAATCGCGTCGGGCAAGTAATCCGGCGAGGATCACGTCGAGCGAATCGCGCAGTGCCTCGGTGAAGTCGAGCCGGTAGCGGGCCAAGGACGGGTCGGCCTCGTACGCTGCGACCACCGCGGGCGGCGGGTGGGAATGGGTCCACACCGATGCGGTCAGCATTGCCGCAAGGGCGGTGAACGTGCCGGCATTCCCGACACCCAGTTCGGGAAGGTGGCGCAACACGATCTCAGCGAGGCGCTCGACGTTGGCGATGTTGATGCGCACCGCCGCGGTCGAGATGTTGTGCTCCAGGACGCCGGCCTGAGCGCTGATCAGATCGCACAGCACGGGGTGGGCCGCCAACGATGTCGCGAGCGCTGCGGCCAGCCGGTCGGCACGCACCGACACCGGCTCGCCGGAGCCGATCACTCCGGCAAGGGCCGGTTCGAGTTCGTCGAGCCACGCGGCCGTGGCAGTGGTGCACAGCTCGTGAGCATCACGGCCTCCTTCGTAGTGACGGGCGCCAACAGCGGCACCGGCAAGGAAGCGACTCGTCGGCTCTCGGCAGCGGGTGCGCACGTGGTCATGGCCGTGCGCAGCGAGCAGAAGGGCCATGCCGCCGCGTCGGACATCCGCCGCGACGTGCCGGAGGCGTCGCTGGAGGTGCGGTGTATCGACCTCGCCGATCTGGCCAGCGTGCGTCTGTTCGCCGACGGACTCCTCGCCGACGGCGCGCCGATCGATGTGCTGATCAACAACGCCGGAGTGATGGCGCCCCGCAGCGCATGGAAACCGTCGACGGTTTCGAGCTGCAGTTCGGCGGCAATTTCCTCGGCCCCTTCGCGCACCCCGGCTACACCCGGACCAACGTGCAGAAGACCGGGCCTAATCTCGGTAGGGCCAAGCCGCGCAACATGTCCGCGGCGACTTCACACTCTTGCCGTCGCAAGGCGTGGTGCAGGGCGCCGAGCCGCTGTTGTTCGCCGCGACGGATCCCGCCGTTGAGCAGGGCGCCTACTACGGCCCGCGCCATGTCGGCCTGGTGGGGCCGACGAGAAAGGTGGCATTGCCCGGGACCTCGCGGGGTGTCGATCTGGCTGCGTCGCTGTGGTCGGTCGCCGAGGACCTGACGGGGACCTCGTTGCCGGAACGGGCGCTGGCGGCGGCCTGATCGGTCGCGGTTACAGCCGGTTTTCCGGACCGATCGTCGCCCACACGGTCTTGCCCCTCGGCGTCGGCGCGTTTCCCCACATGCGGCACATTGCGGCAACGATCCGCAGGCCCGAAGGCGCTCTCATGGCCATGGTGGCTTCCCGTAGACCCGCCAGGGTGTGGCTGGAGTCTTCCACCGCGACGGTCACGGCCGCACCGTCGGTTTCGAGCCGCACGCGGGGCCGGCTGTCCGTGTGCTGAAGGACATTTTCGACGAGGGCCGTGACGACAATCTTCGTCACCGGAATCAACTCGGACCGCGACCAGGCCGTCAACCACTCCGCCACCAAGTCACGCGACCTCTTGAGACTGCTCACGGCCGCCGGCAGGTCCGCCCGGGCGCGACGGCGATTCCGGTGGGCCTGCGACGACGGGGCGATGGCGGACTGAATCGTCGAATGCACCGGAAGGAAGCGGGCGATGCCACTGCGGGCGATGGCGTCGCGCCCCGCGGCGTGCCGGCACACCAGCGAGATGGGCACGTCCGGCCATCGGTCGACGTGCCGGCTCGCGCTGGTGAGCGCCAGCCACGCCGACTCGCCCGGAACGTCGAGTTCGGTGACGTCGACGATGACGGCATCGGGTTCCTCGAGCGCGGCATCGATGACCTGATCACGCAGCGCCAGGTAGGTGGAGTCGTCCAGGACGCCGCGGGCGTTGAGCACCGTGCTGCCACCCACGACTTCGGTGGTGACGGTCAGAGGAGCTGCCCAACCGGTGCTTGCCATCATTCTTCGGGTACCCGGGCCGTGGATAGGTAACCGCACATTGATTGCCGCTCTAGTACCGAGTTTGGAGGTCCGTGTGCGCGGGAACTTGATGGCCGTGAGTGCGGTATCCAAAGCCATGTACATGCCCCTGCAGATCGCCAGCAGCGTCGCGGGCGGCCTGCTGGCCGGCGCACTGTTCAGCCAGATCTGGAAGCGGATCAGCGACCCCGACCGGGAACCGCCCGACCCCAAGGACCTCAATCGCCCCGGTCGCGAGGCGATTGCCGCCGCCGCCCTGCAGGGCCTCGTCTTCGGCATGGTCCGCGCCGCGGTCGACCGGGCCGGTGCGCACGGTTATCACGCGGTCACCAACGAGAACCCTGTAGGCGATTCGACGTAGGCAATTGGCGTGGGCCGCCACCCGCCATGATGGTGTAGATGCGCACGCGTGACCCCACCCGGCGTACCTGGCTCACCCGCAACGTGCGGGTGCTGTCGGCGGTTTCGTTCCTGCAGGACACCGCCAGCGAACTGCTCTATCCGCTGCTGCCGATCTATCTGACCTCAGTACTGGGCGCGCCGGCGGCGGTGGTCGGGGCCGTCGAGGGCGCGGCCGAGGGCGCGGCGTCACTGACCAAGCTTGCGTCGGGACCGCTTGGCGACCGGTTCGCGCGGCGGCCGCTCATTGCTACCGGCTATGGCATGGCGGCACTCGGCAAGGTGATCGTCGCGGCCGCGTCGGGCTGGCCCGGCGTGCTGGCCGGGCGGGTGGTCGACCGGCTCGGCAAGGGGCTGCGGGGTGCGCCGCGTGATGCGCTGCTCGTCGTGGATATCGACGAGGCGGCCCGCGGCCGCGTCTTCGGGTTTCACCGCGCGATGGACACCTTCGGCGCCGTCGTCGGTCCGCTGCTGGGACTGGCCGGATACGAACTGCTAGACCATCAGATCGCGCCACTGCTCTGGGTTGCCATCGTGCCGGCGGTCCTGAGCGTCGCCCTGGTCTTCCTGGTTCGCGAGCGCCCGCGGCTGTTGCCACGCGAACGACGGCGCGCGATCTTCGCAGAGGTCGGCGAACTGCCACGGCGGTACTGGCGGGTGACCGTCCTGCTGGTCGCGTTCGGCGTGGTGAACTTTCCCGACGCGCTGCTGTTGTTGCGGCTCAACGAGATTGGATTCTCGGTGGCCGAGGTGATACTGGCCTATGTCGGGTACAACCTGGTGTATGCGGTGTCCAGTTACCCCGCCGGGTTGCTTGCCGATCGCATCGGCCGGCCGGCCGTGTTCGGTATCGGCCTGGTGTTCTTCGCAATCGGATACACCGGGTTGGGTCTAACGACGGACACCGTGGCGGCGTGGCTGTTGATCGGCGTCTACGGGCTGTTCACCGGATGCACCGATGGTGTTGGCAAGGCATGGATTTCGTCCCTGGTCGGGTCCGATCTGCAGGCCAGTGCCCAGGGAGTTTTCCAGGGCGCCAGTGGGTTTGCCGTGCTGGCCGCGGGATTGTGGGCCGGTTTCCTGTGGGGCGCCGACGGGCAATTGCCGCTACTGATATCCGGAATCACCGGCGGGGTGTTTGCGCTCGCGTTGCTCGCGATCGCACTGCGTTACGGGCTTGGCACAACGAGCTCGACGTCGAGCGCAAAGGGCGGCTCGCCGACACCGACAATTGAATAGGTTTCCCACGGTGTGCGCTCGGTGATGCGGGCCGCGGCGGTGCGCTCACCTATGGTGACGGTCACCGGCTTCTTGAAATCGTCGTCGCGCAGCGATTCGAAAACTGTTCCCTGCCAGTGATATCGGCCGTCGATGGGATCGATATGGCCGGTCGCGCGGATGCGGACGGCATGGTTGTCGCCGCCGATCGTGACGGTGGCGGGACCGTCGTAGACCTCGTCGGAGACACCGATACCCGAACTGAGGTCGAACGCCGACGGCACCGGATCTCGCCGCCGCCGCCAGTACGAAACGCTCGAACCCGGGGGCTTGGCGCGGATGCGGTCGTTGAACAGCCGTTGGCTGCTGCGGCGCACCTCGATGCGGGTGCTGCCGGTGCGCTCCATGAGTTTCAGGCACCCGAGGACAAACCGCACCTGCGCCTCGATGTCGCCGGCGATCAGGAAGTAGTTCGGCAAGCCGTGCATGGCCACGCCCAGATAGGGCTCCATGGCGTCATGCTGTTCGGCGATGCTCGACATGACAGGTTCGGTGCAATCGGCGATGACGATTCGGGCGCGGTAGCTTTCGCCGCCGTGCGTGTGCAGCGTCCACGTATGGGTCGCGTCGTCGAACGCCGAGCCGATGACCTCGTCGACCTTTTCGAGGATGACGAAATTGGTGATGCCCGCCCCGCGCAACTTGATTCCCGCACACCGTCCGATGCCAGCGCCGATGACGACGACGTCGTAGGGCTGGTCGGTCGCCGTCACAGGAAACCGGTGCGTTTCCACAGCCGGCGGGCGATCGGACCCATCAGGCCGACCTCCTCGAGAAATGCCGCCAGCGGGGCGAAGCCGGCCACCTGCACCTCGTGCCGGTGTGGGCTGCGCCGTGCGACGCTCCTTGCCTCGCGGGCGTCAAGTCCGGTGCGGTGGTAGGGAACCGGGTTGGTGAACAGGTACCGGAAGAACAGGCCACCGACCCCGTTGAGGTTGGCCACCCACAGCCTGCTGATCCACGGGATGTCGCGCACTCGCCTGCGCAGGCCGTCGCGGGCGAACTGGATGTGGCGCGCTTCTTCGGTGACGTGAATGCGCATGAGCCGCTGCACCATTGGCTGCAGCTCGGGGTCGTCCATCATCTGGCGCTGCAGGGAATCGAAGATTTCTTCGCCGATCAGCGCGGCGACCCACAGCACCGAACCCTTGAACGCCAAGGGAAGCGCGTTGATGATCATCCGCTGATACAGCCGCGGCCGCACCGGCTTGGCGCCAACCCTTTCGATCGCCTTGCCGAACATCACCATGTGCCGGGTTTCGTCGCCGAGCTCGGTGAGCGCATAATGCGTCGCGCGGGTGGTGGGATCCTTGTGCATCAGGTCGCGCAGCAGCGCCTGGTTCAGGATGTTCTCGAACCAGATGCCCGCCGACAGCGTGTTGACGAATTCCTGCCGGGACAGTTCGACGCGCTGCTCGCGGGACATCTTGTCCCATACCGGGGTGCCATACAGCGAGACCGTCCTGGGCGGAAGGTAGAACTTGTCCGGATCCAGCGGCGCGTCCCAGTCGATGTCGACGACCGGGGCGTAGGACTTCTTGACCGAGCCCTTCAGCAATCGCTCCGAGAACTCTTCACGAGTGGGACCGTCGGGTGACACCGAAGCCGTCATCGTTGACGTCCCTTCGTTCGACTTGTGTCAAAAACGGTAGATACCGCCGGAGCATGATGTCAATACCCCGGGTACTGCATACTTTGGGTCGCCGCAGGTGAGATGCGGTTCCGATCGTTGAGGTTTGGGCCGCTCGCCGTGGGGTATCGGAGGGTATGGCCAGTGCCGAAACCGACGAGACACAGTCGCGGCCCGATCCCGACGATCCGCGCAAGCCAGGCTCGCCGACCGATCTCACCAAGCCGTCACTGCTATACGTGCTGCGCAAGACGGCACGAGAATTTCAACGCGATCAGTGCACCGATCTTGCGGCCGCGCTGACCTACTACGCAGTGCTGTCGCTGTTCCCAGCGCTGCTCGTAGTGGTCTCTATGCTCGGCGTGTTCGGCCAAGGCCAGCGCACCACGGACGCGGTGCTCGAGATCGTGGCCGGCATAGCGCCGTCGTCAGCGGTGGACACTCTGCGTCCCACGATCCAGCAGCTCGTCGAGGCGCCGTCCGCGGGTTTCGCGTTGATCGCCGGCGCGCTGGGCGCGCTTTGGTCGGCATCGGGCTACGTCGGTGCGTTCGGCCGGGCGATGAACAGGATCTACGAGGTCGGCGAGGGCCGCCCGGTCTGGAAGCTGCGGCCGCTGCAGCTGCTGCTCACCCTGGCCGGGTTGGTCATGGCCGCCGCGGCCGCGTTCATGCTCGCCGTGAGCGGGCCGGTGGCCGCCGCGGTCGGTCGTGCAATCGGCGTCGGCGACCTGGCGCAGACACTCTGGAGCGTGCTGCGATGGCCTGTCATCCTGCTCTTCGTCATCCTGGCTGTCGCGGTGCTGTACTACGCCACACCGAACGTGCAGCAGCCGAAGTTCCGGTGGATCAGCATCGGCGCGGCCGTAGCGATCGTGACCTGGATGGTCGCGTCGGTGTTGTTCGCTTTCTACGTCGCGAACTTCGGCAGCTACAACAAGACCTACGGTGCTCTGGCCGGAGTGATCGTGTTCCTGCTGTGGCTGTGGATCACCAACTTGGCGTTGCTGTTCGGCGCAGAACTCGATGCGGAACTCGAGCGGGGTCGGCAGCTGCAGGCCGGGCTGCCCGCCGAGCGCGAGCTTCAGCTGCCGCCGCGCGACACCCGCGTCATCGAGAAGACCGAAGCCGCCAGGGAGAAGGATATTAAGTGGGCGGAGAAGCTCCGCCGCACCAAGGGCGGAGACGACTAGCGCATACTCGCCTGCGTGACGCGTCTGATCCACGTCATCGGCATCGGCGCCGGCGATCCGGAGTACGTGACGGCTCAGGCCATCGCTGCCCTCAACGACACCCATGTGTTCTTCGCGATGGACAAGGGCGAGGTCAAGGACGACCTGGTCGCGTTGCGGCGGACGATCTGTGAACGCTTCATCCGCGAGCCCGGCTACCGGTTCGTCGAACTGCCCGACCCGCCGCGCGCGAAGGACGGCGACTACCGGCAGGCCGTCGCGGACTGGCACGCGACGCGGGCGCGGGTCTGGGCCGAGGCCATCGGGACCGAACTGGCACCCGACGGTGTCGGCGCGTTCCTGGCGTGGGGCGACCCGTCGCTGTATGACAGCACGCTGCGGATCCTCGACCTGGTGGCCGAGCACGTCGACATCGGCTACGACGTCATCCCCGGCATCACCGCCATCCAGGCGCTCACCGCACGGCATCGCATCCCGCTCAACGACGTTGGCGAACCGGTCCTCATCACCACCGGGCGCCAGTTGCGGGAGCACGGTATTTCGGGCTCGGCGGTGGTGATGCTCGACGGCGAGTGCTCCTTCCGCGGCTGCCCGCCCGATACCCGCATCTGGTGGGGCGCCTACCTCGGCACGCCGGACGAGCTTCTGGTGTCCGGCACCATCGGCGAGGTCGGCGAGCGGATCGCTGCCTTGCGCGCCGATGCCCGCACCCGGCACGGCTGGATCATGGACACCTATCTGTTGCGATCGTGACAAGATCAAATTCATGGGGTCCTTTCTTCTGCGCACCGCGGTGACCGGGTTCGCGCTGTGGGTCGTCACCCTCGTGGTGGGCGGCATCAGCTTCGTTGGCGGTGACACGACGTGGGAGAGAATCGGCATCATCTTTGTCGTCGCGGTGATCTTCGGCGTCGTCAACGCGATCATCAAGCCGATCGTCCAGATCGTGTCGATCCCGCTGTACATCCTCACCCTGGGCCTGATCCACATCGTCATCAACGCGTTGATGTTGTGGATCACGTCCTGGATCACCGAACACACAACACACTGGGGACTCCAGATCGACGATTTCTGGTGGACCGCCATTTGGGCCGCGATCGTGTTGTCGTTAGTGAGCTGGGTGCTGTCACTTGTGACTGGGCGCATCGCGACCCGTTGACGGCGGTGCACGCGCGTTGAGATTGCACTGACGGTCGTAGTTCCGGCCGTGGGAATCACAACTCAACGCAATGTCCATGAGTGCCGACACGCAGCATCAGGCATGGAATTGGCAGACTGGACGCATGCCCGAACTGCCTGAAGTCGAAGCGCTGGCCGACCACCTGCGTCGCCACGCCGTCGGCCTGACCATCGGCCGCATCGACGTCTCGGCGTTCTCGGTGCTCAAGACGTTCGACCCGCCGATCTCGGTGCTGCACGGCCAGGCCGTCACCGGAGCCAACCGCTGGGGCAAGTACCTCGGGCTGCAGTCGGGCGAGCTGCACCTGATCACCCACTTGTCGCGCGCGGGCTGGCTGCGCTGGTCGGACAAGCTCGCCGCGGCGCCGCTGAAGCCCGGCAAGGGTCCCATCGCGCTGCGGGTACACCTCGGAAAGCCCGGCGAGGCACCGGGTTTCGACCTCACCGAGGCAGGCACCCAGAAGCGGCTGGCGGTCTGGCTGGTCGACGACCCGGCCAAGGTGCCCGGGATCGCCGCGCTGGGCCCGGACGCGTTGGAGTTGGGTCCCGACGAACTCGCCGCGCGGCTCGCGGGCAACGGCGGGCGCCTCAAGACCGTGATCACCGACCAGAAGGTGATCGCCGGTATCGGCAACGCCTACAGCGACGAGATCCTGCACGTGGCCAAGCTGTCGCCGTTCGCCACCGCGGGCAAGCTGACCTCTGCACAGTTGGCGGCGTTGCATAACGCGATGGTGTCGGTCCTCACCGACGCGGTGTCGCGGTCCGTCGGCCAGCAGGCTGCGACCTTGAAGGGCGAAAAGCGTTCCGGGTTAAGGGTTCATGCACGCACCGGTCTGCCGTGCCCGGTGTGTGGGGACACCGTGCGGGAGGTGTCATTCGCCGACAAGTCCTTCCAGTACTGCCCGACGTGTCAGACCGGCGGCAAGGTGCTCGCCGACAGGCGGCTGTCGCGGCTGCTCAAGTAGCTACGCTGCACGGATGACTCGGCAGAAGATCCTCATCACCGGCGCGAGCTCTGGCCTGGGCGCCGGCATGGCCCGCGCATTCGCCGCCAAGGGCCGCGACCTGGCGCTGTGCGCCCGTCGCGTCGACCGCCTCGACGAGCTCAAGGCCGAGCTGACCGAGCGGCGCCCCGGCATCAACGTCGCCGTCGCGGCGCTCGACGTCATCGACCACGAGCAGGTGCCCAAGGTGTTCGCCGAGCTGTCCGATGAACTCGGCGGCATCGACCGCATCATCGTCAACGCCGGCATCGGCAAGGGTGCGCCGCTGGGCTCGGGCAAGCTGTGGGCAAACAAGGCCACCATCGAGACCAACCTGGTCGCCGCGCTGGTGCAGATCGAGACCGCGATCGAGATGTTCAAGGACGCCGGCGGCGGGCATCTGGTGCTGATCTCGTCGGTGCTCGGCAACAAGGGTGTGCCCGGCATCAAGGCCGCGTATGCCGCCAGCAAGGCCGGCGTGTCATCGCTGGGCGAGTCGCTGCGCGCCGAGTACCCCAAGGGTCCGATCAAGGTGACGGTGCTCGAGCCCGGCTACATCGAGTCCGAGATGACGGCCAAATCGGCGTCGACGATGTTGATGGTGGACAACGAGACCGGCGTGAAGGCGAATGGTCAGACGCGATCGAGCGCGAAACCGGCCGTGCCGTCGTGCCGGGTGGCCGTGGGCGCCGTTGGTGCAGCTCTTGCGGGTATTGCCGCCGCGGCTCACCAAACCGTTTGCTTAGACACTCTTTAGGTTTAGGCGTCCTGCGGTGGTGGTAGCCAACTTGCATGAACGCGAAACTGAACAAATCGATGACGTCCATACTGTTCGCGGGTGCTGCGGCATCTGCAATCGCGCTCGCACCGATTGCCGCAGGTCAGCCGGCGCCACCACCGCCGTGCATGAATCCTGACGGTACGGCCTGCGAAGTCGCAGGTCCCGAAGGCGCCTCCGGCCAAGTACCAGGCGGAGTTCAAGGTGGCGCCGGTCCGGAAGGCGCCGCTGGCAGCCTCCCCGGCGGCGTCTACGGTGAGGCCGGCCCCGATGGAGCCAGCGGCTGCGTCCCTGGCTGACTGCACCACCATCCCCGCTCCGTAGGCTGTGATTGCGATTCCGGCGCGCAAACGTTCGCTGAGCGACGGTTAGCGCGCCGAAATCGCTAAGCGCTGCGGCCCCGTTCGGTGCGGTAGCGGCGCACGAGCGCGTCGGTCGACGTGTCGGACTGCTTGGCGGGGGACGCGTCGCCGGTGAGCACCGGCAGCAGCGCCTTGGCCTGCGTCTTGCCGAGTTCGACACCCCACTGGTCGAACGAGTCGATGCCCCAGATGACACCCTCGGTGAACACCTGATGCTCGTAGAGGGCGATCAACTGGCCCACAACGGACGGGGTGAGCTTGGTGGCCAGGATCGACGTGGTGGGCCGGTTGCCCGGCATCACCTTGTGCGCCACCACATTCGGGGGCGTGCCCTCGGCGGCGATCTCCTCGGCGGTCTTGCCGAACGCCAGCACCTGCGTCTGCGCGAAGAAGTTGCTCATCAACAGGTCGTGCATGCTGCCGGTGCCGTCGGCGGTCGGCAGGTCGTCGGTCGGCTGGGAAAACCCGATGAAATCGGCGGGTATCAGCCGGGTGCCCTGGTGCAGCAGTTGGTAGAAGGCGTGCTGACCGTTGGTCCCCGGTTCGCCCCAATAGATTTCGCCGGTGTCGGTGGTCACGGGGGTGCCCTCGGCGCGCACCGACTTGCCGTTGGACTCCATCGTCAGCTGCTGTAGATAGGCGGCGAAACGGGACAGGTCGTTGGAATACGGCAGCACCGCTCGCGATTGCGCGTCGAAGAAGTTCGAGTACCACAACCCGATCAGGCCTAGCAGCGCCGGCGCGTTGGCGTCCAGCGGCGTGGTCCTGAAATGCTCGTCGACGATGTGGAACCCGGCCAGGAATTCGGCGAAACGCTCACGTCCGATGGCCGCCATCACCGACAGGCCGATCGCCGAGTCCACCGAGTAGCGGCCGCCCACCCAGTCCCAGAAGCCGAACATGTTGGCGGTGTCGATGCCGAAGTCGTCGACCAGCCGCTTGTTGGTGGACACGGCCACGAAATGTTTGGCCACCGCGGCGTCGCCGAGCGCATCGGTGAGCCAACGCCGGGCGGCCGTCGCGTTGGTCAGTGTCTCCAGCGTCGAGAACGTCTTGGATGCGACGATGAAAAGCGTTGTGGCAGGGTCGAGTCCGTCCAACGTCGCGACCAGGTCGGCCGGGTCGACATTGGAGACGAACCGCGCCGAGATGCCGGCGTCGGCGTAGTGGCGCAGCGCGTCGTAGACCATCACCGGACCCAGATCCGAGCCGCCGATGCCGATGTTGACCACGGTGGTGATCCGCTGTCCGGTCGCCCCGGTCCATTCGCCGCTGCGCAGCCGGTCGGTGAAGTCGCCCATCCGGTCCAGCACCGAATGCACATCCTCGACGACGTTCTGGCCGTCGACGATCAGCTCCGCGCCGCGGGGTAGCCGCAGCGCGGTGTGCAGCACGGCGCGTTCCTCCGAGGTGTTGATGTGCACACCGGAGAACATCGCGTCGCGGTGCTGCTCCAGGCGGGCGGTGCGGGCGAGGTCGACCAGCAGTTTCAGGGTCTCCCGGGTGATCCGGTGCTTGCTGTAGTCGATATAGAGGTCACCGACCGTCAACGCCAGTTCGGACCCGCGGTCGGGGTCCTCGGCGAACAACTCACGCAGATGTGTTTCGCCGATCTGATCGTGATGCCGGGACAGAGCATGCCATGCGGGAGTGGCGGCAATATCGGGAATCTGCTGCGTATCGGCGGTCATTCTTCGACCCTAATGCGGCCGGTTGACCAAAGGTGTAAGAGAAGAAGTATGGATACCGCCAAGCTGCTGTCGTCAGTACCCACCGGACTCTGGATCGGCGGTGAGGAACGCGAGGGCAAGTCAACATTCAACGTGCTCGACCCGAGCGACGACCAGGTCCTGACCGCCGTCGCCAACGCCACCCCGGACGACGCCATCGCCGCCCTCGACGCCGCATGCGCCGCACAGGCCGACTGGGCCGCGACCGCGCCGCGGGAACGCGGCGAGATCCTGCGGTCGGTCTTCGAGGCGATCACCGACCGCGCCGAGGACATCGCCACCCTGATGACGCTCGAAATGGGCAAGGTGCTCTCGGAAAGCATGGGCGAAGTCAAGTACGGCGGTGAGTTCTTCCGCTGGTTCGCCGAAGAGGCGGTGCGCATCGGCGGCCGCTACACCCCGAAACCGGCGGGCGACGGCCGCATCATTGTGACCAAGCAGCCGGTGGGTCCGTGCTACGCGATTACGCCGTGGAATTTTCCGCTGGCGATGGGCACCCGCAAGATCGGCCCCGCCTTGGCGGCGGGCTGCACGATGATCGTCAAACCGGCGCAGGAGACGCCGCTGACCATGCTGCTGCTGGCCAAGCTGATCGACGACGCCGGCCTGCCCAAGGGCGTGCTCTCGGTGCTGCCGACCAATAACCCCCGCGAGGTGACCACCGCGCTGATCGACGACGGTCGGCTGCGCAAGCTGACGTTCACCGGGTCCACGGGCGTCGGCAAGGCGCTGGCCAAACAGGGCTCCGACAAGCTGCTGCGGCTGTCCATGGAGCTGGGCGGGAACGCGCCGTTCGTGGTCTTCGACGACGCCGATGTCGACGCGGCGGTCGACGGCGCGATCCTGGCCAAGATGCGCAACGGCGGCGAGGCCTGCACCGCGGCCAACCGCTTCCACGTCGCGAATGCGGTGCGCGAGGAGTTCACCGAGAAGCTGGTGAAGCGGATGAGCGAGTTCACCCTGGGCAAGGGCACGGATTCGTCGTCGACGCTGGGCCCGCTGATCAACTCCAAGCAGGTCGCCACCGTCGAGGACCTGGTGTCCGATGCGGTGTCACGCGGCGCGACCGTCGCGGTGGGCGGCGTCACTCCCGGCGGACCGGGCAACTTCTACCCGGCGACGGTGCTGGCCGACGTGCCGGCGGACGCCCGAATCCTGAAGGAGGAAGTGTTCGGCCCGGTCGCGCCGATCGCCGGGTTCAACACCGAGGAGGAGGGCCTGGCGGCGGCCAACGACACCGAGTACGGGCTGGCGTCCTACATCTACACCCGCTCGCTTGACCGCGCACTGCGGGTGGCCGAGGGTTTGCAGTCCGGCATGGTCGGCGTCAACCGCGGCGTGATCTCCGATACGGCTGCGCCCTTCGGTGGCGTCAAGCAGTCCGGCTTCGGACGCGAAGGCGGCTCGGAAGGCATCGAGGAGTACCTGGACACCAAGTACATCGCGCTGACCACATAACGCCCAAACCGACAAATCGCCGCAAAAGTACGAGTAGCGGGCGCCAAAACGTCGATCTCGGCGCGAAACCTTAGTGGCCGAGGCGGCCGCGGCCCAGCCGCAGCAGGAGCATGGCCAGGTCCTTGCCCTCCGGACCGAGCTCGCTGTAGCGCTCGATGACCTTCATCTCCCGGCTGTGCACCAGGCGGGTTCCGCCGGAGGCCATCCTGGCCTTGCCGATGAGCCGCGACACCTCGGTGCGCCGCTTGACCGCGGCGAGGATCTCGGCATCGAGCCGGTCGATCTCCTCACGCAGATCGGTGATGTCGGGAACCTGCTCGGTTTCGATCGTCATTGGGGACTCCTCGTTATCTCTGTGTGGGGGATCTGGTCTCATCCGGTATCGGGCCTCACACAAGAGACGAGCCCCGGATCCGGAAGCGGACCGCGGGGCTCTCTGAAGCAGCTAGACCACGGGCACCGCTGGCCGGTACCCGTAGAAAAATCGCCGCTGCTTACTGAGCACGAGATTGAGTGTGCCATCCCTGGCCCTGCCAGCGCAAAAAGTGTCGCTGTCCGGCGGTAAATTGGGGCGAACATGACTGCGCATCTCACCGAACCTGTGGCGGCGGAACTTCTGGACGGGCTGAACCCGCAACAGCGCCGGGCGGTGCTGCATGAGGGCACGCCGCTGCTCATCGTCGCAGGCGCCGGGTCGGGGAAGACGGCGGTGCTCACCCGGCGGATCGCCTATCTGCTGGCCGCGCGCGAGGTCGGCGTCGGGCAGGTGCTGGCCATCACGTTCACCAACAAGGCCGCCGCCGAGATGCGTGAGCGGGTCGTGCAGCTGGTCGGTCCGCGGGCTAGATCAATGTGGGTGTCGACGTTCCACTCCACCTGCGTGCGGATCCTGCGCAACCAGGCCTCACTGCTGCCCGGCCTGAACTCGAACTTCTCGATCTACGACGCCGACGACTCGCGGCGGTTGCTGCTGATGATCGGCAAGGACATGGGCCTGGACACCAAGCGGTACTCGCCGCGGCTGCTGGCCAACGGGATCTCCAACCTGAAGAACGAGTTGATCGACCCCGAGCAGGCGGCGGCCGACGCGTCGACGGCAACAGAAGACCTGGTGCGCATCATCGCCGAGGTCTACGCCGAATACCAGCGCCGGCTGCGCGCGGCCAACGCGCTGGATTTCGACGACCTCATCGGCGAGACCGTCGCTGTGCTCCAAGCCTTTCCGCAGATCGCGCAGTACTACCGGCGGCGGTTCCGGCACATTCTGGTCGACGAGTATCAGGACACCAACCACGCGCAGTACGTGTTGGTCCGCGAGCTGGTGGGAACCGAGACGGTGGACGGGGTGCCGCCCGCCGAACTGTGCGTGGTCGGCGACGCCGACCAGTCGATCTACGCATTCCGCGGCGCCACCATCCGCAACATCGAGGACTTCGAACGCGATTTCCCCAATGCCACAACGATTCTGCTGGAACAGAATTATCGGTCGACGCAAAACATCCTGTCGGCGGCCAACTCGGTGATCTCCCGCAATGCGGGGCGCCGCGAGAAGCGGCTGTGGACCGACGCCGGTGAGGGTGAGCTCATCGTCGGCTACGTCGCCGACAACGAACACGACGAAGCCCGGTTCGTCGCCGAGGAGATCGACGCCCTGGCCGACCGCGGCGAGATCACCTACAACGACGTCGCGGTGTTCTACCGCACCAACAACTCGTCGCGCGCGCTGGAAGAGGTCTTCATCCGGGCTGGCATTCCGTACAAAGTCGTTGGGGGCGTTCGCTTTTACGAACGCAAGGAGATCCGCGACATCGTCGCCTACTTGAGGGTGCTCGACAATCCGGGCGACTCGGTGAGCATGCGGCGCATCCTCAACACCCCGCGGCGCGGCATCGGCGACCGGGCCGAGGCGTGCGTCGCCGTGTACGCGGAAAACACCGGCGCCAGTTTCAATGACGCGCTGCAGGCAGCCGCCGAGGGCAAGGTGCCGATGCTCAACACCCGCTCGGAAAAGGCCATCGCCGGCTTCGTGGCGATGATGGAGGATCTGCGCTCCCGCCTGGATGGTGAGCTCGGCGAGTTGGTGGAAGCCGTCCTCGACAAAACCAGATACCGCACCGAATTGGAGAACTCCCGCGACCCGCAGGACCTGGCCCGGCTCGACAACCTCAACGAACTCGTCAGCGTCGCACACGAATTCAGCACCGACCTGGCCAACGCCGCGGCCCTCGAGGAGACCGAGCTGCAGGACGAGGACGTGCCCGACACAGGTGTGCTGGCCGCTTTTCTGGAGCGGGTGTCGCTGGTGGCCGACGCCGACGACCTGCCTGAGCAGGGTGCGGGTGTGGTCACGATGATGACGATGCACACCGCCAAGGGCCTGGAGTTCCCGGTGGTGTTCGTGACCGGCTGGGAGGACGGCATGTTCCCTCACATGCGGGCTCTGGGCGATCCGACCGAGCTGTCCGAGGAGCGGCGGCTGGCATACGTCGGCATCACCCGGGCCCGGCAGCGGCTCTACGTCAGCCGGGCCAAGGTGCGGTCGTCGTGGGGGCAGCCGATGCTCAATCCCGAGTCGCGCTTCCTGCGCGAGATCCCGCAGGAACTCATCGACTGGCGGCGCACCGATCCCACGCCGTCGTTCAGCGCCCCGGTCAGCGGCGCCGGCCGGTTCGGCACGCCCCGACCGTCTCCGGCACGATCGGCCGCCGGCAAGCGTCCGCTGCTGGTGCTCGAGCCGGGCGACCGGGTCAGCCACGACAAGTACGGGCTGGGCCGCGTCGAGGAAGTCTCCGGCGTCGGTGAATCCGCCATGTCGCTGATCGACTTCGGTAGCGCCGGCCGGGTCAAGCTGATGCACAACCACGCGCCGGTAACCAAGCTCTAGGAGCCTTGGCGTCTGGGTATTGTGCATCTGTTCAAGTGTGGTATCGCATGCGATACCGCTGTTTGACTCGCATCGTGCGTGACTCGGCGGTGCTGACGAGGCGGATGTGGCTGCTGGGCTCAATGCGTCGTTCACTCTGCGCTGAGGGCGTGGGTCTCGCCTTGAGCTCAAGCGCACTCTTGCGCCGTGTACACAGAGTCAATCGGGCGAAGCTCTAATCCCGCCCCCACCGGCCGGTCGCCGGCAGCAGCGCGAGCACGATGCTGGCCAGCGGCAGCACCGGGATCGCGTACACCGCCGGTTCCAGCTTCGCGCCCGCGACGAACAGGCTGGCGAAGATCAGCAGGGCGACAATCGAGCCCACCACGATCAGCAGCCGGCCCAGGCGGCGACGGAGCAGCAGCAGAATCAGCCCGCCGATCGAGGCGGCCGCGGAAACCGCAGTGAGGAAGCCGACGGCCACGCAGAACAGCGGGTCAGTTCGCCACCAGCCGGTGATCAGATCGGTGGCGATGACGGCGGTGGCCCAGCCGCTGATGATGGTCACCACGGCGGTGACCGCCGCCGCCCTGGGACTGGGCCGCTTCGTTCGTCCGGAGGGGCCGACGGCCACCGGTGTGGCCCGGGGGACGTAGGCGGTCTGCGCCTCGTCCTCGATGGGATGGCCGACGTAGGCGGTGGGGGCCTCCTCGACAGCCGGGAGCGGGCCCGTCGGGTGCCGGCGGATGATGCGGGGACGTTCGGACGGTTCCTCGTCGCTCACGTCAGCCAGCGTAATTAACGGGCGCTGACGCCCCGTTTGGCCAGCCATCCGACCGGGTCGACCCGGTCGGTGCCGTTGAGGAGAACCTCGAAGTGCAGGTGCGGTCCGGTGGAGTTGCCGCGGTTACCAATCGTGGCGATCTGATCTCCGGCCCAGACGCGCTCGCCGATGTCCACTGACCAGCTGTTGATATGCCCGTACAGCGTGACCGTGCCGTCCGAATGGCGCAGCTTGACCCACGCGCCGTAGCCGGCGGTCGGCCCGGCGTCGATGACGACACCGTCTGCGGCGGCGACGATGGGGGTACCGATCGAGTTCGCGACGTCGATGCCGCCGTGCAGCACGCCCCAGCGATAGCCGAAGCCCGACGTGAAGGCTCCCCGGGTGGGCATGACGAACAGCGGCCGCTGCAGTCGGGCTTCCCGCTCGGCGCGTTCCTGCGCGAACGCGGCGCCCTTGGCCAGTTCCTCGCTGTGCACGGCCGCGTTCGACGTCGACGCGACGGACACGATCTGCATTCCGTCCACCGAACCGGTGGCCATCCCGCCGGCGACGGCGGAGTCGCCGGCGGCCAGCACCGTCTCGGCCGGCGCGGGTTCGGACTTGTGGGTCACGGTATGCGCGGCGGCGGCCGTCGCGCCGACGGCCATCGCCGCGACCATCAGCCGGCCCTTCAAGGGAACCGTCTCTGGCTTGCGGTGCAGGCCGCGCCGCGCACCCATGTCGATGACGTCGGTGGCGGCGACTCCGTTACTGACGTCGGTTTTGCTATCGCGGTAGGCGTGCGACGACTGGCGCTCATCGCGTGCGGCGGGCCGGAATTCGGACGGCACGGCCAGGCGCAGCGGGGTCAGATCGTCGGTGTCGTGCAGGTCGTCGAGCTCTGGCGCGTGGATGACCTCCGACTCGCGATCGAAGGCGGTATTGTCACGAAACTCCAGGTCACCGAGGTCGCCGAATTCGTTGAACGGGATGATGTCGGTGACTTCCGACGGTTGCTGGCCTGGCTTCCGGGTCCACCCATCGGAGGCGGGCGTTCGTCGAGACTCCACTGGAAGAACGGGACGAACGATGCGACGCCAACCTGAAATGTCCTTCTAGTCGTGATCAGAATGTTATCTAGACCAGAGGCACGTTAATCAAATCCCAATGTTTGTGGCAACTCGAGCGAGTATTCCGCCGGAGATTGTGAGGTGTATCACTGTCACCCGACGGTGAGATCTACCACATGATTGGTAGGCGGTGTCGAAGGCTTCGGCTGGTCTGGATAAAGTTCCCCCGAGCCCGTCAGGCGCAAACCTTGCAAGTCAACGCAGACAGACAGTGAGCCCATGGATCTCTTCGAATACCAGGCGAAAGAGCTGTTCGCCAAGCACAACGTGCCCTCCACGCCGGGTCGGGTGACCGACAGCGCAGACGACGCCAAAGCGATCGCCGAGGAAATCGGCAAGCCGGTGATGGTGAAGGCACAGGTCAAGACCGGCGGACGCGGCAAGGCCGGCGGCGTGAAGTACGCCGCGACCGCCGACGACGCGTTCACGCACGCCCAGAACATCCTCGGCCTCGACATCAAGGGCCACATCGTCAAGAAGCTGCTGGTGTCCGAGGCCAGCGACATCGCCGAGGAGTACTACATCTCCTTCCTGCTGGACCGCGCGAACCGCACCTACCTGGCTATGTGCTCGGTGGAGGGCGGCATGGAGATCGAGGAGGTCGCGGCGACCAAGCCGGAGCGGCTCGCCAAGGTGCCCGTCGACGCCGTCAAGGGTGTCGACAGGGCGTTCGCCCGGTCCATCGCCGAGCAGGGCCACCTGCCCGCCGAGGTGCTCGACGCGGCCGCGGTGACAATCGAGAAGCTGTGGGAGCTGTTCGTCAAGGAGGACGCCACCCTGGTCGAGGTCAACCCGCTGGTGCGCACGCCCGACGACCAGATCCTGGCGCTCGACGGCAAGGTCACGCTGGATGCCAACGCCGACTTCCGTCAGCCGGGCCACGCGGAGTTCGAAGACCGCGACGCCACCGATCCGCTGGAGCTCAAGGCCAAGGAGCACGACCTCAACTACGTCAAGCTCGACGGCGAGGTCGGCATCATCGGCAACGGCGCGGGCCTGGTGATGTCGACGCTGGACGTGGTCGCCTACGCCGGAGAGAAGCACGGCGGGGTGAAGCCGGCCAACTTTCTCGACATCGGCGGCGGCGCCTCGGCCGAGGTGATGGCCGCCGGCCTGGACGTGATCCTGCATGACCCGCAGGTAAAGTGCGTGTTCGTCAACGTTTTCGGCGGCATAACCGCCTGTGACGCCGTCGCGAACGGCATCGTTCAGGCGCTGCACATCCTCGGCGACGAGGCCAACAAGCCGCTGGTCGTGCGGCTCGACGGCAACAACGTCGTGGAGGGCCGGCGCATCCTCGCCGAGGCGAACCACCCGCTGGTCACCGAAGTGGACACGATGGACGAAGCTGCCGACAAGGCCGCCGAGCTGGCGAGCGCCTGAAAGGACCACTGACTAATGGCAATCTTCCTCACCAAGGACAACAAGGTCATCGTTCAGGGCATCACGGGCGGCGAGGCCACGACGCACACCGCGCGGATGCTCAAGGCCGGCACGCAGATCGTCGGCGGCGTCAACGCCCGCAAGGCTGGAACCACCGTGGCGCACAAGGACATCAACGACAACGACGTCGAACTGCCGGTGTTTGGCAGCGTCGTCGAGGCCATCGAGAAGACCGGCGCCGACGTGTCGATCATCTTTGTGCCGCCCAAGTTCGCCAAGGACGCGATCATCGAGGCCATCGACGCCGAGATCCCGCTGCTGGTGGTGATCACCGAGGGAATCCCGGTGCAGGACACCGCATATGCGTGGGCCTACAACGTGCACAAGGGCAACAAGACCCGCATCATCGGCCCGAACTGTCCGGGCATCATCACGCCCGGACAGTCGCTGGTCGGCATCACCCCGGCCAACATCACCGGTCCCGGGCCGATCGGGCTGGTGTCCAAGTCCGGCACGCTGACCTACCAGATGATGTACGAGCTGCGCGATTTCGGGTTCTCCACGGCCATCGGCATCGGCGGTGACCCGGTCATCGGCACCACCCACATCGACGCGATCGAGGCGTTCGAGAAGGATCCCGACACCAAGGTGATCGTGATGATCGGCGAGATCGGCGGCGACGCCGAGGAACGCGCGGCCGATTACGTCAAGGCCAACGTGTCCAAGCCGGTGGTCGGATACGTCGCGGGATTCACCGCGCCGGAAGGCAAGACGATGGGCCACGCCGGCGCGATCGTGTCCGGCTCGTCGGGTACCGCCGCCGCGAAGAAGGAAGCGCTAGAGGCCGCCGGCGTCAAGGTCGGCAAGACTCCGTCGGAGACCGCCACGCTGGCCCGGGAGCTCCTGCAGAGCCTGTAGGGCTTTGCCTTTCCCGCGAGCGTCCGTGTATGTACGGCGGCGCGACGATGTTTGTTGTGCGAACGCGGTCGCTCGCGGGCGGACTTGAGGTGACCACTTGACCGTTGACCCGCGCACTCCGGTGATCGTCGGCGTTGGCCAGTCGGCCGAGAACATCGACGACCCCGACTACCGCGGGATGTCGTCGGTGGAACTGGCGACCGCCGCGGCCAGGGCGGCGCTAGCCAACACCGGTGCCGACGTTCACGCGGTGGCCCGTGCCATCGATACGTCGCCGGGGTGCGCCAGTTCGAGATCTCCGGGCCCGGCCCCGCCCCGCTGGGCAAGTCGACGAATTACCCGCGTTCGGTGGCGTGGTGCCTGGGCGCCGAGCCCGCACGCGCGGTCCTGGAACCCGTTGGCGGACAAGGCCCGCAGCGTCTGGTCACCGAGTTCGCCGCGGCGATCGCCGCCGGTGAGTCTGAGGTGGCGCTGATCGTCGGGTCCGACGCGATCTCTACCTAGCGTTATTTCGCCGAACGCGACGATAAGCCCGACTTCTCCGAAGTCGTTGACGGTCAACTGGAGGACCGCGGCTACGGGTGCGAGTCCTTCATCGACAAGTACACCGTCAGCCACGGGTTGATCGGTGCGGCCGCGCAGTACGGCCTGATGGAGAACGCCCGTCGCGCGCGGCTGGGCCTCAGTGTTGCGGAGTACCGCCAGCAGATGGGGGAGCTGTTCGCGCCCTTCACGAAAGTGGCTGCCAAGAACCCGTTCTCGGCGTCACCGGTCGAGCGTTCGGTCGAGGAGTTGACCACCGTCAGCGCGGGCAACCGGTTGATCTGCGATCCGTACCCGCGGCTAATGGTGGCCCGCGATCAGGTCAATCAGGGCGCGGCGGCGCTGCTGATGTCGGTCGACGCGGCGCAGCGGCTCGGGGTGCCCGAAGGGAAGTGGGTCTATCTGCGCGGCCATGCCGACCTGATCGAGCAGACGCTGGTGGAACGGGCGGATCTGGGCACCGGACCCGCCTCGGTGATGGCCGACCGCGAGGCGCTGTCGGTCGCCGGTATCGGTCTCGGTGACGTCGCCACGTTCGATCTGTACAGCTGCTTCCCGGTTCCGGTGTTCAACATCTCCGACGGACTCGGGTTGGCCACCGACGACCCGCGGGGGCTGACAACGACGGGTGGGCTGCCGTTCTTCGGCGGGCCCGGCAACAACTACTACTCGATGCACGCCATCGCCGAGACGGTCGCCGAAATGCGGGACAAGCCAGGGCAATTCGGACTCATCGGCACCAACGGCGGCATCATGAGCAAGTACTCGGTAGGGCGTCTACTCGACCGAACCGGCCGACTGGACGCCGGACCGAAGCGCCGCGCTGCAGGACGAGGTTGCCGGACTCGCCAAGGTGGCCGTCACGATCGCCGCCGACGGCCCCGCAACCATCGAGACCTACACCATCCGATACGACTGGCCGACGACCACCGGTGTCATCGCCGGACGGCTCGACTCCGATGGCAGCCGCTTCCTGGCCACCACCGAGGACGACGACCTGGTCGCGCTGATGTCCGAGGGCGATCCGCTCGGTGCGCGAATCACGGTGCGCCCGACAGAGAACCGTAACCGAGCGAACCGTAACCGAGCGTCTCTGATGTAGCCGACAGCGACTTTGTCGCTACGAGGCGGGCAGAAGATGCATCTATCGGCCCAGAGGCTGCCGAGATAAGTGAGGCCCGTGGGGTTTGCGGAAAGACGACAGTCGTTGTGGTCACATTGGCCTAGGGGGATCTAGACCGCAGCGGCGAGCTTGCCGGCCAACCGTTCGACGTAGCCGGCGATCTCGTAGGCGGAGCGGTCGGGCAGGCCGAACAGCACTTCCGTCACGCCGAGGTCGGCCCAGCGGGCCAGCTTGTCGGGATCCGGTTTGAAGTCCAGCGCGACGATCTGCGGGGCGCCGTCGCGGCCGGCGGCGGCCCAGGTGTCCTGCAGCAGCCTGACCGGCTCGTCGATGTCGAAGTCGCGGGGTGTGGTGATCCAGCCGTCGGCGCTGCGCGCGATCCACTTGAAGTTCTTCTCGGTGCCGGCGGCGCCGACGAGGATCGGGATGTGTGACTGCAACGGCTTCGGCCACGCCCAGCTCGGCCCGAAGTTGACGAACTCGCCCTCGTAGGACGCTTCCTCCTGCGTCCACAGCGCCCGCATGGCTTCCAGGTATTCGCGCAGCATGGTGCGCCGCCGACCCGGCGGCACGTTGTGATCGGCGAGTTCGTCTGTGTTCCAGCCGAATCCGACGCCGACGCTGACCCGTCCGCCGGACAGGTGATCAAGTGTTGCAATGGATTTCGCAAGCGTGATCGGGTCGTGCTCGACGGGCAGCGCCACCGCCGTCGAGAGCCGCACCCGCGAGGTCACCGCGGCCGCGGTGCCCAGGCTGACCCAGGGATCCAGGGTGCGCATGTAGCGGTCGTCGGGCAGCGACTCGTCACCCGTCGTCGGGTGCGCGGCCTGCCGCTTGACCGGAATGTGGGTGTGCTCAGGCACGTAGAAGGTGGCAAAACCGTGGTCGTCGGCCAGCTTGGCCGCCGCGGCCGGGGTGATGCCCCGGTCACTGGTGAAAAGTACGAGCCCGTAATCCATGACCAGAATTAGAACGTGTTCCAGTCACCGGGGCAAGGCCGGGGTACTTGCAGCGCTCGGGTAACGACCGGTCAGATGCGGGTAGCCCGCTACTAACGACTCGGCCCGGTCCGTCGACCAGAGTCGTGGGTATGGAGAGGCAACGCCGCCAGAAGGTCGTGGAGTGGATACGGCGCTACCTGCCGTTGGAGATCGCCGGCTGGGCGGGTGAGCTCGGCTCCGCGGCCGCCACTTACTGGCTCACCGGATCGTTCGCGGCGGCCGTGGTCGTCGGGACGATCGGGGCCTCCGTTGGTTACTACGCCACGGCCTACGTCAACGGTGTGCGCTGGTCGTATCAGGCCCAGCAGAGGCGGTCGTGGCCGATGCGGGTGTTGGTCGCCAACGCGCTCTCGTTGCGCAGCATCGCGGTCGAATTCGGTCCGGCCGAGGTGATCGACAGCATCATCATCAGGCCGGTTGCGCTCTACGCCGGGCCGCACATCCTCGGCAACGTGGCGGTGGGCTGGGTCGTCGGAAGTCTGGTGGCCGATATCGCCTTCTACGTCATGGCGATCTTCTCCTACGAACGGTTCACCGGTTTGTTGGCGCGCCCGCAACGTAAACAGGCGAAGGACGATGAACCCGTCGCGACGGTCCCTGCTGCGTGAGCGCCTGCGGGTCGAGGCCGCCGCCAAGGATTGGCGCGCGCTGGTCGCCGAATACGGCACGCCGCTGCTCGTCCTCGACCCAGGGCGGGTCGTCGAGCAGTACCGGCTGCTGACCACGCACCTGCGCGGCGTCGCTCTGCACTATGCGGTCAAGGCGTTGCCACATCCGGCGGTGCTGACGGCCATCCAGGCGTGTGGCGGCGGCTTCGACGTCGCCGCGAACACCGAAGTCGACCTGGTGCGGTCGCTGGGGATTTCGACGGACCGCTGCATCCACACCCATCCGATCAAGAAGGCCGCCGATATCCAGCACGCCTACCGCTCCGGCATCCGCACCTTCGTCGTCGACAATCCGGTCGAGGCGCAAAAGTTCGCGGGTCTGCCCGGCGATATCGAGATCCTGGTTCGGCTGGCCTTCCACAATCCATCGGCAAAGTCGAACCTGTCGACCAAGTTCGGCGCCGACCCAACCGAGGCCGAGCTCGTCGTCAAACACGTCGTCGCCTCCGGGGTCCGGTTCGACGGCTTCAGCTTCCACGTCGGCAGTCAGGGCTCCTCGGTGCAGCCCTACCGCATCGCGCTGCGCACGGCGGTGGAGCTGGCCCGCCAGGTGCGGCGCAGCTTGGGCGTCAACGCGACGACGATCGACATCGGCGGCGGATTCCCGGTGTCCTACCGCGAGGAGATGCCGTCGATAGGCGCGATCGGCGCAATCGTGGACGACGTTCTCGGCCCGGATCATGAGTTCAGCGTGCTGGCCGAGCCGGGCCGGATCCTGGCCGCCCCCTGCATGACGCTGTTCACCAGTGTGGTCGGCACCGCGACGCGGGCGGGTCGGGTGTGGCACTACCTCGACGACGGGCTCTACGGAAGCTACTCGAACATCCTCACCGAGGATGTGCACCCGCCGATCCTGGCGCTCTCCGAGTTCGACGCCGGCCCGCCACGCCCGTTCGCGCCCGTCACGCTGGCCGGACCGACCTGCGACAGCGTCGACGTCATCGCCCGCAACTATCCGATGCCGCGGCTGGCCGTCGGCGATATCGTCGTCAGCCCGTTGATGGGTGCCTACACCACGGTGACGTCCTCGCGCTTCAACGGCATCACCGAGACGCCGGTCGTGGTGTCGAGGCGCTGAGTTTCCTTCAGCACGAGCGTTACCCGCGACGATCGCCCGCGCCCACTGCTGGGATGGCACACCATGAAGACGAGCCGGTGCTCGCCTCGGCGTGACACGAGGATGACTGACGCCTCGACGCGAGCGTGCGCTAGCGTGGGTGATCGAATCGTAAGGCGGTCGGTGTTCATGGGTACATGAACGGCGATCCGACGCCCAACCAGCACAGGAGAGGTCATGACCTACTCGCAAGGTAGCCGCGGGTATCAGCCCGCACAGCCGACTACCCAGTTCGCCGCGCCGACGCAGCAGTTCGGCAAGGCCGACGAGGGCCCGAGCAAGCTGCCGGTGTACCTGACCGCCGCCGTCGCGGTGCTGGGCCTGGCGGTGTACCTGTCGAGTTTCGGCCCGTATTTCACCGGGACAATCGGGGCCGAGTTGTTCACCCCGATCCCGCTGTACATCGGCATCGTGGCGGCGATACTCGCCGGCCTACTCGCGGCCGTCAGCCTGGTGCCCAAGCAGACCGCCAACCACGCCGTGGTGGCGGTGCTTGCCGTGCTGGGCTTCCTACTGGTGATCGCGCTCGTCATCACCGCGCCCGAAGGGGTGTCGATCGACTGGGGGCTCTACCTCATCATCGCGTTCACCGCGCTTCAGGCGATCGTCGCGGTCACCGCGCTGCTGTTCGCCGCCGGGGTCATCACCCCGCCGGCGCCGCGGCAGAAGCACGACCAGCAGCAGCAGTACGGCCAGTACGGCGGCCCGGGCGGGTATTACGGGCAGCAGCCCGGCCAGCACGCCGCACATCACGGCGGTCCGCCGCAGCACCAGCAGCGTCCGGGATACCCGAGCCAGTACGGCGGCCAGCCGGGCGGGCCGTCCACCGGCGGATTCTCGGCGCTCCCGCAGAGCGGGCCCCCCACGCCGCCCACCGGTTTCCCGACCTACGGCCAGCCGCAGCCGTCCTCGGCTCCGACCACCAAGGTTCCGGCGCAACCGCAGCAGTCGTCTTCTCCGCCACAGTCCGGCCCGACGCCGTCGTAATCCGGGCCGCACGCGTGTCGATCTCGCGCGTGTAGCCGTTTGCGCGGAACAGTAACGGGAGTGGACAACCGGCCGGTCGGTACACGCCAGGCGCGTGAGCTGCTGAGGGTCGCGTTCGGCCCGTCGGTCGTGGCGCTGGTCATCATCGCCGCGGTGGTACTGCTGCAGTTGCTCATCGCCAACAGCGATATGACCGGCGCGCTGGGCGCGATCGCCAGCATGTGGCTGGGTGTGCATCTGGTGCCGGTCTCCATCGGCGGCAGTGCGCTCGGCGTGATGCCGCTGCTGCCGGTGCTGTTGATGGTCTGGGGCACCGCGCGCACCACCGCGACGGCCACGTCGCCGGGGGCGTCATGGTTCGTCATCCGCTGGGTCATCGCCTCGGCGCTGGGCGGGCCGCTGCTGATCGCCGCGATATCGCTGGCCGTCGTCCACGACGCCGCGTCGGTGCTGACCGAACTGCAGACCCCGAATGCGCTGCACGCGTTCTTGAGTGTGCTGGCCGTGCACGCCATCGGCGCCGCGATCGGCGTCGGCTCGCGGGTGGGCCGCCGCGCCCTGACGGACTCACCCCTGCCGGACTGGCTGCCCGACGCGTTGCGCGCCGCGGCGGCCGGGGTACTGGCGCTGGTGGGGCTCTCCGGCGTGGTCGCGGTCGGATCGATGGTGGTGCATTGGTCGACGATGCACGAGCTGTATGCGGTCACCGACTCGGTTTTCGGGCAGTTCAGCCTCACCGTGCTGTCGGTGTTGTATGCGCCCAACGTGATCGTCGGAACGGCGGCGGTGGCCGTCGGCTCCAGCGCGCATGTGGGGTTGGCCACGTTCAGTTCGTTCACCGTGTTCGGCGGCGACATCCCCGCGCTGCCGGTGCTGGCCGCGGTCCCGACGCCGCCGCTCGGCCCGGTGTGGGTGGCGCTGCTGATCGTCGCGGCGGCCTCCGGTGTCGCCGTTGGCCAGCAATGCGCACGGCGGCCGCTGCCGTGGCTGCCCGCCCTGGGCAAGCTGGTCGTCGCCGCCGCGGTCGCCGCGGCGACCATGGCGCTGCTCGGCTATGCCGGCGGAGGCCGGCTGGGCAATTTCGGCGACGTCGGCGTCGACCAGGCCACCTTCGGGCCGGCCGTTTTCCTCTGGTTCGTCGGGATCGGCGCGCTGACCGTGGCAATGGCGGGCGGAATTGCCCGACGACCCAGAGCCCTCAAGCCAACCCCCGAGCCGGAACCCGAGCCCGAACCGGAACCCGAGCCGGAACCCGAGCCCGAGCCGGAACCCGAGGACGAGGCCGAAGCATCGGCCGACGAGGACGAGGCCGAGGTCGAACTCGACGAGGAAGTCCCGGTCGCCGACGGAGCGCCGGCGGATCCCGAGCTCGACCCGGAGGACCACTTCGTCACCGACGAGGATGCCACGCCCGACGCGACAGGCAACCAGACACGCGGCACCGCCGACTAGGCTCATCGCGTGCAGCAACCGCTCCGTGTGCCCCCAAGCGCACCGGCACGGCTGGTGGTGCTGGCTTCTGGCACCGGTTCGTTGCTCGCCTCGCTACTGGACGCCGCGGTCGACGACTACCCGGGCAGGGTGGTGGCCGTCGGCGCGGACCGTGACTGCAAGGCCCTCGACATCGCGGCGACGGCAGCGGTGTCGACCTACACCGTGCGGCTGGGCGACTACCCCGACCGAGCGGCCTGGGACGCCGCCATCACCGACGCCACCGCCGCCCACGAACCGGACCTGGTTGTATCGGCCGGATTCATGAAAATCCTTGGTCCGCAATTTCTTTCACGGTTCCTCGGCCGGGTGATCAACACCCACCCGGCGCTGCTGCCGGCATTCCCGGGCGCCCACGCCGTGCCCGCGTCACTGGACTACGGCGTCAAAGTCACCGGCTGCACCGTGCACCTGGTCGATGAGGGCACCGACACCGGGCCGATCCTGGCCCAGGAGGCCGTCCCCGTGCTCGACGACGACGACGAAGCCACCCTGCACGAGCGGATCAAGGTCGTCGAACGGCGGCTGCTGGTGGATGTTCTGGCCGCAATGGCAACCCGCGGCGTGACCTGGATCGGACGAAAGGCGACCATAGGATGACCGACAAGAGGCCGATCCGGCGCGCACTGATCAGCGTTTACGACAAGACGGGACTGGCCGAGCTGGCCCGAGGTCTGCACGAGGCCGGTGTGGACATCGTCTCCACCGGGTCGACAGCCAAAACCATTGCCGGCGCAGGTGTTCCGGTGACACCGGTGGAAGACGTCACCGGCTTCCCGGAGGTGCTCGACGGGCGGGTCAAGACGCTGCACCCGCACGTGCACGCCGGGGTGCTGGCCGATCTGCGTAAACCCGAACACGTTTCGGCACTTGCCGAACTCGGTGTCGTCGCCTTCGAACTCGTGGTGGTGAACCTGTATCCGTTTACCGAGACGGTCAACTCCGGCGCCGGCATCGACGAGTGCGTCGAGCAGATCGACATCGGCGGGCCGTCCATGGTCCGCGCCGCCGCCAAGAATCACCCCAGCGTCGCGGTGGTCGTCGAACCGCTCGGTTACGACGGCGTGCTGGCCGCGGTGCGTGCCGGCGGGTTCACGCTGGAGGAGCGGAAGAAGCTGGCGTCGTTGGCATTTCGCCACACCGCCGAGTATGACATCGCGGTGGCGTCGTGGATGGGATCGGTGCTGGCGCCCGAAGACCCGCCGCAGCCGTTGCCGCCGTGGGTCGGCACGACCTGGCGGCGCGCCGCGATGCTGCGGTACGGGGAGAACCCGCACCAGCAGGCCGCGCTGTACCGCAACGACGCCGCGTGGCCAGGGCTCGCGCAGGCCGAGCAGCTGCACGGAAAAGAGATGTCCTACAACAACTTCACCGATGCCGACGCGGCATGGCGCGCCGCGTTCGACCACGAACAGACGTGCGTGGCCATTATCAAACACGCCAACCCGTGCGGAATCGCGATCTCGTCGGTGTCGGTCGCCGACGCGCACCGCAAGGCCCACGAGTGTGATCCGCTCAGTGCGTTCGGTGGTGTCATCGCTGCCAACACCGAGGTCAGCGTCGAGATGGCCGAGACAGTCGCCGACATCTTCACCGAGGTGATCATCGCTCCGGCCTACGAACCCGGTGCGGTGGAAGTGCTTGCGCGCAAAAAGAATATCCGTGTGCTCGTCGCCTCCGAGCCGTTGCCGGGCGGAACCGAACTGCGCCAGGTCAGCGGCGGCCTGCTGCTGCAGCAGCGCGACGCCCTGGACGCGCCCGGCGACGATCCGGTCAGCTGGACGCTGGCCACCGGGTCACCCGCCGACCCGCAGACCCTGGCGGACCTCAAGTTCGCGTGGCGCGCCTGCCGGGCGGTGAAGTCCAACGCGATCGTCGTCGCCGCCGACGGCGCCACCGTCGGTGTCGGCATGGGCCAGGTGAACCGCGTCGACGCCGCCCGGTTGGCCGTGCAGCGCGCCGGCGACCGGGTGCGCGGCGCGGTGGCGGCCTCCGACGCGTTCTTCCCGTTCCCCGACGGCCTGGAGACGCTGACCGACGCTGGGGTGAAGGCGGTCGTGCATCCCGGCGGGTCGATGCGCGACGACGTGGTGACCGAAGCGGCGGCCAAGGCCGGCGTGACGCTCTACCTCACCGGAGCCCGCCACTTCGCCCACTGAGGTCAAGTACCGTCGCGAAACTGTATTCCGCTACCGCTTCGGGCCCGAAACGCGTCGCTAGTGGCAGTCTCGCGGAGGGGAAGGAATGCCTCGACGCGACGGCCGTCGTAGCGTGGAGTGGTGACCCAACCTCATGATCTGCCCCGGACCGTCGGCGAGCTCAAAGCTTCCGGTCATCGCGAGCGGGGCGTCAAACAGGAAATCCGGGAAAACTTGCTTGCTGCGCTGGCCGAGGGCCGAGACGTATGGCCGGGCATCCTGGGCTTCGAGGACACCGTGATCCCGCAGCTGGAGCGCGCGCTGATCGCCGGGCACGACGTCGTGCTGCTCGGCGAACGCGGACAGGGCAAGACGCGGCTGCTGCGCGCGCTGACCGGGCTGCTCGACGACTGGACCCCGGTGATCGCCGGCGCCGAACTCAACGAGCACCCGTACACGCCGATCACGCCGGGTTCGATCCGCCGGGCCGCCGAGATGGGCGACGACCTGCCGGTGGCGTGGCGGCACCGCAGCGAGCGCTACACCGAGAAGCTGGCCACCCCGGACACCAGCGTGGCCGACCTGGTCGGTGACATCGACCCGATCAAGGTGGCCGAGGGCCGCAGCCTGGGCGACCCCGAGACCATCGCCTACGGCCTGATTCCGCGGGCGCACCGCGGCATCGTCGCCGTCAACGAGCTGCCCGACCTCGCCGAGCGCATCCAGGTGTCGATGCTCAACGTCATGGAGGAGCGCGACATCCAGGTCCGCGGCTACACGCTGCGACTGCCGCTGGACGTGCTCGTCGCCGCCAGCGCCAACCCCGAGGACTACACCAACCGCGGCCGCATCATCACTCCGCTCAAGGACCGCTTCGGCGCCGAGATTCGCACCCACTACCCGCTGGAACTCGAGGCGGAGGTCGGCGTCATCAAACAGGAGGCGCACCTGTCGGCGGAGGTGCCCGAGTACCTGCTGCAGGTGCTGGCGCGGTTCGCCCGCAATCTGCGTGAGTCGAATTCGATCGACCAGCGGTCGGGCGTTTCGGCGCGGTTCGCGATCGCGGCCGCGGAGACGGTGGCCGCCGCCGCGCGGCATCGCTCCGCGGTGCTCGGCGAGGGCGACCCGGTGGCCCGGGTGGTGGACCTCGGGACGGTGATCGACGTGCTGCGCGGCAAGCTGGAGTTCGAGTCCGGTGAGGAAGGCCGCGAGCAGGCGGTGCTGGAGCACCTGCTGCGGCGGGCCACCGCGGACACCGCGCAACGGCTGCTCGGCGGCATCGACGTCGGACCGCTGGTGATCGCGATCGAGAACGGTTCGGCGATCACCACCGGTGAGCGGGTGTCGGCGCGGGACGTGCTGGCGGCGGTGCCCGAAGTGCCCGCGATCGCCAAGGTCCAGGAGCGCCTTGGCGCGCGGTCCGACGGCCAACGCGCCGCCGCCGTCGAGTTGGCGCTGGAGGCGCTGTATCTGGCCAAGCGGATCGACAAGGTGTCCGGCGAGGGCGAAACCGTCTATGGCTAAACACCGGCACGTGCGGTCGTCGCGTTACTCCGCCTACACCGGGGGCCCCGACCCGCTGGCCCCGCCGGTCGATCTGCGGGAGGCGTTGGAGCAGATCGGCCAGGACGTCATGGAGGGCACGTCGCCGCGCCGTGCGCTGTCCGAGCTGCTGCGGCGCGGCACCAAGAACATGACCGGTGCCGACCGGCTGGCCGCCGAGGCCAATCGGCGGCGACGGGAGCTGTTGACGCGCAACAACCTTGACGGCACCCTGCAGGAGATCAAGAAACTGCTCGACGAAGCGGTGCTGGCCGAGCGTAAGGAACTTGCCCGCGCTCTCGATGACGACGCCCGGTTCGGCGAATTGCAGCTCGACGCGCTGTCGCCGTCACCGGCCAAGGCCGTGCAGGAACTGTCCGACTACGATTGGCGCAGCTCCGAGGCACGCGAAAAGTACGACCAGATCAAGGATCTGCTCGGCCGCGAGATGCTCGACCAGCGCTTCGCGGGCATGAAGCAGGCGCTGGAGGGCGCCACCGACGAGGACCGCCAGCGAGTAAACGAGATGCTCGACGACCTGAATGACTTGCTGGACAAGCATTCTCGCGGCGAGGACACTCAGGCCGACTTCGACGACTTCATGAACAAGCACGGCGAGTTCTTCCCGGATAATCCCCGCAACGTCGAGGAGCTGCTGGACTCGCTCGCGCAGCGGGCCGCGGCGGCGCAGCGGTTCCGCAACAGCCTGTCCGCCGAACAGCGCGCAGAGCTGGATGCGTTGGCGCAGCAGGCATTCGGCTCGCCAGCGTTGATGAACGCGCTGAACCGGCTCGATGCGCACCTGCAGGCGTCCCGGCCGGGCGAGGACTGGTCGGGCTCGTCGCGGTTCTCCGGTGACAACCCGATGGGCATGGGCGAGGGCACCCAGGCGCTGGCCGACATCGGCGAGCTCGAGCAGCTCGCGGAGGCGCTGTCGCAAAGCTATGCCGGGGCCACCATGGACGACGTCGACCTCGACATGCTGGCCCGCCAGCTCGGCGACGACGCAGCGGTCGACGCACGCACGCTTGCCGAACTCGAACGCGCGTTGGTCAATCAGGGCTTTCTCGACCGCGGCTCGGACGGTCAGTGGCGGCTGTCGCCCAAGGCGATGCGCCGACTGGGGCAGGCGGCGTTACGCGATGTGGCAGAACAGTTGTCGGGTCGGCACGGGGAACGCGACACCCGGCGGGCCGGCGCGGCGGGTGAGCTGACCGGCGGGACGCGTCCGTGGCAGTTCGGCGACACCGAGCCGTGGAGCGTCACCCGCACGCTGACCAACGCCGTGCTGCGCCAGGCCGGCACCGACGGCCCACACGCGCCCATTCACATCACCGTCGACGATGTCGAGATCGCCGAGACCGAGACCCGCACGCAGGCCGCGGTGGCGTTGCTGGTGGACACCTCGTTCTCGATGGTGATGGAGAATCGCTGGCTGCCGATGAAGCGCACGGCGCTGGCCCTCAACCATCTGGTGAGCACGCGGTTCCGCTCGGATGCGTTGCAGATCATCGCGTTCGGCCGCTACGCGCGGACCGTCACCGCCGCCGAACTGACCGGGCTGGAGGGCGTCTACGAGCAGGGCACCAACCTGCATCACGCGCTGGCGCTGGCCTGCCGCCATCTGCGCCGCCACCCCAACGCCCAGCCCGTGGTGCTCGTCGTGACCGACGGTGAACCCACCGCGCATCTGGAGGACCTCGACGGCGACGGGTCGGCGGTCTTCTTCGACTACCCGCCGCATCCGCGAACCATCGCTCACACCGTCAAGGGCTTCGACGATGCCGCCCGCATCGGCGCACAGGTGACGATCTTCCGGCTCGGCAGCGACCCAGGCCTGGCGCGGTTCATCGACCAGGTCGCCCGCCGGGTGGAGGGCCGCGTCGTCGTGCCCGACCTCGACGGCCTGGGCGCGGCGGTGGTCGGCGACTATCTTCGGTCGCGGCGCCGGAGACGCTAGATCCTCCCGGCGAAAAATACGCCGGCCGCCCGCCCCCGGCCTGCCGCAAGAATCTCATCTTCCAGCGCCTTTGGCTTCCCGCGAAGTGACTATTGGTGCCAGAGTGGCTTGTGATTGTGCTGGGATATGGTTCGCCCGGTCAGCTAATTTTGATTCCAACCAGTCTCCTCAGGCTTGTCTCAGGCCACTCTCATGTGTCAACTATGTGAGGTACCTTTGCGCAGGGTCGGGACCGGGTCCTGCATCTGAGGGGAACAATGGCAAAACATCGGGCAGGTCCCGCACGCGGGAGTCGCGGCCGGGTGTTGGCGGGGGGAGCGAAGCGGTCGATCGTCGGTGGCGCCGCTGTGGCGACGGCAGCCGCGGTCGCCGGCGTTGCTGCCACGCATCCGGAGTCCGTCGCGACGACGGCGTTGGACTTGGCGGCGCTCATCGTGGTGGGCAGCTCGACAAACCCGACCGGAGACGGTGTCGCGAACTTCTACGACGGGAAGTTTGATCCAGGGTGACGACGCCCCTGTCCTGGTCAACTTCTACACCGGCCCGCTCGGCATCTATCAGGCCGTGCAGAACGACACCGACCCAGGTAAGCAGACGGTGGCCTTGTCCTCTGGCTGGGGCGCCGCCAATGCCAGCCTGTTGCTGACGGCAATGGATTCGACGAACTCCAACGACCCCGACCTGACCACCACGCTGTGGGTGCTCGACAACAATGTCGCAAGTCCCAATGGCGGCTTCGGGACGCGGTATCCGATCTTTGCATTCCTCGGAGTCAACCCGATTCCGACGCCCTCTGCCCCCGGCGCTCAAGTAGTGAACGTCGTCTACGAGTACGACATCAACTCGAACGCCCCCGCGGAAGCGATGAACGGCGTCGCGATGGCGAACTCGCTCGCCAGCTACCTCGGCAACCGTCTGAACCAGGAGGAGAGGGTGCTGCCGGTCGACGAGAACGGCGAGTCGCTCGTGCCTGAAACCGGCTGCGAGGTTACGTGCACTGTCGGTTCGGGTGGCGACGCGATCGAATTCACCAACCTCGGTGACGGCAGGTACAGGTTTGAAACGGTGAACGGTGGTAGCGGCTATATCGAAGAACACGGCA
This sequence comes from uncultured Actinomycetota bacterium, assembly GCA_963799495.1. GTDB lineage: Bacteria > Actinomycetota > Actinomycetes > Mycobacteriales > Mycobacteriaceae > Mycobacterium. Next base: position 61,087 of record CAWCXH010000032.1, read on the forward strand.
CGACTACCTACGTTTCCTACGAAGCTGACGGCCTGCCATTGGTGGAGCCGCTGCGCGCCTACGGCGGCACGCTTGGCAACAGCGTTGCGGATGCAGTCGAAGACCCGCTGACAGACATCGTCAACCACGGCTATCCCAACAACGATCCGCTCGCCGATCCCGAGGTGTACACCCCTGCGCGGTTGGCCCCGAGCCCGCACGAGACCCAGCAGTTCGTCGCCAACCTCTCTGACCCCGACAACAACGCGCCCAGCACCGGCCTTGACGAACTGTCGGCATCGCGGGAGTCCGGGCAGGCGGAGCCAGAAGATGCTGCGCCCGTGTTGCCACGCCGGCCGCGGCCATTGGTGGACATCGTGCGGACGGGTCCGAGGTTCTCGCCCGGCGAATCGGTCCAAGGCGGCACGCAGTCCACTGGCAGCGGCGACGGCCCACGCCGATTCGCGACGCGATCACCGGCGTCACGGAGGCTGTGTCGCGAACGTGGCCAGAAGCACTGGGTGGCAAGCACCGCAACGACGAGCCGGACAGCGCGGGGAGCACAGAACCGACCGGCTAGATGCCGGGCCTGCCCTTCGTGCGACTACGCCAACGCGGCGTAAACGCAAACCTGTTCGGCGTACAGCTGCCGAGAGGCTAGGCAGCGAAGGGAGGCGAGTTCGGTGCCCCTTCGGAATCGCACGGACGGCCCTGAGCTGCCGCTACCGGTTCTACGTAACTGACTGTTGCACCCGCACTCCACGGGCCCGCGGCGTGGGCGTCGAGTTTTCGCCACCCGGTTGCGCTACAGCAGCTTTCGATTGGCTACAACTTCTCGATAACCGGGGTTCGGCGGCACCAAACACAAGAAGCGCCGGCCGCAGATCTCGGAAGAAAGCGCGTAAACACAAATCGGGCGGGCTCTTTCGAGCCCGCCCGATTCGGTGAAGAACCTGCTACCTACTCGGTGCCGCCTCCGTCTGGACTCTTGGCGGAGGAATCGTCGCTCTTCTCCCCAAGGCCAATCTTGTTGAGCATCTTGTTCCAGCCGGGCATGCCGTTCTCGGCGCCGCCGCCCCCGCCGCCGAACAAAACCGGAAGGACGGGCTTCGGCTTGAAAACGCCTGAATACGATCCGTTGTTGCTACCCGATTTGGTGCCGGAACCCTCGTCGTTACCCGCGGGGGAGATGTCTTCGGACGTGGGCGGGTCTGCGATGGTGACCGCGTTGTCGACTGGCTGCTGAACGGCATTTGCCGCCGGTACATTCGCCTTTAATGTCACGGAAGGGAGTGACCTGCTGCCCTGCTGGCTCGTTCCTCCCTGGCTGCGACCAGCTATAACCGAATTCAATGAGTTAGGCAGCGCGCCAGACCCGGAACCGGGCTGGTCGGTGTTCTCAGGGAAATCCGTGGTCTGGGGAGTCCCAGAGATCACGGGCGTTACCCCCGGACCGGCGGCTGGAAGCTCGGCGTTCCTCAGCGCCGACAGGACGTTGCTCAGCGGGCTCGGCGAAGCTGTGCCGGTTGTTGTTGCTGTTGCACCCTCTTGGAGGGTCGATGCGGTCGCTGGAGATGGTGGGACTGGGAGTCCGAGATACTCGGGTATGGCGCTGAGCGAATCCAGGTTCCTGAGTGCTCCCAGTCCGCCGCCGGTGAGCAGGCCATCGGTGCCGATGAATGCGGGTATGGCGCTCAACGCGTCCAGTTGGCCGAGTGCGTCCACTCCGCCGCCGGTGAGCAGGCCATCGGTGCCGATGAATGCGGGTATGGCGCTCAACGCGTCCAGTTGGCCGAGTGCGTCCACTCCGCCGCCGGTGAGCAGGCCATCGGTGCCGATGAATGCGGGTATGGCGCTCAACGCGTCCAGTTGGCCGAGTGCGTCCACTCCGCCGCCGGTGAGCAGGCCATCGGTGCCGATGAATGCGGGTATGGCGCTCAACGCGTCCAGTTGGCTGAGTGCGTCCACTCCGCCGCCGGTGAGCAGGCCATCGGTGCCGATGAATGCGGGTATGGCGCTCAACGCGTCCAGTTGGCTGAGTGCGTCCACTCCGCCGCCGGTGAGCAGGCCATCGGTGCCGATGAATGCGGGTATGGCGCTCAACGCGTCCAGGTTGCTTAGCGCATCTATATCGCCGCCGACCAGGGCGACGAATTCAGGTATGGCACTCAACAGGTCCAACTGGCTCAAGTTTTCAAGCGCGGACAACTGCACCCCGGCAGAACTCTTCCCGATGGGGCCGGAGCCTGCCGCCGTGTCGAGGGCCGGCAGTGCGGCAGCCGCCACGATGCACGCGGAGCAAACCACTGAAGTTGCAGCGGTAGCAGTTTTCACCCACACGTTCGTTACCTCTCTCGGTTGCGGACCCTGGGCCGCTTGCCATGTTCGCCGACGCCGGGGCGAGATTTCCCGCACCGTACCCAGCAACCTACCTTAAGACAGGCTAAGACGCACCGTAAAGGTCCCTGTGCGTCCGCCAGATTTCCGTGCGGTTCGACCGCACGTCGCTCAATGTTGACGCAGCGGCGATGACTTGCACTTGATATCGCCAAAGCCGCTGCTGCGGATCGGCCGTCACGAGCAGCGATCGACCGCTTCGTCACGCACAGAAACCGGGTAGGTCCTCCCCCAGAACCCATCCGATTCTGTTTCGTTGGAGCGCCACCCACCCGGTAGCCCTCCGCCGAACTCTGCGCATCGATGGTTCCGCGATGCTCCGACCGTTCCCCAACGGCCGTCGAACATCCCTTTGCCATCTCAACGCCTTCCTCGCACGACCGCAGTCGTGGATCTTTTGCCACGGCGAGAAGGCGCCTCCGCCTTGCTTGCCGCCAGCGAACTCTACCTCAACTCGCGATCAAACGTTACAGGTTTGCAGAGCGCTTTCTGGACAGGCCCGTGCATCGCAACCATTCTCTCAGTAAACCAGATGAAGTAGTAACCACATTAGCCACTTGAGTCACATCAGCATTCTTGCGCCGTGCGTGACATACCTGACTTGACTTGGTCGTTCAATCCCGAACCGATGTAGATGAACGAAGCACGGTTACCTGAGGGGAGCCCAACAGAAACTGAGTAGTCGACCTGCGTCCTGCCCGCTGGCCCGGCAGGCGGTGGTTCGCCCTCGGCGAGGCGTGCTCAAGGCTTGCGGTAATCCCGCAAACACGGTGTGGACAGCTTGTCAGGGATAGGGCCGGCTGCACGTGGCTGGCGACGATCCTTTTGCTGCCCGCAGCGGGCCGGCGGGCAACGTAGGCACTAATCGAGGAAGCTGGTGCACGCGGCAGCCCGCGTCACGCAGGCCAGGAGCTGTTCCACGCGGGCTAGGTTACTGCCGCGACGGCCAGGGGCCCGAGCTGCCCAAACACGCCTCCGCCATTACGACCTCAGCCTGCGCGCCACGTGGAAGTTCCCGCGCGAGGCATCGACTGAGCACGTCGCCGCGCAAGTGCCAGGCCAGCCTCAAAATAGGCCTTACCAGGCGTTTCCCCGTGGCCCAGTCGGACTCGAACCGACACTTGGCGGATCTTGAGAACCCCGGACGGGCCTTAACGACCAGGCGGAACGGGTACGCTCAAAATAGCAACCTTGCTGGGGACTGTCCGATTACGTGGATCCGACCTTGGCATTGGTTAGTTGCCGGTCGGGGTGATCAGGCCGTTGAAGGTGATCGCGAACGCATCGAGCGCGGGCTTCCACCTCGTTGCCCATCGTGCCTTAACGCGGCCGGTGGGGTCGAAGGAACGGGTCACGAGGGAGAGGACTTCATCGCGGCCTGTTCGGTTGGGAAATGCCCTCTGGCCCGGAATGATCGCCGGTAGCGGGCGTTGATCGATTCCATCGCGATCGTCGAGCAGATGACCGAGCGGATCTCGACGCCTAGTCCAAGAACGGCACAACTCGCTCCGGGGGTTTTCCCAGAGCCGGATGATTACTAGGCTCTGGGCGCCCCGCGTAGCGGTGAACTCGACGAACCGTTTCTTTGGCCGCGGTCGGCGCGCTGTAGACCGGTCGGATGTCCTTCGATATCTGATCCGAATACCTGCGTGACGCATAGCGAAAGGTGTTGCGCAACAAATGATCAAACACGTCTGGACCATTGCTGGGTCCCACACCGCGGTAACGGCTTCTGAGAGGCTTTCAGGCCGTCGCAGACCACGATGCACACATCGGCGGTACCGCCGTTCTGCATCGCCGCCAGCCAGAACTTCGCTCCCTCACCACCGTCACCGACCCACAACCCGAGGATGTCACGCTCGCCGGCGCAGGTGACCCCGACCGCGACGTAGATGGGCCGGTTGGCCACCTGCCCATCGCGAATCTTGACGAAGATCGCGTCGATCAACACCACCGGATACACCGACCCCAGGGGCGAGTTGCACCAGTCCATCGGCTCTGCGACCCCTTGTCAGTGATCCCGCTGATGGTGCCCTCGGAGACCGTCGCGCCGTAGACGTCGGTGAAATGCACGGCGATCTTTGAACACGAACACCACAACGCGACGCGATACGCTACGCCTGCGGAATGCCTTCCTCGCTTGCAGACCCAGGACCTTCGACAAGCCCAGTTTTCAAGCAGGACAGGCACTTCAGTGCATTACACGCTCAACACAGCCCACTCGGCACGAAACATCGAAGCTAGAGCCCGCCCGATTAGCAGCGGTCAGGAACGTTGTGGTCGCGGCGCTTCTTGCGCTTGACGCCGACCTTGCCCCACAGCGAGAAGCCGCGGATCTTCACGCACGGGGCACCCGGCGAACCCTCGCCGACCACGCTGTGGTCGAAGGAGCCCATCACCCCGACGCCGCGCAGATCCACGTTCACCTCGGGCGGCACCAGGATCGTCTGGCCGCCCATGATCGAGTACGAGTGGATCTCCACCTCGGGCGACGTGAAGTCGGCGTAGCGCAAATCCACCACACCGCCGCCCCACAGCGCGAACGTCGTCAACCGCTTCGGCACATTCCACCGGCCGCGGCGTTCGAATCCGCTCAGGATCCCCAGCAACACCGTCGACGGTGCGGGCCGGCACGGGCCACCACTGCGCGGCGTGGTCGCGGCACCGGGAAGATCGGCGCTGAGCCGGGCCAGTTCGTCGTAGGTTTTTGCCGCATACGCCCTGGTCAGGCGGTCCTCATATTCGGTCATCGGCAGGCGGCCCTGGGCGGCGGCCTCAGTGAGCAACTGCGCCACCTGAATACGATCGGTGTCAGCAGCACGTGTCGAACCGTTCCGCGACGCTGGAGTGCTCATCAGTGACGAGCCTACGACGAACGCTGGCACACGCAAGGCTGATGGCCAAACTGTGCCCTCGCCGCCCATGGCGAAGCAGCTAGATCGGCAAAGTTAATCGGCCCGCGCAAGGTATTCCTCGAAGGTGATGGTGCCGACCGGGTTATCCGGCGCCAGGTTGGCTCCGGACCGATAACCGGCGACGATGCGTCCCGGCGCCCCGACGCCGACCACTCGCCGCCGGCTCTTGCGCGCGGCGAGATACATCCGTCCCAGATCGGTGTGCTCGTGCACGGCGGGGCCGCCGATGTCGGCGACCCGCCCGGCCGGCTCGGCGTCGATCAACTCGACGAGGCGCGCGGCCACGTCACCGGTGTCGATCGGCTGGAAGCGCACGCCGCGCAGCGCCAACAACACCGGTGAAAACCGCTGAACCGAGAAGAGGGCGTTGATCAGGTCGTGAAACTGCGTCGCGCGCAGCACGGTGTGGCCTACGCCGGATGCGGCCAGCAGCTTGCTCGACGCGCAGTTTGGTCTTGTAGTACGGCAGCGGGATGGCATCGATCCCGACGATCGAGACGTAGATGATGTGTGCGACGCCGGCACGGCGCGCCGCGCCGATCAGATGGTCGGCGGCCACCACATCCTTGTTGCCGATGCCCTGGGTGGCGCAGTGCACGATGACCTCGATGCCGTCCACAGCGGTGTCCACACCGGACCCGGTGAGCAAGTCACCCTGGGACCAGTGCACGCCGGTGTAGCCGACGTGATCCCGCCGGCTCAACGCGCGCACCTGATGGCCGGCCGCGGTCGCCGCGCCTACCATCTTCCGGCCGAGCGTGCCGGTGGCCCCCGTAACCAACACGGTGCGGGGCATCAGCCGGCCCAACTCGGCGGTCGCTTCTGCAGGAACGCGAGCATCCCTTCGCGGGCTTCCTCGGAGGCGAATAGCCGGGCGGACTGGGCGGTCAGCTCCTCGGCGTGCCGGTCGAACGCCTCCAGAGTCGACTTGGTGGTCAACGCCTTCGAGGCGGCGAGGCCCTGCGGGGATCCGCGCCCGATTTCGGTCGTCAACGCCGAAACGGTGGCCTCGACATCGTCGGCGGCAATGCTGATCAGACCGATATTCGCGGCCTCGGCGGCCCCGAACTTCTCGCCGGTGATGAAGTAGCGTCCGGCCGCGCGGGCGGTCATCTTGGCAGCAGCGTCAGGGAGATGATCGACGGCGCGACGCCGATACGGGCCTCCGGCAGCGCGAACGTGCTGTTGGGTCCGGCCACCGCGATGTCGCACGCGCCGATCAGCCCCAGTCCCCCGGCGCGCACGTGACCGTCCACGGCCGCGATCACCGGCGTCGGCAGCTCGAGGATCGCGCGCAGCAGTTCGGTCAGTTCCCGGGCCTGGTCGACGACGATGTGTCCCGGATCGCGGCGCGACGCTTCGGACATGTCCGCTCCGGCACAGAAGGTTCCGCCCGTGTGGCCGAGCACCACCGCGCGCACCCCGGACTCCTCGGCGGCGTCGCTGAGCCCTTGGAGCAACTGGTCGACGAGTGTGGTGGACAGTGCGTTGCGATTATCCGGCGAGTCCAGCGTGAGGCGCGCGACGCCGCCCCTGATGCGGTAGTGGACCAATGCGCTCATCAGTAAGAGCGTGGCAGACCCAGCGAGGTTTGCGCGACAAAGTTGAGAATCATCTCCCTGCTTACCGGAGCGATTCGCGCCAGCCTCGACGATGTCACCGCCGCGGCAATGCCGTACTCCTTGGTCAGCCCGTTGCCGCCCAGCGACTGCACGGCCTGGTCGACCGCGCGGACCGACGCATCGGCCGCGGCGTATTTCGCCATGTTCGCGGCCTCAGCGGCGCCCGCGTCGTCGCCGCTGTCGTACAGCGTGGCGGCCTTCTGCATCATCAGCTTGGCCAGCTCGATCTCGATGTGGTTCTGCGCCAACGGGTGTGACAGTCCCTGGTGCGCACCGATCGGCGTGTTCCACACCCGTCGGGTCTTGACGTAGTCGACGGCCTTGTTGATCGCGAACCGGCCCATCCCGACCGCGCTGGCCGCGCCCATGATTCGTTCGGGGTTCAGGCCGGCGAACAGCTGCGCGATCGCGGCGTCCTCGGAACCCACAAGCGCATCCGCGGGTAGCCGTACGTCGTCGATGAACACCTGGAACTGGCTCTCGGGGCTGACCAGTTCCATGTCGATCTTGGTGAAGGTGAACCCCGGGGTGTCGGTCGGCACCACGAACAGCGCGGGCCGGAGTGACTCGGACTTGGCTCCTGGGCCGGATTGGGAGGTGCGAGCGACCACCAGCACCGCCTGGGCCTGGTCTACGCCGGAGATGTAGACCTTCTGGCCGTTGAGCACCCAGTCACTGCCGTCGCGGCGGGCGGCGGTGGTGATGCGGTGCGAGTTGGAGCCGGCATCGGGCTCGGTGATCGCGAACGCCATCGTGATCGAGCCGTCGGCGATGCCGGGCAGCCACCGCTTCTTCTGCTCGTCGGTGCCGAACTTGCTGATGATCGTGCCGTTGATGGCGGGGGAGACCACCATCATCAGCAGGGCGCAGCCGGTCGCGGCCATCTCCTCCATGATCAGGGACAGTTCATATATGCCGGCGCCGCCGCCGCCGTACTCCTCGGGCAGGTTGACTCCGATGAAGCCGAGTTTGCCTGCCTCTTCCCACAATTCGTCGGTGTGCTCGCCGGCGCGGGCCTTGGCGAGGAAGTAGTCCTGGCCGTAGTTGGCGGCCATCGCCGCGACGGCCTTGCGGAGTGCCTGTTGTTCTTCGGTTTCGACGAAGCCGCTCATGGTCGTTGCTCTCCTTCTGGGATGTCTACCCGGGCAAGTACGGCGCCGACATCGACCTGTTGGCCCGATTCGACGTTGAGTTCGACCAGCACGCCGTCGCTGGGCGCGGTCACGGTGTGCTCCATCTTCATCGCCTCCAGCCAGACCAGCGGCTGACCGGCGGTGACGGTATCGCCGACCGCGGCACCGATCCGCAGCACCGAACCCGGCATGGGCGCCAGCAGCGAGCCGTGCGCGACCGAGGCGTCGGGGTCCGGAAAGCGCGGCAGCGCAACCAGTTGCACCGGGCCCAGCGGGGAGTCGACGAACACATCGTCGTCATATCGGGCCACGTCGAATGGGCGGTCCACGCCGTCGACGGCCAGGACCACGTGCTCGGGTGCGGTGGAGACCACCGTCACGGCGTCGTGTCCGGGCAGTTCCACACCGCCCCGGGTGAACCGGTATTCCACGCGGTGCACTTCGCCGGCGGTGTCGCGGTACTGCTTGGACTGGAAGCCCGATGCCAGGTTGCGCCATCCGCTGGGCGCGGCCGCGAATACCGTTGCGCTACGGCGATTCTGTGCGGCGTCGGCCAGCGCGGCGGCCTGCGCCGACAACCGGACGGCCTCCGGATCGCCGAGTGGCGCGGCCAGTTCGGCCAGACCGTGGGTGTCGAAGAACGCGGTGTCGGTGGCACCGTCGAGAAAGGCCGGGTGCCGCAGCACATTGACCAATAGATCCCGGTTGGTGCGCACACCGTGGATCCGGGTGCGGGCCAGTGCGTCGGCGAGCACCCCGGCGGCCTGACGGCGAGTCGGGGCGTAGGAGATGACCTTGGCCAGCATCGGGTCGTAGAACACCGAGACGATCGACCCGTCGACGATGCCGGAGTCGACGCGGACATTGCCGGGCACTTCGAAGCTGTGCACGGTTCCGGCCTGCGGCTGCCAACCCTTGGCCGGGTCCTCCGCGTAGAGGCGGGCCTCGATGGAGTAGCCGCGCGACGGCGGCGGTTCGGCGTCGAGCCTTCCGCCGTCGGCGACAAACAGTTGCAACGCAACGAGATCGGTGCCGGTGGTGAGTTCGGTGACCGGGTGCTCGACCTGCAGCCGGGTGTTCATCTCGAGGAAGAAAAAGTCGCCCTGTTCGTCGGCCATGAATTCGACGGTGCCCGCACCGGTGTAGCCGATGGCGGTGGCCGCCAGCCGGGCGGCGTCGAACAGCTTGGCGCGCATGCCCGGTGTGCGTTCGACAAGAGGTGACGGTGCCTCTTCGATGATCTTCTGATGGCGGCGCTGGATCGAGCATTCGCGTTCGCCGAGCGCCCACACGGTGCCGTGTTCGTCGGCGAGCACCTGGACTTCGACGTGATGCCCGGTGGCCAGGTAGCGCTCGCAGAACACTGTCGGGTCGCCGAACGCGGATTGCGCCTCACGACGCGCCGCGGCCACCTCGGTCGGCAGCGCGGCCAGTTCGCGCACCACCCGCATGCCCCGCCCGCCGCCGCCGGCCGATGCCTTGATCAGCACCGGCAGTTGATCGGCGCTGACGGTGTCGGGGTCGAGTTCGTCGAGCACCGGCACACCCGCGGCGGCCATCATCTTCTTGGCCTCGATCTTCGAACCCATCGCCGCGACGGCGCCCGTCGGCGGCCCGATCCAGGTCAGCCCGGCGTCCTGGACGGCGGCGGCGAATTCGGCGTTCTCCGAGAGGAATCCGTAGCCGGGATGGATGGCGTCGGCCCCGGCAGCCCGCGCGGCGTCGATAAGTTGCTTGGCGTCCAGGTATCCGTTGGTGCGCTGGAGCCGCACCCGGGCGTCGGCCTCGGCGACATGCGGGGACCCGGCGTCGGGCTCGGTGTAGACGGCGACGGTGCCGATGCCCAGGCGGCGGCAGGTGGCGAACACCCTGCGCGCGATCTCACCGCGGTTGGCGACCAGAACTTTGGTGATCACTACAGCTCACATCCGGAAGACGCCGAAGTTCGACGTCCCCTTGATCGGGCCATTGGCAATGGCGGACAGGCACATTCCCAGCACCGTGCGGGTGTCGCGCGGATCGATGACACCGTCGTCATACAGCCGCCCGGACAGGAACATCGGCAGGGACTCGGCCTCGATCTGCGCCTCGATCGCGGCTCGCAAGGCGGCGTCGGCGTCCTCGTCCACCTCTTGGTCACGGGCTTGCGCCGCCGCCCGGCTGACGATCGAGATAACCCCGGCCAGCTGCGTGCCGCCCATCACCGCGGCCTTGGCGCTGGGCCAGGCAAACAGGAACCGCGGGTCGTAGGCGCGACCGCACATGCCGTAGTGCCCGGCGCCGTAGGAGGCGCCGATCAGCAGCGAGATGTGCGGCACCGTCGAGTTGGACACGGCGTTGATCATCATCGAGCCGTGCTTGATCATCCCGCCTTCCTCGTACTGCTTGCCGACCATGTAGCCGGTTGTGTTGTGCAGGAACAGCAGTGGCGTGTCGGCGCGGTTGGCCAGCTGGATGAACTGGGTGGCCTTCTGTGACTCCTCGCTGAACAGGATGCCGCGGGCGTTGGCCAGGATGCCGATCGGATAGCCATACAGCGTGGCCCAGCCGGTCACCAGCGACGAACCGTAGAGCGCCTTGAACTCGTCGAACTCCGAGCCGTCGACGATCCGCGCGATCACCTCCCGCGGGTCGAACGGGACGCGCAGGTCCGACGGCACGATGCCGATCAGCTCCTCGGCGGGCAGCAGCGGCTCGGTGACCGGACCCGGTGTCGGTCCCTGCTTGCGCCAGTTCAGCCGGGCCACGATGCGGCGGCCGATGCGGATTGCATCCAGCTCGTCGACGGCGAAGTAGTCGGCCAGACCCGAAGTGCGGGCGTGCATTTCGGCCCCACCGAGCGACTCGTCGTCGGACTCCTCGCCGGTGGCCATCTTCACCAGCGGCGGACCGGCCAGGAACACCTTGGAGCGCTCCTTGATCATCACGACGTGGTCCGACATGCCGGGCACGTAGGCGCCCCCGGCGGTCGAGTTGCCGAAAACCAAAGCGATGGTGGGGATGCCCGCCGCCGAAAGCCGGGTCAGATCGCGGAACATCTGCCCGCCGGGAATGAACACTTCCTTCTGCGTGGGCAGGTCGGCGCCGCCCGACTCCACCAGTGATATCACCGGCAACCGGTTCTGCAACGCGATCTGGTTGGCCCGCAGGATCTTTCGCAGCGTCCACGGGTTGCTGGTGCCGCCCTTGACGGTCGGGTCGTTGGCCACCAGCATGCATTCGACGCCGCTGACCGCGCCGATGCCCACCACCAGGCTGGCGCCGACCGCAAACTCGCTGCCCCACGCGGCCAGCGGGCTGAGCTCCAGGAAAGGTGAGTCGGGGTCGACGAGAAGTTCGATGCGCTCTCGCGGTGTGAGCTTGCCGCGGGCGTGGTGTCTTTCCACATATTTGGGGCCACCACCGGCCAGCGCCTTGGCGTGCTCGGAATCGATTTCGGCGAGCTTGGTCGTCATCGCCGACGCGGCCTCACCGTAGCCGGCCGAGCCCGCGTCGAGGGTGGATCGCAATACCGTCATGACTGGTATCCCAGCGTCTTGGCGGCCAGCGCGGTCAGGATTTCGGTGGTTCCGCCGCCGATGCCCAGGATTCGCATGTCGCGGTACTGGCGTTCGATCTCCGACTCCGCCATGTAACCCATGCCGCCGAACAGCTGCACCGCCTGATTGGCGACCCACTCACCGGCCTCCACGGCGGTGTTCTTGGCGAAGCACACCTGAGTTATTAAGGAATTCGTCACTGTGTCTGATGTCGCCGCCGAAGCGGCTCCGGAAGCGAGCTGCCGCTCCACCAGGTGGTGGGTGTAAACCCGGGCCACGTCGATGCGCCGTGCCATCTCGGCCAGCGTGTTCTGCACCGACTGGCGGGAGATCAGCGGCCGCCCGAAGGTTTCGCGGTCGCGGCACCACTGGGCGGTGAGGTCGAGGCAGCGCTGCGCGCTGGCGTAGGCCTGCGCGGCGAGACCGACCCGTTCGGAGACGAACGCGGCGGCGATCTGCGCGAAACCCGTGTTCTCGCCGCCGATCAGGTTGGCCGCCGGAACACGCACGTCGGTGTAGGACAGCTCGGCGGTGTCCGACGAGCGCCAGCCCATCTTGTCCAGCTTGCGGGCCACCTCGAAGCCCGGTGTGCCCTTGTCGACGACGATCAGCGACACCCCGGCCGCGCCCGGGCCTCCGGTGCGCGCCGCGGTCACGACGTAGTCGGCACGCACCCCGGAGGTGATGTAGGTCTTCGCGCCGTTGACTATGTAGTGATCGCCGTCGCGGGTCGCCCGCGTCGTCAGGTGCCCGACATCCGAGCCGCCGCCGGGCTCGGTGATCGCCAGGGCGCCGATCGCCTCTCCGCGCAGCGTGGGCCGCACATAGGTGTCGATCAGCCGCTCGTCGCCGGAGGCGATCATGTGCGGCACCGCGATCCCGCAGGTGAACAGCGATGCGAACACCCCGCCCGGCGAACCGGCGTAGTGCATCTCCTCGCAGATGATCACCGCATCCGCGCCGTCACCGCCCCCGCCGCCGACCGCCTCGGGCAGACCCGCGCCGAGCAGCCCGGCGTCGCCGGCCTTGCGGTGCAGGTCGCGGGGCAGCTCGCCGGTGCGCTCCCACTCCGCCGCGTGCGGTAGGACCTCGCGTTCGGCGAACGCGCGCACCGTCTTTCGGAGCTGCTCGCGTTCGGGGGTGTGCCAGATGTTCATAGGACGCTTTCGGGTATGTCGACGTGCCGGCTGCGCAGCCACTCGCCCAGCCCCTTGGCCTGCGGGTCGAACCGGGCCTGATAGGCGACGCCCTCGCCGAGGATGCCGTCGATGACGAAGTTCACCGCCCGCAGGTTCGGCAGCAGGTGCCGGGTGACCGGCAGATCGGTTGTCTCCGGCAGTAATTCGCGCAGCTTCTCGACCGTCAGCGTGTGCGCGAGCCAGCGCCACTGCTCGTCGGTGCGCACCCACACGCCGACGTTGGCGCTGCCGCCCTTATCGCCGCTGCGCGCGCCGGCGATCTGGCCCAGTGGTGCGGGCCGGGTCGGTCCGGCCGGCAGGGGTTCGGGCAGCGGCGGTGCGTCGACGGGTGCCAGTTCGCGGGTGTCGGTGGCGGGCGCGATGTCGGTGCGGCTGCCGTCGGCGTGTACCGCGACGTGCGGAACCTCGGCGGCCTCTGCCCAGCCGGCGGTGAACACGCCGTAGACCTGTCCCTCGCCGGGCGGCGCGGTGACGTGGAATCCCGGATAGCTGGCCAGCGCGAGTTCGACTGCGGCCGAAGAGAATTGGCGTCCGACATTCGCGGGGTCGGGGTCGCGCACCACGCAGTGCAGCAGCGCGCTGGCCGCCTCCTCGGTGTCGGCGTCGGGATGGTCGGTGCGGGCGAGCGTCCACTCCAGTTCGGCCGGCTTGACGCTCAGCCCGGCCTCCAGTTGGCGCTGCACCAGCTCCGCCTTCGCGTCGATATCCAAACCGGTCAGCACGAAGGTCATGGCGTTGCGGAATCCACCGACGCTGTTCAGCGACACCTTCAGCGTCGGCGGCGGCGGCTCACCGACCACGCCGTCGATGCGCACCCGGTCCGCACCGTCGTCGCTCAGCCGGATGGAGTCGACGCGCAGCGTCACATCGGGGTTGGCGTAGCGCGCGCCGGTGATCTCGTAGAGCAGTTGCGCGGTGACGGTGTCGACGCTGACCTGCCCGCCGGTCCCGGGATGTTTGGTGATCACTGACGATCCGTCGGCGCGGATCTCGGCGAGCGGGAAGCCGGCATAGGTGAGGTCGGCGACTTCGGTGAAGAACGAGTAGTTGCCGCCGGTGGCCTGGGTGCCGCATTCGATGACATGGCCCGCGGCCACCGCACCGGCGAGTGCGTCATAGTCGGTGCGGCCCCAGCCGAAGTGGGCGGCGGCGGGCCCGACGATCACCGAGGCGTCGGTGACCCGGCCGGTGACGACGACGTCGGCGCCGCTGTTGAGGCAGTCGACGATGCCCCACGCGCCGAGGTAGGCGTTGGCCGCCAACGGCGTGCCGAACCCGAGTTGCTCGGCCCGGGCCACCAGATCGTCGCCCTCGACGTGGGCGACCCGGACATTGAGGCCGAGCCGCTCGACCAGCGACCGCACCGCGGTGGCCAGGCCGGCCGGATTGAGCCCGCCCGCGTTGGCGACGATCCGCACGCCGCGGTCCAGTGCGATGCCCAGGCAATCCTCTAGCTGGGTCAGAAACGTCTTGGCGTAGCCCCGCTCGGGGGCCTTGGCGCGGTCGCGGGCCAGGATGAGCATGGTCAGCTCGGCGAGATAGTCGCCGGTGAGAAAGTCCAGGTCACCGCCGGTGAGCATCTCCCGCATCGCCGCCAGCCGGTCCCCATAAAACCCCGAGCAGTTGCCGATGCGGACGAGATCGGTCACACGTCCTCCCATCGCCGTCGCCATCGCATGCCAACCAACCGGTAGGTTAGCCGTTGCCTCCGGTCTCGCGTCAAGGGAGTCTCCTATTGCGATTTCGGCGTGCGGGGTCGCGGTGAGCGCGACCGATCACGCCGAAATCCCTCATTTTGGAGGCTACGCAGCTCACCGGCTATCCTGAAGAGCAATTGCCGACGCCGGTCGTCAGGCAGCACCCCTCAAGAGGAGAAGCTCGATCATGGCTGTGCCCAAGCGCAGAATGTCGCGCGCGAACACCCGTAGCCGGCGCGCGCAGTGGAAGGCCAAGCGCCCCGAACTTGTCGGCGTGACCGTGGCCGGTCAGCAGCACAAGGTGCCGCGCCGCCTGCTCAAGGCCGCTCGTCTCGGTCTGATCGATCTCGACCGCCGCTAAGGCGGACGCCGTCGGCGCGCCTCTCAGGTCACTCTCAGGAGATGGGATGACACTGTGGCTGTGCGCATACTTGTCGTTGACGACGATCGCGCAGTGCGCGAATCCCTGCGCCGCTCGCTCTCGTTCAACGGATATTCTGTCGCGCTGGCGCAGGACGGCGTCGAGGCACTCGACCTGATTGCCAGCGACCGTCCCGATGCCCTGGTGCTCGACGTGATGATGCCGAAACTGGACGGCCTCGAGGTGTGCCGTCATCTGCGCAGCACCGGCGACGACCTGCCCATCCTGGTGCTGACCGCCCGCGATTCGGTGTCCGAGCGGGTCGCCGGGCTGGACGCCGGCGCCGACGACTACCTGCCCAAACCGTTTGCGCTCGAGGAGCTGTTGGCCCGGATGCGGGCACTGCTGCGCCGCACCACGCCCGACGACGGCGCCGAGTCGCCGGCCATGACGTTCTCCGACCTCAGCCTGGACCCGGTCACCCGGGAAGTCACCCGCGGACACCGCCGGATCAGCCTCACCCGCACCGAGTTCGCTCTCCTGGAAATGCTGATCGCCAACCCGCGACGAGTCCTCTCCCGCAGCCGCATCCTCGAGGAAGTCTGGGGCTTCGACTTTCCGACATCGGGTAACGCGCTCGAGGTGTATGTCGGGTACCTGCGCCGCAAGACCGAAGCCGAAGGAGAACCGCGACTGATCCACACCGTCCGCGGCGTGGGTTACGTGTTGCGCGAGACACCACCCTGATGTCGTTCTATCCACCACGCCTGTCACCGCCACCCACCAGCTCGCTGTCACTGCGCTGGCGGGTGATGGCGCTCGCCATGTCGATGGTGGCGATGGCCGTCGTGCTGATGGCCGTCGCCGTGTACGCCGTGGTGTCCCGTGCGCTCTACGACGACATCGACAACCAGCTGCACAGCCGGGCGCGTCTGCTGATCGAAAGCGGATCGCTGGCCGCCGACCCCGGAAAGGCCATCGAAGGCACCGCGTACTCCGATGTCAACGCGATGCTGGTAAATCCCGGGCGTGCCATCTACACCGCGAACCAGCAGGGCCAGACCCTGCCGCTCGGCCAGCCCGAGAAGGACGTGGTGTCCGGCGAACTGCTG
This sequence comes from uncultured Actinomycetota bacterium, assembly GCA_963799495.1. Taxonomy (GTDB): domain Bacteria; phylum Actinomycetota; class Actinomycetes; order Mycobacteriales; family Mycobacteriaceae; genus Mycobacterium. Next base: position 77,041 of record CAWCXH010000032.1, read on the forward strand.
ATGTCGCTGCGCACCGCCAACCATCAGCGGGTGCTGGCCGTACACCTGGACAACGGCAGCTCGCTGCTGATCTCCAAGAGCCTGGCGCCCACCGGTCAGGTGCTCAAGCGGCTGGGCACCGTGCTGCTCATCGTCGGCGGGATCGGGGTGGCCGTGGCCGCGTTCGCCGGCGGCATGGTGGCCCGTGCCGGCCTGAGACCGGTCGCCCGGCTCACCGAAGCGGCGGAACGCGTGGCCCGCACCGACGACCTACGGCCCATCCCGGTGTTGGGAAGCGACGAACTCGCCCGGCTCACCGAGGCTTTCAACATGATGCTGCGGGCGCTTGCCGAGTCGCGGGAACGGCAGGCCCGGCTGGTGACCGACGCCGGTCATGAGCTGCGCACCCCGTTGACGTCGCTGCGCACCAACGTCGAGCTGCTGATGGCGTCGATGGCGCCGGGCGCGCCGCGGCTGCCCGAGGAGGAGATGGCCGGACTGCGTGCCGACGTGATCGCGCAGATCGAGGAATTGTCAACGCTGGTGGGCGATCTGGTGGACCTCACCCGCGACGAGGCTGGTGGCGTGATCCACGAACCGGTTGACATGTCCGAAGTCGTCGACCGTTGCCTGGAGCGAGTTCGTCGGCGCCGCAACGACATTGAGTTCAACGTGAACATCATCGGGTGGCAGCTCTACGGCGACGCCGCGGGACTGTCGCGTGCCGTGCTCAACATGCTCGACAATGCCGCGAAATGGAGCCCGCCCGGTGGGCGGGTCGGGGTGCGGCTGACCCAGACCGACCCGCTGCACGCCGAGCTGGTGGTGTCCGATTACGGCCCGGGCATTCCTCCGCAGGAGCGGCGGCTGGTGTTTGAACGGTTCTTCCGGTCGACATCGGCCCGCGCACTGCCGGGTTCCGGACTGGGCCTGGCGATCGTCAAACAGGTTGTCCTCAAGCATGGTGGGACGCTGTGGGTCGAAGACACCGTGCCGGGCGGGCAACCGCCCGGCACGTCGATTCGCGTTGTCCTGCCCGGACGGCCCATGCCCTCGACACGGCCCACCGCAGATGTCGACGAAACGATGGTCAGCGCCGACAATGGGTGATCAGGGCCACAGCCCACCGGCGCAAATCTGGGGATGTACCGAGCCTTCTCTAAGTGGATTCTCAGTCCCCGCGGGCACTGTGGGCATGCGCCCTTCGTTGTCCAACTGTCCGGCACCTACCAAAGAGGAAGAAGCACCGTAGCGACATGACCAACGACCCGAGGTACTCCGCACCGCCACCGCAGCCGGGCCGACGGCCCGAAGCCAGTGCGCCTGCGGCGCCGGTACACCCCGGACAGCAGGGGCATGGCGCCTACCAGCAGCAGCCCTACGACTGGCGCTACGCGACGCAACAGCAGCAGTTCCGTGCGCCCTACGATCCGTACCGTCAGGCCCGGCCTTCTGCGATGCCTCCGGCGTATCAGCCCGCGCAACCCCAGAAGCGTTCCCGCGCAGGGGCTTTGACGGCGGGAGCGGTCGCGTTGGCGATCGTGTCGGCCGGTATCGGCGGGGGAGTGGCAGTGCTGGCGCAGCCGGACCGTCCGTCGGCCGGCAGTTCGACCTCCGCGGGCGCGGCTCCGAGCGTGCCCGCCGCCAGCCTGCCGGTCGGTTCGGTCGAGCAGGTCGCGGCCAAGGTGGTGCCCAGTGTGGTCAAGCTGGAAACGGACATGGGACGGGCGTCCGAGGAGGGCTCGGGAATCATCCTGTCGCCCGACGGACTGATCCTGACGAACAACCATGTGGTGTCGGCCGCCAAGGACGGAGCGCAGACCACGGTGACCTTCGCCGACGGACGCACCGCGCAGTTCACCGTCGTGGGGACCGATCCCAGCAGCGATATCGCCGTCGTGAAGGTGCAGGGCGTTTCCGGCCTGACCCCGATCACGCTTGGCTCCTCGGCGAATCTGCGGGTGGGCCAGGACGTGGTGGCGATCGGGTCGCCGCTCGGCCTGGAGGGCACCGTCACCACCGGCATCATCAGCGCCCTGAACCGGCCGGTGGCAGCGGGCGGGGACGCGCAGAATCAGAACACCGTGCTCGACGCCATCCAGACCGACGCCGCGATCAACCCCGGCAACTCGGGTGGGGCGCTGGTCAACATGAACGGCGAGTTGGTCGGCGTCAACTCGGCGATCGCGACGCTCGGCGGACAGTCCGCCGAGGCCCAGAGCGGTTCCATCGGGCTCGGTTTCGCGATCCCCATCGACCAGGCCAAGCGCATCGCCGACGAGTTGATCCAGAACGGAACGGCATCGCACGCATCGCTGGGTGTGCAGGTCGGCAACGACGCGGCCACGAATGGCGCCAAGATCGTCGAGGTCACCAACGGCGGAGCTGCTGCGGCCGCCGGCCTGCCCAGCGGCGTCGTGGTCACCAAGGTCGACGACCGGGTGATCGGCAGCGCCGACGCGCTGGTCGCCGCGGTCCGGTCCAGGGCGCCGGGCGACAAGGTGACGCTGACGTACCTCGATCCGGCGGGTCAGTCGCAGACCGTCCAGGTCACCCTGGGCAAGGCCCAGCAGTGACGCCACCGGTCAGGCCATGTTGAGAGTGGCCGCGCCGCTGTCCCTTCCCGGATATACGGTTGCAGACATGGAACAGCCAGGGGAGTTGGTGGGCCGGGCGCTGGTCGTGGTCGTCGACGATCGCACCGCTCATGGCGAAGAGGATCACAACGGCCCATTGGTCACCGAGCTGCTCGGCGAGGCGGGGTTCGTCGTCGACGGCGTCGTAGTGGTGTCCGCCGACGAGGTGGAGATTCGCAACGCGCTCAACACCGCGGTCATCGGGGGAGTCGACCTGGTGGTGTCGGTGGGCGGTACCGGCGTCACCCCGCGAGACGTCACGCCGGAAGCCACGCGCGACCTCCTGGATCGTGAACTACTCGGTATCGCCGAGGCGCTGCGGGCCTCAGCGTTGTCGGCCGGGATCGTCGATGCGGGGGTGTCGCGCGGACTGGCCGGCATCTCGGGAAGCACCCTGGTCGTCAACCTCGCCGGCTCGCGGGCCGCTGTGCGCGACGGGATGGCCACGCTCAACCCATTGGCTGTCCAGATCATCGGCCAGCTATCCAGCTTGGAGATCTAACAATTGTGGCGGCCGGGGCGGTTCGTGCAGACTCAGCTACCGCCGGTTGTGTTACGCGAAAGTGAACAGAAATCCCTCTGCTGACTGTGATCTTCGTCACACCATAGGCCAGTTGTGATGGACCCGACAAAGCGGTCCCGCGACGCAGTTAACAAGATTTTCGGCGAGGAATTGCCCGCAGTATCGGCAGACGAGCGCGAGACCCGTTCTGCCGATGACGATGCCGAACATGACAAGTGGTTGCAGGACAACATTCCGCCTCACCATGATTGAGCTTGTGATTTCCCCGTAACCGCGTGAAAACGCCTGGTGGGGAAGGAGTGCACGCAACCTGTGCCAGATCTGCGACGCGGCTGTCCGTTCGCGCCGATCATTGGGCGACCCGGACGCCCGGGGTGCCGGCACCGAACCGGGTTCAGTGATTTCAGCAAAGTTTCGTATGGGGACGACATCATCTGTAGCGGCGACGTGTCCGCGTTGCCCGGCGGATGCCGCCCCGTTATGTTCCTCGTGTCAACGATGAGCGAAGCGTAAGAGCAACGTGTGAGATTTCTAATTCCCCTCACATTGTGGTCTTGCGGGGTGTGTGGTGTATGCAGTAGGGCCAAGCACCAATAACAACTCGGTGAACTCCGGTATCACCGTCTAGGAGCTAGGGAGAACATGAAGGCAATCACTCGGGTGCTTATCGCGATGGTTGCGGCCGTCGCGGGTCTCTTCGTGAGCACTGGCACCTCACACGCAATTCTGGACAACGAAATGAGTCTGGTCGACGGCCAGGACCGGACGCTGACAATCCAGCAATGGGACACCCACCTCGAGGGTGTGTTCCCGCTGGACCGCAACCGGCTGACCCGCGAGTGGTTCCATACCGGCAGAGCGAGGTACATCTGCGGCGGCGGTTGCGACGAATTCGAGGGCACGCTGGAGCTGGGCTACCAGATCGGCTTCCCCTGGTCGCTGGGTGTGGGCATCAACTTCAGCTACACCACGCCCAACATCCTGCTCGATGACGCGAACATCAACCCGTTCAGCGCGGGCTTCAACCCGCTGGGCTCGGTCATCACCCCGAACCTGTTCCCGGGTGTGTCGATCAGCTCCGACCTCGGCAACGGTCCCGGCATCCAGGAAGTCGCGACCTTCTCGGTCGACGTGGCCGGCCCGGCCGGCGGCGTGGCGGTCTCCAACGCGCACGGCACCGTGACGGGTGCGGCCGGCGGTGTGCTGCTGCGTCCGTTCGCGCGGCTGATCGCGTCGTCGGGTGACAGCGTCACCACCTACGGCGAACCGTGGAACATGAACTGATCTCCCTGCACGTAAAAGAAGCAGCCCCCGGTTCCCACGGGGGCTGCTTCTTTGTCTGCGGGGCTACAACGTGTCGGACTTCGTCGCCTTGTCGGCGCCGAGGGCAGCTTCAGCGCCATGCTTGCCGGACGCGCTGCCGTTCTCGGCCAATATATCGCGGATCTCGGTGAGCAGAGTCAGTTGGGTCTCCTCCTCCTCCACCTTGGTGTCGAGTTCCTTTAGCTTCTTGTAGGGAACCACGATGACGAAGTAGACAACCGCCGCGATGATCAGGAAGTTGATCGCCGCTGAGAGCACGGCGTTCAAATCGATGGCGATGTTGTCGCCCAATGGAATCCTCAGGAAACCGTATTCCGAATCAGGTGTCGCGCCGATCCGGCTGACTAGCGGCTGCACTACGTTGTCGGTGAATGCCGTCACCAGTCCGGTGAATGCCGCGCCGATGACGACCGCGGTGGCTAGGTCGATGACATTGCCTCGGGCGATGAACTCTCTGAAGCCCTTCAACATGCTGAGGAACCCTTCTGCGGTGTTGTGCTATCTGACAGACACGCACGTTAGTCCGGTTGGACGGGCCCCGTCGCCCTGAACGGGTCAGTGGAACGTGACCGTGACCGTCTCCACCAGCGCCGCACCCGCGACGTGGTTGGCGGCGTGAGCGGGCAGCGCCACCAGCACCACCCGGTCACCGGAATTGCCGGGCCCCTTCTGCTTCTCGGACACCAGGACCACCACGGCGTCAGTGGCCACGACGTGTGGGTCGGCGTCGTCGGTGGTCGCGGCGGCCAACACATCCACCACATCACCGGGCCGGATCAGGTCGAGCAACGCCGTGTCGGCGAGATGAAGCGGCACGATGCGCGCGTCCGGGCCCGCCGCCGATTCGGCGAGCCGTGGCCCCAGCAGCCGCACATCGGTGAGCACCTCGCCGCGACGGGCGGGACCGGCCAGGGTGGACCCGACGAGAGCGTCCAGATCCGACTGGGAACCGTCGGGAACCGTTGCGGCGGCAAGGTTTTCGAGCCGCAGATCGGCGGCGTTCAGTTCGATGCCGGGAGCCAGGTCCCGCGCGGCGACGACGATCTCGGCGCGGTCACCCTGCGGATCGGAGCGCAGCGCCGCGACGGCGGCCAGAACGACGAGTGCGCCCGCCGCGACCCGGCGGGCCGCCACGGTGCGCGACCAGTCCGGTCGCCACCCGTGCACCAGCCGGCTCACCACCGACGGATTAAGTGATTCCCCCATGCCGCCACGCTAGGCAGCACACTCCCGCGAGGGCGCGGGTTTCAAACGTGCCTGTGGATAACTTCGGGTCAGCTCGACGCTGCGGCGGCCGGGGCCGAGCTGGTCGAACTGGAACTCGAACCGTTCGAACTCGACTTCTCGGACGAGGACGAGGACGCCGTGGTGGACTCCGAGCTCTTGGCCGAACCGTTCGTCGAGCTCTTGGCCGACTCGCGGCTGTCGGTGCGGTAGAACCCGCTGCCCTTGAACACCACCCCGACCGAGTTGAACAGCTTGCGCAGCCGGCCGGAGCATTCGGGGCAGGTGGTCAGCGCATCGTCGCTGAACGCCTGCACCGCGTCGAACCGATTGCCGCATTCGGTGCACGCATAGCTGTAGGTAGGCATAAAAACCTCCGAGATGGTCAAGCTTATTAGCACTCTACCGGGTCAACTGCTAGAACCGCTATGTGGGCTACGTCATTCCCACCGGTCGGCGGCGCAGGCGCCGCCGGTGGTGGGCGCTGATCGCGCTGGTCATGCTCGTACTCGTCGTTGCAGCGGCGTGGCTGCACTGGCGGTCCTCACCTGCGCCTCCGACCGCCGACACCGAGCCGCCGGCCCTCAGCTCCGCGCCCCCGACGACCGACGCCGTACGCAGCACCCCCGGTTACGACCAAGCCCGGGCCCAGTTGGAGCGACTGCCCGTGAAGGGCTGGGACCGCCACACCGACTTCGCGCGCTACCGCTTCGGCGAAGCATGGAGCGACGACGTCAACGTTGAATTCGGTCACAACGGCTGCAGCACCCGCGACGACATCCTGCGCCGCGACCTCGCCGAACTCCTCGTGCGACCCGGCACCTGCTATGCGCAGAGCGGCGTCCTACATGACCGGTACACCGGCGAGTCCATCCCGTTTGTGCGCGGCCCCGACACGTCCAGCGCCGTGCAGATCGACCACCTGGTGTCGCTGTCCGACGCCTGGTACAAGGGCGCGCGCGAATGGGACCCACAGCGGCGACGGGATTTCGCCAACGATCCACACAACCTGCTCGCCGTCGGCGCACAAGTCAACTTCGACAAGGCATTTCGCGACGCCACCGCCTGGTTGCCGCCCAACCCCGGCTTCCGCTGCGAGTTCGTCGCCCGCCAGATCGCGGTCAAGACGAGCTACCAGCTGTGGGTGTCGAGGAACGAGAAGCAGGCGATGGACGCGGTGCTGGACGACTGCTGACGGCTAACCCGTTAGTGCGACCAGCCCGAGTCCCGGTGTCAGCGCGTGGGTCATCCGCACGTCGTGGGCTTCGGCGGGCAGGCGGTCGACGAGTTCGTCGTCGCGGACCACCGCGACCAGCCGCGCCGCCGGATCGGCCAACGGCAGGGACCGGTCGTAGAATCCCGCGCCGCGCCCCAGGCGCACACCGGTGCGATCGACCGCCAGGGCCGGGACGAGCACCACCGCCGCGGCCGCCACCGCGTCGGCCGGCAGCCAGGGCCGCGGAGGTTCACGCAACCCGAAGCGGGCGTCAACCAGGCCGCCGCGGCGATACTCGCCCCACTGCAGCGGCAACGGGACGCCTGCGGCATCGGTGCGAGCGACCGGCAGCAGTACCCGCACCCCCGCCCGCAGCAGTGAATCGAGCAGCTCTATCGATCCGGGCTCCGAGCCGACGGGCGCATAGGCGCACACGGTTTCATCGCTGCTCACCAGGCTCCGCAGATGCGCGCAGAGCGCCCCGGCCTCGGCGTCGCGCAGCTGCTCGGACAGCGCGCGGCGGGCCCGCAGGATCGCGGCCCGCAGCTCGGCTTTCGTCGGGGTCACCACGGCGTCCACGATGACAGCGCGACATCAGGACCGCCATACCGATCCCCGCGCCCGGGAGCATTAGTGTGTGAACGATGACACAGGCCCAGGTACCGATCCCGCGCACCGCGGTCGTCCCTGCCGCCGGTTTGGGGACCCGATTCCTTCCGGCCACCAAGACGGTGCCCAAGGAGTTGCTGCCGGTCGTCGACACGCCCGGCATCGAGCTGGTGGCCGCTGAGGCCGCCGAGGCCGGCGCCGAACGCCTCATCATCGTCACCTCCGAAGGCAAGGACGGCGTCGTTGCGCATTTCGTCGAGGACCTGATCCTCGAGGGCACGCTCGAAGCGCGGGGCAAACACGTGATGCTCGAGAAGGTGCGTCGCGCGCCCGCGCTGATCAAAGTCGAATCGGTGGTGCAGGCCAAACCACTCGGCCTCGGCCACGCCGTGGGCTGCGTCGAGTCCAGCCTGCTGCCCGACGAAGACGCCATCGCGGTGCTGCTGCCCGACGACCTGGTGCTGCCGACCGGCGTGTTGGAGACGATGTCGAAAGTGCGCGCCAAACGGGGCGGTTCGGTGCTCTGTGCGATCGAGGTCGAATCCGACGACATCAGCGCCTACGGCGTCTTCGACGTCGAAACCGTGCCCGACGCCGTCAACCCCAACGTGCTGCGGGTCAAGGGCATGGTGGAGAAGCCGAAGGCCGAAGACGCGCCGTCGCCGTATGCCGCGGCCGGGCGCTACGTGTTGGATCGGGCGATCTTCGATGCGCTGCGCCGGGTTCCGCGCGGGGCCGGCGGCGAGATTCAATTGACCGACGCGATCGCGCTGCTGATCGAGGAGGGTCATCCGGTGCACGTGGTGGTGCATCGCGGCTCTCGACACGACCTGGGAAATCCCGGCGGGTACCTCAAGGCTGCGGTTGACTTTGCGTTGGAACGCGACGACTACGGACCCGAGCTGCGGCGGTGGTTGGTAGAGCGATTGGGCCTGACCGAACACTAGATCTGCGCGACGGGCCCCTGATACGGGAGAAAGGCGTGCTGTGCGTTCGGTGGAGGACCAGCAGGCTCGGGTAGCGGCCGCGGCGGTGGCTCCCAGACCGGTACGAGTGGCCATCGCCGAGGCGCAAGGGTTGATGTGCGCCGAGGAAGTGGTCACCGAGCGTCCGTTGCCGGGTTTCGACCAGGCTGCGATCGACGGCTACGCGGTCCGCAGTGTCGACGTCCTCGGCGTAGGCCCGGGCGATGAGTCAGCCGAAGAAACCGGTGACGTCGAAGTCAGCCTCCCGGTGATGGGAAACATCGAGGCCGGCACCCGGACACCGAGCCGTTTGCAGCCGCGCCAGGCCGCCCGCGTGCAAACCGGAGCGCCGATGCCGACGCTCGCCGACGCGGTGCTGCCGCTGCGATGGACCGACGGCGGTGATGCGCGGGTGCGGGTGCTGCGCGGCGTGCGGTCGGGTGCCTACGTCCGCCGCACCGGCGACGATGTCCAACCCGGCGACGTCGCGGTCCGGTCCGGCACGATCATCGGGGCGGCGCAGGTGGGCCTGCTGGCCGCCGTTGGCCGCGAACGGGTGCTGGTGCACCCGCGGCCGCGGTTATCGGTGATATCGGTCGGAGGTGAACTCGTCGACATCTCGAGAACGCCGGGCAACGGTCAGGTCTACGACGTCAATTCCTATGCGCTGGCCGCAGCCGGCCGCGATGCCGGCGCCGAGGTGACCCGCGTCGGTATCGTCGACACCGATCCCAAGGAACTGCGGGAAGTCGTCGAGGGCCAGGTCAACCGCGCCGAGGCCGTGGTGATCGCCGGAGCGGTGGGCGGGGCCGCGGCCGAGGGCGTCCGCACGGTGCTCTCGAAGCTCGGCGAGATGGAAGTCACCCGCATCGCGATGCACCCCGGCTCGGTGCAGGGGTTCGGGCAGCTGGGCCGCGAGGGCGTGCCGGTGTTTCTGCTGCCGGCCAACCCGGTCAGCGCGCTGGTGGTGTTCGAGGTGATGGTGCGTCCGCTCATTCGGCTCTCGTTAGGCAAGCGACAGCCGATGCGACGCGTGGTGCAGGCCCGCACGCTGTCGCCGATCACCTCGGTCGTCGGTCGCAAGGGATACCTGCGGGGACAACTGATGCGTGACCAGGACAGCGGCGAGTACCTGGTGCAGGCGCTGGGCGGCGCACCGGGCGCGTCCTCGCATCTGCTCGCCACGCTGGCCGAGGCAAACTGTCTGGTGATCGTTCCCAGCGAGGCCGAGCAGATCCGCACCGGGGAGATCGTCGACGTCGCCTTCCTCGCCCAGCGCGGCTGATCGAGCCGTCGTGAACCTGTTCCGTTCGAGTGCCCTGCATCCGGGCTGGCCGCTTCCGGTCGGTCCGCTGCGGGTGTCCGCCGGAGTGGTGCGGCTGCGCCAGGTGCGGCTGCGCGACGCCGGCCAGTGGAGCCGCGCGAGGCTCGCCGACCAGGCGCACCTGGAGCCGTGGGAGCCCACGACTGACGTGAATTGGCAAGCGCGCCACTCGATTTCGGCGTGGCCGTCGGTGTGCTCGGGCCTGCGGTCGGAGGCGCGCAGGGGCCGGATGCTGCCGTACGCGATCGAGCTCGACGGGCAGTTTGCCGGTCAGTTGACAATCGGGAACGTGACCCACGGGGCGCTGCGGTCGGCGTGGATCGGCTACTGGGTGGTCAGCGCGGTGACCGGCGGCGGGGTGGCGACGGGCGCGCTTGCGCTGGGCCTCGATCATTGCTTCGGCCCGGTCATGCTGCACCGCGTCGAGGCCACCGTGCGTCCCGAGAATGTCGCAAGCCGGGCCGTGCTGGCAAAGGTCGGGTTCCGCGAAGAGGGGCTGCTTCGGCGCTATCTGGAGGTGGACGGCGCCTGGCGTGATCACCTCCTGGTCGCCATCACGCGCGAGGAGCTCAACGGATCGGCAACCTCCGCGCTGGTACGTGAGGGCCACGCAAGCTGGGCGTAGCGCCGGGGTTACCCGCGATATCTGCATGAGGGCTGTGCGGCGAGCGGCGAGCGAAATCACAACCCTGGTGCCGATTTCGCGGGAGCCGCCGGGTCCATGCTGCTACCAATGTGACATCTGTGACTATTGGTGCTTGTCAGCAACGAATTACAGGTGTGTAATTGTCTACGGCGCGTCGTCCACCGATGCGCAGGTCACGGACCTAGCCTGAAGGGGAAAGGAGCAGGCGTCATGCCAAGCATCCCCCAATCCCTACTGTGGATCTCCCTCGTCGTGCTCTGGCTCTTCGTGCTGGTCCCGATGCTGATCAGCAAGCGCGATGCCGTGCGCCGCACCAGCGATGTGGCACTGGCGACCCGCGTGCTCAACACCAGCCGCGCCGCACGCCGGCTGCTTCGGCGCACCGGTCCGGCGGCCGGCCATCGCAGCGACCCGGACTGGCGGCCATCCGACGACGACCTCGACGAAGTCGACGAGGACGACGCAGCGCCTTCGAAGAAGGCGGTGGTGGTGGCCGCGGCCAGCCCGTCAGGCATCGTCACCGACACCGAACCCGACTACCTCGATGTGGACATCGTCGAGGATGACTCCGGCGCGCTGCCGATCGGCCAATCGGCCGCAAGGGCCGCTGCCGAATCCGAGGACGACGTCGCAGCGGATGACGAGCCGGGAGCTGACGACGAAACCGACGAGGTGCCATCGGACCTCGACGAGCCGGACGGAACCGACGACGAGTATGAGTACGTCGATGATTCCTCGGGCCTGGAAGCGCCGTCGGACACCGATCTGCAGCTGGCCGAGTCGATGACCGCCGCACGCCTTCGCCGCTACGAATCCAAGACGGCCGCGGCGGTGAGCGCGCGTAAGTACAAGTTCCGCAAGAGAATGCTGGCGTTGATGGCGCTGGTCCTGGTCGCCTCGGCCTCGGCTGCGTTCGCGCTGACGCCGGTGGCGTGGTGGGTGTGCGGTTCGGTCGGCGCGGTGGCGCTTCTCTATCTGGCGTATCTGCGTCGTCAGACCCGCATCGAGGAGCGGCTGCGTCGGCGTCGCATGCAGCGGTTGGCACGGTCGCGGCTGGGTGTGGAGAACACCGACGACAGTGAGTTCGACGTCGTCCCGTCCCGGCTGCGCCGCCCCGGTTCGGTCGTGTTGGAGATCGACGACGAGGACCCGATCTTCGAGCACCTCGATTACGGCCCGTCGGCACGCGACTACGACCTGCCGCGCGCGGCGGGCCAGTAATCGGCGGCGTACCCGTCGGTTTCGGCCACCGCGCCGCGACTGGTAGCCTGTGCTACCGACCAGGGGCTATGGCGCAGTTGGTAGCGCGACTCGTTCGCATCGAGTAGGTCAGGGGTTCGAATCCCCTTAGCTCCACCGTGTGACGCACTTCCTTGCCCGCCGTGACAACCGCCCCGTAGCCTCGGGACGTGTCCGGATTGACCGTCGTCCGCGCTGAAGAACTCGCCGGACTCGAAATTTTCGCCGGCTGCCCGACCGAGGCGTTGGTGCCGCTGGCGGCTCAGTTGCGGCCGTTGACCGCGGCGCCCGGACAGGTGTTGATGCGCCAGGGCGAACGCGCGGTCTCCTATCTCGCCATCCGATACGGACGGGCGGAGGTCACGCACACCGACACCGATGGCGTGTCCACCGTCGCTGCGTTGGCGCCGGGCATCATCGTCGGCGAGATCGCCTTGCTGCGGGACACACCGCGCACAGCGACAGTGGTCGCGACCGAACGGCTGACCGGCTGGGTTGGCGGACGTGAGGCCTTCGCCACGTTGCTCGAGCTGCCGGGCATGATGGACAAATTGGTGCGAATCGCACGCCAGCGCCTGGCGGCGTTCATCACGCCGATTCCGGTAGAGATGCGTGACGGCACCGAACTCGAATTGCGGCCGGTGCTGCCCGGCGACAACGAGCGCACCGCGCACGGCCCCGTCGAATTCTCGGGCGAGACGCTGTATCGGCGATTCCAGTCGATGCGAATTCCCACCAAGAGCCTGATGGCGTATCTGTTCGAGGTGGATTACGTGGACCACTTCGTCTGGGTGATGACCGACGTTGCCGACGGCCCGGTGGTGGCGGATGCGCGATTCGTCCGCGACGAAACCGATCCCACCCTCGCCGAGGTGGCGTTCACCGTCGGCGACGCGTACCAGGGCCGCGGCATCGGGACGTTCCTTATGGGAGCGCTCGCGGTGGCTGCGGGATCCGATGGCGTGCAACGCTTCTCGGCGCAGGTGCTGACGGAGAACTACGCGATGCGCAAGATCCTGGACCACCTGGGGGCGGTCTGGCACCGCGACGACCTCGGCGTCGTCACCACCGTCGTCGACGTCCCCCCGCCGAGCGAGCTGCCCTTCACCCCCGAGCTGTCCGGGCAGATCCGCGATATGGCGCGCCAGGTCATTCGGGCCGTCGGCTGATGCGCCCGCCACTGTCCAAGGACACCCGGCTGTGCATCTCGCTGGCGGCTCGGCCCAGCAATATCGGCACCCGGTTCCACAACTATCTGTACGAGCAGCTCGGCCTGGACTTCATCTACAAGGCATTCACCACCACGGACATCGCCGCGGCCATCGGCGGCGTCCGCGCGCTCGGGATCCGCGGCTGCTCGGTGTCGATGCCGTTCAAGGAGGACGTCATCGCCCTCGTCGACGAGGTGGAGCCCTCCGCGCGAGCCATCCACTCGGTCAACACCATCGTCAACGACGACGGGCATCTCACCGCGTCCAACACCGACTACACCGCGGTGCAGCGGCTCATCGACGAGCACGGCCTGGACCCTGAGGACCCGATCCTGCTTCGCGGCAGCGGCGGTATGGCCGGCGCGGTCGCTGCCGCGTTCCGTGGCAACGGTTTTCGGGCGGGCACGATCGTCGCCCGCAACCCTGACACCGGGCAGGCACTGGCCGACCGGCTCGGCTACGGCTATGCCCCCGAGGTCGGTTCCCGCACCGCCCCGGTGATCGTCAACGTGACTCCCATCGGCATGGCCGGCGGACCCGACGTGGACCAGAGAGCGTTCGACGACGCGACAATTGCCAAGGCGCACACCGTTTTCGACGTGGTGGCGCTGCCATCGGAGACGCCGCTGATCGTCGCCGCCCGCGCGGCGGGGGCCAAGGTGATCACCGGCGCCGAAGTGATCGCACTGCAGGCCGCCGAGCAGTTCGAACGCTATACAGGCGTGCGACCGACGGCCGAGCAGGTGGCGGCGGCGTCGGCGATCTCGCGGGCGTGACCCGTCAGGGCGTGATCGTGGTCTGATCGTGGATGACCGTCGTCGCATCCATCAGCGGCCCCATCTGGTTCTCGAGGCCGTCGGCGTTGAGCTGCAACACATAGAGGCCGTCCTGCCCGGGAATCACCACGGTCTTCTGAGTGATCATCCGCTTGGTGCCGTCCTTCATGTAGCTGCCGCCCATCTGTCAGGCGTCGAACCCGCCGAGTGTGCTGGCGCTGCCATTGTCCTCGCCCTCGTATCCCGGCAGATTGTTGAGCTCGCCGGGCGCGAACTCGAGGATCTTGGCCGGGTCGACGTTGCCGGTGAGCTTGGACATCAGGGCGATGATGGTCGGTGGGTCGTTCGCCGCCGCAGGGTCGGTGAAGACCATCGCGCCCCAGGCCCATTCGGGCGTGCGCGGGCCGGCATCCTCCCAGCCGGGCGGGAACGGCAAGTTGACAGTGGGTGAGCCCGGATCGCCGCGGTGGATCGGGGTTTCGACGATCCCGTTGTCCTTAGATGTAATCGACGATTGTGTGACTGGGCCCCGACGCCTGCGCCGAAGTCGTCGGTGCCTCCGTTGTCGCCGTCTCAGCCGACGTCGCCGCCTCGGTCTTGGTGTCCGAGGCACAACCGGCCAGCCCGAAGCTCAGCGCGATAGCCGCAATCCCGACAACGCTGGCCGCTGTCAACTTCTTCATCGGGTCTCCTGCCGGTCGGGGTCCGCGTCGTAGCCTACGGTTGGCAAACGGCTGGCGGGAGGAGCATCGCCGGGGAGTCTCCCGCCGCGGGGCGGCCCTCCATGCAGGCGATTTCGGCGTTTGCCCTGCCGACGAGCCGGATGTGCTGGTTGCCATCGTCAGCAACGTGAACATTGCCGTCGAGAACCGTGAGTTTTTCGCTGCATTGGACCAGCCGGTGGTGCAAGATGCTACGTGTGCTGCGAGTTGGGGGACGTGACGTCTGCGCGGCCTCATCGCTATCGGACCGCGCCGACACGACGTGGTGACTTGAGGAGAAGTTCGGGCATGCGGGCAATGGCGCGTTCGCTGGGGATTGTCCTTTTGGCCGTGCTCGGGGCGATAACGCTGGCCGCGTCGTGGACCATGACGACCGCGGTTCAGCTACTGGCCACCACCGCGTTCATCATGGGCGGGACGCAGCATCCGCTGGTCAATCCGAACGTGCTGGAGCCGGGCGCCGGTTACGCGCTGGCAGAGCCCGAGTTCACAAACGCGTACGTGGCGACAGCCATGGGCAACTACATCGCCCCGACCGGGACAGTGCGGGGCGACTCCGAGGACCCGGATGACTACAACCGCGTGGCGGTGTACACGCCCGAGGAGTTCTTTCCCACATACGGTTCGATGACTTTCGACGATTCGGTGGTGGTGGGCCGCGCCAATCTCGGCAACTGCCTGAGGGGCGCGCCATGCGTCGCGCATATCTATCCCGACGGCCCGGGCACCACCTCGGACTACGTGGTGTTCGGCTATTCGCAGAGCGCTGTGGTCGCTTCGCTCGCCAAGCGGGATTTGATCAACAACCCCGAGGGCGCGCCGGTCGGCACCTCCTCCGTCCTCCTCGCGAACCCCATGCGCGGGAACGGCGGCATTTTGGCGCGGGGGCCCGAGGGGTTGACGATCCCGTTCCTGGAGATCACGTTCTATGGAGCCACGCCGACGAACACGTGCCAGACGACCGACGGCCCGTGCTATCGAACCGTTGATGTCGCACAGCAATACGACGCCCTCGGCGGCGACTTCCCCGTCGAACCGCTGAATTTCTTGGCCCTCGCAAACTCGATCGCCGCCTACGTCTACCTGCACGGTGATGTCCCGAATGTGGGTATGGACGAAGCGTTGTATCAGGGCCAAAAGGGTGACACCACCTACTACCTGATCGCGGCCGAGATTCTTCCGATCCTGAGGCCTCTGCAGGACATTGGGGTCCCCAAGGCGATACTGCTGGTTGCGGACGCGCCGATGCGGGTCATGATCGAGAAGGCTTATGCCCGAGACGTAAACCCGGGTGAGCCGACACCGTTCCGGTTCCTGCCTTCCGGCAACCCGATCACCTATATCGGCAACCTCGCCGGGTCGATCCCGGTTGGTATCGATGACGGATTCGACGAAGCCAACTTCGGGCGGCCATTCAACACCCCTGACATCGACCGGCCCTTCGGCGTGGGTGGGCCACCGCTCCCGGCACCGCCTCCCGCCGCGCCCCTGTCTGTGGAAGAGCCCGGGTCCGATGGGCCCGATTCCGACCTGGCACTCCAGCGTTCCGCGGCCGAGCCTGTGGCGGTCGAACCGGAACCGAAGCTCGAGACCAAGAAGACCGAGGACGCGGACTCAACTCGAGAGATCACCAGGCCGCGCCCGTTGCAGCAGATCCTCCGCGGTCCGATCGATTTCAAACGTCCGAAGCAGCCACCCGCCGACCGGGTGTCTGGGGATCGGCCATTGCAAAGGATCGCGAAAGCACTGACAGGTCAACGCCCGAAGGCTGAGGAAGCTGCTACCAAGACATCGACACCGGACCCGAAGCCGGCGGATGGGCAAGACAACGACACCAAGGACACCAAGGACACCAAAGGCAGCAAGGACAGCAAGGACAGCAACGACGACGCCGCCTGAGTGCGTCAGACGTCGCAGTTGAGCGAGACGGTGATCGACCGGCTCACCACGAAGGTCACGGCCTCGCGGTCCCTGCCCTTACCGACCCAGATGGTCCTGGTGACCGTCCGAGGATTGCGCACACTGGTAACGATGCACTCGCTGACGGGAGCGCTGCCGACGCGGTCGATGACCACGTCGAACCCCTCGGCCTCCAACAGCCCAATGGTCTGCAGCGCGTTACCCGCTTCGACCGGCTGCGCCACCGCCATACCCGCCGGAGCGAACAACACGCTCGCCGCCGCGACCCCCGCTGCCACACTCCAGGCTGAGTGCATGACAGCCTCCGTCCTTAATCATTCCCGCCTATGTGTTTGATCGTTCGCGGCGCCCGTGGTGTTCCACGATTCGTGTCCTACGCCGCGGTGGTGCTCTCCGTTGCCGCATGCACCCACGCGCCCGGCCCGCCGACCACCACCACGGCGCTGTCGACCCCGTCGGTTCGGGTGACCCCGGCCAACATCGAGCGGGTGCGCGGCGAGCTGCCCGACGGTTACGAGGTGGCCGATGTGTCCGGCCGTGCCTCCCCGGTGGCGTTCTGGGGATTCGGTCCCCATTGGCTCGCCGACCCACCGCAATGCGGCGCACTGGCCGAGCCGGTGGCCGACGGGGCGACGACGCGAGGCTGGTCCGGTTCGGGTCCTGGCGGCATCGTCTACGCCGTCGTCACCGGCTCGCCACCGGCGCAGGTTGGGTCCGATCCCGCACTGATCGCCGAGTGCGGCCACTGGACGCTTGCCGGCGGGCACACCACCGGTGCCGTCACGCTCGTCGACGCGCCCGCGATCGACGCGGCCGCAACGCTCGGCATGGTGACCGAGGCCAAAACCGTCGTCGAGGGCGGCACCGAAACCAATTCGCGTGCCCACACCGTCACCGCCTATCTGGGCGACTACCTCGCATTCGTCACCGTCGTCACCGACCCGGGATCGCCGAATCCCCCACTCGGGCAGGACTTCGCCGCGGCATTGCTGGTGAAAACGGTGTCGGCGTTGCGGGGTTGAGCGCCGGCCGGCGGGTACATTGGCGGCGATGTTCAACCCGAGGGTGTTCGTCGTTGCATGCGCCGGCGTGATCGCCGCGTGTGCGACCGGCCAGTCGGCCGAAACCGATGTTTCACGGGCCGATATCGCCAACGTCGCGAGCGTGAAGTCGACGTTCGGTCCGCAGTTTCAGGTTTCCGAAGTCCCCCCGACGGGCGTCGACCCGCGTCTGCTGGCGCCGCAGGCGCTGCCGCCCGGAATGAAGTTCGAACCCGCCGAGTGTGCGAAGTTCGCGGCGGGCCAAAGCGTGCCGGGCGGTTTGAAGGGGAACATGGCGGCGACGTCGGCCGAGGGCGAAGGGAATCGGTTCATCGCGATCGCCGTCGAAACGTCCGAGCCGGTGCCGTTCAACGATCCCGGGCAGGCCTGCGGCAAGGTCGGTTTCGCCGGAGACGGCGTGCGTGGCCTCGTCGAGGTGGTCGAGTCGCCGCGGATCGACGGTGTGCGGACGTTGGGAACCCACCGGGTGCTGCAGACGGCGGTCGACGGCGAGCCACGCACCGGCGAGCTCTACAACTACGTCGCCAGCTTCGGCAACCTCCTGGTCATCGTCACCGCCAACCCCTTGGTGCTGCCCGGCAAGCCGGTAGCGCCGGTGAACACGCAGCGCGCCCGTGACCTGCTGAGCGCCGCGGTGTCGGCGATAAAGGGCTGAGGTTCAGCGGACGTCGTGCGGCCGGAACTGGATGCTGATCCGCGGACCGGTTGGCCTGCTGGTCTTGGGAATGGAGTGCTCCCACGTGCGTTGGCACGACCCGCCCATCACCAGCAGGTCGCCGTGCCGGTGCCGCAGTCGTAGCGAGTGTCCACCACCGCGCGGCCGCAGCGCGAAAACCCTTGTCGCACCGAGGCTGAGGATGGCCACCATGGTGTCCTGGGTACCGCTGCGGCCGATGGTGTCGCCGTGCCAGGCGACGCTGTCGTTGCCGTCCCGGTACAGGCACAGGCCGGCGGTGGCGAACGGTTCGCCGAGCTCACCGCCGTAGGTGTCGTTGAGCCGCCGGCGGATCTGCTTCAGCCGCGGATGGGGCGCCGGCTCGTCGATCAGGTGGTGGAAGCTGACCAGCCGCGGCACGTCGAGCACGCGGTCGTACATCTGGCGGCGTTCCGCCCGCCACGGAATGACCGACATGAGCTCGTCGAAAAGCGAGTCCGCGTCCGACAGCCAGCCCGACCGCACCTCGACCCACGCTCCGTTGCCGAGATGGCGGCGTTCGGCGTGCTCGAATAGCGAGCTCTGTAGAGCCAGCTCCATGACGCGAGTCTATCGCACAGGTGTTCGAAAGCTACAGCCGCACCGCCCCGGGACCTTGAGCGGCCAGCACGTCGCCCGGGTTGGACAGCGCGCAGGTTTTCAGGCTCAGGCAGCCGCAGCCGATGCAGCCTGCCAGGTTGTCGCGCAGCCGCTGCAGGTGCAGGATGCGGTCGTCGAGGTCCTGGCGCCAACCGGCGGAGAGTCGCGCCCAGTCCTTGCTGGTCGGGACGCGGTTGGTGGGTAGGGTGACCAGCGCCTCGCGGACCCGGGCCAGCGGGATGCCGAGCCGCTGCGACATCCGGATGAAGGCAACCCGCCGCAGCGTCTCGCGGGGGTAGCGGCGTTGGTTGCCGGTGGTGCGTCGGCTGGTGATGAGTCCTTCGCGTTCGTAGAAGTGTAGCGCCGAGACCGCCACACCGCTGCGGTGAGACATCTCGCCGGGCGTCAGCTCGTAGATCTCCATAGACCTGAACAATAGTTGAGGTGGCCGTTGGCGTTACGGTGCTTAATGTGACAGAGGTTGCGCTCGGCTGCGATTCCGAGGTCGGCACGCTGCGGGTGGTCATCCTGCACCGCCCGGGAGCCGAGCTGCAGCGGCTGACCCCGCGCAACAACGACGCGCTGTTGTTCGACGGTCTGCCCTGGGTGGTCAAGGCCCAGCAGGAGCACGACTTTTTCGCCGAGGTTCTGCGGTCACGCGGCGTGGAGGTGTTGCTGCTCGCCGACCTGCTGACCGAGGCGCTTTCCAAGAGCGGGGCGGCCCGCATGCACGGCATCGCCGCGGCGGTGGACCCGCGACGGCTGGGAATGCCATTGGCGCAGGAACTTTCGGCATACCTGCGGACGCTGGAGCCCAACTCGCTGGCCCACGTGCTGACGGCCGGCATGACGTTCACCGAGTTGCCGTTCACCGGCGAGCTGTCGCTGGTGCGACGGATGCATCACGGCGGCGACTTCGTCATCGAACCGCTGCCGAATCTGTTGTTCACCCGAGATTCGTCGTTCTGGATCGGGCCGCGGGTCGCGATCACGTCGCTGGCGTTGCCGGCGCGGGTGCGCGAGACGTCGCTGACCGATCTGATCTACGCCCACCACCCACGGTTTCTCGGCGTGCGGCGCGCCTACGAGTCACGCTCCGCGCCGGTTGAGGGTGGCGATGTGCTGCTGCTGGCGCCGGGTGTGGTCGCGGTCGGGGTGGGGGAGCGCACCACGCCGGCCGGGGCTGAGGCACTGGCGCGCAGCCTGTTCGACGACGACCTCGCGCAGACCGTACTCGCCGTGCCGATCGCCCAGGAGCGCGCGCAGATGCATCTCGACACGGTGTGCACGATGGTCGACGTCGACGCCTTCGTGATGTACCCGAACATCGTCGACTCGTTGTCGGCGTTCACCATTCACCGGAACGGCGAGGGCGGCGTGACGATCGACGATGCCGTGCCCTTCGTCGAGGCTGCCGCCGACGCGATGGGGATCGACCGCCTGCGGGTGATCGACACCGGCCTCGACCCGGTCACCGCCGAGCGCGAGCAGTGGGATGACGGCAACAACACCTTGGCGCTTGCCCCGGGTGTCGTCGTCGCATACGAACGCAACGCCGAAACCAATGCCCGACTGGCGGATTCGGGCATCGAAGTGCTACCGATCGCGGCCTCCGAGCTGGGCACCGGTCGCGGCGGCCCGCGCTGCATGTCCTGCCCCGTCGGCAGGGACCCGCTCTAGGCCCAACCGCGCTGCCGTAACGCCGAGCGAACACGATGCACGATGGACCTCGGGGCATGCTCACGGCGTACGCGGATGTGGATCCACCCGCGACGTTGGAACAGTTCCTCGCACGCGATGTCCTGCACGGCGCGGAAACCGTCGGTGGGTTGATCATCTTCGTAGTCGACGCCAACCATCGGCCCGTCCCAGCCTATGGCAATGACCGCCTCCCACTGGTCGTCGCGCACCCTGATGTTGGTGCGAGGTCGGGGCAGCCCAGCATCGATCAGCAACAGGCGCACCCGCGTTTCCCGTGGTGACCGTGCACCGCCGTCCATCAGGTCGACAGCGGTGCGAGCCAGCCGGATTCCTCGTGCGCTTCGATAGCGGTCTTCCAGCAACCTGATATCGGAAACGGTTGCCCCAGTTGCGGCGGCCAGTGCGTCGAGGTGGGCCACCGCTGCGTCGCGCGAAAGGTGACGTGCGAGGTCGAGCGCGGTGCGTGCCGGCGAGGTCACCGGTAGCTCGCCGAGCATGCGCACTTCGTCATCGCTGATTCGTTCATCCCGGATCAGCACGCCAGGCCGGCGTCGGCCATGCTTGGCAATCAACTCGACCGGCACGGTGTCGTCAATCCATTGCACGCCGTGCAGCGCAGCGGCGGCCTGCCCGGCGATGATGCCCCTGCGCCCAGTCCACAGCCACGCCGCGACCGTGTTGACGTAGACATTTCTGTGCGTGTCGTTGGGCAGGTAGACGTTCGGGTGAACGGCGGTGTAGTTCCAGCGCAGCGCACCACGAGAAAGCGCACCGCCCGCGATCGCCTCGGTACCGACAATTGGCCACATGCCAGTGATGGTCTCCGGGACAACTGACAGCTTCGCGTGCTATCGCCGAGACCGACACCCGTGCTGTGGATAACGCCGTCGGACTGCTAATCGACAACCCTGGTGTCGAAATGGGCGCTAGGCCCGCGGATGGAACTACCGCCAGGACGGCAGCCAGATCTGCATGTTCCAGGTCGCCTGGGAGATCGGTATGCCGGTGAGGATGGGATACATCCAGGCGAAGTTCGTAATGACCAGCGCGACATAGCAACTCACGACGATCAGCCCCAGCGTTCGTCGTTCGGCGTTCTGGTTCGGTTTTTGCAGGATGTCGCCGAGGATCATCGCGATCGCCAACACCAGGAACGGCGCCATCGTGGCCGCGTAGAAGAAGTACATCTGCCGGTCGATATCGGCGAACCACGGCAGGAAGCCCGCGCTGTAGCCGACGAGGATCGCGGCGTATCGCCAGTCGCGCCGGACGAATGTCCGCCACACCGCCCAGCCGAGCACCGGCACCGCGATGAACCACATCGCCGGCGTGCCGACGAGCATCACCGCCTTCACACACGACTGCGCACCGCAACCGGGCACGTTCTGGTTGTCGATCGCATACAGCACCGGCCGCAGCGACATCGGCCAGGTCCACGGTTTGGACTCCCACGGATGGTGGTTGCCGTCGGCGTTGGTCAGCCCGGCGTGGAATCGGTAGGCCGCATACGTGTAATGCCACAGCGAGCGCACGGCGTCCGGCAACGGCAGGATGCTGTCCTCGCCGATCGAATTGCCCACTTCGTGCCGGTTGACACCGGTCTCGGAGGCGAACCAGGGCGCGTAGGACGCCAGGTAGACGCCGAACGGGATCAACCCAAGGGCATACAAGGACGGCCCCAGATCGCGGCGGAAAACCCCGGCCCACGGCCGAAGCACCCGGTACTGCCGGCGCGCGGCCACGTCGAACGCCAGCGTCATCACGCCGAAGAACACCACGAAGTACAGCCCGGACCACTTTGTGGCACAGGCCAATCCGAGCAGCACCCCGGCACCGAACCGCCACCAGCGCACACCCAGCCGCGGGCCCCACGGGGTTTCGCCGATGCGGCCCTCGAGCAGCGCGACGTGCAGCCGCTCCCGCACCTGGTCGCGGTCCACGATCAGACAGCCGAACGCCGCCACCACAAACATCGTCAGGAAACCGTCGAGCAGCGCGGTGCGTGACGCGACGAAGCTGACCCCATCGGCGATCAGCAGCAGCCCCGCGATGCCGCCGACCAGCGTCGAGCGGCTCATCCGCCGCGCGATCCGCACCACCAGCGCCACCAGGATGACGCCGCACACCGCGCCGGAGAACCGCCAGCCCAGCCCGTTGTAGCCGAAAAGCGCCTCACCGATCGCGATCAGTTGCTTGGCGACCGGCGGATGCACCACAAGTCCGTAGCCGGGATTGTCCTCCACGCCGTGGTTGTGCAGTACCTGCCAGGCCTGCGGCGCGTAATGCTTCTCGTCGAAGATCGGGGTGCCGGCGTCGGTAGGCGAGCCGAGGTTGAGGAAACGCGTCACCGCGGCCAGCGCCGTCATGACCGCGGTCATCGCCCAGCCCTGCAGCCGGTCGACCGGCCCGAAGTCGGCGACGGGCACCAGCGGCGCCGGGCTGATAACGGGGACCGCACGCCCTCTGGCAACGGATTCATCGACGGGGGCGGTCACGCCTCTAGATCGTAGGCTGTGCGGAATGACCACCGGCCGACTGCTCATCGCGGCCACGCCACTGGGCCAGCCGTCGGACGCATCCGCCCGGCTGGTGGCCGCGCTGGGCAGCGCCGACGTCATCGCCGCCGAGGACACCCGACGCATCCGCAGCCTGGCGCATGCCCTCGGCGTCAAGCTCGCCGCCAGGGCGGTCAGCCTGTTCGACCAGAACGAGGCCACCCGCGTGCCGGGCCTTCTCGACGAGATCGCGGCCGGTGCGACGGTACTGCTGGTCAGCGACGCCGGCATGCCGCTGATCAACGATCCCGGCTATCGGCTGGTCGCGGCCTGCATAGCGGCTGGGGCGCCGGTCAGCTGCCTCCCGGGACCGTCCGCGGTGACGACGGCGCTGGCCGTCTCGGGCCTGCCGTCGGACCGCTTTTGCTTCGAGGGGTTCGCGCCGCGCAAACGCTCGGCACGGGTGGCCTGGCTGGCGGGCCTGGCCGCCGAACAGCGCACGTGTGTGTTCTTCGAATCGCCGCGGCGGCTGGCGGACTGTCTGCGCGACGGGGTCGAGGTGCTCGGACCGGCGCGCCCCGCGGTGGTCTGCCGCGAGTTGACCAAGACGCACGAGGAGGTCGTTCGGGGCTCGCTCGCCGAACTCGCCGAGTGGGCGACCGATGGTGTGCTGGGCGAGATCACCGTCGTGCTGGCCGGGGCGGAGCCGCGTGCCGACCTGCCGACGCTGGTGGGCGAGGTCAACGCGCTCGTTGACGACGGCATGCGGGTGAAGGATGCCTGCACGCGGGTGATTGCCGCGCATCCCGGCGCGCCGTCACGCCGCGAGCTCTACGATGCGGTTCTGCGCTCACGGCACTGAAGGAGTCCGCGATGGCGCTGCCCGCGTTGGTGCCCGTGCACGGCGGTGGGCTCGCTGCTCACAGTCGAGGAAATTCATCGGCAGGCGCCGGAACTTGACGTGCTCGCCGTCGATCTTCCGGGTCGGCGCGACAGGCCCGGCGATCTCTGGACTCTCACCATCGCCGACTGGGTCGACTCCCTGATCGCTGACATTGAGGACGCGGGGCTGGGCGACATCGTCGTCGTCGGTCACTCTTCTTCAACCGAATACCGCGCGCTCGAAGAAGGTTCATGGCCGGTCGGCTCTACCTGGAAGCGGCGCGCATCCTCGCGGAGAACGTATCCCGCCGCGACATGCCCGACGAAGTGCCGCGCACCTGGATCCTCACGTTGCGTGACCGTGCTCTCTCGCCAAAATCACAGCGTCGCAGCATCGCCGCCCTCGGCGGGGTGCAGACGGTGATCCCGATCGACACCTGCCAAATGCTGCTGGTCAGTGAGCCGAAGCGGCTGGCCGAGATACTGATTGAGCGCTGCCGGCTGTACTCATAGCCGCGAAGACCGGTGCCGCCTTGTGCAGACATTCGTCCCATTCGCGGTCGGGATCCGAGTCGGCGGTGATGCCGCCGCCCACGCCGAGAACGGCCGACCCGTCGGCGGCGAACTCGACGGTCCGGATCGCCACGTTGAGTTCACTCCCCGCGACTGGTGAGGCTAAACCGACTGTGCCGCAATACACCCCGCGGCGGTGCGGCTCCCAACCCACCAGCAGCTGACGGGCTCGCGTCTTGGGCGTGCCGGTCACCGACGCCGGCGGGAATGCCGCGTCGAGCACGGCCGCCATCGGAACCTCGACGTCCACCTGCGCCGTCACCGTCGACACCAGATGCCAGACGCCTGGCGCCGGGCGCACCGCAAGCAGCTCGGGCACGGTCACCGAGCCGGTGACCGCGACGCGGCTCAGGTCGTTGCGGACGAGGTCGACGATCATGATGTTCTCCGCCACGTCCTTGACCGACGCCCGCAGCGCCGACGGGTCCGCGTGCCGCGGCAGTGTGCCCTTGATCGGGCTGGACATCACATCCTTACCACAGCGCCGCAGGAACAATTCGGGTGACAGCGACGCCACCGCGCCCCATGGGCCGGCGACGTACGCCGCCCGCGCGGGGGAGGTTCGCTCCACCGCGTCGACGAAGAAGTCGACGGAGGCGCCGTCAAGCCGGCCGACGAATTGGGTGCACACACATGCCTGGTAGACCTCGCCGGCCGCGATGGCCTCGAGGCAGGCCAGTACCCCGCTGCGGTGTGCGTCGCGGTCGGCGTCACCCCAGGCGATCGTCCAATCCCGCGGCGCAGGCGACGTCCGCAGCGCGTCGGACGCCCACCCCGGAAGCGGTGCGCCGGAAAGGCTTTCGTACCACCATTGCCCGTCGCGGTCGCAACGCAGCACGCAATCGGTCCAGCCGCCGGCCCCCTCCGGAATCCGTGGCGGGAGCCCGTCGGCACCCGCGTCGGGATACGACAGATACCCGAACCATCCGCCACCAACCGCCTCGGTATCGGCCGAACCTGGTGGCAAGTCGAACACCTCGCCGAGGCCGACGGCGGTCACGGCCACCGACGGGGCGATCACCGCGCATGAACTGAACCAGTCCCCGATGAGCGCGGCGGGTGGCGGAAGCCCGCGCGCGGAAGCGGCGTCGGCGACCGCCCGCAGCACCACCGGGGCGCTGCCCAGTTCGCCGAGCCGCTCGATCCGCACTGCCCTAGCGTGACAGAGAGCTAGCGACTGATGGTCCGCGGGACCGCGATCGCGGTGAGCTTGTCCGGGTTGCGGATGGCGTAGAAGTTGGTGATCTTGGCGTCGATGATCTCGACCAGGAACACGCCCTCCAAATGGTCGCCGCTGTAGACAACCACCGCCGGCGCGCTGTTGCAGGTCACCATCTCGACGCGCACATTTGGCATACGTCCGGCAAAGCGGAACAATCCGATCATGATCGCGGCCACCTTCTCCGCACCCACCACCGGCCGGCGGGCCGCGGTGGCCTTGCCGCCGCTGTCGGCAGTCCAGGTGACGTCCGGCGCCAGCATCGACAGCAGTCCCTCCATGTCGCCGGTTGCGGCCGCGGTCATGAACTGCTCGGTGATCTGCGCGGTCGTGGCGGCGTCGACGGGCGAGAACCGCTTGCGCCGCGCCTGCACATGCTCGCGGGCACGGTGCGCCACCTGGCGCACCGTGGCCACGGATTTGCCTACGGCTCCGGCGATTTCGTCGTAGTCGAAGCCGAACACCTCACGAAGCACGAACACCGCCCGCTCGTCGGGGGTGAGCGTCTCGAGCAGCACGAGCATGGCCATCGACACCGACTCGGCCAGCACCACGTCGGCCGAGGGATCCTGCTCGTCCAGCAGCAGCGGCTCGGGCAGCCAGGGGCCGACGTAGTCCTCGCGGCGGCGGGCCCCCGCACGCAGCGCGTTGAGCGCCTGACGGGTCACCAGCTGGGCCAGATACGACTTGGTGTCGCGCACCTTCGCCAGGTCCACCTCGGCCCAGCGCAGATAGCTGTCCTGCAGCACGTCATCGGATTCGGTTGCGGAGCCGAGTATTTCGTAGACGATCGTGAACAGCAGCGGCCGCAGATGGGTGAACCGCTCGGCGTGCTCGGTGGTGGTCACGATTCCGTGACCACCTCGAACACCGGCTGCGACGGCCGCTTGCCGCCCTTGAGCCAGAACAACGAGCCGGGCTTGCCGGCCTCGCGGCGGATCGCCCACAGTGTGCCCTTGCAGGCCACCTCCTTGATAGCCGCGCCAAGCCGTCCGCTGGTGTAGAAGTTCACCGGCGTGTCGTCCTTGCGGGCCCACTGGATAGTGGCGGCGCGCCGGCCCAGGCTGACGTTGGACCCCAAGAATGCTTGGTTCAGCACGACCGGCTGCGTGCCGGCGATGTGGCTCAGCACGGTGTTGGCGGCCTGTGCGCCCAGCGGCTCGGCGGCCTGGCAGCTCATCCGCAGCGGTTGGCCCGAAGGAGAGGCGGCATCGCCGGCCGCGACGATGCGATCGTCGTCGACGCTGGTCAGGGTCTCGTCGGTCAGCAGCCGGCCCAGCTCGTCGGTGTGCAGGCCGCTGCGGGTGGCCAGATCCGGCACGCCGAAACCGGCCGTCCAGATGGTGACCGCGCTCGGACGCACCGCACCGTCGGCGAAGACCACCGCATCCGGCCGGACCTCGGCCACCATGTCGGACTCGAGCACAGCTACACCGTGCCGGGACAGCCACTTGGCGACGGATCGCCGGCCAGGCTCACTCAGCGACGGCACGAGCGTTCCGCCGCAGACCAGCGTGACCTTGCGACCCTGCTCGGCGAGTTCGGCGGCCGTCTCGGTGCCGGTCAATCCGGCTCCGACTACGGTGACCGGAGCGTCGGGGTGCAGTTCGTCCAAGGCCCCACGCAGCCGCTGCGCGTACTCGAATTCCCCTATCGGATAAGCGAATTCGGAGGCACCCGGAACCGCCGCCGGGGCGGCGGCGGTACTGCCCACCGCATAGATGACGTAGTCGTAGTCCAACACCCGGCCCGAGGCGAGCAGGACTTTGCGCTCGGCGGTGTCGATGCGGTCGGCGCTGTCGACCACCAATCGGACGCCCTCGCCGAGCAGCGTGCCGTAGTCGACGGTGGCATCGCCGCTGCGGGCCACGAACTGGTGCAGCCGGATTCGTTCGACGAACTTCGGGCGTGGGTTCACCAGCGTGATGTCGACGTCGGTGCGCAGCCGCAGATGGTTGGCCGCGAGTGTTCCCGCGTATCCGCCGCCGATGACGACGACGTGTGTGCGCTGGGCGGTCATGATGTCTCCTGTTCTCGAAGGGATCGTGCCCTTGAGACACCGCGGATCGGCCGGCCGTGACATGACGTGACGCGCATCACTCCGTCTGATAGCGCGGGAAGACGCCCACCGGAGCCGGCAACGACGTGCCGGGGCTCATCCGGGTAGCGATCGCCGCGAATGTCCGCTGATCGCCGGGCTGCCCAAGCAGGTCGAGCAGCTTGCCCGTCGATTCGGGCATCACCGGCTGGCTCAGCATCGCCGCGATCCGTACCACCTCGAGCGTCGTGTACAGCACGGTGCGGAAGCGGTCGGCGTCGGTCTTGCGCAGCACCCACGGCTCCTGCGCGGAGAAGTACTTATTGGCCGCGCCGAGTACCGACCAGATGGCTTCCAGCGCCAGATGCATCGCAGAAGCATCGAAATGGCCGCGCACCCGCTCGATCAACCCGTCGGCGGCCTTCAGCAGCTCAAGATCGTCGGCGCTGAATTCGCTTGGCTCAGGGACGATTCCGTCCAGGTTCTTGGCGACCATCGAGAGCGAGCGCTGCGCCAGGTTGCCCAACTCGTTGGCCAGGTCGGCGTTGATTCGGGCGATGATGCCCTCTTCGCTGTAGCTGCCGTCCTGGCCGAACGGGATCTCGCGCAGCAGAAAGTAGCGCACCTGGTCGACGCCGAACTCGTCGATCAGGGCGATGGGATCGATCACGTTGCCGACCGACTTGCTCATCTTCTCGCCCTTGACGTTGATGAAGCCGTGCGCGAAAACCCTTCGGGGAAGATCGATTCCGGCCGACATCAGAAATGCCGGCCAGTACACGGTGTGAAACCGGATGATGTCCTTCCCGATCATGTGCAGGTCGGCAGGCCAGTACCGGCGGAACATCTCCGATTCGGTGTCTGGAAATCCGACGCCGGTGAGATAGTTCGTAAGTGCGTCGACCCAGACGTACATCACGTGGTCGGGGTGGTCGGGCACCGGCACGCCCCAGTCGAACGATGTGCGCGATATCGAAAAGTCGCGCAGCCCGCCGGAGACGAAGCTGATTACCTCGTTGCGCCGCACGGCGGGTCCGATGAACTCGGGATGCGCTTCATAGTGTGCGAGCAGCTTGTCCGTGTAGGCCGACAGCCGAAAGAAGTAGGTCGGCTCCTCGGTCCACGTGACGGGAGCGCCGCTTTCGGCGGCCACCCGCGTCCCGTCGGGCTCAATGCGCGTCTCGTCCTCGCTTAGATAGCTCTCCTCGCGCACCGAATACCAGCCCGCGTACGTGCCCAAGTAAATGTCTCCGGCGTCGGCCATACGTTGCCAGATCACCTTGGACGCCTCGAAATGGTCGGCATCGGTGGTGCGGATAAACCGATCGAACGAAATGTTGAGCCGCTCCTGCAGCCGCTGGAACACATCCGAGTTGCGCCGGGCCAAATCGGCGGTCGGTATGCCTTCCGCCGCCGCGGTTTCGGCCATCTTGAGGCCGTGCACGTCGGTACCCGTGAGGTAGCGCACGTCGAAGCCGTCGAGCCGCTTGAATCGCGCGATGGCATCGGTCGCGATTTTTTCGTAGGCATGCCCGACGTGCGGTGCGCCGTTCGGGTAGTCGATCGCCGTGGTGATGTAAAAGGGCTTCATTAGTAATTCAGCTTATGGTGTGCGGGTGAGTCGCTCGTCAGCCCGTCCGGCGCCGCCTCCGCCAGAGCTGTTGAGCCCATTGGTCGACGCGCACACCCATCTCGACGCGTGCGGCGCGACGGACGCCGACGGCGTGCGCGCGATCGTGGACCGCGCGGCCGCGGTGGGGGTGCAGGCCGTCGTCACGATCGCCGACGATCTCGACTCGGCCCGGTGGGTGACACAGGCGGCCGACTGGGACCCGCGGGTCTATGCCGCGGTCGCGCTGCACCCGACACGCGCGAACGCGCTGACCGACGAAGCCAAAGCCGAAATCGAGCGGCTGGCCACCCACCCCCGCGTGGTGGCGATCGGAGAGACCGGCCTGGACCTGTACTGGCCGGGCCGGCTGGAGGGCTGCGCGGACCCCGGCGAGCAGGCCGACGCCTTTGCCTGGCATATCGACCTGGCCAAGCGCACGGGCAAGCCGCTGATGATCCACAACCGGGACGCCGACGCCGGGGTGCTGGACGTGCTGCGGGCCGAGGGCGCGCCCGAGACGGTGATCTTCCACTGCTTCTCCTCCGACGCGCAGATGGCGCGCACCTGCGTCGACGCCGGCTGGCTGCTGAGCCTGTCCGGCACCGTCAGCTTCCGCAACGCCGGCGCGCTGCGCGAGGCCGCGGCCGTCGTCCCGCCGGCCCAGCTGCTGGTGGAGACCGATGCGCCGTTCCTGACACCGCACCCGTACCGGGGAGCGCCGAACGAGCCCTACTGCCTGCCCTACACCGTGCGCGCTCTGGCCGACGCGGTCGGCAGGCCGGCCGAGGTGGTGGCTCAGGAGACGTCGCAGGCCGCGGCGCAGGCCTACCGACTGGACCAGAGTTGCCGCGCGTAGGCCTATTCGTTACCGTCTTGTGATCGAATGTTGACCAGCGGCCCTGGCCAGACAGCCGTCCGATAGTCGGGGATGAACACGTCTTGAACGCTCTGAACAAGCTCCACGAAGCTCGCTCACCCATGATGCGGATTCTGGTCGGCGCGATGCTGCTCGCGCTGACGTTTGCTGGCGGCGTTGCAGTCGCAGCCCACAAGACCGTGACGCTGAACGTCGACGGTGCACCGATGACGGTTTCCACGATGAAGTCGCGGGTTATCGACGTCGTCGAGGAGAACGGGTTCGACGTCGGCGAACGCGACGACCTCTACCCGGCCGCCGATCAGCCCGTGCACCAGTCCGGCACCATCTCGCTGAGGCGCAGTCGGCCGCTGGAGATCTCGCTTGACGGCCAGGGCAGCCGGCAGGTCTGGACGACCGCGTCCACGGTCGAGGAGGCGCTCGCCCAGCTGTCGATGACCGACAAGGCCCCCGCCGCGGCCTCCCGCGGCAGCCGCGTGCCGCTGGCCGGCATGTCGCTGCCTGTGGTCAGCGCAAAGACCGTCCAGATCAACGACGGCGGCGTGCTGAAAACCGTGCACCTGGCCGCGCCGCACGTCGCGGGCCTGCTGGAGGCGGCGGGTGTGCCGCTGGGGCAGAGCGACAAGGTGGTGCCGGTCGCGTCCTCGCCCGTGCTGGACGGGATGCAGATCCAGGTGACGCGGGTCCGGATCGACAAGGTGACCGAACGCGTTCCGCTGCAGCCCGCGTCCAAGCGCATCGAGGACGTGACGCTGAACATGAGCCGTCAGATCGTGGAGGATGCCGGGACGCCGGGCACGCAGGACGTGACGTTCGCCATTGCGCGCGTGAACGGGATGGAAACCGGAAGACTGCCAGTAGCCAATGTTGTCTTGACGCCGGCGCGCGACGCGGTCCTGCGGGTGGGCGCCAAGCCCGGCACCGAGGTGCCACCGGTCAGCAACGGAGCCACCTGGGACGCCCTTGCGCAGTGCGAAGCCGGAGGTAACTGGGCCATCAACACCGGAAACGGATACTTCGGCGGTGTCCAATTTGACCAAAACACCTGGGAGCGAAACGGTGGTCTGCGGTATGCTGGGAGAGCAGATCTGGCCACGCGAGAAGAGCAGATCGCGATTGCTGAAATGACTCGTTCACGGCAGGGTTGGGGCGCTTGGCCGACGTGCAGCGCCAGATTGGGGGCATCCTGACCATCCGACTACTCGGGCGGACCGAGATAAGGCATCTGGCGAAAGAGATCGACTTTCGACCGCGCAAATCTTTCGGACAGAACTTTGTGCACGACGCGAACACCGTTCGTCGCGTCGTGTCGGCGTCCGGTGTGCACCGCCACGACCACGTCCTCGAAGTCGGTCCAGGTCTGGGCTCGCTGACGCTGGCGCTGCTGGACCGCGGCACCCACGTCACCGCCGTGGAGATCGATCCGGTGCTGGCGCGGCAACTGCCGCTGACCGTCGCTGACCATTCGCACAGCGAGATCCACCGGCTGACCGTCCTCAACCGCGACATCCTCACGGTGAACCGCGCCGACCTGGAGGACGAGCCCACCGCGCTGGTCGCCAACCTGCCCTACAACGTCGCCGTCCCGGCACTGCTGCGCCTGCTCTCCGAGTTCCCGTCGATCCGGACGGTGATGGTGATGGTGCAGGCCGAGGTCGCCGAGCGGCTGGCCGCCGAACCCGGCGGCAAGGAGTACGGCGTGCCCAGCGCCAAGGTCCGGTTCTTCGGCAACGTCCGCCGCTTGGGCATGGTGTCGCCGACAGTGTTCTGGCCCATCCCGCGGGTCTATTCCGGGCTGGTGCGCATCGACCGGTACGATGCGTCGCCGTGGCCCACCGACGACGAATTCCGCAAGCAGGTCTTCGGTCTGATCGACATCGCCTTCTCGCAGCGGCGCAAGACGCTACGCAACGCCTTCGCCGAATGGGCCGGATCCGGCAACGAGTCGGCCCGGCACCTGCTGGCCGCCAGCATCGACCCGTCTCGTCGCGGCGAGACCCTGTCCATCGCCGACTTCGTGCGGCTGCTGCAGCGGTCCGAACTGGGATCCGAACGCCAGCCGCACCGCGCCCCCGCGATGTGACGCCGGGCGTCAGCTTCGCAGCGCCCGTGCTATCAGTGAAATGAACTGCGCACACGATTCATAGCGGTTGTCCGGGTTCTTGGCCATCGCCTTGGCCAGGATCGAGTCGAATGCGTGTGGCAGCCATGCGATCTGGTGCGAAAACCTCGGCGCAGGGCGGTGAAGATGCTCCTCTACAAGCGCGATCGGCGTGCTCGCCGAGAACGGCGGCGAACCGGTCACCATCTCGACCGCCGTGCACGCCAGCGCATACTCGTCGGTGGCCGCCGACGGTGCGTGCCCCTGCAGCAGTTCCGGTGCGGAATACGGCAGCGACGCCTCGATATGTTGCGGCCGCCGGCCGACGTCCTCGGCCACCGCGTGGGCGACGCCGAAGTCGATGAGGACCGCACCGAAGCGGGAGAAGTCTTGGGAAACAAGGATGTTGGACGGCTTGACGTCACAATGCACGATGCCGCGCTGATGGGCGTAGTCCAGCGCGTCGGCGACCTGCGCCAGCGCCGTGAGCCGCTCGCCGAGGGTAGGAAGGCCGGCCACCGGGCCGCCGTCGACGAGTTCCATGGCCAGCCAGCCCGGCCCCCTCTCGTACATCGTCACGACGTGGGGGTGGTTCAGTTGATGGGCAAACTCGAACTCCCGCTGCAGACGGGCCAGTTGGGCGGGTTGGCGGTGACCCTCGCCGAGCACCTTCAGCGCGATCGCGCGGGCCGGGCGTTCAGCGTCGTGCGCCCGGTACACCGTCGCATATCCGCCGTGGCCCAGGGTTGCGTCGATGACGAATCCCTCGAACCGTTGGCCCGGCGCAAGCACCCTGTCAGCCTAGGACTGTGATCCTTGACACCCCGCTCGAGCAAACACTAGCGTGAGCGAGCGACCGGCGGTATCGGGTACTTGTCCGAGCGGTGAGATCGATCGAGGGGTTATCTCACGCACTTAGGTAGTTATCGTGCTCGATCCGGCGATAGTGTCGTGCCGTGTCCGCGTCCGACGGTTCTACCGCGTCCGAGTGGGTCCCCACTGGGTCGGTCACGGTGCGGGTGCCGGGCAAAGTCAATCTCTATCTCGCCGTCGGTGAGTGCCGTGACGACGGCTATCACGAGCTGACCACGATCTTCCACGCGGTGTCGCTGCTCGACGAGGTCACCGTTCGCAACGCCGACGTGTTGTCGCTGGACATGTCCGGCGAGGGTGTGGAGTCGCTGCCCACCGACGAGCGCAACTTGGCCTGGCAGGCCGCCGAATTGATGGCCGAGCACGTCGGCCGCTCGCCCGACGTGGCGATCACTATCGAGAAGTCGATCCCGGTGGCCGGTGGGATGGCCGGCGGCAGCGCCGACGCCGCCGCGGTGCTGGTGGGGATGAACACGCTGTGGGAGCTGGGCGTGCCGCGGCGCGATTTGCATGCGTTGGCCGCGCAGCTGGGCAGCGATGTCCCCTTCGCCCTGCACGGCGGCACCGCGCTGGGCACCGGCCGCGGGGAGGAATTGGCGACGGTGCTCGCCCGCAACACCTTCCACTGGGTGCTCGCCTTCGCCGCCGGCGGGCTGTCCACACCGGCGGTGTTCACCGAGCTCGACCGGCTGCGTGAAACGGCCGACTCGAACCGCGCTGAACCGCCGCGGCTCGACGATCCCGAGCCGGTGCTCGCGGCGCTGGCGTCCGGCGATCCCACCCAGCTGGCCCCGCTGCTCGGTAACGATCTGCAGCCCGCCGCGGTGAGCCTCGACCCCGGCCTTCGCCGCACACTGCGCGCCGGCGCGGAGGCGGGGGCGCTGGCCGGGATCGTGTCCGGCTCGGGCCCGACGTGTGCGTTCCTTTGCGCTTCGGCGGCGTCGGCGGTCGACGTCGGCGCCCAGTTGGCCGGTGCCGGTGTCTGCCGCACGGTGCGGGTCGCCAGCGGCCCAGTGCACGGCGCCCGGGTCGTGCCGGCGCCGTCCACATCGGTTTGATTACGAGTGGGTGTGACCCAGGCCTCAATTCTCGCGAGAGTTTGGCAACTACTTAAGAGTTGCTTAAGATGATCCGCGGTGAAAACTAGCGGTCAAGCGTCGGACGCCAACCCTTCCCCTGCCGGAAACGTCGGTGGGCGGACGCACAGTCGTAGCGACAATCCCGATGGCACCGCTCCTGCAACCGCGCGTGACTTGTCCGGCGCATCGCCGATTCGAGACAGAACCGCTCCCCAATTGTGCGTGCGCGCCTCCGCGAAAGCACCTCTGATCAGGCGGAGCATGAGAAACCGGGCAGTGCCGCCGGTCCCGAGGAGGTCGTCGTGAGCAGATTCACCGAGAAGATGTACCGCAACGCCCGCACCGCCACCACCGGAATGGTCACCGGCGAGCCGCACGAGCCCGTCCGGCACACCTGGGGCGAGGTGCACGAGCGGGCCCGCCGGATCGCCGGAGGCCTCGCGGCCGCCGGTGTGGGACACGGCGACGCCGTGGGCGTGCTGGCGGGTTTCCCGGTCGAGATCGCCCCGACCGCGCAGGGCGTCTGGATCCGCGGTGCCAGCCTCACCATGTTGCACCAGCCGACGCCGCGCACCGACCTGGCGCTGTGGGCCGAGGACACCATGACCGTCATCGGCATGATCGAGGCCAAGGCCGTCGTCGTGTCCGAGCCGTTCCTGGTGGCCATCCCGGTGCTGGAGGAGAAGGGCATCAAGGTCCTGACCGTCTCCGACCTGCTGGCCGCCGACCCGATCGACCCGGTCGCCACCGACGAGGACGATCTCGCGCTGATGCAGTTGACGTCCGGTTCGACGGGGTCCCCGAAGGCCGTCCAGATCACCCACCGCAACATCTACTCCAACGCCGAGGCGATGTTCATCGGCGCCGAGTACGACGTCAACAAGGACGTCATGGTCAGCTGGCTGCCGTGCTTCCATGACATGGGCATGGTCGGCTTCCTGACCGTACCGATGTACTTCGGCGCCGAGCTCGTCAAAGTCACCCCGATCGACTTCCTGCGCGACACGCTCCTGTGGGCCAAGCTCATCGACAAGTACAACGGCACCATGACCGCGGCGCCGAACTTCGCCTATGCGCTGTTCGCCAAGCGGCTGCGCAAGCAGGCCCAGCCCGGCCAGTTCGACCTGTCCACGCTGCGTTTCGCGCTCTCGGGCGCCGAGCCGGTGGAACCCGCCGACGTCGAGGACCTGATCGACGCCGGTAAGCCGTTCGGGTTGAAGCCCGAGGCGATCCTGCCGGCCTACGGGATGGCCGAGACGACGCTGGCGGTGTCGTTCTCCGAGTGCGGCACCGGTCTGGTTGTCGACGAGGTGGACGCCGATCTGCTGGCCGCGCTGCGCCGCGCTGTCCCTGCCACCAAGGGCAACACCCGCCGGCTGGCCTCGCTGGGCCCGCTGCTGCAAGGCCTGGAAGCCCGCATCATCGACGAACACGGCAGCGTCATGCCGCACCGCGGTGTCGGCGTCATCGAACTGCGCGGCGAGCCGCTGACCCCGGGCTACATCACCATGGGCGGCTTCGTCCCCGCCCAGGACGAGCACGGCTGGTACGACACCGGCGACCTGGGCTACCAGATGGAGAACGGCCACGTCGTGGTGTGCGGCCGCGTCAAGGACGTCATCATCATGGCTGGGCGCAACATCTATCCCACCGACATCGAGCGGGCCGCCGGCCGCGTCGGGGGGGTGCGGCCGGGCTGCGCCGTGGCGGTGCGGCTGGACGCCGGGCACTCCCGCGAATCATTCGCCGTCGCAGTGGAATCCAACGCCTGGCAGGATCCGGCCGAGGTGCGCCGCATCGAGCACCAGGTCGCCCACGAGGTGGTCGCCGAGGTCGACATGCGTCCGCGCAACGTCGTCGTGCTTGGGCCGGGCACCATTCCCAAGACCCCGTCGGGCAAGCTGCGCCGCGCCAACTCCGTCTCGCTCGTCACCTAAGCGTTTCTCCCGCGAGCGCGCAGCTGCCGCTGCACCACCCGGTGCTCGCGACGGTCCTGTGGTCGCTGGCGCTGACCGCGATTTTCGCGCCGTTCGCGCTGCGCGCCTACGCTCGCCGCACCGCGGACTGAAACCGCTTTGCGGGTTCCGCTGCCTGGCGCGCCTGGCGCACGATGATGGAACGGATTGTCAGCAGGATGGCGGCCGGAGCGGCCATCATCGTCAGCATCTGCAGTGACTCGGCCATTACGCGCTCCCTCCGGAACGCTGGGCTTCGGTGGGGGTGGTCGCCATCTGGCTGTACACCGTCCACCAGGCCATCTCGTGGTCGATTGCCGAGATCTGCCCCCGATCGAGGCGTTCGTCGGCTGCGACCAGCGTGTCCGCCAGCGTCTGCAGTCTCTCGCAGGTTGCCCGCGACGTCGGTTCGTAGTGGCCGGTCACCAATATCGCGGCCATCGTCCGAACCCGGGGTCGCACGTCACTCGCGGCCACGAACGCGGCCGCACCCGAGCCCAGATATGCCGCGATTGATATCGCCAACGCGGTCCACGGCCCGGTCACCTGGCTGACGGCGATCTCGGACACCACCCACAGCAGCGCGCCCCACAGCGGCCATCCGCGCCACAACCGGAGGCGGCGTCGCTCGCCGACGCTGATGCCCGGCGGGTAGACCACCAACTGGTAGCGCGTCACCCCGAACCGATCCGGCCGGATATCGATCGACCCCCACCGGCGCCGACCGTCGAGCAGCCGCTCCCAACAGCCCCGCAACAGACCCGGGGCGGGTCGTCTGTCCTCCACGTATTCAGGTCTACGCCCGCGACGACGCCCCGCGGTCGGTCCAAACGCTTTCTTTACGCGCCGCGTGGCTTTCTTAACGCAGAGCGAGCGCGCACAGCTACCAGGCGTGCACGGTGTTCTGGGCCGGCTCGAGCCCCTCTGCGATCAGGAGTTCGGTGGCGTCGGCGGCCTGCTCGCAGATGACGCCGATCTCGACCTGTTCGGCGGCGGTGAAATTCGCTAGCACAAACGATGCTCCGTCCTTGCGGCCCGGCGGGCGGCCGATACCGATGCGGACCCGCTGAAAGTCGTTGGTGCCCAACGCCGACGCCACCGAGCGCAGGCCGTTGTGACCGGCCACGCCGCCTCCGAACTTGAGCCGGATGCGGCCGAATTCGATGTCGAGTTCGTCGTGGATTACCACGATGTCGGCCGGCGGCACCGAGTAGAACTTGGCCAGCGGGGCCACCTGCCGCCCGGACTCGTTCATGTAGCAGCGCGGTTTGGCCAGCACCACCGAGCGGCCGCCGAGCCGGCCCGTGGCGATCTCCGCGCCGGAGCGCTTGTGCACCTTGAAGTTTGACCCGATGCGCCCGGCCAGCAGGTCAGCGACCACAAAGCCGAGGTTGTGCCGGGTCTTGGCGTAGTTGGGCCCGGGATTGCCCAGGCCCACCACCAGAAGCGGCTCGGCCATGAAAGCCGGCTATTCGGATTCGGCCGCGGCGGCCTCTTCGCCCTCGCCGGCTTCCTCGCCCACTTCCGGCACCTCGACCGCGGCGGCCTCGGCGACCTCGCCCGCACCCTCGGCCTCGAGGTCCTCGGCTGTCGGCGCGGCGACGACGTTGACGACCAGCATCTCCGGATCCGACACCAGCGCCACACCCGGCGGCAATTCGATTGTGCCGGCGGTGAACTGGGTGCCGATCTCGGCGCCCTCGACGGAGACGGTGAGCTGCTCGGGGATCGACAGCGCCTCGGCCTCGATCTCGATGGAGTTGGTCTCCTGGGTGACCAGCGTGTCCGAGGCGGCCTCGCCCTCGACGACGACGTTGACCTCCACGTTCACCTTCTCGCCGCGCCGCACGACGAGCAGGTCGGCGTGCTGGATGTTGCGGCGGATCGGATGGATGTCGAGCGCCTTGGTCAGCGCGAGCTGCTCCTTGCCCTCGATGTCGAGGGTGAGCACCGCGTTGGTGCCGGAGTGGCGCAGCACGGCGGCGAACTCGTGGGCGGGCAGCTCGAGATGCTGCGGGTCGGCGCCGTGGCCGTAGAGAACGGCCGGGATCTTGCCCTCACGACGGGCGCGGCGCGAGGCACCCTTGCCCGTCTCGGTGCGTACCAGAGCCGTCAGGTTGTTCGTGGTG
The DNA here is from genome assembly GCA_963799495.1 of uncultured Actinomycetota bacterium. Classification (GTDB taxonomy): domain Bacteria; phylum Actinomycetota; class Actinomycetes; order Mycobacteriales; family Mycobacteriaceae; genus Mycobacterium. The sequence goes on from CAWCXH010000032.1 coordinate 115,243, forward strand.
GGGGCCGAAGTCTTGGCCATGAGAATCTGCTCCTGTGTGCCGGTCGTCGTTCTCGGGCACGGCCAGGGTCGCAACTGAACCAGGTTCCCGTCGATAACGGTGGTCGTGACCACCCTCGCCGTGACGCCATGCGAGGGTAGCGCATCAGCAGCTCAGAGCGGAAATTTGGTGCCGGTGGACTGCTCGGACAGCTCCCACAGCGCCACCGCGGTCTTCGCGTTGCGGGCCAGCGGGCTGCGTGCCACCCGGCCGGTGGGGCCGCGCATCGCGTAGCGGGGGCCGATGAAACTGTCGCCGGGCAGGTCCTGTGACACCGCGTAGAGCGTCTGGCGGGCGCCGAAGTCGGCGTCGGTGGCCATGATGCTGTTCCCGGCCTGGAAGAACTTGCCAAAGATCCCCGCCGAATGCGACTGCAGGTTGGTGGCGGAGTAGCCGGGGTGCGCGGCCTGCGCGCGTATCGGCGACGCGACGGCGTCGAGGCGGCGCTGTAGCTCGCTGGTGAACAGCAGGTTCGCGAGCTTGGACTGGCAGTAGGCCGGCCAGGCCAGATACGGCCGGGACTTCCAGTTCAGGTCCTTGAGGCTGATGGAGCCGAGCAGGTGCATCATCGACGACACCGTGACCACCCGATCGGTGATCTTGGGCAGTAGCAGGTTGGTCAGCGCGAAGTGGCCGAGGTGGTTGGTGCCGATCTGGCTTTCGAACCCGTCGACGGTCTGCGCGTAGGGCACAGCCATGATGCCGGCGTTGTTGACCAGCACATCGGCGCCGTCCACGCCGTCGGCGAACTCCCGCACCGACGCCAGGTTCTGCAGGTCGAGCCTGCGGACCTCGACGTCGCCGGTCATACCGGCCGCGGCGGCGTTGCCCTTGTCGAGGTTGCGCACGGCGACGATGACCTTGGCTCCGACGCGGGCCAGTTCGCGTGCCGTGACGAGTCCCAGGCCGCTGTTGGCACCGGTGACGACGACGGTGCGTCCGGAGAACGAGGGCAGGTCGGCGGCGGTCCAGTCACTCATGGCTGCCACATTAGTTCCCCGGGTCGCTTCGCTCCTGCCCGCCGGACTTAGTGCCGTGAGTCGGCTACTTCGCCGCGACGTTGAACCCGCGGATGATGGCCTCGATGTCGGGCGCCTCCTGCGCCGCCTTGTCCGCGTAGCCGGTGACCGTGAGCTGGACCAGATAGCGCTGATTTGGCGGAGCCGCCTGGCCGGCGACATTGGGCTTCTGTGCAGCACCGGTGGCGAACACGATCCTGTTGTAGCTGTGCATCCGCCGGCCGTTGAGGTCGTAGCTGCCCTCGATCATCGACGATGGAAAGCCGCGGAAGTTGTCGTTGGAGGCGTTGAGGCGCTTGAAGTTCTCGGACAGCTCGGCGTCGGCGTAGCCGTGCTTGACGGCCTCGTTGACGTCGAAGTCCCCGTTGAGCTTGAACACCATCAGCATCGCCGTCGGGTAGGTGTCGCCCTTGGCGATCACCCGCGTCCCCGGCGCCAGATTCGTGTTCTGATACGGCGCCCAGCCCGGGGGAGTCGGCACCGTCAGCGCCAGGTCGGTCAGCTTGTCGGGCACGACGGGTTCCCCTGTCACACCGACGCTTTCCAGATACGCCGCGATCGGGACGGGCCCCTCGGCGGCGGCCGTCGTGGTCGTCGTGGTGGTCGGAGATATGAGCGACGTGTAATCAGCCGACTTCTCACCGCAGCCCGCCGCAGCAATGATCACCAGCGCGGCCGTCGCCGCCCCGCGGCGAACCCTCACAGAATCTCGCGTACAGCGTCGATCGGCCGGGCCAGCCGGGTGCCTTTCGCCGTGACGACGAACGGCCGCTCGATGAGGATCGGATGCTCGGCCATGGCGTCGAGCAGTTCGTCGTCGCTCGCATCGGCGAGATTCAGCTCGTCGTAGAGCGATTCGCGTTTGCGCACCGCGGCGCGCACCTCAATGCCGGCGTCGTTGATCATCTCGACCAGCCTCGCGCGGGACGGCGGAGTCTTCAGGTACTGGATCACCGTCGGCTCAATGCCGTTGTCCCGCAGCAAATCCAGCGTCTTGCGAGAGGTCGAGCAGCGCGGATTGTGATAAATGGTGGCGTCGTTGGACACTCAGGCGTCTCCGTCGAAAAGTCCTGTCACCGAGCCGTTTTCGAACACCGCGCGGATGGTGCTGGCCAGCAGCGGTGCGATGGATAGCACGGTCAGCTGCGGGAACTGCTTGTCGTCGCCGATTGGCAGCGTATTGGTGACGATCACCTCGCGTGCGCCGCTTTCGGCGAGTCGTTCGGCGGCCGGCGGCGACAGCACGCCGTGGGTGGCCGCGATGACCACGTCACCGGCGCCGTCGTTGTGCAGCAGCTTCACCGCCCCGGCGATGGTGCCGCCGGTGTCGATCATGTCGTCGATGAGCACGCAAGTCTTGCCGGCGACGTCGCCGACGACCCGGTTGGACACCACCTGGTTGGGCACCCGTGGGTCGCGGGTCTTGTGAATGAACGCCAGCGGCGTCCCGTCCAGCGCGTCGGCCCATTTCTCGGCGACGCGCACCCGACCCGAGTCGGGGGATACTACGACCATGTTGTCGGTCGGGTAGCGCTCGGCGATGTAGCCCGTCAGCAGGTTCTGTGCGCGCATATGGTCGACCGGGCCGTCGAAGAAGCCCTGGATCTGGTCGGTATGCAGGTCGACGGCGACGATCCGGTCGGCGCCCGCGGTCTTGAGCAGATCGGCGACCAGACGCGCCGAGATCGGCTCGCGGCCGCGGTGCTTCTTGTCCTGCCGGGCGTAGGGATAGAACGGCAGGATCGCGGTGATCCGCTTGGCGCTGCCGCGCTTGAGCGCATCGATCATGATCAGCTGTTCCATCAGCCACTTGTTGAGCGGTGCCGGATGCGATTGCAGGACGAACGCGTCGCAGCCGCGGACGGATTCGTCGAATCGGACGAAGATCTCGCCGTTGGCGAAGTCCCGGGCGGTCTGCGCGGTGACCGGGACGTCGAGTTCCTTGGCCACCTGATCGGCCAGTTCCGGGTGTGCGCGACCCGCGAAGAGCATCAGATTCTTGCGGTTGTCAGTCCAGTCCGTGCCCACGGTTCGCCCTCGCCGGTCGGGATCGATGTCGGCCTAATCGTACGTAGCTACGTGCGCACCACGTGGCCGGGTTGCCAGATCACCAACAATAGGCGACGAGCTCACGGCGTTTTGTCGTCTGCTTCGTTCGCTTGCGGTGTGTCGCCCTCCGGCCCGCCGGCGGCCCGGCGAGCGGCCTTGTCGGCCGCCGAGCCCGGTCTTTTGCGCGCCACCCAGCCCTCGATATTGCGCTGCGGACCCGCAGACACGGCCAGCGCGCCGGGCGGCACGTCGTCACGCACCACCGTGCCCGCGCCGGTGTAGGCGCCGTCGCCGACGGTGACGGGCGCGACGAACATCGTGTCGGAACCGGTGCGCACGTGTGAGCCGATGGTGGTGCGCCGCTTGGTTTCTCCGTCGTAGTTGACGAACACACTCGACGCACCGATGTTGCTGTGGTCGCCGATGTCGGCGTCGCCGACATAGGTGAGGTGCGGAACCTTTGTGCCGGTGCCCAGCGTCGAGTTCTTGGTTTCGACGAACGCGCCGAGCTTGCCCTCGGCGCCCAGCACGCTGCCGGGCCGAAGGTAGGTGAACGGTCCGACGGTCGCGCCGTCGCCGATCACCGACGACGTGGCGTGGGTGCGGATCACCGACGCCTCGTCGCCGACGGTGACATCGGTCAGCGTGGTGTCCGGGCCGATCTGGCAGCGCCCGCCGATGCGGGTGACGCCCAGCAGCTGTGTGCCGGGGTGGATGACGGTGTCGCGGCCGACGGTGACGTCGACGTCGACCCAGGTGGTGGCGGGGTCGATGACGGTTACGCCGGCGCGTTGATGGGTGGCCACGATGCGCCGGTTCAGTTCGGCGGCCACATCGGCGAGCTGCACCCGGTCGTTGACGCCCGCGACCAACGCGCTGTCGTCGAGGTGTTTGGCCCGCACGACTTGGCCGTCCTGCCGGACGATGGCGATGACGTCGGTCAAATACTGCTCCTGCTGCACGTTGTGCGGCCGCAGCCGGCTCAGCGCCGACCGCAGCGCGGCGACGTCGAAGGCGTAGACACCGGCGTTGACCTCGCGGATTGCCCGCTGTGACGAGGTCGCATCGGCCTGCTCCACGATGCCGGCGACTTCCTCGTCCTGGGTGCGCAGGATGCGGCCGTAGCCGGTCGGATCGGGCAGCGTCGTCGTCAGTATTGTCGCCGCCGCTGGTCCGGCGGTGTGGGCGTCGACGAGGCCGGCCAGCGTATCGGCGTCCAGCAGCGGGACGTCACACGCGGTCACGACCACGACGCCGTCGAAATCCTCGGGCAGCGCCGACAGTCCGCATGCCGTCGCATGACCGGTGCCGAGCTGCTCCTCCTGCACCGCGATGTCAAGGCCGCGGCCCAGCTCGTCAGCCAATTCGTTGACGGCCGGCGCGATCCGCTCGCGGTCGTGGCCCAGGACCACGACCAGGTGCTGCGGCGCGACCTTGTCCAACGAGTGCAACGCGTGCGCCAGCATGCTGCGCCCGGCCAGCGTGTGCAGCACCTTGGGGGTGTCTGATCGCATTCGGCCTCCGGACCCGGCGGCCAACACCAGGACCGCTGCCTCAACTCGTGTTGTCATGAACCCCTCTCCGCGCGAGCGACCGCGTTCTGCCAGATTATGACGGCGTGTCAGGGGCAAACACGCGCGCTCGCGGTAGTTGAGTGTTGAGTATCGCTCCGTCGCCAGGACTCGAACCTGAACTATCTGAACCAAAATCAGAGGTGCTGCCGATTACACCACGACGGACTGTTCCCGCTGGCAGCCTAGTGCAGCCCGTAGGCTTATAGGCGTGGCAGCACCCGAGAAGGAAGTGCGTGCACCCCGCGCCCGGATGACCGGCAGCGAACGGCGCCAGCAGCTCATAGAGATCGCCAAGTCGCTGTTCGCCCAGCGCGGCTACGACGGGACGTCCATCGAGGAGATCGCCCAGCGCGCCAACGTCTCCAAACCCGTCGTTTACGAGCACTTCGGCGGCAAGGAAGGGCTCTACGCCGTGGTCGTCGACCGGGAGATGTCGGCCCTGCTCGACGGCATCACGTCGTCATTGACGATGAACCGCTCGCGGGTGCGCGTCGAGCGGGTGGCGCTGGCGCTGCTCACCTACGTCGAGGAGCGCACCGACGGCTTCCGCATCCTCATCCGGGATTCTCCGGCGGCCATTACATCCGGCACCTATTCGACCTTGCTCAACGATGCGGTCAGTCAGGTGGCGTCGATTCTGGCCGGGGATTTCTCCCGGCGCGGCCTGGACCCCGACCTGGCGCCGCTGTATGCGCAGGCGCTGGTCGGCTCGGTGTCCATGACCGCCCAGTGGTGGCTTGATGTGCGCGAACCCAAGAAAGAAGTGGTGGCCGCGCACCTGGTCAACCTCTGCTGGAACGGGTTGACCCACCTGGAGTCCGACCCGGTGCTGCACGAGGAGTAGCTATCCCGCACCGCTTTAGAATGGGCGGCATCATGACCGCACCGGGGCCTGCTGTGCCGGAAACCCCGATCGCGGGGCTGGTCGATCTGGCGTTGCGCGCCCCCACTTTCACCGAACTCACCAAGCGGGCCAACGCCAACCCCGCGGAGCTGTCCCTGGTCGGGCCGGCGGCTGCCAGGGTGTTCGCCGCCAGCGCGCTGGCCCGGCTGGGCCCACTCCTGGTCGTCACCGCCACCGGCCGCGAGGCCGAGGACCTGACGGCCGAACTGCGCGGTGTCTTCGGCGACGCGGTCGCGCTGTTCCCGTCCTGGGAGACGCTGCCGCACGAACGGCTCTCGCCGGGCGTCGACACCGTGGGTGCGCGGCTGATGGTGCTGCGCCGGCTGGGCCACCCCGACGACGGCCGTCTCGGGCCGCCGCTGCGGGTCGTGGTCACGACGGTGCGTTCGCTGCTGCAGCCGATGGCGCCCGACCTCGCCGACCTCGAGCCGGTCACGCTCACCGTCGGGGCGGAGGCCCAGTTCGAGGACGTCATCGCCCGGCTGGTCGAGCTGGCCTACACCCGCGTCGACATGGTCGGCCGGCGCGGCGAGTTCGCGGTGCGCGGCGGCATCCTGGACATCTTCGCGCCGACCGCCGAGCACCCGGTGCGCGTCGAATTCTGGGGCGACGAAGTCTCCGAGATGCGAATGTTCGCCGTCGCCGACCAACGGTCGATACCCGAGATCGCGATCGACACGCTTGTCGCGGTCGGCTGCCGCGAACTGCTGCTCACCGACGACGTGCGGGAGCGGGCCGCCAAGCTGTCCGCGCAGCACCCGAAGGCGGACAACGAGGTGGTCGGCGGTGTGCCCGACATGCTGGCCAGACTGGCCGAGGGAATCCCCGTTGACGGCATGGAGGCGTTGCTGCCGTTGCTGCGACCGGGCCAGCCGTCGATGCTGTCCGACCACCTGCCGCCGGGCACGCCGCTTCTGGTCTGCGACCCCGAGAAGGTCCGCACCCGCGCCGCCGATCTGATCAAGACCGGCCGGGAGTTCCTGGAAGCCTCCTGGTCGACGGCCGCGGTGGGCGGGGACGCGCCGATCGATATCGAGGCGCTGGGTGCCTCCGGCTTCCTCGGGCTCGACGACGCGCGCTCGGGTGCCCGCGGCGGCGGGCATCCGTGGTGGACGCTGAGCCAGCTCAGTGACGAGTCCGCGCTGGAATTGGAGATCCGCCCGGCACCCTCGGCGCGGGGCCGGCAGTCGAACATCAGTGAGATCTTTGCGATGCTGCGCGCCCACGTCGCCACCGGCGGGCACGCGGCCGTCGTCACGCCCGGTACCGGCACCGCGCACCGCGTCGTCGAGCAGCTGGCCGAATCCGACACTCCCGCAACGATGTTGGAGCCGGGCTCCGCGCTGAAGCCCGGTGTGGTCGGGGTGCTCAAGGGCCCGCTGAGCGACGGCGTCGTGGTGCCGGGCGCGGGCCTCGTCGTCATAACCGAGACAGACCTGACCGGCAACCGGGCCGCCGCCACCGAGGGCAAGCGGTTGGCAGCCAAGCGCCGCAACGTCGTCGACCCGCTGGCGCTGACCGCCGGCGATCTGGTGGTTCACGACCAGCATGGCATCGGCCGGTTCGTCGAGATGACCGAGCGCACCGTCAGCGGGGCGCGCCGCGAGTACCTGGTGCTGGAGTACGCGTCGAGCAAGCGCGGGCAGGCCGCCGATCGGCTGTATGTGCCGATGGACTCGCTGGATCAGCTGTCCCGCTATGTCGGCGGGCAGGCGCCGACGCTGAGCCGGCTGGGCGGCAGCGACTGGGCGAACACGAAGACGAAGGCGCGCCGGGCCGTCCGCGAGATCGCCGGTGAACTGGTGTCGCTGTATGCCAAGCGTCAGGCATCACCAGGACACGCGTTCGGCCCCGACACCCCGTGGCAGGCCGAGATGGAAGACGCGTTCTCCTTCACCGAGACCGTCGACCAGCTCACCGCCATCATCGAGGTCAAGGCCGACATGGAGAAGCCGGTCCCGATGGACCGGGTGATCTGCGGTGACGTCGGCTACGGCAAGACCGAGATCGCGGTGCGCGCCGCGTTCAAGGCCGTGCAGGACGGAAAGCAGGCCGCGGTGCTGGTGCCCACCACGCTGCTCGCCGACCAGCATCTGCAGACCTTCAGCGAACGGATGGCCGGTTTCCCCGTCATTGTCAAGGGCCTGTCGCGGTTCACCGACGCCGCCGAGTCCCGCGTGGTGCTCGACGGGATGGCCGACGGCAGCGTCGACATCGTGATCGGCACGCACCGGCTGCTGCAGACCGGCGTCCGCTGGAAGGACCTCGGCCTGGTCGTGGTCGACGAGGAACAGCGGTTCGGCGTCGAGCACAAGGAGCACATCAAGAGCCTGCGCACCCACGTCGACGTGCTGACCATGAGCGCCACCCCGATACCACGCACGCTGGAGATGAGCCTGGCCGGCATCCGCGAGATGTCGACGATCCTGACCCCGCCCGAGGAGCGCTACCCGGTGCTGACCTATGTAGGGCCGCATGACGACAAGCAGGTCGCCGCCGCGCTGCGCCGCGAGTTGCTGCGCGACGGGCAGGCCTTCTACATCCACAACCGCGTCAGCTCGATCGACCGGGCCGCGGCCAAGGTACGCGCGCTGGTACCGGAGGCCCGCGTCGTCGTCGCGCACGGCCAGATGCCCGAGGATTTGTTGGAACGCACCGTCGAGGGCTTCTGGAACCGCGAGTACGACGTGCTGGTGTGCACGACGATCGTCGAGACCGGCCTGGACATCTCCAATGCCAACACCCTGATTGTGGAACGCGCGGACACCTTCGGGCTCTCGCAGCTACACCAACTACGTGGACGGGTGGGCCGCAGCCGCGAGCGTGGGTACGCCTACTTCCTGTATCCGCCGCACGTTCCGCTGACCGAAACCGCCTACGACCGGTTGGCCACCATCGCCCAGAACAACGAGCTCGGTGCCGGCATGGCCGTCGCGATGAAGGATCTAGAGATCCGCGGCGCGGGAAATGTGCTGGGCGTAGAGCAATCCGGACACGTGGCCGGCGTCGGCTTCGACCTGTACGTTCGGTTGGTCGGTGAGGCGGTCGAGGCGTACCGCGCCGCGGCGGACGGGAAAACCGTTCCCGCCGTGGAGGAGCCGAAGGATGTGCGGATCGACCTGCCGGTGGACGCGCACCTGCCACCCGACTACATCGCCAGTGACCGGCTTCGGCTGGAGGGCTACCGGAGGCTGGCGGCCGCAGCCGATGATGCTGCTGTGAACGCGGTTATCGAGGAGCTCGTAGACAGATACGGCCCGCTGCCCGAAACCGCGCAGCGACTGGTCGCGGTGGCGCGGCTGCGGCTGCTGTGCCGCGAGTACGGGATCACCGAGATCAGCGCGATGTCGGAGTCCACCCTGCGACTATCTCCGTTGCACTTGTTGGATTCTCAGCAACTACGGCTCAAGCGGATGTACCCAAGCGCGCACTACCGGGCCACGACGTCGACGGTTCAAGTGCCGATACCCCGATCCGGTGGCGGGGTCGGTGCGCCGCGAATCCGCGATCTTGAACTTGTGGCTATGGTGGCGGGTTTGGTATTGGCACTTCATGGAAGACCGCAGTCAGATGTTGATATAACGAACTTCGGAGGTGGATCGACCGTGAACGACAAACAACCGGCACCATGACAGTCGTGCTGGTCGACCCGCGCCGCCCGTCGTTGGTCCCGGTCGACGCGATCGAACTGCTGGCCGGTGACGTGCAGTACACCGAGGAGATGCCGGTCAAGGTGCCGTGGTCGCTGCCCGCCGCCCGGCCGGCCCATTCCGGCGACGATGCGCCGGTCCTGCTCTCCTCCGATCCCGACCATCCCGCGGTGAAGACCCGACTTGTCGCCGGTGACAGGCTGATCGCGGCGCCCAGCCCGCAGCCCGGGGAACGGCTTGTCGACGCGGTGGCCATCATGGACAAGCTGCGCACCGCGGGCCCGTGGGAAAGTGAGCAGACGCACGACTCGCTGCGCCGCTACCTGCTCGAGGAAACCTACGAGTTGTTCGACGCGGTGCACAGCGGCAATGCCGATGACTTGCGCGAGGAACTCGGAGACGTGCTGCTGCAGGTGCTCTTTCATGCCCGCATCGCCGAGGACGCACCCGAGCACGCGTTCACCATCGACGACGTGGCCGATTCGCTGATGCGCAAGCTCGGCAACCGCGTGCCCGCCGTGCTTGCCGGTGAGGCGATCTCGTTGGACGACCAGCTGGCCCAGTGGGAGGCACGGAAGGCCTTAGAGAAGTCTCGGAGCTCCTCTATGGATGACGTACCCACCGCGCAACCCGCTTTGGCGTTGGCGCAGAAAGTGATTGCCCGGGTCAGTCAGGCCGGTCTACCGGCCGACCTGATCCCGGCCGCACTCACCTCCGTCACGGTGGCCGCGGATGTGGACGCCGAAAACGCTTTGCGCACAGCGGTGTTGGAGTTCATGGACACCGTTCGGCACGCCGAGAAGTACATCGCCGCCGGCCGCCGCGGCGAGGACGTTCCCGAGGACCTCGTCGTCGCCGCACTCGGTGTGATCACCGAGGAGGAATGGCGGGCGTACTGGCCGGCCGCGGCCGAGACGGAGCCGTCGCCGGACAGGGTGCCCGAGCCGACGCCGGCCGAGGTGCCCGAACCGGAACCGGTGGAGGTGCCCGAGCCGGGACCCGTGGAAGTGCCCGAGCCGACGCCCGAGGACGTTCCCGAACCGGCCCCGGAAGATGTCGCCGAGCATCAGCCTGCCGAACCGCGCACCCCCGAAGACGTGCCGACCGAAGACGTGATAGCGGAGATGCCCGAAACCGCCTATAGCACAATGGAAGACGTTCCCACCGAGGTGATTGCGGCCGAGATCGAAACCGTCAATGGCGCACCGGAAGACGTTCCCACCGAAGAAGCGATCCCGGTAGAGGAGTCACGCTCGGACAGCTAAGGGCTTTACGGCCCAGCAGCCACATCCGCCACGTCAGCACCGCCAAGTGCACCACGATGGGCGTCAAAGAGTGGTAATCGCATGCGATCCGCTTTTGAACAGATCCACACACCCTCAGGTGCACAGCCGTTGGCCATTCTTGCGCCGAGTGTGAAACCGCTGCGAGAAAAGCGCCCGCCAAAACGTCGCAGTGCCTTCACACTCGACTACTGCGTATCAGCCGAACAGCGTCGAGCCCCAGTAGCCCGACGAGTCGCCTTCGCGCAGTCCGGGCGGGCAGGCGAAAACCGCGCTACCGGTATGGGTGATGTACTCGTTGAGCGCGTCGGTGGACATCTGCGCCAGAACCGGAACGAAATTCGTGGCGGGGCTGCGCACGAACGCGATGAAGAACAGGCCCGCGTCCAGATGCCCGAATCCATCTGAGCCGTCGGTGAAGTTGTAGCCGCGGCGCAACATCTTGATCCCGCCCAGGTGGTCGGGTGACACCAGTCGAACGTGGGCGTCGACGTCGACGAGTGGCGTGCCCTCGGGGTCCTTGATGTCGAAGTCCATCGGCTCGAATTCGTCGTCGTAGCCGTTGGGTGCGCCGCTGCCCTTCTGCCTGCCGATCACCCGCTCCTGCTCGAGCAGCGTTGTGCGGTCCCAGTTCTCGATGCGCATCCGGATCCTTCGCGTCACCAGATAGGTGCCGCCGGTCAGCCAGTCCGGACCGTCGCCCTTGGCCACCCAGACGTTCTGATCCAGGGCGCCGGTGTCCTCGGCCTTGAGGTTTTTGGTTCCGTCCTTGAAGCCCATCAGGTTTCGCGGCGTCACCTGCTCGCGCGTCGTGGACGACGTCCGGCCGAAACCGAGTTGTGAATAGCGCACCGCGACGGTGCCGAACCCGACGCGGGCGATGTTGCGGACGGCGTGCACCGCGACCTGTGGGTCATTCGCGCACGCCTGCACGCAGATATCCCCACCACTGCGCGCCGGGTCCATCGTCTCGTTGGTGAATTTCGGCAGATCGGCCAGCGCGGCCGGACGCCGGTCGGCAATGCCGAACCGGTCCTTGTCGTCCTTCTCGAAGAAGGACGGGCCGAACCCGATCGTCAACGTCAGCTGTGAGGCCGGCAGGCCCAACGCCTCGCCGGTGTCCGACGGTGGCGCATAAGGGTTCTCGCCGACCGAGCCGTTGGCCACCGCCTCGTCGCCGCGCGTCATCCGCTCGGCCATCTCGGTCCACTGCTTCAGCAGGGCGACGACTTCGTCACGCTTGTCCGTCGTGACGTCGAACGCGCAGAAGTGCATCCGGTCCTGCTGTGGTGTGACGATGCCGGCCTGCCGCTCGCCGCGGAATGGGACGACCTTGTGCGGGGCCCAGGTGGGTGTGCTGGCCGCCGACGCCCGGCCGGCCAGGGCGCCGGCGCCTGCGGCGCCGACGACCGCCACGGTCACCCCCGCCGCGCCGAACAGCTTGCGCCGGGACAGTCCGGTGCGTGGCTCACTCCGTTCGGGCGACGGGGATTCTTCGAGGTTATTGCGGGGCGATGACACCTTGCACCTGGCTTACTTCCTTGGACAGCGCGTCGATGGCGCGCGACAACTCTTGGCGCTGCGGTTCGGTCACCTTGTCGTAGGAGATGTAACCGTCGCCCTCACGGTACTTTTCGAGGAGCGCCTCGGCCTCCTCGAAGCGCTGGTCCACCCGCTTACCGAGTTCGGGATCGCGCTCGTCGAGGATCGGTCGCACCGACGCCACTGCGGTCTGCGAACCCTGCAGGTTGGCGTTGAAATCCCACAGGTCGGTGTGGCTGAAGATGTCCTCTTCGCCGGTGATCTTGCTGATCGCGATCTCGTCGAGCAGTCCCTGCGCGCCACCGGCGATCTGCGTCGAGTCGATGGTGTAATCCGGCGCCTTCACACCCGCGTTGAGTTCCTTGACATCGGCGACAAGTTGATCGGCGATCGCGTTGGTGTCGGGCTGCGGGCCGGTCACCCACAAATCCTTCTCCAGCCGGTGGAACCCGGTCCACTTCTGCCCGGGCTCCAGGTCGGCCTCGCGCAGGTCGATCCGCGGGTCCAGATCGTTCGGGAACGACTCGGCCACCGGTTCGATGCGCTCGTAGTACACCCGCGATGTCGGGAACTGCGCCTTGGCCGACTCGATGTCGCGGGCCTTGACCGCGGCGACGAAGGCCTCGACGGCCGGTACCAGCGCGTCGGTCTGGCTGTTCACGTAGCGCTTGTAGCTGTCGGCGGCTTCTTTGAACTTCCCCTCGGTGTCGACCTGGACGGCGTCGCCGGTCACGGTGAAATCCGACCGGAGTCCGTCGCCGACCATCCCGGGCCGGCACGACGTCTGGTAGGTGCCTGGCTCACTCAGCTGCACGATCAGCTTGCGTTGCAGCCCGGGGGAGATGTTCTCTACCTCGCCCATCACCCGCTCACCCTCGCCGTAGACGTAGAACTCGGTCACCTTGGTGCCGTTGTTGGTGACGACGAAGGTGCTCGGCCCGGTGGCGGCCTCGCTGCCCGACAGCTCGCACTCGTTGTCGGAGGCCTCCACGGCGATCTCCGCGGGGCCTGCGGCGCCCTCGTCGGTGGACGCGGTTTCCTTGGCGGTGCAGCTCGTCAGCGAGATCCCGGCGAGCAGAGCGGCCGCGGCGATGCCGGCCTTGGCGAGGGGAGCGTGGTTGTTCACGTAGTCGACCTTTCGGATGCGGTAGTGGTCTCCGGGTCGAAGGTCGGCCCGGAGGTCGTGGACGGCGAATCGGGGGATGGAGTGGTGCGGGGCGTGGCCGGCGCCTTGGTCGGGCGTAGGAAGAACGCCAGCACGATGACGAGGTAGGCGAACCACGCCGCGAACTGCAGGACGGTCGGGGTGGGCGTGATGTTGAAGATGCCCTGGATGATCTCGCCGTACCACGCCGACCAGTTGAACCATGACGTGACGTCGAACGCCTTGTTGCTCAGACCGGGCAGCCAGCCGACCGTCTGCAGCGCGCCGATGCCGTAGGAGAGGATTCCGGCTGCGACGAAGATGAGGAAGATCCCGGTGTACTTGAAGAACTTGCCCAGGTTGAGGCGGATGGCGCCGGCGTACATGCCGTAGGCGATCGCTGCCGCGATGAGTACGCCGATCACCAGGCCGACCAGCGGCCAGAGCGGTTTCGGCCTCGGCGTAGCCGACCATGAACAGGGCTGTCTCGACGCCCTCGCGCCCGACCGCGAGGAAGGCCAGCAGCAGGACCGCGAGCGAGCCGGTCTCCAGGGCGCGCGCCATCTCGTTGCGCAGTTCTCCGGAGAGTCGGGCGGCGGCGGTCTTCATCCAGAGCACCATCGTCGTGACGATCGCAACCGCGACGAGTGATGCGATACCGGCGATGGCCTCCGCACCCAGCCCGGTGATGGTGTACGCGCTGAATTGAATTGCGAGGAAAACGGCGATTGTCATCACGATTGCTGCGGCCACGCCCAGCCACACCCATCTGAGCGCATCGCGACGATTTGCCTTGACCAGAAAGGCGACCAGAATCGTCACCACGATGCCGGCCTCAAGGCCTTCCCGCAGACCGATCAAACCGCTGCCGAATAGCTGCGATGTGACGTTGGGAGCGGCGGCCTGAATGCTGACTGGCAAGTCCGCAACGGCAGTCATCAACGTGTCCTCGCTACACCCGTCCCCATACCAAGCTATGCCTTGCCAAAGCAAGGCGTGGCTCACCTTATCAGCGCGCGACTCGACACGGTACGGTTCCGCCACGCGTTGTCGAACTCCGAACGCATGGGACGATGGGCAGCGACCGAAGTGGGTTTGAGGGAGTCCGGTGTCGCCAGTGCGTTGGCTGCGGGCTGTCGCGGTGATGGCCGCGGCGGCGCTGCTGATGGCTTCCAGCTGTTCATGGCAGCTGGGCACGCCCATCCCCGAGGGCGTGCCGCCGCCAGCGGGCGTTCCGGTGCCGCAGGTCGATACGCATGCCAAGGGCCGGCCAGCTGACCAGCTGCACCAATGGGCGGCCGAACGAGCGCCGGCGCTGGCGATGCCCGTCACTGCGCTCGAGGCCTATGCCTATGCCGCCCGCGTCGCCGAGGTGGAGAACCCCGACTGCCACCTGGCCTGGACCACACTGGCCGGTATCGGCATGGTGGAAAGCCACCACGGCACCTACCGGGGAGCGACGATCGCCCCGAACGGTGACGTCAGGCCGCTCATTCGCGGCGTTCGGCTCGACGGCTCCAACGGCAACCTGGAGATCCTCGACAGCGACTCCGGGAAACTCGACGGGGACGCGGGCATGGACCGCGCGATGGGCCCGATGCAGTTCATTCCGGAGACCTGGCGGCTCTACGGCGTGGACGCCAATAACGACGGCAAGGTCAACCCGGACAACATCGACGACGCGGCGCTGTCGGCGGCCGGCTATCTGTGCTGGCGCGGCAAGGACCTCTCGAAGCCCAGGGGGTGGATGAACGCGCTGAAGGCATACAACCACTCCGAGCAGTACGCCCGCACCGTGCGGGACTGGGCCACGGCGTACGCCAACGGTCATCCCCTCTAAAAGCGTGTGGAAGCTCTAGGCTCAAGCTTGAGTCCGTCCAGCCCACGACCAAGGAGACGACATTGCCCATCATCGAGCAGGTCGGAGCCCGCGAGATCCTCGACTCCCGGGGTAACCCGACGGTCGAGGTCGAGGTGGCCCTGATCGACGGCACGTTTGCGCGGGCGGCGGTCCCGTCGGGGGCGTCCACGGGTGAACACGAGGCGGTGGAGTTGCGCGACGGCGCGGCCCGCTACGGCGGCAAGGGCGTGGAGAAGGCGGTGCAGGCCGTGCTCGACGAGATCGCCCCGGCGGTCATCGGTCTGAGCGCGGATGACCAGCGAGTGGTCGACCAGGCGCTGCTGGACCTCGACGGCACCCCCGACAAGTCACGGCTGGGCGCCAACGCCATCCTGGGTGTGTCGCTGGCGGTGTCGAAGGCCGCGGCGGAATCCGCCGGGCTGCCGCTGTTCCGCTACATCGGCGGGCCCAACGCGCATGTCCTTCCGGTTCCGATGATGAACATCCTCAACGGCGGCGCGCACGCCGATACCGGTGTGGACGTTCAGGAGTTCATGGTGGCGCCGATCGGTGCGCCCAGCTTCAAGGAGGCGCTGCGCTGGGGCGCTGAGGTTTACCACTCGCTGAAGTCGGTGCTGAAGAAGCAGGGCCTGGCCACCGGCCTGGGTGACGAGGGTGGTTTCGCGCCCGACGTCGCCGGCACGAAGGCGGCGCTTGACCTGATTACGTCGGCCATCGACGCGACGGGCTTCAAGCCTGGCGCCGACGTGGCGTTGGCACTTGACGTCGCGGCCACCGAATTCTATTCCGATTCAACGGGTTACAGCTTCGAGAAGGAAACGCGAACCGATATGCAGATGATCGAGTTCTATGCCGGCCTGATCGACGCCTATCCCTTGGTGTCGATCGAGGATCCGCTGTCCGAGGACGACTGGAATGGCTGGGTGGCGCTGACGACGGCGATCGGTGACCGCGTGCAGATTGTCGGCGACGACTTGTTCGTCACCAACCCCGAGCGTCTCGAAGACGGTATCGAGCGGGGCGCGGCCAACGCTCTGCTGGTGAAGGTCAACCAGATCGGCACTCTCACCGAGACGCTGGATGCAGTGACGCTCGCGCACAACAGTGGCTACCGCACGATGATGAGCCACCGCAGCGGCGAAACCGAGGACACCACCATCGCCGATCTTGCGGTCGCGGTGGGCAGCGGCCAGATCAAGACGGGTGCGCCCGCGCGTAGCGAACGCGTCGCCAAGTACAACCAGCTTCTGCGCATCGAGGAAACCCTCGGCGACGCCGCCCGGTATGCCGGCGACCTGGCGTTCCCGCGCTTCTCCCTGGAGGCCAAATAACCCGTGCCGGAAGCGAAGCGGCCCGACCCGAAGCGGCGGTCCCCGGCCTCGCGGCCGGCGAAGGCCGGTGACTCGGGGCGGGGCCGGCCTCGCGGCGCGGCTCCGGCGCGCCGTGAACCCCGCGCGACCGATCCGCGGTCGGCACCGTCGCCCGAACCGGACAACGGCGCCGACTCGATCAGGAAATCCATTGCGGAGTCGGCCGAGCAGCAGTCCGAGCAGCGCTTCGGCTCGGCGGCCCGGCGGGCAGCGATCCTCGCCGCCGTGGTGTGCGTGCTGACCCTGACCATCGCCGGGCCGGTCCGTACGTACTTCGCCCAACGGACCGAGATGAAACAGCTGGCCGCCACCGAGGCCCGGCTGCGGGGTCAGATCGCCGAACTCGAGCAGCAGAAGGTCAAGCTCGCCGACCCGGTGTACATCGCGGCGCAGGCCCGCGAACGGCTCGGATTCGTGATGCCCGGCGACGTTCCGTATCAGGTGCAGCTGCCCCCGGGCGCGGCGGCGCCCGGTCCGCCAGGGGCCGAAGCCCCGACGGCACGGCCCGGCGAGCCCTGGTACACGTCGCTGTGGCACACGATCGCCGATGCGCCACATGGTGTTTCACCCACCACCCCACCCGGTGCTCCTGCGCCTCCCGTTCCGACCACCGCTCCGCCCGGTGTACCTCCTCCCGGTGGTTGAGCGGTCCGATCTCGACGCCGTCGCGCGCCAGTTGGGCCGCGAGCCCCGCGGCGTCCTCGAGATCTCCTACCGCTGCCCGAACGGTGAGCCCGGTGTCGTCAAGACCGCGCCCAGACTGCCTGACGGCACACCGTTTCCGACGCTGTACTACCTGACGCATCCGGCGCTGACGGCCGCAGCGAGCCGGCTGGAGTCGTCGGGCCTGATGCGGGACATGACGTCCCGGCTGAAGCGGGATCCCGACCTGGCGGCGAGGTACCGCCGGGCGCACGAGTCCTATCTGGCCGAGCGCGACGCGATCGAACCGCTGGGCACAACGTTTTCCGGTGGCGGCATGCCCGACCGGGTCAAGTGCCTGCATGTGTTGATCGCGCACTCGCTGGCCAAGGGCCCCGGGGTGAATCCGCTCGGCGACGAGGCGCTGGCGTTGTTGAGCACCGAGTCGGAGATGGCGGGCATCCTGGCGCCGGGGACATGGGCATGAGCCGGGTCGGCGCGATCGACTGCGGCACCAATTCGATCCGGCTGCTGATCGCCGACAGGGTCGACGGGGGGCTGCGCGACGTGCACCGCGAGATGCGCATCGTCCGGCTGGGCCAGGGCGTCGACGCCACAGGGCAATTCGCGCCCGACGCGCTGGCGCGCACGCAGGCGGCGCTGACCGACTACGCCGCGTTGCTGCGCCGCCACTCGGTGTCCCGGGTGCGCATGGTCGCGACGTCGGCCACCCGGGACGCCGCCAACCGCGACGTGTTCTTCGCGATGACCTCCGATGTGCTGGGTGCCGTCGTGCCGGGCGCGGTCGCCGAGGTGATCACCGGCACCGAGGAAGCCGAACTGTCATTCCGCGGTGCGGTCAACGAATTAGATTCCGCGGCAGGGCCTTTCGTGGTGGTGGACCTCGGCGGCGGATCCACCGAGGTGGTCCTTGGCGAGCGTGACGTGCAGGCCAGCTTCTCCGCCGACATCGGCTGCGTGCGGCTGACCGAGCGCTGCCTGCACACAGATCCGCCCACCGCCGTCGAGATCGCGGCTGCGCGTGAAGTGGTGCGCGAGGCAATGGGGGAGGCGCTGCGGGCGGTCCCCGTCGAGCGGGCGCGCACCTGGGTGGGGGTGGCCGGCACCATGACCACGATCTCGGCGCTGGCGCAGCACATGACGACCTACGACTCGACGGCCATCCACCTGTCCCGCGTCGGGTTCGGTGATCTGCTTCCGGTGTGCGACGAACTGATCGCGATGACTCATCGGCAGCGCGCCGCGCTGGGGCCGATGCACGAGGGCCGCGTCGATGTCATCGGCGCCGGCGCGATCATCGTCGAGGAGTTGGCGTATGCGCTGGGCCACCGCGCCGGTATCGACGAGTTGACCGTCAGCGAGCACGACATCCTCGACGGCATAGCACTGTCGATTGCCTAGCGATTTGTGGAGTCTCAGCCGCGGTGGCCGCGAAACCCAGAACGGCGGCCAAACCGGCCTGGTCCTTTGACTTTCGCTTGCCTCGGGGATCATCGAGGAGACCAGCATGACCAGCAGCGCGCCGCCGCGAATCCGTTGGGGTTCCCTGCAACTCGTTGCCGGCGAACTCCTGGAGTTCGTTGCCGCCCACCGTCGCGCCCGCGCACAGCATCGCCACCGCGGTCCAGAGCAGCAGGATCGTCTTCGTCGGATGTCCGGCGGCCCTCATATCGCTGGCCGACCCGATGGCCTCCGGCAGGTTGGAGGCGAAGATCGCCACCAGCAGGGCCACACTGACGCCCGCTGCACCGGCGATCCCGATACCGAGCACGGCCTGCTCGGGTATGCCGTCGAGCAGGGCTCCCAGCGCCAGCGACGAGCCCGCCGAATGGCTGGCCCGGCCGCCCAGCCGGTCCACAGCCAAGTCGGCGAAATAGAAGGCCACCGCTCCCAGCGCCAGGCCGATGGCCACCGACAGTGCGCCGGCGAGGCGAAAACCTTGCTCGGCCAACTCAAATGAGATGCTGGCCACCAGTGCTCCGGCGCCGAAGCCGAGGACCAAACCGACCAGCCACCGGTTCCAGTTACTGGATAACGCCGGCCACGGCCCCGATGACCAACGACGATGCGGCGACCAACCCCCAGATCAGTGCGGAAAGCACACCAGGGAGGTCAGGTGCGGGCTTTCGCTCTCCTTCTTCTCGGCTTCGTCGGGTCGCGTGTGGCGGCCAGTGTCACCCCGAACAGCACCATGGCCGCGCCGAGTCCGAGGTGCAGCCAGTTGTCGGCGCCGTTCACCGGGACGAAATTGGCGGTGCTGGCGTGGTCGATGAGCAACCCGTACACCCAGAGCCCGAGATAGACCAGGCCACCGACGAGAAGATACGCGCGCGCCGCGGCGTAGGTGCGCGCCATCAGCAGCCCGGCCACGCCGAAGGCCAGATGCAAAAGGTTATGCAGCCCGGATACCGCGAACACCCCGAACAGTTTCGCGCCGGAATGATGTCCCGCCCATGCCAGTAGGTCGTAGTCGCTGGTCACGCCCGGTATGAAGCCAAGCACGCCGACCACAAGGAATGCGGCGGCAACCAGAACGGCGGCGCCCTGCACGGCCATGATTTTGGGCCTTGTCGTCATCGCCTCACCTCCCGCCGCCGCCGGCGCTTATTGACGGGTCGGCAGGTAGAAGAAGTACCCTCGCAGGCGGTCGATTAATCGGGCGAGGCGATGACGCAGTCTGGGGTCAGCGCCGAACGTGGCAACCGCTGCCGATATTGCCGCAGTGATGGCCGCCGTCACAGGCGTTGCAATGGCAGGTACAACCCGATCCCGCTTTGGCTTCCGATGTGCGCATCGCAGTTCAACTCCTCTTTCGCTCTGACCGCTCCGATATCGAAGTGGGAGCAGAGTTTGCAGCTCGGACGGATATCAACATATGACGACATCACAATAGTTCGCGTCACTTCGGAAATAAAGGAAAGCCATCGCCAAAGACCGGTGAACTCAGCTATCCGGCCGGGGTGCCATGCTGGGTCGACACCGACCAGCCCGACGTCGACCCCGCCCGCCGCTTCTATGGAGACTTGTTCGGCTGGGAATTCGAGGACGCCGTCCCTGCCGGTGCGCCCGGCACGTATCTGATCGCCTCGCTTGGTGGCAAAACGTTGCCGCTATCGGGCCCGCGGAGAGCGGCGCGGGCGCCCAGTGGAACACCTATATCGCGGTCGACGACGCCGACGCCGCGACCGGGTGGCCGGCTGGCCGGATGCGCCGATCCCCGGGGCGCCCGGTTTCGGCTTTGGCAGCCTCGCCGGCGGCTCGGCGCTCAGGTCGTCAACGCGCCGGGCAGCTGGAACTTCAGCGATCTGCACACCAGCGACCCCGGGGCAGCCGTGGAGTTCTACGCACCGCTATTCGGTTGGGAGTTCAACGACGTCGGCTTCGCGACGATGATCCGGCGTCCCGGCTACGGCAATCATCTCGAGGCCACCGTCGACCCCGGTATCCGAGATCGGCAGGCCGGAGTCACGGCGCCGCCCGGCTTCGAAGATGCGATCGCCTGGCTGGTTCCGTTGGCGGATCGGACCGCGGATCGATGGTACGTGTCCTTCACCGTCGCGAGCCGAGATGAGTCGGCCACTCTCGCCGAAAAGCTGGGCGCCAGAGTCGTTTCGTCCGAGGACACCGAGTGGACGAAGACCGCGTTGGTACGCGACCCGCAGGGCGCGGTATTCACCCTGAGCCAATTCACGCCGCCCGAAGGCTGAGGCCGCGTGCCGGACGTGGCGCTCGCGTCGCCGAGTGTGAACCCACTGCGAAAAATCCGTCGAGAATTCGCAGTGGCCGCACGTTCGGCGATCGTACCGCCGCCGACTCCGGCTCGGGTGGCTCCGCGGGAAGCGGACGATGACCGCCGCCGGCTGGTTATCTCGAAATCCGGGCTTTAGCCGTGGATTTCGGCTGTGTCGCGCAATATCAGGACCGCAGGATCGGCCGCAGCGCGTCGAGCACCGACGGGTCCTCGATGGTCGACGGCACCGGCTCGTCGCGGCCGTCGGCGATGCCGCGCATGGTCTTGCGCAGGATCTTCCCGGACCGGGTCTTGGGCAGCGCGGGCACGACGTCGACCATTTTGAACGCGGCCACCGCGCCGATGTTGTCGCGGACGGCCTCGACGAGTTGGTCGGCCAGTCGCTCCGCCGACGCGCCGGCCTTGAGCACCACGAAACCGCGCGGCACCTGGCCCTTGATCTCGTCGGCGACGCCGATCACCGCACACTCCGCCACCGCCGGGTGTCCGGCCAGCACCGCCTCGATGGATCCGGTCGACATCCGGTGTCCCGCAACGTTGATGACGTCGTCGGTGCGGCCCATCACGAACAGGTAGCCGTCGTCGTCGACGTAGCCGCCGTCGCCGGTGAGGTAGTACCCGGGGAACGCGGACAGGTATGACGAGACGTAACGGTCGTCGTCACCCCACAGCGTCGGTAGGGTGCCCGGCGGCAGCGGCAGTTTGACGCAGATCGCGCCCTCCTCCTGCGCATTGCACGCGGAACCGTCCGGCCGCAGGAGCCGCACGTCGTAGCCCGGCATCGGCACGGTCGCCGACCCCGCTTTGATCGGCAACGGGTCGACGCCCATCGGGTTGGCGGCGATCGCCCAGCCCGTCTCGGTCTGCCACCAGTGGTCGACGACCGGGATGCCGAGCTTCTCCGATGCCCAGTGATAGGTGCCCGGGTCGAGCCGTTCGCCGGCCTGGAAAAGGTACTTCATCTCCGACAGGTCGTACTTGCCCAGGTGCAGGCCGTCGGGGTCTTCCTTCTTGATCGCCCGGATCGCGGTCGGCGCGGTGAACAGCGCCTTCACCCGGTGCTCGGACGCGACCCGCCAAAACGCACCCGCGTCCGGTGTGCCCACCGGCTTGCCTTCGTAGAGAACGGTTGTCGCGCCGAGCAATAGCGGGGCATAGACGATGTAGGAGTGGCCGACAACCCAGCCGACGTCGGAGGCCGCCCAGTACACGTCACCGGGCTGGGTGTCGTAGATGTGACGCATGCTCCACAGCAGCGCGACGGCATGCCCGCCGTTGTCGCGCACGATGCCCTTGGGCTTGCCGGTGGTGCCCGACGTGTAGAGCACGTAAAGCGGGTCGGTCGCCGCAACGGGCACCGCCTCGGCGGGTTCCGCGGACGCCATCAGCTCGCGCCAGTCCCGGTCGCGCCCGGCGGTCAGGTCGCACGGCCGCTGGTCGCGCTGCACGATGACGCACACCGGCGGCGCGTGTTCGGCGATATCGAGCGCGGCGTCGAGCATCGGCTTGTAGTCGACGATCCGGGTCGCCTCGATCCCGCAGGACGCCGACACCACGACGGCCGGGCGCGCGTCGTCGATCCGCGCGGCGAGCTCGTGGGCGGCGAACCCGCCGAACACCACCGAGTGCACCGCGCCCAGCCGCGCGCACGCCAGCATCGCGATGATGGCCTCGGGCACCATCGGCATGTACACCACGACCCGGTCGCCCTTGCCGACCCCAAGGCCGCGCAGCGCACCCGCGAACCGCGCCGTCTCGTCGAGCAGTTCGCGGTAGGTATACGTGCGCTGCGAACCCGTCACCGGTGAGTCGTAGATCAGCGCCGGCTGCTCGGCGCGGCCGCCGTCGACGTGGCGGTCCAGCGCGTTGGCGCAGGTGTTCAGTTCGCCATCGGGAAACCAGCGGTAGAACGGGGGATTGGTGTCGTCGAGAATGCGCTGCGGCTCGCGCGTCCAGGTCACCGCCCGGGCGGCGTCCGCCCAGAAGGTCGACGGGTCGGAGATGCTGGCGTCGAACAGTTCGCGGTATCCGCCCATATCGGCACGGTAGCGCGATTGGACCGGCTCACTGTTGGAATCGGTAACCCATGCCGGCTTCGGTGAGCAAGTGCACGGGGCGCGACGGGTCGTCCTCGAGCTTGCGTCGCAACTGCGCGAGATACACCCGCAGGTAGTGGGTCTCCTTGGCGTACGCCGGACCCCACACCTCCTTGAGCAACTCCTCGCGGCCGACCAGCTTGCCGCGGTTGCGGACCAGCATCTCGAGCATGCCCCATTCGGTGGGCGTGAGGTGCACCTCCGAACCGTTCTTGGTCACCTTCTTGGCGGCCAAATCCACGGTGAACGACGACGTTTCGATGACGGGCTCGTCGGTGTCGGAGGCGGCGGCGGCCCGCCGGACCGCGGCGCGCAACCGGGCCAGGAACTCGTCCATGCCGAACGGTTTGGTGACGTAGTCGTCGGCGCCGGCGTCCAGCGCCTCGACCTTGTCGGACGAGTCGGTGCGCGCGGACAACACGATCACCGGCGCGCTCAGCCAGCCACGCAGGCCCTCCAGCACCTCGATGCCGGACATGTCGGGCAGGCCGAGGTCCAGCACGACGACGTCGGGGCGGTGGTCGGCGGCGGAACGCAAGGCTTCGGCCCCGGTTGGGGCGGTGGTCACCTCGTAGCCGCGCACCGACAGGTTGATCCGCAGCGCCCGAAGGATCTGCGGCTCGTCATCGATGACGAGCACTCGGGTCACGGTCGGCCAGCCTTCGGCGGCGCGGCCAGATCAATCTCGATGGTCAGGCCACCGCCGGGGGTGTCGGAGGCGGTGATCGTCCCACCCATCGCCTCCACGAACCCCCGCGCGACCGACAGACCCAGGCCGACGCCGATGCTGTTGTCCCGGTCGCCGAGGCGTTGAAAAGGCCCGAACAACTGCTCTTCGGTGCCTCGCGGTATGCCCGGACCCTCATCGGCCACCGCGATCAGCACGCGATCGCCGACTTGGCCGGCGTTGACGCGCACCACACTGTCCGGGGCATAGCGCAGTGCGTTGTCGATCAGATTGGCCAGCACTCGTTCCAACAGGCCGCTGTCCGCCATCACCACGGCATCGTTGACCTCGACCTTTACCCGGTCGAGCCCCTCGCGGCCAAAGCCGGTGGCGCCCTTGCTGATTCCGAGCAGGGCGCGCTGCACGGTCTCCTCCAGGTACACCCGGCGCAGTTCGGGCCGGACCACTCCGGCCGCCAACCGCGACGAGTCGAGCAGGTTCCCGACCAGCGCGGTCAACTGGTCGATGGACTCCTCGATGGTGGCCAGCAGCTCTGCGGTGTCCTCGGCCGAGAAGTCGACGTCGTTGCTGCGCAGGCTGGACACTGCGGCCTTGGCGCCGGCCAGCGGAGTGCGCAGGTCGTGGCTGACCGCCGACAGCAGTGAGCGGCGCAGTTCGTCGGCCTGGGCGATCGCCTCGGCCTTGCTGGCTTCCTCGGTGAGCTCGCGCTGCTTGACCAGGCCGGCCGCCTGCTTGGCGACGGCTCCCAACACTCGCCGGTCTTTGGCGGCCAGCTTCTTGCCAGCCATCAGCAGCCAGAATTCGTCGTCGCCGACTTCGATGGCGGTGTCGGCGTCGTCGACCTCCTCGCAGGGGTCTTTGCCGACGCACGCGACGATGCCGGTTCCTTCGCGCAGCAGACTGACGGCCCGCTGGGAATAGGTTTCACGGACCCGCTCCAGCAGCATGTTCAGGTCCGCGCCGCGCAGGATCGACCCGGCGAACAGCGCGAGCAATTCGGCCTCTTGTGTCGCGTGCCTGGCCTCCCGGGCCCGTTTCGCCGCGCCGTCGACGAGCGCGGCAACGGCGACGGCCACCAGCAGCAGCACCACGATGGTGACGGCGCTGTCGGGCTCGGCGATGGTGAAGGTGTGGCGGGGTTCGACCAGGAAGTAGTTCAGCAGCAGCCCGGAAAGCACCGCGGACAGTGCCGCGGGAGCGACGCCGCCGAGCAGCGCGACGACGAGCACCCCGATGAAGAACAGGGCGCTCTCCCCGGCGACCCCGAGGAGGGGGTCGAGCAGCAGAACGATCAGGGCGCAGATGGCGGAGGGCACCACAAGGGCGGCAAGCCAGGACGTCATGTGGCGCTGCCGCGGTGACATCGACTCGAACGACCACCCCCGCTTGGCCTCGGGGTGGGTCACCATGTGGACGTCGATCTTCCCTGAGTGCTGGACAACCGTCGCGCCGATTCCCTCGTCGAAGATGCGTGCCCACCGTGACCGGCGCGACGTGCCGATCACCAACTGGGTGGCGTTCATCTCCCTCGCGAAGTCCAGCAGCGCGGTGGGCACGTCGTCGCCCACCACCGTGTGCACGGTCGCGCCCAGGCTGGCCGCCAACTCGCGGACCTTGCCCATCTGCGGTGCCGACACACCCGAAAGTCCGTCGCCACGAACGACGTGCACCACCATCAGTTCGGCGCTCGACTTCGATGCGATCCGGAATGCCCGGCGCACCAACGTGTCCGACTCCGGGCCGCCGGTGACGGCGACCACCACGCGTTCCCGCGCCTCCCAGGTGTCGGTGATCTTCTTGTCGGCCCGGTACTTCGCCAGCGCGGCATCCACCTGATCGGCGAGCCACAACAGCGCCAGCTCTCGCAGTGCGGTCAGGTTTCCCGGGCGGAAGTAGTTGGACAGCGCCGCGTCGACCCGTTCCGCTGCGTAGACGTTGCCGTGCGACAGCCTGCGCCGCAACGCTTCCGGGGTGATATCCACCAACTCGATCTGGTCGGCCGCGCGCACCACCTCGTCTGGCACCTTCTCCTGCTGCTCGATGCCGGTGATCTGCGTGACGACGTCGTTCAGGCTCTCCAGGTGCTGGACATTGACCGTCGATATGACCGTGATGCCGGCATCGAGCAGCTCCTCGACGTCCTGCCAACGTTTCGGGTTCTTGCTGCCCGGGGTGTTGGTGTGGGCCAGTTCGTCGACCAGCACCACCTGTGGATGTCGCGCGAGGACGGCGGGCACGTCGAGTTCGGGGAAGCGGCCGCCCCGGTAGTCGATATAGCGGGTCGGGATGACCTCGATGCCGTCGAGCAGGTCGGCGGTCTTCTTGCGACCGTGCGTCTCCACGACCGCCGCCACGACATCCGTGCCGCGCTCCAGCCGCCGGTGCGCTTCGCCGAGCATCGCGTACGTCTTGCCGACGCCGGGAGCTGCGCCGAGATAGATCCGCAGCTCCCCGCGTTTGCGCTTGTAGTCGGGCGTGGTCACATGCTCATCATCCACCGGTCACGTCAGCCCTTTGTCGGATACTTCTCGTCCAGTTCGATATTGAGCTGCAGGACGTTGACCCGGGGCTCGCCCATGAACCCGAGGACGCGGCCGTCGGAGTTGTCGGCCACCGCCTGCCGGATCTGGTCGGGGCCGATCCCGCGGGCCTTGGCGACCCGGTCGACCTGGAGGTCGGCGTAGGCCAGCGAGATGTGCGGATCCAGACCGCTGCCGCTTGCGGTGACGGCATCGGCCGGTACCTCCGGGTTCGCAGGAGCGGCGCCACGGATGGGCACGATCTGGCCGATCGCGTAATCCTCCCCGTACTCGGCGCATTCGACCCGCACGCCCTCGTAGGTATTCAGGAACGGTCGGTCGCTGGTGGCGCAGGGTTCGTTGACGCTGACCACCTTCGTCGGGTTGACGACGTTGCCGCGTGCGTCGCGCGGACCCATCACCGATAGCACCGCGCCGACACCGTCGCCGGTGCAGAAGGGGCGCGATCCGTCCACGCCCTCGAGCTCGCCGACCGCGGCGCTGCGTGAGCACACCAGGGTGAGCAGGCTCGGCTTGTAGCCGTTGTCGTCTTCGGGCAGCGCCGGGTCGCCCGGCGTATCGACGACGCTTTCCGGTCCGAGGTTGCTCGCGCTGGTGGCCAGCGGGTCGTAACCGTCGCCGGCCGCCGACGGGCGGCTCTGGAAATACTGCGGCAGCGGGTTACCGTCGGCGTCGGTGAACGCCTGGCCGATCAGGCTGCTGCCCACCGGCTTTCCGTCTACCTCGACGATCGACCCGTTGGCGTTGTCGCGCAGGCCCGGTAGCTGAGCCACCAGCCAGATGAACAGCGGGTAGGCGATACCGACGATGACGGTAAGCACCAGCAACGCGCGCAGCGCGGCCCAGTGCTGACGGACAAGATTGGAAAAGTTCATGTCACATTCCCGGGAAGAGTTGGATTACCAGGTCGATGAGCTTTATCCCGATGAACGGGGCGATGATCCCGCCGAGACCGTAGACATACAGATTGCGGCTCAGCAGTTTTGACGCACTACTCGGGGTGTAGCGCACCCCGCGCAGCGACAACGGAATTAGCGCGACGATGACGATGGCGTTGAAGATCACCGCGGACAGGATCGCCGATTGCGGGCTGTGCAGCCGCATGACGTTGAGTAGATCCAGGCCGGGGAACAGCGCCACGAACATCGCCGGGATGATCGCGAAATACTTCGCGATGTCGTTGGCGATCGAGAACGTCGTCAACGCACCCCGGGTGATGAGCAACTGCTTGCCGATCTCCACGATCTCGATCAACTTCGTCGGGTCGGAGTCGAGATCGACCATGTTGCCGGCCTCTTTGGCCGCCGACGTGCCGGTGTTCATCGCCACGCCGACGTCGGCCTGGGCCAATGCGGGCGCGTCGTTGGTGCCGTCGCCGGTCATCGCGACCAGCTTGCCGCCCTCCTGCTCCCGCTTGATCAAAGCCATCTTGTCCTCGGGCGTGGCCTCGGCCAGGAAGTCGTCGACACCTGCCTCGTCCGCGATTGCCTTGGCGGTCAACGGGTTGTCGCCGGTGATCATCACCGTGCGGATGCCCATCTTGCGCATCTCGTCGAACCGGTCCCGCATACCTTGCTTGACGACGTCCTTGAGGTGGATGACGCCGAGCACCGAGGCGGTGCCGTCGACGACTTGGCCGACCGCCAGCGGGGTGCCACCGGCCGCGGAGATGCCGTCGACGATGGTGCCGAGCTGGGTGGGCACGCTGCCACCCTCCGCCCGCACCCAATCGGCGACCGAACTCGCCGCGCCCTTGCGCAGCAGGTGCCCACTGTCCAGGTCGACACCCGACATCCTTGTCGCCGCAGTGAATTCCACCCACTGGGCGTGTGCGAGTTCGCCCGGGGTACGTGCTCGCAGCCCGTATTGCTGTTTGGCGAACACCACGATGGAACGGCCTTCGGGCGTTTCGTCGGCGAGGCTGGACAACTGAGCCGCATCGGCGAGCGCCTCGGGTGACACACCCGTCAGTGGAACGAACGCCGCGGCTTGCCGGTTACCCAGGGTGATCGTTCCGGTCTTGTCCAGGAGCAAGGTGTTCACGTCGCCGGCCGCTTCCACGGCGCGGCCCGACATGGCCAGCACGTTGCGCTGGACCAGCCGGTCCATTCCGGCGATGCCGATGGCCGAAAGCAGCGCCCCGATCGTGGTGGGGATGAGGCAGACGAGAAGCGCCACCATCACGATGCCGGTCACGCCATTGCCGGTGAGCGCCAGCGTATCCGGGACCCCTGGGTTGTTCATCTTGGAGTAGATCGCGAGCGGCTGCAGGGTCGCGACCGCGAAAACGAAGATGATCGTCAACGACGCGAGCAGGATGTTCAGCGCGATTTCGTTCGGCGTCTTCTGCCGGTTGGCACCCTCGACGAGCGCGATCATTCGGTCAATGAAGCTGTCACCCTGCTTTTGGGTGATCTGCACGACGATGCGGTCCGACAGCACGGTGGTCCCGCCGGTGACCGCCGAGCGGTCCCCGCCGGACTCGCGGATCACGGGAGCCGACTCACCGGTGATGGCCGACTCATCCACCGAGGCGATGCCTTCCACGACATCGCCGTCGCCGGGGATCGGCTGGCCGGCCTCGACCACCACGATGTCGCCCTGTTGTAGCGCCGCCGCCGCGACTTCCTCTTCTCGGCCGGGAACGCCCGGCGTCCAGTCGAGCAGACGACGGGCCATGGTGGCGGTCTTGGTCCTGCGCAGTGTCTCGGCCTGGGCCTTGCCGCGACCCTCAGCCACCGCTTCGGCCAGGTTGGCGAAGATCACCGTCAGCCACAGCCACACCACGATCAGCCAGGCGAACCACGACGGGTCGACGATCGCGAGGACGGTGCTCCATGCGGCGCCGATCTCGACGATGAACATGACCGGGTTGCGCCACAGCGTGCGCGGGTTGAGCTTGCGCAGCGCGTCCGGCATCGACTTCCACAACATTTTCGGGTCAAGCAGGCCGCCCTGAACGCGCTTCTTGGCGGCGGTGCTCTTCGGCTGCGGGGCCACAGCGGAATCAATTGTGGGGACAGACATCAGTGAATTCCTTCAGCGAGGGGCCCAAGGGCGAGCATGGGCAGGAAGGTGAGGGCCACCAGAATCAACGTGACACCGGCGACCATTCCAACGAACTGCGGTCGGTGGGTGGGCAGCGTGCCGATGGACTCCGGCGTCTTGCTCTGTTTGGCAAGCGAGCTGGCTAGCGCAAGCACGAAGATGATCGGCAGAAATCTACCGAAGACCATGGCCAGGCCCAGCGCGGTGTTGTACCACTCGGTGTTGACCGAGATACCGGCGAACGCCGAGCCGTTGTTGTTGGCCGCGGAGGTGAAGGCGTACAACACCTCCGATAGCCCGTGTGGCCCGGTGTTGAGCATGCTGGCACGTTGGCCGGGCATCGCCATCGCCACCGCGGTGCCGGTCAGCACGATCAGCGGCGTGATCAGGAAATACGTTGCGGCAAGCTTGATCTCACGCGGGGTGATCTTCTTGCCGAGATATTCCGGCGTGCGCCCGACCATCAGGCCCGCGATGAACACGGTGATGATCGCCAGGATGAGCATGCCGTACAGACCGGAGCCGACGCCGCCGGGCGCGACTTCGCCCAGCTGCATGTTGAACAGGGTGATCATGCCGCCGAGGCTGGTGTAGGAGTCGTGGAACGAGTCCACGGCCCCGGTGGACGTCAGCGTCGTCGCGTCGGCGAACACCGCCGAGTTGGCCACCCCGAAGCGCTGCTCGACGCCTTCCATCGCCGCGCCGACCGCGGTGGGCACGGTGCCGTGGGCCTGCAGCTGGAAGAGCATCATCAGGCTGACGCTGATTGACGCGATGACACCCATGACCGCGACGATCGCGTAACCCTGCTTCTTGCTGCCGACCATCCGGCCGAAGGTGCGCGGCAGCGAGAAACTGATGACCAGAAGCAGGAAGATCTCGATCCAGTTCGTCCACGTCGTGGGGTTTTCGAACGGGTGCGCGGAGTTGGCGTTGTAGAAGCCGCCGCCGTTGGTGCCGAGTTCCTTGATGACCTCCTGGCTGGCGACGGGGCCACCGGTGATGGTCTGCTGCCCCCCGGCCAGTGTGTCGACGACCGTGTCGTGCAGTTGGAAGTTCTGAATCGCGCCTCCGGCGATCAGGATGAGCGCCCCGACGATCGAGATCGGCAGCAGGATGCGCAGGGTGCCGCGAACCAGGTCCACCCAGAAGTTACCCAACTCGCTGGTGTTCCTGCGCACGAGTCCCCGAATGAACGCCATCGCGACGGCCATGCCGACCGCCGCGGAGACGAAGTTCTGCACCGTCAGCCCGGCCATCTGCACCAGATGGCCCTGGGTGGATTCACCCGAGTAGGCCTGCCAGTTGGTGTTCGTCACGAAGCTGACCGCGGTGTTCCAGGCCAGCGCGGGGGTCATCGGCGTGCCCGGGTCGTTGAGGTGCAGCGGCAGCTTGCCCTGGACGAGCTGGAGGATGAACAGGAACAGGATGCTGATCGCCGAGAAGGCGAGCACGCTGCGGGCGTAGGCGCCCCACGTCTGTTCGGAATCCGGGTTCGCTCCGATCAGCCGGTAGATGCCGCGCTCACCGCGCGAGTGCTTTTCGGAGCTGTAGACCCGGTACATGTAGTCGCCCAGCGGCACATGCACGGCCGCCAGCGCGACGATGAGTGCTACGAGGAAGATGATCCCCGCTGTCGTGGTACTCACTAGAACCTCTCGGGAAAGAGCAGTGCGGCGAACAGAAACAGCGCGAGAAGGATCGCCAGCACAAGGCCGACGACGTTGTCGTAGCTCACAGTCCTTCGACCAACTTCTGCACCAGGCCGAGCAGGGCGAAGATCGCCACCGTCAGCAGGATGTACACCACTACGGACATGTCACTCCGTTCACTGATAAACCTGCGGGCGCCTCGGGCGTCTGTCGAGGCAGCCTCTGCCGGGCCCTCGGTATTGAGGACCAGACCCGAAGCTAGCCCCGCCGCGGCAGGCGTCGCCGTCCATTGACGGTTTCTTTACGCAGCCGCCGCCGACCTTTACGGTCTTCGTTCGGTGAGGCCACGGGTGACGCCGGTCATACCGTCAAGATCCCGTCAATAGCCGTCGGTTGGGCGTAGGAATCGTGTAACCATCCGGCCGTTGTGGGGGCGATAGCTCGTACGTTTGGCCAATCAATGTCGACGCCGTAAGGAGCCGGGCTTATCGACGATCCGTCGCAATGGGGAACAGCGGCATGGCTGCAGGTCGTGGCGGTCATCGCGATCGTGGTGATTTTGCATGTGCCGCTTGGTGATTACATGGCCAGGGTGTACACCGCCACCACCAGCTGGCGGGTGGAGAAAGCCATCTACCGCGTGGTCGGCGTTCAGCCCGACGACGAGCAACGCTGGACAAGGTATCTGAGTTCGCTGCTGGCATTCTCGGCGGTGAGCGTATTGCTCCTTTACGCGATAATGCTTCTGCAGGTGCATTTGCCGGAACCCTGGGGCCACAAAGGAATGACACCGGCCTTAGCGTTCAATACGGCCATTTCCTTTACGACCAATACCAGCTGGCAGAATTACCCCGGCGAATCGACCCTCGGCCACCTCGGACTGGCCGCCGGCCTGGGCGTGCAGGCGTTCGCGAGTTGTGCCGTGGGGATGTGCGTTGCCATTGCCTTGATTCGTGGGATCACGCGCAGGCAGCGCCACGAACTCGGCAATTTCTGGGTGGATCTGGTGCGGACCGTGGTCCGTGTTCTGGTGCCGCTGTCCGTCGTGGTCGCGGTGCTGCTGCTCACGCTCGGGGTGATCGCGAATTTCAACGGCCCGCAAGATGTTTCCACCGTGGCCGGTGGTAGCCAGACGATTCTCGGTGGTCCGGTTGCGTCCTGGGAGTCGATCAAGCTGATGTCCGGAGACGGCGGCGGCGCCTTCAATGCGAACAGCGCCCACCCGTTCGAGAACCCCACGCCGTTGTCGAATGTCATCGAAATTGTTGCGATGCTTCTGATTCCGGTGTCGCTCATCCGAACCTTCGGTGTCATGGTCGGCGACAGGAGGCAGGGCTGGGCCCTGTTCGCCGCGGTCGCGACCTTGTTCATCATCGGCGCGGTGGCCATTATCTGGGCCCAAACGGCGGGGCATGGCACCGTCATCGGCGCGGTCGGCGTCGCCACCGAGGGCACCGAGGCGCGGTTCGGGGTGCCGGGCAGCGCGGTGTTCGGTCAGGCCGCGACCGCGAGCGGTGACGGCGCGGCGAACGCCTCATACGACAGTTTCGCCAGCCTGGGCGGCGGCGTGCTGCTGATGAACATGATGCTGGGCGAGGTGGCGCCCGGCGGCGCGGGAACCGGACTGTACGGGCTGGTGATGATGGCGCTGCTGGCGGTATTCATCGGCGGCCTGATGGTCGGCACCACCCCCGAGTTTCTTCAGAAAAGACTGCACGCCCGCCACATGAAGTTGGTGAGTCTCTACATCCTCGTCGCTCCGGTGACTGTCCTGGTCGGCTGCGCCATTGCGATGGCGCTGCCGGGCCAACGGGCCTCGATGCTGAACACCGGGCCGCACGGTCTTTCCGAGGTGCTCTATGCCTTCACGAGCTCGGCCGCCAACAACGGCAGCGCATTCGCCGGGTTCAGCGGCAATACGACCTGGTACAACGTCGCGCTGGCGTTCGCGATGGTGTCGGGGAGGTTCGTGCCGATCATCGTGGTGATGGCGCTGGCGGGGACCTTCGCCGCTCAGCGACCGGGCGTGATCACCGCCGGCACCCTTCGCACCTATCAGCCGAACTTTGTCGTGCTGATTGGGAGTGTCACCTTGATCATGGTGGGGCTGGAGTATCTGCCGGCGCTCGCCCTTGGCCCGCTGGCGGACGCGCTGGGCTGAGTCCGGTGTCAGTGCGGCGTCAAAGTTTGCATCGAGGGTGTCAAGATTTCGCAAGGACGCCTGGTGGGCGGCGCGGGACTGAGTAATCGTCGAATTGGTGCCCGAATGGCAACAGGCCAGGGCTCGAAGCGAAAAGGTTTCGGTGACCATCTCCGGCGTCTTTCATTCCGTGCTCTCAGGAACCACATCGCGGGTAGCCGCCCGAAGTCACGCCGCTCCCGTTCTGGCTGAGCCGACGTCTCCCGAGCAGGAAGCCCTGCACCGCTGCGTGATCTACCGCCATGCCTTCCCGATGACCGAGGTCGCCCTGCCCGCGCTGGCGCTGAGAAACCGCGTTGTCGCGAAGTGGGTCAGGGACCACAGCCTGGCGGTGGACGTGCGCTCGGGCGAGGAACTCGCGGTGGCGATTGCGTCCGGCATTCATCCGACACGGATGACCGTGCACGCCGACACGCTGCATGCAAACGAAATCCTGTTCTGCACAGCGAACCTCGGAGTCGGCCGGGTGGTGGTCAGTTCGACCGACCAGATTGAGCCGCTGGTGGTCGCCCCGCACCGGAGGCAGGGCGTGCTCGTCGGCATGACCGACGTCAACGCGCCGGCACCCGGCGGCAACGGTCGAGACATCCGCAGGTGGGGCTTCCGGTTCGATACCGGCGAAGCCGACGACGCCGTTAAGGCGATTGTCGACCACGGCCGGCTCGACCTGATCGGCCTGCACTGCGAAATCGGTAGCCAGGACCGGGACTTTGTCAGCTATCCCGCCGCCATCGGTCACATGATCGCCGAGATGACGCATATCCGTCGCGATCACGGCATCGTGGCGACCCGCCTCAGCCTGGGCGGCGGCCGGGCCGTGC
This sequence comes from uncultured Actinomycetota bacterium, assembly GCA_963799495.1. Classification (GTDB taxonomy): domain Bacteria; phylum Actinomycetota; class Actinomycetes; order Mycobacteriales; family Mycobacteriaceae; genus Mycobacterium. The sequence goes on from CAWCXH010000032.1 coordinate 149,137, forward strand.
CGTCGGGCGACTGGACCGTCGAATTACCGGAACTCGCAAGCGAAATCGACGAATCACTCGACGATGCCTGCGCCACACTGCGCTTCCCTCGTCCAATGGTCGTGCTGTCGACCGGGCTGGCGATCATCGGGCAGCACGCGGCATGACCGCGTTGGATCTGGCGCCTCGCCTCCATGACGCGAGGTGGCGCGCCGCGCAGGTTGACGAGACGGTGGCACTGCGCCGGTGTGCGCTGTACCGCAAGACCTTTCGGGGATCTGCGGTGTCTTACCCCGCGGAACTGTTGCGCCTCGGCGCGGTGGCGGCGTGGGTTTCGCGGCACGGCGTCGGTGTCGACGTAACAACGGTGGACGAGCTGGATTACGCTCTCGCTGCCGATGTTTCGCCGCTGCGTATTGTCATGCACGGCGAGCTGCCGCTCACCAATCTGTGCGTACTCGATGCCGGGGTGGGCAAGTTCGTGGTGAAGTCGGGTAAGCAGGTCGTGACCCTCGCCGGCGCTGCTCAGCGCATCCAGCGGGTGCTCATCGACGTGACCGATCAGTGCGCCGAGGAGATGGCGGCGGAAGTAGTGTCCACTAGCCGGCTGGACCTCATCGGCCTGCACTGCCAGTTGGGCGACGCCGATGATGAAACCGCCGCGGACATCGTGCGGGGGATGATCAGCCAGATGTCGCGGGTCCGCCGCAAGCACGGCGTCATCCTCACCCGTCTCAGCCTTGGCGGATTGGAGGCAATCACGGGATCGGGTGACCGCAGCGACCTGCGCCGCGCTGAGGAATTGCTGGACGACGCGGTCGAGGATGGCTGCGCGTGGCACCGGTATCCGCGGCCGGCGCTGGTCCTGTCGCCCAGTCGGGGTGCGCTGCTCCCAGCTGCGTAGAGACCACACGGTCGAGGCCGGCTAAGTGGTCTCGGTCGTAAGTTCGTCGGGGGTTATGCCCAGGCGGTCGGGTCGCCCAGGTAGAGGCCGCAGGCGGTATCGAGGGCGTCTTCGAGTGCGCCGGCCAGGTAGACCGCGAAGCCCCAGCGGGCAGCTGATCCGCCGTAGCGCAGCCGCATCAGGGGCATGCTGTCGCCGTCGGGCATGTTTGCGGTGACGTAGGCGAACGCGCCGCGGAACCGGATATCGATACCGGCCAGTTGCGGCCATCGTTGGCGGGCGCGGGCGGACAGCCGCTGTTGCAGGGACGTTTTCGTCGACGTCGGCGGTGCGACCATGGTCGTGTTCCTGCCGGATCGGCGCGTCGTTGACCACCATCCATCCCGTGACGGGTGAGGTTGGAGTGGTGTGCGGTGTGTCGAGGTCGAGGCGGTGCAGGTAGGCGTTGAGGTCGTCTCGGGTGTAGGTCCAGTCGAACGGCGTCGCGGTCGTGTTGTAGCGGTCCTGGAAGGCGATGGCGCGTTCGGCGAGTTGATCGAGATCGGCGAAGTCGTTGGGGCTGATGGTTTTTCGCTGCAGCATCGAGAAGTAGATCTCGGCGTGGGGCGGGGACGTGTCGCCACGTCCCCGCCCCCTAAGCTAAGAGCAGCCTAACCGCGTCAGCTGTACGGATCGTTCCGGCTGATGCCACCACGGTGTAGACGCCGGCACATGGATACAGGCCTCCGCCCGCCACATCGAGCCTGTTGTGAATCGCGAGCGACTTGAGGATGTTGGGGTCCCGTGGAAGGTCCGGCTGGGCGACGGTCGTCATGACGCAGCGGGGGTCAGGCACGGCGACCGCGAGCCGAACGTCGTCGCCTACCTGCAGGATGCGACCAATCCAAGCATTTTCGACGAAACCCGGCTCGGTCGTCTCGGCGACGAGGTTCATGCGGAAGCGCCGGATGTCGAACCGGCTCTGCGGCTGCAGCTCGCTCAATTGATCGAGAGTCGACGTCGTAATGACGCTGACTGGGAAGAGATCCTTGAACGATCCCTCCGGCACGGCCGACGGTATGCCGAGCTGGCTGAACAGTGCCGCGCCAAGCTTCGCCTCCGTCAACTCATCGCGGTGACCTTCCGGGTCGAGGTTCTCGACGTCGGGGTGGTATTGGTCGATCGTGAAATCCGCTGGTGCGGCGCGCGCCAGCTCCACGTCGCGGCCGAAGAATCGCGATAGGACGGCGTCGACGTCAGGCGCATCGCTCATCACCGACGTTCCATCGGCGAGATCAATCCGCGCCGGCGGAATCTCGTCATCTGGGTGTGGAGATTCGGGAAACGTCGCCCGGCACGCGAGCAGGTAAGGCCACAACTTCGGGTGCTTCGCGCTCGCCACCTTGCCGGTCTTCCGATCGACAAGCGCGTACACCCGGTCGCCGATGACTCCCGCATCGCCCACGTCCGCCGCATCCACCCGCTCACCCTGCATCGACTTCACCGGAAAGCGCCACAACGCGTCGATTGTGCCGACAACCTCACTTGAATTCATATCCGCTTGCCTCCAGACATGGCCATCCATCCGTTGTCCCGCGCGCCTCGTCTCATCACCGACGCGCGGTGACCACCCACTACCGCACTGACAACCCGGGTCACGATAGGCCGATGCCCAAGATCCCGGACTCCACCAAGGCCTCCTTACACCATCGGCTGATCGATCGTTCCCGCCAGCGTTGGCCGCAGTTGCGCGAGATACGCATGCGCTATCGCGGCGAGTTCGCCTACATCGACGGCGTCTTGGCCGACGGCGAGGCGCTGCGGCTGTGCCGACTGCGCTACACCGGCTCACCACGAGCACGGGGCTTTGCGATCTACCGAGCCAGCCACGACGACTACGAAGACTCGTTAGGGCAATCCTGCCGGCGGCTAGTGATCCGCCGGCAGGAGCCCGACGCTGGCGAAGTAATCCCGGGTGCGGATCGCGATCGCTTTCGCACTGCCGGCTGGCGCCGGGTACGTGTCGTGTTCGATGATCAATCGCAGGTCGCGGTTCAGCGCGGCGAGGTCGTTGAGGAGCGGTTCCATCGTCGGCGCGCCCAACGGTGGTTCCACCATGGCGCCCTGCTGCACCGCCTCGTAGAAACCGACCCGGTCTGTGCGGGCCTGTGCGGCGACGGCCGGATTGACTTGTTTGAGGTGGATGTAGCTGATCCGGTCCGGGTGAGGCTGATGACCTCGCGGTTGTCGCCGGAGCAGTATTCGACGTGACCAGTATCCAGGCACAGCGACACCGCATCGGGATCGGTGTCGTCGAGGAACTTGTCGACGAATAGTTGAGTGTCGACATGAGTATCGACGTGCGGGTGAAAGCCCAGCTGAACGTCGAAGTGCTGCTGGACGAGTCGGCCGAGACCGGACTGGCCGTCGACGAGGTCACGCCACTGCTCCGCGGTCAGCTCCGCCGGCTGGATGAGCGCACCGGTGTGCAGGTCGGTGTACATCTCGGGCAATGCCACCAGGTGGTGAACGTTCATGGCGGCCAACAGTTCACAGACCGCGAAGGCGTCGCGGCGGCTTTGTTCAAACGCCGCCGGCCCGCGGTGGGTGGCGGTGCCGACGGTTCCGCCGGTCAGACTCAGTCCACGCCTGCCGAGTTCATCCTTGAGCTGTTCGGGATTGGTGGGCAGATAACCGAACGGCCCGAGTTCGATGGTCCGGAAACCGGCTTGGACGACCTCGTCGAGGAACATGCTCCAGTGCGGCTGTTTCGGGTCATCGGGAAACCAGATGCCCCACGAGTCGGGGGCGGTGCCGAGGTGCACGCGTGCATATTCAGGCTTGGGGTTGGCGTCGACGGCGTTCTGCGACATGGTCATTGGTTCCTGCTCTCGGATTAGGCCGAAGCCAGAGAGTTGCGGGCGTTGAGGTCGTCGAGGTTCACCGGCGCCGCGTGCTCAGCGGATTGCTGTGCGGCGTCGACGACCAGCATCACCCGGTAGGCGGACGGGAAGCTGGTGTCCATCGGCGTGCCCGAGATCATGCACCGGACGAAGTGCTGGACCTCGGCGACGAACGCTTCGGCGTATCCGGTGCCGACACCACCACCGGGCATCGCCACGACATCGGTGAAGTAGGGGTGCTGCGGCCCGGCGAAGACTCGACGCGGCCTGGAAAAGCCTTGGCGTGCAACAGTATTTCGGTCAAGACGAAGCCCTTTCCGGACGCACCGCCGGAGAACGCCTGACCACCGACGGCGCCAAGAAAGTTCTGTGCGTCATCCACGAGCAGGGCAACATCTCGCTGGAAGCGCGGTGCGATGGCGTGCGGCAAGGGTTCAAAGGCACCACCGAGACACTCAATGTCAACAGCAAGGACATGCCCTCGGTGGAGGCGGCGGTGACCGCCAAGCTCCAGCAGGATCCCGCCGTCGACCACATAATGGCGCTGGACGTCTCGATCGCGCTCACCGCCGTACAGTCGAAGGCGAACGCCGGCAGCGATGCCGTTATCGACACCTTCGACACCAACGCCGAACTCGTGACCGCGATCAAGAATGGCGACGTCGGGTGGGCCATCGACCAGCAACCCTTCCTGCAGGGTTACCTGGCGATCGACGCGTTGTGGCTTTACCTCAACAACCGCAACATCATTGGCGGCGGAACACCGGTACTCACGCGGGCCCGCGTTTCATCGACGCGAGCAACGTCGACTCCATCGCCGAGTTTGCCGCCAGGGGCACCCGCTAGCTGGCTACATCGCATCGGGTTCGGAGCAAGTCAGGACGCCTGGGTCGCGGCGTCGGGGTAGGCGTGCCGCCACATTCTGCTTGCCCGCATACCGCAATCGCGCGTGACGCAGAGAATCCGTGACATTTCGTACGACGAGCAGACCGGAGACTTCCTGATTCTGCTCGGGCGTCCGGCCAGCAGAGGCAACGAACCCGTTTCAGCTCTGCAGCTGGAACGGCGTCACGACGACGTCAGGCTGCTTGATGTGCGCTTCCATCGGTCCATGAAGCCGGAGGGCATCACGACATTCTCAACCGACGATGAAAGGAAAATTCTCATCGTCAACGACAACGGCGGCTATGCGGTTCTCGACTAGCGCCAGGAATGGTGGTGACGAATTCGCCCTCGTGGTTTCACTTTTCAATAGAAGTAAAGGGTGGACCCGTCGTCGGGCTCTTGATGAACCCGTGGCCTGCCCGCCGGCGTGGTGTCAGAACCATAAGTTGCGCGCAGATTGGTCCGGATGCTGGCGAGCTCGAAATACCCAGTGAAGTTGAATCGGTCCGAATCAATGGGAACAATCGAGAATTCTTCGGCGCGGTCTGTGTTGGCCGGCGCACAGGTATAGAGATATTTGTGCCCCTGGTTCGTCAAGGTGTTGCTGGCGTGGAGTACGCGGTTGTACGCCTGATTGGTAACCGACTTTCCGGCTCCAAGATCGTCGATGGACCACAGATCCGTCTTATCATTATCGTCCCGAAGGGGCTGGTGGTATACCTCGAAATTCAGCGGATTGGGTGTACCCGCCGGAATTCCCTCGGTATTGCTGGCATGCAGGCAGTGACTGGTGTCACCCTTGAGAACATAGACCGCCCTGGAGCCAGGCAGCCCGGCACAGAGATAACCGGCGGATACGGCCAGCCGTAATTGCTGCCGCACCGTCGCAATCTCCGATACCGCATTGGGCACGCCGAACCCCACCAGTAGCGCCTCCATTTGATCGATCATTGGTTTCAGCTTTGTCTGTTGAGTCTCGCGGCTGAACACGGTCTCCCGATACGTCCGAATCTGGTCGATCAATTGCGCGCGGCGTGCGGCATCGTCGCGCACGAGCTTCGCGACGAGCCCACTGGTCGCCAGCTTGAAGCGCCTATCGGGCTTGAGAATCTGATCAATACCCCAATGGATCATTTTGAACTTGATGTTGTCTACACCAGGTGCCGCGACAGCATTCACGTCATTGTAGATATAGGTGTTATTGGTGTTGTTGGCATAGCCATCCCAGTGCTTGAGAAGAAACTCCATCGCATAGACTTTAATGAAGTGATCCAGATCCAGCATCTGGTTTGCACCGGCTAGGCCATTCGCCTCGATATGATTGTTGGCAAACTTCAAATCGGCCTTGTCCTCGAATTTGGAAAGCGACTCCGTCGTGATGAATCGCAACCTCTCATCCACGAAATCATCGTTATGTTCAAGTTCATACAAATTTCCGTCCATATTGCCATTGAAATTGCGTTCGATATAGCGCTTCATGACCGGTTCGGCATTGACATACGTACCCGGACTGTTGACGCCACCCAACCCTTGACCGATCAGCGTTTCATTCACAAATACCCGGGCAAAATTGCAACGCGAATGGGCCAATCCGGCCATAGCCAGCAATCTGTATCCCAGCGGCTGTCGAATATACGATCGATCTTGGATGGAATTATTGAGCGTCAGATAGCGCGACCCGATCAGGGCATTGATCGCAGGGACGTTGGCCTCGCTGAACCTGCCGAAGTCAATGTGGAGGCACGGTTTTTCGCTGTTGAGTGAGCCGCAGAATGATTTCTTCTTGACGCCCACCTCGGTGAACGTGGTCCGCGTGGGAAAGCTGGTTCCAGATATCTCGACCGAAGTCGCCTTACGCCACGTGAACCGGCTGCCGCCAGTCCATTCGAAGTTGCACACGCCGCCCTTCGGCTGCTCGGTCCGCACCGCATCCCAATCGCCTTGCGGCATCGTAATCTTGATCGTCAGCACATTGCCAAGTGCGTAAAGGGAATCGAGTGCTTGTTGCTGCTGGACGCTCATCGTCATATCTCCATGCGGCTGTCGATACTTATACGGGGATCTCGCCGGACGGGGATTTAGGGCAGCAGCCACGAATCGTCTCCGCATTGACGACCATGTTCACCTGCATAGCAGCGCCTTTCGTCGCGCACCCGTTCCACACGGAACTCGGGACAACCTCGGCGGGCGAGTTGACCATCCGAACACTGCGCACCGCCATGGGACTTCGGGTGGCGATCCGGTGAACATCAGGCTGCGCTCACCTCGTCAGTGTGCACGACGGGTCCCACAGTTTCGGCCATTTTCACGCTCGACTCGGTAGGTGCAGGTGGCCGTTGGCGCGGCGCAACTGTCTGGCGGCCTCGATAATGCCGGCGGCGCACCAGCACGCTGCGCTCGACCCACGCCATCGAGTCGATGATCTGCTGCTCAGTGATGACTTGACGACAGTCGCGGACGGCATCACTGCGCTATCCAGAACTCGGAATGCAGGGCGAGCTAATTTAGGCTCTGATCTGCGAAGCCCCCATAGCCCAATTGGCAGAGGCAGCGGACTTAAAATCCGCACAGTGTCGGTTCGAGTCCGACTGGGGGCACCGAAAACATGCAGGTAGAGACGTTTTTGAAGTTGTCAATCAGCCCTCCGAATCGGTCTCGATGTCACGAGTTGTCACAACCCGCCCAAAACTGCTCGGGGCTGACTTCAGCGCGTCATCCTGGCTGTGGGCGTAGACCGACATCGTGAACGCCGCACGGGCGTGTCCCAGCCATGCCGCGATCACCGCGATCGGAACGTCGCGCAAGTGCATCAGCGTGGCGCACGAATGCCGGGCATCGTGCAGTCGTACCCGTGTGATCTTCAGCCCGTCGAGCATCCGGCCCCCAGCCGAACGTCGGCAGGTTGGGGTGATAGGGAATGCCCTGCTCGTCGCTGGCGACGTACTCACCCGATCCGAACCCCTCACCAAAGCGCAACCGCTCTTCGGTCTGCCGCTTCCGTGCCGCCTTGAGCACGTCCACGACCTCATCAGGCATCGGCAGCGTGCGGTTGCTGGCCTTGGACTTCGGCGTGCCCGTCTCGATCCGCTTGCCGACGGCCACCCGGTTCTCCTCGATACGCACGGACCGCGCCGGTAGTGCGTCTGCACCGGCGCCGATTGTTTTGTCGGTCAGGTTGACGTTGGCCCACCGCAGGCCCGCGATCTCACCTCGGCGCAACCCGTACAGTGCCAGTGCCCACAGGTGCCGGTCGCGGGACTCGTGATCGAGGATGCGGAACATGTCGCGCTCGCTCAGCGTGCGAAACGTCTTGGCGTCTCCGTCGACTCGGTCGACCAGCTTGGCGACGTTGCGCACCACGTGGCCCTGCGCCATCTGGTCATCGAGAACCGCCGAACACAGGTACAGCATGTTAAGACCGACCCCGCCAAGCAGGCATGGGTAATGGTTCGATCAGCAGACCGAATGTTGAGCAGACCGCGTCGAGCGCCTGGGTGTCTCGCGCGGACAACGCAAGGACGAACGCGCCCTGGATAAGCGCCAGGATGCTGTGCGCAAGCTGCTCGGGAGAGCGATCGGTGCGTACATCGCCGCGCTGTTGGCCGTGCCGGAGCAGGTCGGACAGCGCGGAATTCCACCCGATCAGCGATTTGCCGAGCTGCTCGCGGAAAGAATCGGAGTTGGCGGCCAGTTCGGTGGAGAACTTGCCGGCCAGGCAGGCCCGCTGGAAGCCGGACCTGACGAAGGTCTCGCAGAGTTCGGTGAAGTAGCGGGTGAGCTTGTCGGTGGTGCTCAAGGCGTCGTCGTCGGCCCACTTGGCCAGCGCATCCAGCTGGATATGCATATAACGGTCCAGCACAGCCAGACCGAACGCATCCTTGGACCCGAAGTGGTGATAGAACGAGCCCTTCGGAACTCCCGAGGCCTCCAGGATCGCGTCGACGGTCGTGCCGTGGAAACCGGATGCGTAGAAGGACTTCATGCCCTGCCGGATCAGTCGCTCCTTGTGGGACAGGGTTTTTGGCGTTGCTCCCATCGATTCCCCTGCCTGTGCCGGACTACTGCGGTCCGCCAACACCGTATTTGACGTTTTAGTCTAGACGGTTTAGTCTAGACGTCGCGTGATGATTTCGCCACTGTGCCCGCTTAAAGATGTTCGAACCGGCGACGGCCCCTGCGGTAGGTGGGCCAACAACCAAGAGGAGCACGCCGAACATGTTTCCCGAGCTGTTTTCCGTAGCGGGCAAGACCGCTCTGATCACGGGCGGCACCCGTGGCATCGGCTACATGATCGCCGAGGGCTACCTGCGCGCCGGGGTGCGTGTCTACATCTCGTCACGCAAACCCGATGCCTGCGAGCTTGCGCAGCAGGAGCTGTCGCAGTTCGGTGAGGTACACGCCATCCCCGCCGACGTCAGCAAGGAGGACGAGTGCCGCGCACTGATCAATCAAATAGCCGCACAAGAAGATTCATTGCACATCCTGGTCAACAATGCCGGCGCCACCTGGGGCGCCGCCTTCGACGAGTTCCCGGGGGCCGCGTGGGACAAGGTCCTCACCCTTAACGTCAAGGCGCCGTTCATGCTGACCCAGCTGGCCCGCCCCCTGCTGGATGCCGCTGCCGCCGAAGACAACCCCGCCCGGGTGATCAACATCGGCTCGATCGACGGCCTGACGGTGCCCAGCCTGGGTAACTATTCCTACTCGGCCTCCAAGGCAGCCCTCCACCATTTGACCCGGCATCTGGCCGCCGAGCTGGCACCGTCCATCCTGGTCAATGCGATAGCCCCGGGCCCGTTCCCGTCGAAGATGATGGCGGCCACCCTCGATGCGGTCGGCGACCAGATCGCGGCCGCCACCCCGGTCAAACGCATCGGCCGCACCGAGGACGTGGCGGCTGCCGCGGTGTATCTGGCCTCACGGGCCACCAACTTCATGACCGGCGCGGTCATCCCGCTCGACGGCGGGTTGAGCACCACCGTCGGTGTCGGGGTGTAAATAGCGCCGCCTCACCGGCCGACGCCAGCTAGGCAGGACCAATCGCATGACCGAACTGACCCTCGACGTCTACACCAGCCCGATGCGCGACATCAGCACTGGCGGCCAGTTCTCGCCCACCACGTCCACACTGCTGACCGGGCCAACCGAGGCGGTGCTCGTCGACGCCCAGTACATGGAAGGCGATGTCGCCGAATTGGCCCGGCGCATCGAATCATCCGGGCGGACACTGACTACCATCTACATCACTCACGCCCACGCCGACCACTACTTCGGCCTGGAATGGTTGCTCGACCGCTTCCCGACAGCGCGGGCAGTCGCGCTGCCCGCGGTGGTCGCCGACATCGGGGCGACCAATGACGCCGCCCGTACCCAGTGGCGCGATTGGTTTTCCGGCCAGGCCCTCGATAACACCGTCATTCCCGAACCCCTCGGCAGCGGCGTCATCACCCTCGATGGCCACGAACTTCGCGCTATCCGGATCGGGCAAGGCGACATCGCCAACAACACCGTGCTGCACATCCCGGCGCTGGACGCCGTCGTCGCCGGCGATGTCATCTACAACGGCATTCACCCCATGCTCGCGCTGACGGGACCAGACGAATGGCGCCAATGGATCGCCAGTGTCGAGAAAATCGCAGCCCTAAACCCGCGCACGGTGGTGGCCGGACACAAACGACCCGAACTACCCGACGACGTCGCCGCGACCGTGGCCGGCACCCGCGACTACATCGGCCACTTCATCAACGAGGTCGACGACAGCGCGGACTCCCGCGACATGGTCGCCCGCATGCAGCAGCGCTACCCCGATCATGGCAACCCCAGCGCGCTGATCCTGTCCGCGGTCACCGCTTTCAAACGAAAGAGACACGCCGCCAACTGAATTCGGTTCCGGTGCACACCCACTCAGAGAGGAAAACCCATGACCTACGAAACCCTGCAGGTCCGCCGTGACGGCTACGTGCAGATCATCGGCCTGAACCGCCCGGACAAACGCAACGCGTTCGACTCCACCATGCTGCGTGAACTCGCCGCCGCCTACGGCGAACTCGACGCCGACGACACGCTGCGCGCGGGCGTCCTGTACGGCGAAGGGACCATGTTCACCGCCGGCCTGGATCTGGCCAGCGTGGCCGGCGACATCCAGAGCGGCGTCTCGCATGTACCCGAGGGCGGCATCAACCCGTGGCAGGTCGACGGCCGGCAGCTGTCCAAGCCGCTCGTCGTCGCCGTGCACGGCAAGGTCCTCACCCTCGGCATCGAGCTCATGCTCGCCGCCGACATCGCCGTCGCCGCAGAATCAGCCACCTTCGCCCAACTCGAAATCGCCCGCGGCATCTACCCATTCGGGGGCGCAACCATCCGCTTCCCCCGCGCCGCAGGCTGGGGCAACGCGATGCGGTGGATACTCACCGCCGACACCTTCGACGCGACCGAGGCCCACCGCATCGGCATCGTGCAGGAAATCGTGCCTGACGGCGAACACCTCGACCGGGCAGTCGAAATCGCCCAAACCATCGCCCGCCAAGCACCGCTGGGTGTGCAGGCCACCCTGCAAAGCGCCCGTCAGGCCATCCGCGCCGGAGACGCCGCCGCCGAAGCCCAACTCGTCCCCACCGTTCAAAAGTTGTTCACCACCGAGGACGCGGCGATCGGCGTACAGGCATTCCTCACCCGCACCACCGCCGACTTCGTCGGCCGTTAGCCACCAGCAAGCCCCGGTCAAGCACGTTACGCACCTCGGGCTCGTCGCCAGGTCCGAAACAAGCCGAGTGGCGTGGTCTACCAACGGGTTGTCCGCCGAGTACGGGCTGATACCACAATGGGGCCTGGCACGGCTCAACGCCACTCCTCGGCATGCTCACGCGCTGCGGCGATGTCGCGGTCCAGGCGGAAGGTGCAGCGCGGCCCTGCGCCCCCAATCCCGCCTTCGGCGGCGGGGCCATGGTGTTCGGTGCTGGCGGTGACGACTGCGGTTGTCCACCCGAGCCGAGCGGTCGTGGGCAGTGCGGGTGGTGGATTTGATGGCTATGGTGGTAGATGTTGCTGACGCTGAAGTAGATTATACGATTTTCCCTCCCTACTGACCTAAAAGCGCTAGTCTGGTAGTTAACCAACAGCGAGGCAGCTAATTCTTCGCAAGGCCACGCGGCTACCACCACGGCACGGCCCTGCCGTGCATTCGTGGGGCATGGTCGCCGACGACGCCGAGGAGCTGGTGGCTGACGAACCGGAAGTCCCGGTTCTCGAATTGGTGACGCAGGAGTCGCCACGAGAGGAAGCAGGAGTCGCCACGAGAGGAAGTCACCCACCCACCCGGCGAAACCTGTGCAGAAGCACTACCCCCGCTTCGTGAGGGATTCGAAGAGCCTGCGGTGAGGCGCGAAATGAAACGGGAGTTCTGATGAAGAAAACACTGGTCACAATGGCCACCATCACGGGAGAGGCACTTGTGGGTGCCTCACCCGCCCAAGCTGGGCGTCATTGTTTCCCTGAGCAAGGGAAAACCGGCTATACGGTGGCTTGCTTGCGCACCAACCCAGGCTCCTATCAAGCATGGGCGAACTGCCGCAACGACTTCTGGCCGGGGGACTACGAGCACGTCGTAGGGCCATGGATGTCGGGCGGCAAGGCTTCTCAGGCCCGCTGCCCCAACGCACGATGGACGGTCCAAGCTGGCGGGACGAGCTTCCGGTGACCAAGGTGATGCCCTGCTGTGCCGATTTCCCGTATTGCACGGGCAGCGAAGCGGGGCATCTCGGCTGGGGCGAGCCCAGCGACGACGTGCGGGGCGGGGAAGTCTTGTCTGCTTGGACACCCCGCCCCGCCCCAACGCGCCGCAGGCGCACACAGGATGAGTGGCCCTGGCTAAGGAATCAGGGCCACTCGAACTCACCCGAAACCTCGGGCGAGAAACCGGACGCGCTAACAACCTGAGAGAGAAGTAACGGAATGCGTGTCAAGAAAATTGCCCCAGAGGTGACCGAATGGTGAGCGGCCCACTGCACCCCGATGCCCAGTGTCGGTGTCCACGACGACCGCGTCGGTGGCCAGGACGTCGGAGTTCTCCAACGCCCACGACTTCAGCAAGAACCTGATCCGTGCCCGCTCCGAGGGCCGGTTCGGGACCTCGGTGCTGTCTCCGCTGGGCGTCGTCTCCTGCGACTTGACGGCCTAGAGACCCGGTGGGGTGGCTGTCTACTTCTCGGTTCTCGGCCACCTCACCGGACCCACGATCGACGATCGACGAAATGCGCGATCGGCCAAGCGAAATGGCCATCTGCCCAAATCGCGCACTCCGGTCGCCCAGACAGGCCGCTGTGCTCGCCGTAGAGCGACGATCACGATCGTACGGGTGTCCGGGCATGGGCGGCCAACGCGATCGCGGCGCGGGTTCGCGCGCCGCGCGAATCAACTGGGGGGCACCGCGGTGATCTGCACGGAGGATCAGGACCTGCGCGAACGGGTGGCCGACATAGCAGGCCACGACGGCGTGTCCAAGGCGATCGACTGTGTCGGCGGTCAGGTGGGTGCGGACGTGTCGCGTGCGCTGGCACCGCACGGTGAGCTGGTCGTCTACGGTGCGCTGTCCACGCACCGCCAAACCGATCCCGACAAACTCACCATCCCCATCTTCGCGCGCTCACTGATCTACGAAACCAAGACCGTTCGGGGGTTCTGGCTGTTCCGCTGGTTCACCGAGAGCCCGAAGGATCGGATGGCCGCCGCGATCGACCGGACAGTTCAGCTCGCCGACAGCGGCGCGTTGCGCGTACCGGAGGGCCAGCCGATCCCCGTCGAAAAGTTCAGCGAAGCCATCTACTTGGCCGAAGCTGCCGCACACGGGGGCAAACCGCTGCTGGTGTTCGAACCCTAGGAGCAGGTAGATATGTCCGACAAGCCGAGCCAACGGCCCACACGCTGTTGTAAAAACCAGAGGCGGCTAACACTATTGGACCTTCTCGACTCGGGGTGAACCTCAGCGGATCGCTGAGGCGCACGCGGTGGAGAGCCGCCGCGGACAGGTCAAAGCACCGAGGTCGTCGCGACGTTGGGCGTCGTCATCTGCATAGCACGATTGTGCGACCCTCCGTCTAGTTCCGTCGGAGGTTGGTGACACCGTGCAGCAGAGGTGATGTCATGGCCGCTCCTTGCCGCTACCGGCTGATCGGATTGTCGTCGGGAGCCCTGGTTGCTGGCTGACTCTTGTGAGTAAGTTCGTGAGTACCGAGATCGGGCCGCCGTCGAGATGTTCGACAGTGTCGATGATCTCGGCGCGTAGACCATCATCGGCGTATCGGTGTGCAAGCGCATGGAATTTCTCCACGGTGCGCTCCCATGTGAACGGCTGGCTCGGTGCACCTTCGAAGTCGTCCTGCTCACGTGATACGTGCTGGCCGTCGCGCAACATCATGGTGATCCGCACCGGCGTCGCCTGCGGATAGCGGGCGGTCAGCGCCGCGTCAGGCCGAATGCTGATGCGGTGGAGCAACTCTTGGACGTCTGATCGTCGAATGCGTTCGGCTTGGAGTTGCTCGGGCCCAACCTGACCGTCGATGAGCGCCACTGCCAACAGGTATTTCAAGTTGTAGTCGGCCTGCTCCTTGGTCGCAGGAGCGTCCTTGCTCCCGAAGCTGCCGCCTCCTGCGATGTCGAAAGCGGTTTGAAACACCTCCACCTCAACGGACGCGATGTCGCCATGCTGGATGCCATGCTCACCGGCAAGTGCGAGAACAGTTTCGATGGGCGCCTGACCGTGAATGAGTGCACAGTACTTCTTCAGATACGTGTCGTTGACGACGCCGAGGGTCGGGTCGTCGAGGTGGAGATCGATGGTCTGGCCGAAAAGTCGCTCAAGACCGTTGGGACCCTCGAAGATTCCGCGCGGACCGGTGATGCCTCGCAGCGCCAATGCGGTCGCATATACGGCCCGCTGCGCGGTGATTCCGGGCGAAATCCCCTTCCAGTTCGACACTGGCTCCGAATGGATCGCAGCGAGCGACACATTATCTGCCGCTGCGATGGACATCGCGTTGGCGGTCTGCTCGGCGGTTAGATGAAGCAACTTGGCGGCACCGGCGGCAACCGAAATCGCCAGCTGCAGTGCGTGGTTGAGGCCGTGCGCCATCACCGGCACGGACGCCGAGAAGCGGGATTGCACCTCGTACGCGACCGCCAGCCCCAGCAGAAAGTCGGCACCGCTGGCCCCGGCGCTCTCTGCCACCGCCATCATCGCGCCGAAGTTGTCCGCCGGGTGACATAGACCGCCGGGTGTGAGGTAGGTGTCAAGCAGGTCGACGTAGCGGACGGCAACCGAGTTGAACAACGCGGCCTGATCAACGCTTGACCGGCCGCCGCCGATCAGTGAAGCCCGGGGCTGGCCGCCGACCGACTCAACCTGGTCACGCACCAAGCAGACCGTCTCGCCGTCGAGCGCCGCGATCGCGCAGCCTAGGCTGTCAAGAACATTGCGCCGCAATAGCATTACCGCGCCATCGGGCCGGTGAGCAGAGTCCGCTGCAACCACAAAGTCGGCCAGTGCATCCACGGCGTAGCTCATGATCCCGTACCCCTCACGGGGTCACTGGGATGCGGAATGAGCGGCGTTGCCTCGACGGTCATCCAGACGTACAGCGGCAAGGATTCCAACGCCGCCGTCAGGCCTGCTGCGTCACGGGCGCTCCAGAGCCCCAATGTGCGCCACTGGCCGAGTTGGTTGGGTGGCGTCCAGAGGCGGACAAGGCGTCCTTCCATACCCAGTTCATGAGCGTGGATGGCCTCGCGAGCCTTCATGTCGTCGACGGTCTCGCGTGCCGTCCCCTCGGGGACGGTGAGGGTCAAGGTCGTCAGAAATTCAACGGGTTCGCGCCCCCCGGCGGCAGCTGGGTCGTTCGGATGCGGCGAAAGTGGTGTGACAGTGTCCGTGCGCCAAACATGCAGTGGCATCGACGTCAGGATCTTGTCCAATTGACTGTCGTCGTCAGCGCTGAACAGACCGATGGTGCGCCAGTCCCCGGGCGCCAGCGGTGGGCGCCACAACCGCTTGAGGCGTCCGTCGGCTGAGAGTTCGCGGGCGCGTGCCGCCTCCCGTGCGCGGATGTCGTCCACGGTTTCCTGCGGCGTTCCTTGCGGAACGTGTGTCGTCATCTCGACGAAGTAGTCCATCGCTAGGGTCTTTCAGGATACGAATGCGGTCGAGCTACAAGAGTTTCCACTCGGGTCAGTGTCCGGCGCTCTGGCCGCCGTCGACGTGCAGGATTTCCCCGGTGACGAACGGCGCATTCTCCAGGTACACGATCGCGTCCACGACGTCCTCGATCTCACCGATCCGGCCAACAGGGTGAAGCCTCGCGAGGGCCTCATGTGTCTCTGGTGGGTGCATGGGAGTGCGAATGACGCCCAGTGCGACGGCGTTGGACCGGATGCCGCGGCCGGCGTACTCGATGGCCAACGCTTTGGTGGCCGCGTTGATACCGCCTTTGGTCAGTGACGCCAGCACGGATGGCACCTGGGAATTGGCGTGATCGATGAGGCTGGTGGAGATGTTCACGACATGGCCGCCCCCGTCTCGGGTGAGCATTGCGGCGATGGCACTGCGGGACACGTCGAAGAATCCGCGTAGGTTCACGCCGGTGACTGCGGCATAGTCCTCATCGGTGTATTCGGTGAACGGCTTGGCGATGAAGATGCCGGCGTTGTTGACCAGCGTGTCGATCCGTCCTAATCGGCCCATGGCCGCGTCGACGATCCGGGATCCGGCGCCTGGCTCGGCCACGTCGACGCGCACTGTCAGCACCTCGGGATCGTCTGAAGCAGCGATGATGGATCGGGCGGCGGCAACAACGCGGTAGCCGAGTTTGCGGTAAGCGGGAACCAGAGCGGCACCGATGCCTCGAGAAGCTCCTGTGATGACGGCGACCTTGTGCGGGTGATTCATGGGAGCACTCCTTTCATGTGTGGTGTGCATCGATGCAACGATCGTGGTCCCTTCATGCATCCGCTGGCCATGACCGGTTTACTAGCTGCTCGTAGGCCCAGGCTCCCACCGCTCTCCGATGGACGAGTGGAGCTGCGCCAACTGCGCTACTTCGTCGCTGTCGCCGAGGAGTTGAACTTCGGCCGGGCCGCTGACCGGCTGCACATCGCCGGTCCGTCGCTCTCCCAACAGATCAAGGCGTTGGAGCGAGACCTCAAGGTGCAACTGTTCGATCGCGACCGCCGGTCAGTCGTGTTGACCCCAGTGGGTGCGGCTCTGCTTCCCAAGTCTCGAGAGCTGTTGGCGCATGCTGACGAGCTGCGGATGCAAGCGATTGGTCTTTCCGACACTGAGCCTGTGCGGCTCGGCTATGTCAGCTGGCGCCCGACGGATCTGGCCGAACGGATTGCGGGTGTCGCGCACCTACTCGTTGACGCCTGGGTGCTGCCGTCCCACGTCCAGGCCGCCCGCGTCGCTGAAGATGCCATCGATTTGGCGATCTGCTGGGTGCAGCGCGCTGATCTCGACACGCATCGCCTGCAAGCTCGTCTGATCGGTGCGGACCTGCTTATGCGATCAGCCCAGCTTCCGACGCCGTGACCGTCGCGGCCAAAGACACCCTGGTGCTGCTCGACTCAGACACCGATAGCTGGTCGTCGTGGAATCGCTACGGCGAGCAGTTCGCCCGCGAGACCGGCGCTCGAGTGATACACATCGACGACGGCGGCATCACCGGCCCGGCATTCTTCGAACACGTTCGCCGCCTGCGGCGGCCGGTCGTCAACTCGCCGAAGGGCCAAAACACGTCAGTACCAAAGGATCTCGCGCGGCGGCAGGTCGTACGTCCACAGCCGTACTGGACGTGGTCGCTGGTCTCGCGCCGCGAAGAGGGCCGGGCTGCCGTTGGCGCGGTCATCACAGCGCTCACCGGCGATGTGGGCGACTTGGGTTTGGATGCCGACACGGCCTGGCTTCCCGCGGAGGACCCCTACTGCCGACGCAATTCTTAGCAGCGCCTCTATTGAACTACCCGACGGAAACTAGCGTTCCTGCCGGCGCCGAAGACGGCCAGAGCGCCGTCGCCCACCGGCGTCCACGACGGCAGGCACGACGATCTCGAACAGGGTGTTGAGCCGGGCGACGGTGTCCTCGGCGGTGTTGGCCTCGGCGAACGGGGTGAAGTCGCGGATGTCGACGAACATCACGCTCAGCTGGGGGTGCTCACCGGTGAAGACGTCGTCACCCTGTTCGAGCAGCCGCGCCGCCAGGGCCGGGTCGACATAAGTCCCGAACGCCGCCTGAAGTCGTTGCCGCTCAGCCAAACCCGCCTGCATGCGGTTGAACGACGCCGCCAGGGCGCCCCCAACGACCTCGCCGACCATGCCGACGCCGCCGTGAGCTCCGCGGTACTGATTCATCGCCTTGTAGCCGAGCGGTTCGGCGGCGCGCTTCGGATCGGCATCGGAATCAACACCGGTGTGGTGCTCGCTGGCACCATCGGCGGGGCAGGCAAGCTCGAGTTCACCCTAATCGGCGACACAGTCAACGTCGCTGCCCGCGTCGAGCAGCTCACCAAGACCACCGGCGACGCGATCCTTCTCACCCACCACACCGTCGACGCCCTGGCTTCTCGACCACCCGGCCTCACCGACCGCGGATCGCATGCCTTGAAAGGCAAGTCAGCCCCGGTGCAGGTCTTCGGCCTCGACCCACGTACTGCTCCCGGTCCGTCGCGCCCGCCAAGCGGTAGCTAACGCGTCGTGAGCGGCGTGTACGCGACCGGGGCCGATTTGCGGCCGTACCGGAGCCGTACCGCGACCCTTCTGGCAACGCGCAAATATGGTGTCTTGCAGGCGGTATAGACCGATTCAGCTACCTGTTTCCGCTGGTCACAGAATCCCACACTGCCGTTCTTAAAATCCGCACAGGTGATCCACTTCCCGGCCGTGGTCTGTACCAGCTCGCCTAGCACGGCTAGAGCCTATGACTCGCTCTGCTGCTTTTCTGCGCTTGCTCACGCCCCCGACAAGGCAGCGGCGAACCAGCGGAGGCTCAATGACGTGGGCGTCGGCGCCGATGGGCCCAAGTTTGCTGCAATGCCGCTGTGATTTACCGCTCACTTTGCGGGCTGACAGTAAGAGCCTCTTATGTTACGGCGCCGGACCGGTTAGTCGCGCTCAGTTGCCAACAAAACGTATCTGCATGTGACAGGGACATTCACGCTTGCCATGTAGGCGTAACGACTCGATAACGAATTCTTCTCTAAGCGCTGCCTGAGAGGAAAGCGGGGCCCATGGCCGTTCGGCCTTCCGACCTTCGCCGGCGGACGGATTTCCGTCGCTACACTCGACCGGGATCGCGCGTCGTCCGCGCAGACAAGTTCTGAAATCTAGAGCCGGTGCACGCCAAACCGGCGGAGGTACCGATGAATACGCCTAACAGTTTCATGCCCGCGAACAGTCCTGCGAGCGACGATGCCGAGATCGTCGCGCTCGGCGCCGTCGCCGTCAGCCGCGGCCCCATCGGCGATATCGCCGTCGACAGCAGCGGCCGGGTGGTGGTGACGAATTTCGGCGACAACAGCGTGTCCGTCATCAACCCCGACACCCTGACCGTCGAAGACACCCTCACCGTCGACGGCGAACCGTTCGCCGTCGCCGTCACCGAAGATCGCGCCTACGTCAGCACCACATCGACGAGCTGTGACGCGGTTCCGGTGATCGACACGGATGCCCGCGAGGGCCTCGCGTCGTATCCGCTGGCCTTCAGTGTCACCGCTCTGGCGCTGAGCCCCGACGGTAAGCGCGTGTTCGCCGGCAGGTCCGGTCGGGAACACGTCGATATCGCCGTCATCGACGTCACCTCCGACCGGGTCGGCACGATCGACCTCGCCCGGGGCGCCGGAATCAGCGTGGACGCGGTGCGTGTCAGCCCGAGCGGCAAGCGCGTGTATGCCGCGACCTCGGACATATCGGGCGGGCGACTGCTCGTCGTCGACGCCGAAACGACCCGCGTGATAAATACGGTGATGATCGGCTCGGCGATCCGGGATCTCGCGCTGCGCCCCGACGGCAACACCGCCTACGTCCTCAGCTGCGACTCGGTGCACGGTGGCACCGTCGACGTCGTGGACCTCGAGACCGGCAAGATCACGGCCAGCGCCGGCATCGGCGGCTCTCCCACCCAGATGACGCTGGACGCGGACGGCGCCCGGGCCTACATCGTCGATCACGACCACCTTGCGGTCTTCTGCACCGAGACGGGTGAGGTCGTCGAGCGCATTGCCGTTGGGGCCGGGCCGTCCTGCGTGGCGGCAGACCTGGATCGGCTGTACGTCGCCGACCACTCCGGCGTGGTCACGGTGCTTTCCGTCGCTCACGAGACGGCGACCCGCGTCCTGGCGCTGCGCGAGGTTCGTGAACTCGAGTCGGCTTAGACATCAGCGCCACTGGTAGCGGGTTTTCGGGCGCCCGGCCTTTCCGTAGTCGGTGCGCCGGGTGACGGTGCCGTCGTCGGCGAGCCGCTCCAGGTAGCGCCACGCCGTCACCCGTGACACCCCAACCTGCTTGGCGACCTCGTCGGCGGTCATGCCGTCGGCACGATCCCGCACCGCCCGGGCGATCTCGTCGGTGGTGCCGGGTGCTGCTCCCTTCGGGGCCGCCGACTTGTCGCTGATGCGCAGCTCGGCCAGCGCACGGTCGACCTCGGCCTGGCTGGCGGCGTCGGTCCCGGCGGGCAGCGCGGAGCGGTAGCGACGGTAGCGCTCCAGCCGGTCCCGGAACGCGGCGAACGTGAACGGCTTGAGCAGGTACGCCAGCGCACCGTGGGCGACAGCTGCGCGCACCATCTCGAGATCGCGTTCTGAGGTGATCGCGATGATGTCGGGTGCCGGCCGCAGGCTCGACAATCCCGACGCCAGTGCTATCCCGCTGGCATCGGGCAGCCCGAGATCGAGCAGCACCAGGTCGATGGGCGTGTCGGTGGTGGCCGCCTCCGACGCCGCGCGCATCGCGTCGCGGGCGGTATTCGCCACCGCCGCCACCGAAAAGCCTTGCAGCCGACCCAGATACGTTCGATGCGCCTCGGCGATCAACGGATCGTCCTCGACGATCAACACGCTGATCATGGCCGCTCCACCGTAGCGGTGACCACCGAGCCGTACGTGACGTCGGCGGTCAGCGTTCCGTTGTGGCGCTTGACCACTTGTGCCACCAGCGCCAGACCCAGGCCATGCTGATCCGCGTCGCCAGCCGCCTTGGTCGAGTAGCCGCGCTGCATCGCCCGTTCGAATGTCTCGGCGTCCATGCCCCGGCCGCTATCGGCGACCCGGATCAGCAGCGCGCCGTCGTCCTGGCTCACCGTCACCTCGACCCACGGGTCCTCGCGATCGCAGGCATCCATCGCGTTGTCGATCAGGTTGCCCAGAACGGTGACCATCTCCTGGCCGGTCAACGGCACATCGTCTGTCCCGGAGGGCAAGTGGGTGTCCTCGGTGACGGTCAACGCGATCCCGCGCTCATCGGCCTGCGCCGTCTTACCCAGCAGCAGTGCCACCAGTGCGGGATCGCCGACGGCGTGCGAGAGCCGGTCGACCAGACGCTGCGACAGCTCCAGTTCGTTGGTCGCGAACTTGACCGCCTCCTCTGGACGACCCATCTCCACCATGGTGATCACCGTGTGCAGCTTGTTGGCCGATTCATGCGCCTGAGAATGCAGCGTGTCGGTCAACACCTGCAGCGAGCTGAGTTCGCCCAGCGCGCCCTGCAGTTCGGTGCGGTCGCGGATGGTTACCACTTCCGAATCGACGCCGGACACCCGAGATCGGTTGACCACCAGCACCCGTTCGTCGGTGACGTGCACCTCGTCGCGGGCGCCGGGGGCGTAGGTGCGCAGGAACTCCGGCAGGTCGGATCGGTGCACCGGGCCCGGCGGAAGTGCGAGCAGACGGCGTGCCTCGTCGTTGACCAGAACCACCCCGTCACGGTCAAGCACGATCAGCCCCTCGGACACCGAATGCAGGATCGCGTCGTGATGCTCGTACATCACCCGCAGCTCGTCGGGGCGCAGCCCATGCGTTTGGCGCAGCAGCCGGCGCCGGATCGCCCAGACGCCGACGAACGAAATGGCGAGCGCGCCGATGGTCAGTGCCGCGATCGGGATCCACTGTGCACGCCAGCGATCGGCGAGGCTTTTCTGGAGGATGCCTGCCGACACCAGCCCGACGATCTGGCCGGACTGGCCGCGCACCGGCGCGACCGCACGGATCGACGGGCCCAGCGTGCCGGTGTAGACCTCGCTGAACGTCTCGCCACGCAACGCCGGCTCGATGGTGCCGATGTACTGGCCGCCGATCTGGCTGGGATCGGTGTGAGTGAACCGGGTTCGGTCGGGCGCCATGATCGTGATGAATGCGATATCGGTGTTGGTCCGCACCGCCTCGGTGACCGGCTGCAAAACCTCTGTGGCCCTTCCGGATTCGATCTCTTTGGCCGTCGACGGTGAATCGGCCAGGGCGGTGGCGATGCCGATCACCTGCTGCCGCGCCGCCGCGTCACCGTCACGGCGGGCGTCGAGCAGCGCCAGCACGCTGCCGGCCAGCACCACGATGGCGATCACCACAATCTGCAGCGCGATCGCCTGGCCGGCCAGCGACCGCGGCCACCACCTGCTCATCGCACCTCCGGTTGAACGTAATGAACTATTATCCGATCTAGCGCCGAGATTGCGTATCGCCGCTGACCAGCGAGTATGCCGGTCGCAGTACAGAATAACCCATGAGCATGGCGTGCGTAGGTAAGATAACCGCCATGAGCGAGGCCCGAATAAAGTTAGCTGACCTGGTGCCGTCGTGGCGGCTGGCGATGGCCGCTGAGGCCAAGTCACCCGCGACCATCGACCAGTACACCATCAGCGTCCGCGTGTTCTGCCGCTTCTGTGAGCAGACCGGCGTACCCGCCGAACTGGACCGGCGCACAGTGCAGGCATTCCTGGCGGCGACACTGGCGGACGGCGCGGCGGTCGGCACGGCCTACGTGCGACAGGTCGGGCTGAAACGATTCTCCCGCTGGCTTGCCGCCGAGGGTGAGATAGCCGAGGACCGGCTGACCGGGCTGACCCTGCCCAAGGTGGACACCAAGCCCGCCATTCCGCTCGCCGCCGAAGAGTTGCAGTCGCTCGTCAAAGCCTGCCAGGGCAACGAATTCCGCGACCGCCGCGACATGGCCATGCTGCGACTGCTGGCCGAGACCGGCATGCGGGCCGGGGAGCTGATCGGGCTGCGCGTCTCCGATGTCGACGTGACGCGCGGGCTGGCGCACATCACCAAGAGCAAGACCGGGCGGGGCCGCAGCGTGCCGTTCGGGCCGTCCACCGCCGCCGCCGTCGACCGCTACCTACGGGCACGCCGCTCCCACAAGCTGGCCGCGACGGACTCGCTGTGGCTGGGCGAGCACGGCAAGCCGCTCGCCTATCCCGGCCTGAACCGGGCACTGGGCAGGCGGGCTACCGATGCTGGTATCGAGCGTTTCCACTTGCACCTGTTGCGCCACACCGCCGCCACCCGTTGGCTGGCCGCCGGTGGCTCCGAGGGCGGTCTGATGGCGGTCGCCGGGTGGAAGCGCCGGGAGATGCTGGACCGCTATGTGGCGGCGACGGCGTCCGACCGGGCGGCAGAGGAGTCGCGGCGGCTGGCGCTGGGCGAGTGGTGAACTGGGAGCGGATCGCAGCACCACGCCTGTTGATCCTGGCGCGGTGCAGGCGTTGCCGTAAACCGGTCGGCAAGTTCTGGGCTGCCGACGACGGTGGCGAATGGGAACACGCCCGACGACGCTGTTCCTGCGAGCTGACGGACCGCTGCTGTCGATCGGCTACTACGACGGGATGAACGAGATGACGCAGCTGATGCAGCCGGGCGTCTCCTCGTGGAGCACCAACATTCGCAGCCAGGCGACCTACCAGCTGATCTCGATCGCCGCACAGACCGAGGGGACGCAAGTGACCTGCCGGATCATCAAGAACGGCACGGTGACAGCCGAGCAGACCACGGTGGGCCGATACACCATGTCAGTCTGTGCGAGTGCGTGATGAGGTGGTTCATTAGCGGAATCGCCGCCCTCACGATTGGACTAGGCGCAGCACCTGTGGCCGGGGCCGATTCCAATGACCGTGCATTCATCAAGGCGACAGACAAGGTCATCAGCGGAGTTGGCCCCTCTGTTGGCCCAGACGGCTGGATCGGATATCCCAAGGTTCCTGCTCAGCTCAGGATCGACACCGCTCACGGAGTGTGCGCCCGTCTCGATGATGGTGCTCTGAGCGCCAATGACTACATCGTCGCCACGCTTGATGACCGCCGTGAACTCGCCGGGTATCTCGCCGCCTGGTTCGAGCAGATAGCCGTCTACCACTGCTGCCCGAGGCACAGCGACAAGATCGGAATCATCTGATGACGCGCCGTCGTAGCAGCGACAGCGGTGGAGCAGCGGCGATATTCCTCGTGCTGGTAGTGATCGCCTTCGTCATCAAGTTCTGGGTGTGGATTTTGGCAGCGCTGCTGCTGTGGTGGCTGATCAAGTTCGGCCTGCCAGCCGGTCAACGGACGATCCGGGAAATGGAGGCGGAAACACAGGCGGAGAACAAGAGGATCGCCCACCGCAACGCCGAACTGGTGGCCCGCTGCGACGAGCAGCACGAGGCCCTGATGAACGACGACATCACACTCGGCATGTACGGCGAGTTCCCGCCACCGGAGGGTCTGAAGTGAAGCGGAACGAGTACGCCGAGCCGACCGAGATGGCGGGCGTCGCCGAGGCCGAGACCGAGGCGGCCTACGCCTGGGCGCTCGACTATGACGACGCTCGACGAGTTTCCGACGCAGCCGACACAGCGGCTGACGTCGCGGCGCATTACGGCACTGAGTATTGCGGCCAGCCTGGTCGTGATCGCGGTGGCCGGTGTGGTGGCGCTTGTCGTCGCTCCGCGATGCCAATCAGCCTGTCGCACAGGCACCTTCGCCTCATGTTGTCGAGACGGTTGCACCCCCAGCGCCTCTGTCGCCAACTCCGATTCCGCCTTATCCGCCCAACCCTGCCGGTGAGGCGAGCTTTGTGTCGGATGTCTATGCCAACATCCCCACCGCCGATATCCCCGGTGGTCGTCCCACAG
Source organism: uncultured Actinomycetota bacterium (assembly GCA_963799495.1). Classification (GTDB taxonomy): domain Bacteria; phylum Actinomycetota; class Actinomycetes; order Mycobacteriales; family Mycobacteriaceae; genus Mycobacterium. The sequence goes on from CAWCXH010000032.1 coordinate 173,924, forward strand.
ACAACAGGCTGGTCGCCTATGGCTACCAGGCATGTCAGGTGATGGATCGATATCCAAATCCCCGCGCGGCTGCTGAGCCCTTTTACGCGGAAGTGAGTCGCGACGCGGGCAATACCCGTGATCCCGCGAAGATCAGCAAGGCCAGCGTCTACAACGAGGGGGTGTTCATGGAGATCGCCGCTCAGTACCTGTGCCATTCCGCATCACCGCCACCTTCTGTGACGGTGACTGGCCAGGCACCCGCTTCGCCGGTCACGCCCGTCGAGTCGCCCCCGGTGCAAGCCGGGTGCACCGAAGGTGCGACCCGCGTGCTCCAGGGCGAGGGGGACATCTCCACCTGCGAAAACGGGCAGTGGCATGAAGGCCCCTATGGCTACCTCCAGAAGCCTGCCGCGCAGCCACACGGCGGCTGGTGCGACGGCAACGGCTCCGTCGAAGCGATAGCACCGAATGGACGGTCGATGTTCTGCGTGACCGGTCCTGACGGCGCGGGCTCGTGGGAGTACGGGCCGTAGCCCACAAGACGCCGAAAGCCCCGACCTTGTCGCTAAACAGACGACATTCGAGAGTCTCAAAATTTCATGTCAGAGATGGCACGGCGATATGACGAACATCGTTGACCAGCAGTGAAACGATACTGACGTGGACCCCAGCGGGGATGGTGGCGGTGGACTGACAGCGATGGGGCTGTCCTGTGGGTCCTGCGGCGCGCAGTCAAGCCCGACGGCCAAGTTCTGTAGCGAGTGCGGTACGCGACTCACGCCGGCCACCCGATCGGCGGAGTACAAGCAGGTGACGGTGCTGTTCGCCGATGTGGTGCGGTCGATGGACATCGCGGCCGCGCTGGATATGGAGCGGTTGCGCGAGATCGTGACCGAGCTGGTGGAGCGGTCGGCGGCGGTGGTGCGCCGCTACGGCGGGACGCGTGGAGTTCACCGGCGACGGGGTGATGGCGGTGTTCGGCGCCCCGGTGGCGTTGGAGGATCACGCCGTTCGTGCCTGCTTGGCGGCCGTGGGCGTCCAGGAGGAGGCGAAGCGGCTTGCCGTCGAAGTCCGAGAGCGCGACGGTGTGGACCTCCAGGTGCGGGTGGGACTTAACTCCGGTCGGGTGATCGCCGGTGAGATCGGTTCGGGGTCGTTGGGGTACGCCGCGATCGGCGAGCAGGTCGGGATGGCGCAGCGGATGGAATCGGTGGCCCCGCCGGGCGGGGTGATGCTGTCGGAGTCCACCGCGCGGCTGGTCGAGCACACCGTGATGCTGGCCGAACCGGAGTGGGTGCGCATCAAGGGCGCCGACGACCCGGTGCGCGCGCGCCGGCTGGTGGCGATCGGCCCGCGGGATGGCCTGGTCGGGCGCGCCGAGGCGCCCCTGGTCGGTCGGCGCCAGGAGATGGCCGCCCTCGACGCCATGGCGGATCAGGCGCTCGGTGGCCGCGGTGGTGTGGTGACTGTGGTGGGATCGCCGGGCATCGGCAAGTCCCGGGTGGCGCGGGAGGCCGCGGCGGCCGCGGCCGGGCGCGGGATCGAGGTGTTTTGGGCCTTCTGCGAGTCGCACGCCCGCGAGGTCCCGTTTCATGCCGTGACGCGGCTGCTGCGGGCGGGCTACGGCGTGGCCGACCTCGACGACCTGGCCGCCCGGGCCCGGGTCCGGGAACAAGCTTCCGGATGCCGACCCGCAGGATCTGCTGCTGCTCGATGATCTGCTCGGCATCGCCGAGCCCGACGTGGCGCTGCCCCAGATCGACCCGGATGCCCGGCGGCGCCGGTTGACCGCGCTGGTGAACGCGACAACGCTGGCGCGCACCGAGCCGGCGCTGTTCGTCATCGAGGATGCGCACTGGATCGATGCGGTCAGCGAGTCGATGCTGGCCGACTTCCTGTCCGTCATTCCGCGCACCCCGTCGATGGTGCTGATCACCTCCCGCCCCGAATACCAGGGGGCGCTGACGCGGGTGCCCGGCGCCCAGGCGATAGCGCTTGGCCCACTGGCCGATTCGGACACCGCGGCGCTGCTGGGTGAGCTGCTGGGCCCCGATCTCTCAGTCGCGCCAGTCACGGTTCTCATCGCCGAGCGGGCCGCCGGGAACCCGTTTTTCGCCGAGGAGATGGTGCGGGAGCTGGTGCAGCGCGGAGTGCTGACCGGTGAGCGCGGCGGCTACCTCTGCCATACGGATGTCGCCGAGCTGAGCGTGCCGGCCACCGTGCAGGCCACCATCGAGGCGCGCATCGACCGGCTGACCACCCCGGCCAAGCAGCACGTTGAACGCGGCGTCGGTGATCGGCGCCCGCTTCGGCGCCGCAGCTGCTCGCCGCGCTGGGCATCGATGCGGTGTTCGACGAGCTGCTCAGAGCGGAGCTGATCGATCAGGTGCGGTTCACCCCGGACGCCGAGTACGCCTTCCGCCACCCGCTGATCCGCGCGGTGGCCTACGAATCGCAGCTGAAATCCGACCGCGCCGAATGGCACCGGCGCCTAGCCACCGCGATCCAAGAGTATGCGCCCGGCTCGGTGGAGCAGAACGCGGCGCTGATCGCCGAACATCTTGAGTCTGCCAGCGAGCTGCACGCGGCGTATGGCTGGCACATGCGCGCCGGCGCGTGGTCAACCAACCGCGATGTCCGCGCTGCCCGGGTCAGTTGGGAGCGGGCACGCCGCATCGCCGACGCAACTGCCTGACGACGATCCCGACCAGATCGTCGATGCGCATCGCCCCCCGCACCATGCTGTGTGCCACCGACTACCAAGCCCGAGCGATCCAGGAAAGCCGGGGCCGCTTCGCGGAGCTGCGGGAGTTGTGCAGCGCGGCCGGGGACAAGGTTTCGCTGGCCATCGCTATGAGCGGGCTGGTCACCGAGCTCGTCTACGCCGGGCGGTCGCGCGAGGGCTCGCGGCTGGCATCCGAACAGATGGCGCTGCTCGAGTCGATCGGCGATCCCACCCTGACCATGGGGTTGGCGTTCATAGCGTTCACCAACTGGTGCGATGCCGGCGAGTTCGGCGAGATCTTGCGGTGGTCGCAGACCGTCATCGACCTGGCGGCCGGCGACCCCACCAAGGGCGCCGGCTTCGGTATGGGATCACCGCTGGCGGTCGCGTTGACATTTCGCGGCGTCGCTCGGTGGTGGCTGGGCCGTCCCGGGTGGCGGCAGGACCTCCACGACGCCGTCGCGATGGCCCGACACAGCGACCCGGCAACCCTCGCCGTTATCGTCGCCTGGACCTACGGTCACGCGATCGTGTACGGGGTGCTACGGGCCGATGACGCCGCGGTGCGCGCAATCGAGGAGGCGGTGCAGACCGCCGAGGCGACCAGCAACGATGTCGCTGGTCAGATAGTCAAGTACGCGCTGGGTGTCGCGCTGCTGCTGAATCGGGACGCCGCGGCCGACCGTCACCGCGGGCTGGAGCTGGTGGGGCAGGCCCGCGACACGTGGCGCGAGAGTGCTCCCTTCCTGGTCCCGGTCGCCGAGTTGTGGGTCGCCCGGGAGAGGGCCAGGCGCGGCGACCGCGATGCTGCGATTGCGGTGATGCGCCAAGCCGTGAACGATCTGCACCAGGCAGCACGGCCCTTCTTCGGCGTGTGGGGCACCGGCGTTCTGGTGGAGACGCTGCTGGAGCGTGGCGCCGAGGGCGACCTGGCCGAAGCCCAACAGGCGATCGACGGGTTGGCGAACTTGTCGGCAGATGAACGTTGGGCGGTGCGCGACATCACGCTGCTGCGGCTGCGCGCGCTGCTGGCACAGGCGCACGGCGACGAGACCGCATACCGCGACTATCGGGATCGTTACCGGGCGATGGCCACAGAGCTCGGCTTCGAAGGACACATCGCCTGGGCCGAGGCGATGCCATGACCGCGGCCCTTCCGCGCCCGCGTTTTGATCTCGGCAGGCGTCTCATTACTACTCAAGCGCGGAAGACGAGACACCTCGTTGTGAGACGAACTTCTGAGGCATCGCGACGTGCGGAATCACTTGCCCAGCAAGGGGATCGATGCGTGTCGCAGATGTGCTCTATTTCGAGACCGCGTTCAGTTCTGCTCGGGCATGGTCGATTTGGTCGTATGCGTAGCTCACTATGGCGGAGGTGGTCATCGTCTTACCCGCGCGGGCGAGCGATTCGTAGGTCTGGTCGCCGAGCACATCACGAAGGTGGGCGATCGCAGTACTGATCTCCGAGACCGCCGCCGCGGTGAGGGGATTGAACGCGAATCCTGCAATGGTCGCCGCTGCTTCGAGGCGTCCGAGCCGGTCGAAAAGGGCGGCGAGCACCACCAGGGGTATGCGGATCATGGAGGTGTTGCCGGACTCGTGGTAGCTGCGGATGGCCACACTGAGGTAATCGAACGCAGTCGTCGGGTCGCCGTACTTGGCCTCCCACGAGGACAAACCGGTCGCCAGCACGGTCTCGACAGTGCGGCTGCCGCTCTCTTGAGCGATCGCCAGTCCCCGGCGGCGGGCATCCCGCGCGCGGTGGGGGTCGGCGTCGCGGAACGCGAACCCGTAGGCGGAAAGGGCATATGCGAGCGCATAGGGGTTGCGGGTGGCCTCGGCGGCGTCGATCAGGCCGGTCGCGGCGGCCATCGCAAGACCATCATCGGCACAACCAAGACACACCAGGCGCGATCGGTGGCGGTGTCGGCGTCGGTGCTCAAGCTGCTGGCGCCCGCGATGGTCGGCAAAGCCCCCGATGAGCTGTTGTGGTGTCGCGCCGATGGGCAGCCGTTGCGACCACCAACCACAACGCATTGGTTCGGCGCAGCGGTTAAGCGCTGCCAGGCGGCCGATGAGAAGTTCCCTCGGGTCACAGTCCATGAGCTACGGCATACCGCTGCCTCGCTAATGATCGCCTCGGGGGCCAATGTCAAGACTGTGCAGTCTCAGCTAGGGCACAAGACCGCGACCATGACGCTCGATCAGTATGGGCACCTGTTTCCCGACGATCTCGATGACGTAGCGACCAAAATGGACGACCTCGTTTCAGGATGTGCCCAAAACGTGCCCAAAAAGGAAGCAGGCCAGGGCCAAAATACTCCCTGACCTGCCTATACTCTGGTGGAGCTGCCGGGAATCGAACCCGGGTCCTACGGCATTCCCTCGAGGCTTCTCCGTGCGCAGTTCGCTACGCCTCTACTCGGATCTCCTGATCACGCGAACAAGTCAGGATGACGATCCCAGTCGCTGTTGGTGTCCCGATGAGTCCCGCGACCGAACTCATCGGTGGATCCCTCTAGCTGATGCCAGGGTCCGGGCCGAGGGCTCTCCCGGTCTGACAGACCAGCCGTCGCTTAGGCAGCGAGGGCGTAGTCGCGCTGATTGGAATCGGCGCTTAATTGGTTGCAACGACGCTTACGGTGGTCTCTTGCCTGCACCGGCACGCTTCCCTTGATTCGATGCGCGAAGTCGAAACCGTTCAGCCCCTCGCATCCCCACCGACTTTCGGCAGGACATTTCATAGTACGCCAGGCACAACGGCCCTGGCCAAGACATTTATCCCGCGGCGTTGCGCGACCACTGCCGCGGTGACGCAATCGAGACGATCCTGATCGCTCAGATCACATAGTTGAGGTGCTCGACTATCCGCTTGCCAACCGCCTCGTCGCCGCCGTACGCGATGGCGCCGGCGTGCGGTGCCAGCGGCGTTCGGCCGCCCGCGAGCCGGGTGAACAGCAGCCCGTCCATCTCGATGGTCGCCGTCGGGTCGCTGTCGAATTCGTCGACCAACCGCCCGCGCCCGTCGACGGCCACGTTGATGCTGCGTCGCAGTGACCCCGTCAGCGAGATCCGCACCCGCGAACCGTCCGGCGCCCCACCGAGTTTGCCGACGACGAACCCCATGCTGGCCGCGACTTCGTCGAGCGCCAAGCGCGACGACGCGCCGCTGAGGCCGGCCGCGGGTTGGCCGAGCGCGTCGCGGATGTCGTGCTCGTGCATCCAGCAGTCGAAGACCCGGACCCGCATGAAGCGCCCGTAGGTGTCCGGACCGGCAGGCGTGGCGGTGGTCTCGTTCCATGCGCCGTCGGACATGTCGGTCAGCGTGGTCCGCCGTTCGGCGACCGTGATGCGGAGCTTGTCGAGCAGGTCGGCGGCGCTGATGCCGCGCAGCTTGCGCACCCAGCGTTCGTTCAGCACGCCGATGTCGTTGCGGACGTGCTTGAGGGTCGACACGTCGATATCGGCTTCCGGTGTACCGACGCCCTGCAACATCGACTCGGTGCCGATGACGTGCGCCACCACATCGCGCACCGTCCAGCCGGGCAGCGGCGTCTGTGCCTGCCATTGCGCATCGGACAGCCCGTCGGCCATCGCGACGATGGCGTCCCATTCGGCGAACAGGCCGTCGAGGACAGCGGACTTATCGAGCGTGGTGACGGGACGGGCGCTGGTCATGGCGCGAAAGTAACGCTCGCGATGGGTGAGCGTGCGCAAAATGCGCGCGAGAACCGGCGTGTCGGCGTGCAGACGCGCACGCTCGCGGAAGTTAGTGGGAGGCGATCATCGCGACCGCGACCAGTGCCAGCACCATGCCGACCGCCTGCCAGCGGGTCACCCGCTCGCGCAGCACCACGATGGCGAGCAGCACCGTCGCCGCCGGGTACAGCGACATCAGCACGCCCGCCAGTGACAGCAGCGACGCCTGCAATGCGAGCAGCATCGAGATGTTGGCGCCGACATCCAGGAACGCCGCCGTTATCGCCAGCTTCAGCGGCGTGCCGGTGGGCGGGCGCAGGTTGCGGCTGACCGCCGCGATGACGATCACCAGCGTGGTGGCCGACATGCGGGCGAACACCAGCGGCCACAGCTTGGCCTCCACCGGCGCCTGATCGATGAGCACGAAATTCAGCCCGAACGCCACGCCGGAGCCGACCGTCAACCAGGCCACCGTCGCGGTGAACCTGTGCGGCGTGACGTCCTCGTCGGTGGCTTCGCGGCTGACCAACGCCACGGCGACGAGCGCCAGCACCACGCCGACGGCCGCGACGACGCCCGGCCGCTCCCCCGTCGCCAGGCCGACCGCGAGAGGGATGGTGGCCACCAGCACCGCCGTCAGCGGCGACACCACCGAAATGGGACCCGACCCGAGGGCCGCGTAGAACCACCACACGCCGAATGCCTGCGACACCCCGCACAGCGCACCCCAGAAGATGGCGGCCTGCGACACCTGCCCGCCGACGATCGTGGCCAGCACGGTCAGCAACACCATCGCGATCGGATAGGACACCAGCACGACGCGCAATGCCGCCACGCGCCGTGACGCGATGCCGCCGACGAAATCGCTGATGCCGTAGCCCAGCGCAGACGCCAGTGCGAGAACGACCCCGGTCAGGTCATGCCCTTCACGCGCCTGCCCAGCTCACGGGTGACCTCCCGTTCCGCGTCGCGCTTGGCCATATCCTGCCGTTTGTCGTGCGCCTGCTTGCCTCGAGCCAGCGCCAGTTCGACCTTCACCTTGCCGTCGGTGAAGTACAGCGACAGCGGCACCAGCGTGAGGTTGCCGTCGCGGATCTTGCCGACCAGGTTGTCGATCTGCGTGCGGTGCAGCAGCAGCTTGCGGTTGCGCCGCGGCGCGTGGTTGGTCCAGCTGCCGTGGTGATACTCCGGGATGTGCAGGTTGCGCAGCCAGATCTCGCCGTCGTCGACGGTGGCGAAGGCATCGGCAAGCGAGGCCTGGCCGTCGCGCAGGCTCTTGACCTCGGTGCCCACCAACGCGACCCCGGCCTCGAAGGTCTCGAGGATCGAATAGTTGTGCCGCGCCTTGCGATTCGTCGCAACGACCTTGTTGTTGGTGGACCTCGACGGGTCAGCTTTCTTGGCCATGATTATCTTCGAACGTAGAGCCGCAGCGTCACATAGGCCGTGACAGCGGCCATCGCAACGCCCACGAACAAGAGGATGGGCGCGATGTAGAGGATGTCGGCGTAGTCGATGCGCGCGATCAGATTGGCTTGATAGAACTGATTCAGGGCGTTTTCCAGGAACAACGCCCGCACCACGATCAGGCCGACGATCGAAATCAGCACACCGAGCAGCGCGGCGACCATCGCCTCTACCAGGAACGGCAATTGGGTGTACCAGCGGCTGGCGCCCACTAATCGCATGATGCCGATCTCTGTTCGACGGGTATATGCAGCCACTTGAACCATGTTGGCGATCAACAATATTGCGCCGACCGCCTGCACCACCGCCACCGCGAACGCGGCGCTGGAAAGACCGTCGAGCACCGCGAAGAGCCGATCGATCAAGTCCTTCTGATTCAGCACATTGAGCACGCCGGGCTGGCCGACCATCGCCTCGTCAAACTCCGTGTGCTGCTCTGGATCATTCAACTTGACGACGAACGATGCCGGGAACGCCTCGCGCCCGGCGACGTCCTTGTACTGCGGGAACTTCGTGATCGCGTCGTTGTAGGCGTCGTCGCGGTTCAAGAACCGCACCGAGCGCACGTCATCGCGATCCTCGATCTGCTGCCGAAGCGCTTTGCACGGATCGGCGTCGCAGGTTGGGTCGTTGGCGGAGACGTCGTTGGTCAGGAAGACCTGGCTCTCCACGCGATCCAGATAGATGGTGCGCGAGTTGTCCGCGAGCCGTACCACCAGCAGCCCGCCGCCGAACAAGCCGATGGAGATCGCTGTCGTCAGGATCATCGCGATCGTCATGGTGACGTTGCGACGAAGCCCGGTCAGAACCTCATTGATCAGGAAGCCAAAGCGCACTTAGCGATCCATTCCGTAGACGCCGCGCTGCTCATCCCGGATCAGTCTGCCCAGTTCCAGTTCGACGACGCGCTGGCGCATCGAGTCGACGATGTGATGGTCGTGGGTGGCCATCAGCACCGTCGTTCCGGTGCGATTGATGCGCTCGAGCAGATCCATGATGTCCTTGCTTGTTTCGGGGTCGAGGTTGCCGGTCGGCTCGTCGGCCAGCAGCACAAGCGGCCGGTTGACGAACGCGCGGGCGATGGCGACGCGCTGCTGCTCACCTCCGGACAGCTCGGTGGGAAGTCGGTTGGCCTTGCCCGAAAGGCCGACCATTTCCAGCACGTCGGGCACCACTCGGTTGATCACGTCCGCGCGCTTGCCGATGACCTCCAACGCGAATGCGACGTTCTCGAACACCGTCTTCTGCTGCAGCAGCCGGAAGTCCTGGAACACGCAGCCGATGACCTGGCGCAGACCCGGGATGTGACGGCCGGACAGCTTGTTGACGTGGAACTTGGAAACTCGGATGTCACCCGTAGTCGGCGCGTCCTCTGCCAGCAGCAGCCGCATGAACGTCGACTTGCCCGAGCCGGACGGTCCGATGAGGAAGACGAACTCACCCTTGTCGATCTTGACCGAGATGTTGTCGAGCGCGGGCCGCGCCGACGTCTTGTACTGCTTGCTGACATGGTCGAGGGTGATCATCACGGCACGCCAGTGTAGCGGTGCAGTTGCGCTGCGCTGTTGATCGCTATCCCGCCGGAGTGGTGGTCGGCGTCGGCGTCGGTCCGAGACCGGGCAACGCCGGCGGTATCAGCACCGGCAGCGTGACCGGCGGAAGTGGTCCTGGACCGTCCGGGTCCACCACGGTCGTCGCCGGCGTCGGCTCGGTCGGCGAGGTCGGGCTCGTCGTTTCGGTCGGGTCGTCGTTTCGGTCGGGCTCGTCGTTTCGGTCGTAGTGGTCGTCGTAGTGGTGAGCACGGGCTCCGTCGGGCCGCCGCACGTTCGTCCGCGGCACCCAGGTGTAGTTCGGGTCGGGGACGAAACCGGGCGGGACCACCGCCGTCGGCGGCGTCTCTGGCGCAGCGGGCCGGGGTTCGAAGTTGTGGTACACCCAGAACAGCGCGATGAACGCGACGACGAGCACCACCGTCGAGACACGCATCCGGCCAAGCCTGGCCTTGAGCCAGGACGTCACTTCTTCGGCTCCGTCGTGCCCTGCGTCTCTTCCTCGGCGCCGCCGGCCGTCGCCGGGTGCACGATGGCCTCCACCATCGGTGTGCTGCCGTCCGTTGGCGAAACCACACCGGCGCGGCGCAGCGCGCGGACGACAAGCACCCGCAGCCGACGGCCCACCTCGAACTGCTTGCCCGGCAGTGTGCGCGCGACCATCCGCAGATTCATGGTGTCCAGCTCGATGCTTTCCACACCCATCATCTGTGGCGCGTCCAGCAGCAGATCGCGCAGCGCGGGGTCCTCCTTCGCCTTCTCCGCCACGTCATGCAGCACGTCGTTGACCTGATTGAGGTCCGCCGACGTGGGGACCGGAATGTCGATGACGGCGCGCGCCCAGTCCTTCGACAGGTTCACCGTCTTGACGATCTGGCCGTTGGGAATGGTGTACATCTCGCCCTCGGTGGAGCGCAGCCTGGTGACGCGAAGGGTGACGTCCTCCACGGTGCCTTCGGCGGGGGCGTTGATGCCGTTTACCGTGAGGGATACCAGGTCACCGAAGCCGTACTGCTTCTCGGTGATGATGAAGAACCCGGAGAGCAGGTCCTGCACCACGCGCTGTGCGCCGAAACCGAGTGCGGCGCCCAGCACCGCGGCGGGCGCGACGAGGGATCCGACCGGGATGGCGAGGATCGTGGTGACCTGCATCATCACGACGACGAACAGCAGCGCAACCGACACCCAGGAGATCACCGACGCGACGGCCTGGCGGTGCTTGGCACTCTCTGAGCGCACCAGCTGATCGCTTTCCCGATATTCGGCGTCGATGCGCCGGACGATTCGTTGTGCGGTCCAGTTGATGAACCGGGCGGCAAGCAAGCCGCCGATCAGATACAGCGCAATCGGCACGCCTCTGACGAGGATCCAGTCGCCAATGCTGCCGAGCCAGAAGTCGTGCCAGCGGTCGGCGAAACTCATTGCTAGTACGGTGCTATTCGTCATCTCGTCTGTTGCGCCACCGGATCCCCGCTTCGAGGAACCCGTCGATGTCTCCGTCCAGTACCGCGGCCGGATTACCGACCTCGTATTCGGTGCGCAGGTCCTTAACCATCTGGTAGGGGTGCAACACGTAGGAGCGCATCTGGTTGCCCCACGAGCTGCCACTGTCGCTCTTGAGCGCGTCCATCTCAGCGCGTTCTTCTAAACGCTTGCGTTCCAACAACTTTGCCTGAAGCACTCGCATTGCCGATACCTTGTTCTGCAATTGCGACTTCTCGTTCTGGCAAGTCACCACGATACCGGTCGGGATATGCGTGAGTCGAACAGCGGAGTCGGTGGTGTTCACCGATTGACCGCCAGGCCCGCTGGATCGGTAGACGTCGACGCGCACGTCGGCCTCGGGAATGTCGATGTGATCAGTCGACTCGGTGACCGGCAGTACCTCGACTTCGGCGAACGACGTCTGGCGCCGACCCTGGTTGTCGAACGGGCTGATCCGCACCAGCCGGTGCGTGCCCTGCTCCACCGACAACGTGCCGTACGCGAACGGCGCGTGCACCGCGAACGTCGCGCTCTTGATCCCCGCCTCCTCGGCGTAGGACGTGTCGAACACCTCGACCGGATACTTGTGCTGCTCGGCCCAGCGGATGTACATCCGCATCAGCATCTCGGCCCAGTCCGCGGCATCCACCCCGCCCGCGCCGGACCGGATGTTCACCAGTGCTTCGCGCTCGTCGTATTCGCCGCCGAGAAGCGTGCGAACCTCCATCGCCGCGATGTCCTCGTGCAGCTTCTTGTATTCGGCGTCGGCCTCGGCGAGCGCGTCGTCGCCGCTGGCGCCACCCTCTTCGGCGGCCATCTCGTAGAGGACCGGGAGGTCGTCGAGGCGCTGGCGAAGCTCCTCGACGCGGCGCAGCTCGCCCTGGGTATGAGACAGCTCGCTGGTGACCTTCTGGGCCCTCGACTGGTCGTCCCAGAGGTTCGGGTCGGAGGCCTCGTGTTCGAGCTTCTCGATCCGGACGCGCAGCCCGTCGACGTCGAGCACCCGCTCCACCGTGGTCAGGGTGGAGTCGAGGGCGGCGATATCGGCTTGACGGTCAGGATCCACGGGAGTTCAGGGTACCGGCGGTTTAGCATCGGACTGGTAACCAGCCCGGCGACGATGCGACAGCCCCCTG
>CAWCXH010000033.1:0-122234 GCA_963799495.1 uncultured Actinomycetota bacterium
CCCGACACTACTTTGTGAGCACCCGCCCGGGGTGGGTGTGGGCGACCGCTTGTCGGGCGTGGGCTTACTGTTGAGCGCTGTGCGTGACGAATTGGTGTGGATCGACTGTGAGATGACGGGCTCGACCTGAAGTCCGATCTGCTCATCGAGATCGCGGTGTTCGTCACCGACGCCGAACTCAACATCGGCGAGGGTATCGACGTCGTGATCCACGCCGAGGAGCGGCGCTGACCGCGATGGTGAGGTGGTCACGCAGATGCACAGCCGCTCCGGGCTGGTCGACGAGGTGCGTGCGTCGACCGTCGATGTGGCCGACCGCTGAGGCGATAGTGCTCGACTACATCCGCGGCCACGTCAAGCAGGCAAAGACCGCGCCCCTGCCGGCAACTCGATCGCCACCGACCGCGGCTTCATCGCCCGCGACATGCCTACGCTCGACGACTACCTGCACTACCGCATGATCGACGTCAGCTCGATCAAGGAGCTGTGCCGGCGCTGGTATCCGCGGATCTACTTCGGCCAGCCGGAGAAGGGTCTCGCGCACCGCGCCCTGGCCGACATCCTCGAATCGATCCGGGAGCTCCAGTACTACCGGCGCACCGCGTTCGTTACCCCGCCGGGGCCGTCGGCCAGCGACATCGCCGCGTGGCCGCCGGACTCGTAGGTGCTCCGGACGAAGTCTTCGGAGCCAATCAATTCGGCTGCCGGGCGGCCCAAGCGGCTAGTATCGACGACGCCGCTCATGCCTAACGGCTCGGCGGCGATGGTCAGTGTAGTTCAGTTGGTAGAGCACCAGGTTGTGATCCTGGGGGTCGCGGGTTCGAGTCCCGTCACTCACCCCGAAGCCGCTGACGCGGCCCGTGAGGTGTTTGCCACGGGCCGCGTCATGCGTCTACGTCAGATGCCGGCGTTGCCGGCCTGCCACTGCGCCCAGGGGATGTTCCAGTCGCCGAGCCCGTCGGTGCCGGGCAATGTCGACCCCACCGTGTTGACGATCTGCACGACGTCGCCGCGTTTGGTGTTGTCGTAGAACCACCGACCATTGCTGGTGCTCACGTTGACGCAGCCGTGGCTGACGTTGCTGTAGCCCTGGCTGCCCACCGACCACGGCGCGGCGTGCACGAAGATGCCGCTGTAGGAGATCTGGGTGGCCCAGTCCACCTCGGTGCGGTAGCCGTTGGGTGAGTTGGACGGCACCCCGTAGGTCGACGAGTCCATGATCATGTGCGAGAACCGGTCGCCGACGATGAAGGTGCCGTTGTTGGTCGGCGTGCTGTTCTTGCCCATCGAGATCGGCATCGTCTTGATGACCTCGCCGTTGCGCGTGACGGTCAGCGTCTTGGAGTTGTCGTCGACGGTCGCGATGACCTCGTCGCCGATCGTGAAATGGGTGGTGACGCTGTCCTGACCGAACAGTCCGTCGCCCAGATCCACACCGTAGGTGTTGACCGCGACGTCGACCGTCGTACCCGGCTTCCAGTAATTGGCTGGGCGCCAACGCAGTTCGCGGTTGCTGAGCCAGTAGAAGGCGCCCTCGACGGGCGGGGTGGTGGTGACGGTGATGGCCTTCTGCGCGGCCAGGCGGTTCGGGATGTTCTCGTCGAAGCGGATGGCCACCGGCTGACCGATGCCGACGACCTCGCCGTCATTGGGCAGCACGTAGGGCATCGTCAGGTTTTCCGGCGAGTGCGTCTGGAAGATCATCTGCCGGCTGGTGACGCCACCGAGACCAAGCGAGCGCGCGTTGAGTGTGTAGCGCTTGTTGTAGCCGAGCGGCTCGGTGGTGGACCAGGTCAGGCCGTCCGGGCTGAGCTTGCCGTCTACCGGCGTGCCTTCCTCGTTGACCATGGTGACGCCGCCGAGCACGCCGTCCTCGGCACTGACCGTGACCGGAGCGTCGACCGGCACACCGACGGCCCCGTCGGTCACCGAGGACGTCAGCTTGGGCACCAGCAGGTCGCCGAACGGCGTCCCCTTATCGGCGATCACCGCGACCTGCGGCGGGGAGGAGTTGCCGCTGCAGGCGGTGACGCCGAATACGACGGCGGAGACCAGCGCGATGGCCAACAGAGCGGCTCGGCTACGACGCGGACGGGTCACCGATCGGACCTGCCACATTCTTTGCTCCACCTCGCAACCAGGCTCGAAGATCAACGGATTCTTGGCAACAGTCTAAGGGCTACCCCGACAGGGGCGCGACCGCGGCGTCGAGCCCACGGCGAACGGAACGGTCGAGATTTCACCCTGTGCCGCGGGCCTGTTATTGTCGCACACGCAGCGCCGTTAGCTCAGTTGGTAGAGCAGCTGACTCTTAATCAGCGGGTCCGGGGTTCGAAACCCTGACGGCGCACTCAGCTTGTTACGGCGCGACACCTTGACGCACCCCCACCTTGTCGGCAATGGTTTCGCGGTTGCCGCACGCGTGGGCGAGGATTCCCGCCGATCTGCGTAGCGCAATACCAGAACTGTGCTGAAGTGCATATGATCCCCATCACCCTGCGGAATCATGCTGGCCGCAGACAGTAGCGAATAGTGCCGATGACGCACAATATCTGGTTTTATGTGCGTAGAAGCGGCGGAGGATGATACGGTCGACTTAGCTGCACATCCGTTGCGATCGCAGCGATGCACCGCTGGACAACGAATTGAGGACTTAGCTGATGTCGACGTTAGGCGCATCTAGCGCTAAGGGCCTGGCCAGCGCTCGTTCAGCTGACGAGATAACTGCGCAACGGCCAGTTCTCATTCGGTCCTGCAACCGCCTCGGCCGCGTTGCCAACCCGCCCAGGCTCTCGTTCACCGATTGGCTGCTTTCCGGCCATCGCCGCTGAACTCTAGGCCCGTCAGCGGTTCCGGATTCTGCGGATAACGAGCACGACGGCCAGCGCAGCCAGCCCGGCCAGAGAGAACGCCACGGGCGGCTTCTTGACGAACCGGACCACGCGCGCCTTGACGTCGTCGGCGATTCTGCGGGGATTGGCTCGCTCGGCGAGGGAATCCACGGTCGACGCCAGCTGGTTGCGAGCCTGATCGATCTCCTGCTTGATGGTGTCGGGATCCCGGTCCGCCACTGTGCCCTCCTCGCTGCCTTGCCGAACTACCCTAGATCAGCCGGTGCTTCGGAATGCACCGGCCGACACGAAAGGGATACCCACGCATGCCGCAGACCCCGCGACTCGAGGTGGGCGACAAGGCCCCCGCGTTCAGCCTGCCCGACGCCGACGGAAAGACCGTGTCGCTTGCTGACTACCGCGGCCGCAAGGTCATCGTGTACTTCTATCCGGCCGCGTCCACGCCGGGGTGCACGAAGGAAGCGTGCGACTTCCGCGACAACCTCGGCGAGCTCAACGACGCGGGCCTCGACGTCCTCGGCATCTCCCCCGACAAGCCGGCCAAGCTGGCCAAGTTCCGCGACGAGCAGCGGCTGACCTTTCCGCTGCTGTCCGACCCGGACCGCGCGGTGCTGACCGCGTGGGGCGCCTACGGAGAGAAAACGATGTACGGCAAGACGGTTCAGGGCGTCATCCGCTCGACCTTCGTGGTCGACGAGACGGGTCGGATCGCGGTCGCGCAGTACAACATCAGGGCCACCGGGCACGTCGCAAAGCTGCGCCGCGACCTAGCTGTTTAGATCCCGAGTCGCTTCGCTCCAGCCCGCCGGACCTAGCCCGCCCAGGTTGGCCAGCAGCAGCGCCTCGGCGGTCGCCGCCCGCTCCAGCACCCCCAGGTGCAGGCTCTCGTTGATGCTGTGCGCTTGTGTCCCAGGGTCTTCCACCCCGGTGACCAGAATCTTCGCCGCCGGGAAGGCCGCGGCGAACTCGGCGATGAACGGGATCGAGCCGCCCATGCCCATGTCGACCGGATCGCTGCCCCACGCCTGCCGGAAGGCTGCGCGGGCCGCGTCGTAGACGGCTCCGCTGGCGTCGATCGCATACGGCTGACCGATGTCGCCGGGCGTGACGGTCACCTGTGCGCCCCACGGCGCGTGCTGCTCGAGGTGTCGCGTGAGCGCGTCGAGATGCGTGCGGGCGTCACCGCCGGGGGCGACCCGCATGCTGACCTTCGCCCGTGCCCGCGGGATCAAGGTGTTCGACGACGCCGCGATCGGTGTCGTGTCGATGCCTATGACGGTGATCGCCGGCTTGGCCCAAAGGCGTTGTGTCACAGAGCCGGAACCGATTTCGGAAACGCCGTCAAGAAGTCCGGACTCCTCGCGCACCCGCTGCGGCGGGTAGTCGACGTCCGCCGCCGTTCCCTCGTGCAGGCCGGCGACCGCGACGTTGCCGTCGTCGTCGTGCAGGCTGGCCAGCAGGCGCACCAGCACGCTCAGCGCGTCGGGCACCACCCCGCCCCACAGCCCCGAGTGCAGGCCATGGTCGAGCGTGGCGACCTCGACGACACAGTCGGCCAGCCCCCGCAGCGACACCGTCAGCGCGGGGATAACGGTGCTCCAGTTGTCCGAGTCGGCGATGACAATGACGTCGGCGGAAAGAGCGTCGCGGTGAGCCGCCAGCAGCCGACTCAGCGACGGCGACCCCGATTCCTCCTCCCCCTCGACGAACACCGTCACACCGCAAGGCGGCGCGCCGCCGTGCGCCCGGAAGGCGGCCAGATGCGTTGCGATTCCGGCCTTGTCGTCGGCGGTGCCGCGGCCGTAGAGGCGGCCGCCGCGCTCGGTGGGCTCGAACGGCGGCGTCAGCCACTGTCCGTGATCGCCTTCGGGCTGCACGTCGTGATGGGCGTACAGCAGCACGGTCGGCGCTCCGGGCGGTGCGGGGTGCCGGGCGATGACGGCCGGGGCGCCGCCCGCGCTGACGATCTGCACGTCATCGAACCCGGCGTCGGACAACAGCCTTGCCACGGCCTCGGCGCTGCGCTGCACCTCGCCGCGGCGGGCCGGGTCGGCCCACACCGACTCGATGCGCACCAGGTTCTCCAGGTCGCGCCGCACCGAAGGCAGCACGTCGCGCACCCGCTCCACCAGATCGCTCATGGAGACGAGGTTAGCCGTTAGCGCTCCTCGAGCACGGCGACCGCCGCGGCGGTCTCCCCCTCATGCGTCAGCGATACGTGAATTGTCACGTCGGCAAGGTGTTCGGCGATGGCGCCGCTGAGCCGGACCTTCGGCCGTCCCCACATATCGGTGATGACCTCGATATCGCGGTGGATGCCCTCGGGCAGCACCGGGCGCTGCGCGAAACGCGACCCCGACCACGCCTTGATCACCGCCTCCTTGGCGGCCCATCGGGCCGCCAAGTGCCGGGCCGCCGAGGAACTCTTGTCGGCGGCGTCGCGACGCTCACCGGGAGTGAAGGTTTCGGCGAACACCGTGCCGGGCCGGTCGACCTGCTCGGCGAAGTCAGGGATGGAGACCAGATCGATCCCCAACCCGACTATCGCCATGGCGCAAACGCTATCGCACGTACACGTCGTCGTCGTTCAGCCGCGACGCCGGATCGAGCAGCATCGCCGCTTCCTGCCGCTTCTCGGGCGCGTCGTGGTTGAAGCGACGGTCGGCCGGCCGCTCGTACATCGGCCGCCCACCCGCGATCGCCGAGGCCAGCCGCCGCTGACCGGCCAGGACGCGCTCGTTGGCACGCTCGGTGTAGTCCTCGCGCTGCTGAGAGTCCAGCGTGGCCAGGAACGCCTGCGGGTGCACGAGTGCGATCAGACCCGACACGTGGCCGAAGCCGAGGCTGGTGACCAGACCCGCCTTGAGCGGGAAGCGCTCGCCCAACCGCAATGTCTCCCGCGGCCACACGAAGTGTGCCGAGGTGGCCAGCTCGTCGTCGACGCAGTCCAGGCTGCGGTTGGGCGGAATCACGCCGTCGCGCAGCATCTGGCACAGGCCCATCATCTGGAACACCGCCGCGCCGCCCTTGGCGTGCCCGGTCAGGCTCTTCTGGCTCACCACGAACAGCGGGGCGCCGTCGGAACGTCCCATCGAGTCGGCCAGCCGCTCGTGCAGCTCGGTCTCGTTGGGATCGTTGGCCAGCGTCGAGGTGTCGTGCTTGGAGATCACCGCGATGTCGTCGGCGCCGACGCCCAGCTTGGCCAGTGACCGCGCCAGCACCGAATCCTTACCGCCGCGGCCGGCGCCAAGCGCGCCGAGCCCGGGAGCCGGGATCGAGGTGTGCACACCGTCGCCGAACGACTGCGCGTAGGCGACGACCGCCAGCACCGGCAGACCCATCTTGGCCGCGAGGTCACCGCGGGCCAGCAGGATCGTGCCGCCGCCCTGCGCCTCGACGAAGCCGAGCCGGCGCCGGTCGTTGGCGCGGGAGAACTTCGAATCGCTGATGCCCTTGGCCCGCATCATCGCGGTGTCGGCGGTGGCCGCCATGTCACCGAAGCCGATGATGGCCTCGAGTGTCAGGTCGTCGAAGCCGCCGGCCACCACCAGTTCGGCCTTGCCGAGCCGGATCTTGTCGACGCCCTCCTCCACGGAGACGGCCGCCGTTGCGCACGCGCCGACCGGGTGGATCATCGCGCCGTAGCTGCCGACGTAGGACTGAACCACGTGGGCGGCAACGACATTCGGCAGGACCTCCTGCAGAATGTCGTTCGGCTTGTTCCGGCCCAGCAGGTTGCCGTGATACATGGTCTGCATTGACGTCATGCCGCCCATGCCGGTGCCCTGCGTGCTGGCCACCAGGCTCGGATGCACCCAGCGCATCAGCTCGGTCGGGGTGAAGCCGGCCGACAGGAACGCGTCGACGGTCGCCACGATGTTCCACAGCGCCACCCGGTCGATCGAGGTGGCCATGTCCTGGCTGATCCCCCACACCGTCGGGTCGAACCCGGTGGGGATCTGCGCGCCAACGGTGCGCGACAGCTTGGTCTTGCGCGGCACCCGAATCTCGGTGCCCGCCTTGCGGATCACCTGCCAGTCGGCGGAGTCGGCCACCGGCACGGCCACCGTGTGTTCGGGGTCGAACTCGACGAACGCCCGGGCATCGGCCTCGCTGGACACGACGAAGGAGAAGTCCTTGTCCAGGAATACCGACACCAGCAGCGGGGACGCGTGATCGGGGTCGATCGCACCGTCGTCGACGAACTCCCGGATGCCGCAGCGTTCCACGACGGTGTCGTGGTAGCGCTCGACCAAATCGGATTCTTCGACCAGCTCACCGGTTTCGCTGTCGTACCAGCCCGGTGTCGGATCATCCTCCCACTTGATCAGGCCGGTGGTCCAGGCCAACTCGAGCACACCGGCGGCCGACAACTCGTTGTCGACCTCCATCTCGAATCGGGTGCGCGACGAGCCGTACGGGCCCAGCTCCGCACCGCCCACGATCACCACCAGATCCGCCGGATCGACGTCGAGGTCAGCCCACGGCGGCGGCGGTGCCTGCGTGTAGCCACGCGGCGGGGACGGCAGCGCGGCGATGATCCCGTCGGCTTCGTCGTCTCCGTCGGCGGCCGACTCTGAGGTCGTCTCCTCGCGGGCCTTGGCCGCCAGTTCGCCCATGTCCAGCTCGATATCACCCAGGCCGCCGGTCAAGTCGACCTTGATGGGCGCCGACGCGGCCGCCACCTTGGACTCGATGTCACACAGATCCAGCAGCATCGCCGCCATCTCCTGTGTGGTGTAGGTGGTCACGCCGGCCTCTTCCACCGCGCTGACGATGGCGTCGTTGTGGCCCATCAGCCCGGTGCCCTTGGTCCAGCCGATCAGCGCGTGCGCCAGGCTGACCCGCTGCGCCCACGACGATTCGGCGTTCCACCGCGAGACCACCGCGTCGAGCGCGGATTTCGACTCGCCGTAGGCGCCGTCACCGCCGAACATGCCGCGGTTCGGTGAGCCCGGCAGCACCACGTGCAGCCGCGACGCGATATCGCGGTCGGCACCGATGGTCGACAGACCGCCGATGAGCCGCTGCACGGCCCACAGCAGCACCTTCATCTCCATCTCCGAGCGCGCTCCGGCTTCGGACAGGTCGCCCGCCACCCGCGGCGCCGCGAACGGGAACAGGAGCGTGGGGGTTTGCGCGTCCTTGAGGTGAATCGACTGCGGCCCAAGGTTTTCCGTCTGCTCGGTGCCGACCCACTGGACCAGTGCGTCGATATCGGAGTAGGAAGCCATGTTGGCGGGTACCACCCACAGCGTCGCGCCGAAGCGCGCGTTGTCGCGGTAAAGCGTCTTGTAGAACGCAAGCCGGTCATCGTCGAGGCGCGACGTCGTGGCGATCACCGTGGCGCCGCCTTCGAGCAACTGCGCGACCACCGACGACGCGATGGAGCCCTTGGACGCGCCGGTCACCACCGCGACCTCGTCGCTGTAGCGGCCCGCGCCCGGGTTCTCGGCGCCGGCGGCGATCCGGCCGAACAGCGACGCGTGGACGTTGCGTCCGGCGGCCAGCGCCTTGCCCTGCCACCAGTTCGCCTGGGTGGCGACGACGTGCCCGGCGCCCTCGAAGCGCTCGGAGAGCCGTGGCCAGTCGGCGTCGATATCACCCTCGTCGGACAGCCAGAGCTTGACCAGGTCCTCGCGGGCGCTGGCCCAGCGGTCGTCGAACACGACGGCCTTGCTGGCGTCGAACGCCGGGGCCACCAGACGCGGCCAGTCCGAACCGAGTTCGGCGGTGACCAGGTCGATCAGCTCGGCGTCGTTCGTCGACTCGGGCGCGGTGACCGGGGTGTCCAGACCAAGCTGGCCCAGCACCAGCCGGGCGGCCGAGGCCAGCACGCCGTCGCGCCCGGTGACCTGCTCGGCGAACTCGCCGAGCGCCGCGGAGTCCACGACACCGCCCCCGCCGCCGGCTGCCGATGGCAGCGAGACCGCAACGCCATTGCGCGCCGCCGCCGCCGCGACGGCGGCGTCGATCACCTTGTCTACGATCGCGGCGTCGGCCAGCGCGCCGTCGTGCAAGTTGCCGAGGTTGCCGCCCCGGACGCTGCTGCCCTCGCGGGTGCCCAGCGCGACCTCGACGGTCACATGCTTGGCCCAGCCGTCGCCGAGTTCCCAGGTCTTCTTGACCCGCTCGACTATGTACGCGGGCCGCTTGCCGGACGGGCCAAGCACGGTGCGCAGCTGATCGTTGATCGCGTCGGAAAGCACAGGGCCGAAAGGCTTGTACGTCCGCGCGAGCTTGGTCACCTGAGACTTCAGCCCGGCCAGGTCGGCCTCGGCGGCGCCGTCGATGGCACCCAGGTTCAGTTCGGAACCCAGGTCAACCAGCAGCTGGTTGCGCCGCGACGACGCACCGTCGGTGATGGACTCGATGGAGTCCAACGCCTCGATCTGGTCGATCCGCATCTTGGCCGACAGCGCGATCAGCGCGAGCGTGGCGTCGGCGGCATCGAACGTGATGTCGTCCGGACGGGGGCCACCCGAAGGCGCGGCGGGAGCCGCGGGCGCGGGTGCCGCTTCGGCCGGCGCCACGTCGACGGTTGCCTCGTCCGCCGGCGCTTCCTCTTCTTCCGGCTCCGGCTCGGGGTCGGTGTCGGTGGCGAACAGCACGGCGGCGTCACGCTCGGAGTTGAGCACTTCCACTGTGCTGTGGGCGTATTCGGGCAGCTTCAGCGTGTTGGTGGCCAGGCCCGCGACGGTCGGCGCGGACTTCACGCCGATCTCGACGAACCGCTCGACACCGAGTCCGCCCGCGGCTTCCTCGATGAACAGCAGGTCCTGGGTCTCGATCCAGCGCACCGGGCTGGCGAACTGCCAGGCCAGCAACTCGATCACGACCTTGCGGCACAGCTCGGCCGGCTTCTCGTTCCGCCAGGTGTCGTAGTCGGCGAGGATCTCGTCGAGCGGCTCGGCGGGCACCAGATCGCGGATCTCCTGGATGAAGTCGCGATCGAGCGTGAACGGCCGCGGCACCAGGTTGGGGATATAGCGGCCGATGATCAGCTCGGGATCCTTGTCGCGCGGCATCACCCGCTCGAGCGAGCGGCGGAAGTCGGCCACACCGACCCGCAGCACGCGCGAGTGGAACGGCACGTCGATGCCCGGCACCAGGATGAACGACCGCTTGCCGCCGCTGAGTTCGCGGCGCCGCTCGACCTCCTCCTCCAGGGCCTCCAGGCCGCGGACGGTGCCGGCGATCGCATACTGCGAGCCACGCAGGTTGAAGTTGACGATCTCCAGGAATTCGCCTGTGCGCTCGGCGATCTCCGCGACGAACGACTTGACGTCGGCGTCGTCGAGGTCGATCTGCGACGGCCTGATCGCGGCCAGCCGGTAGTTCGACCGGCCCAGTTCGTCGCGCGGCACGATGTCGTGCATCTTGCTGCCCCGGTGGAAGACCACCTCGAGAAGCGCTTCCAGTTCGTAGACACCGCTGACGCAGGCCAGCGCGGTGTACTCACCGACCGAGTGGCCGCAGGCGATGGCGCCCTCGACGAACGCGCCGGACTCCCGCATCTCGGCGACCTGGGCGGCCGCCACGGTCGCCATGGCCACCTGGGTGAACTGCGTCAGATACAGCACGCCCTCGGGATGCTGGTAGTGCACACCGCTGGCGATCAGGCTGGTCGGGTTGTCGCGCACCACGTGCAGCACCGAGAAGCCCAGCGTTTGGCGGGTGAACTTGTCGGCGGAGTCCCACACCTTGCGGGCCGCCTTGGACCGGGCGCGGACCTCCATGCCCATGCCCTTGTGCTGAATGCCCTGGCCGGGGAAGGCGTAGACGGTCTTCGGCGCGGCCAGCCGGGCCGTAGCCGACATCACCAGTTCGGAGCCGATGCGCGCGGCCACCTCGATGACCTCTGCGCCACGGTCGATCCCGACCCGGTCCACCCGGAAGTCGATCTCGTCGCCGGGCTGCACCATGCCCAGGAAGCGGGCGGTCCAGCCGACCAGGCGGGCCGGCGGAACAGCCCGGCCATCGGTGGCGGTGACGACGTGCTCGGCGGCGGCCGACAGCCACATGCCATGCACGATCGGCGCTTCCAGTCCGGCCAGCAGCGCCGCGGCACGATCGGTGTGGATCGGGTTGTGGTCACCCGACACGACCGCGAACGGTCGCATGTCAACCGGCGCGGCGATCGTGACGTCGCGGCGGCGCCGGCGCGGGGTATCGGTGGCGTTGTCCGATATCGCACCGCCGGCCCGGACCGGGTCGGTCAACTCGGCGGCCCCGGTGCGGCCGCGGATCGCGAACCGCTCCTCCAGGGTGGCCAGCACCGTGCCGTCGGCGCCGGTGACGGTGACCAAAACCGGGACCACCCGGCCGACCTCGGTGTCGGTGGCAACCGAAGCCGTTGCGGTGACAGTCAATTCGGCACCGTTGGTCGGCAGCGGGTTGACGAGGTACGCCGCGTGGTCGAGGTGGACCAGGCTCAGCAGACCCTCGACAACCGGGAATCCGGTGTCGGTCACCGCCGAACCGATCGCGGCGAATACCGCCGGCCAGCAGCGGCCGACGAGCGCGTCGGGCACCACCGTCAGGGTCGGTGCCAGCGGCGCGCCGAAGGTGGCGGTGACACCGGTGTGGTCGGCGACCTGTTCGGGATCCCACGCGACCGTCACGGTCGCGGTGCCGTCATGCACCGGCGGCAGGGCGTCGGGCCCGTCGACGCCGGCCGCGATCGCCAACACCGCCCGCATGGCGGTTGACGCGTCCTCGGTGGATACCACCGGAGCACCGCCGTCGACGGCGCACGCCGGGATCGTGAACCGGATCTCGATCCAGGTGCCCGACAGCGGGACGCTCAGCACGACCTGGTCGCTGGCCGCGATCTCCAGCCGCGAACCGGTGGACGGGTGTGTGGCACTTCGGTTTTCGTGCACCTGCCAGTCGCCGGGTTCGGCGATGCGGTGTACCGGGTTGGTCGCAGTGCGCCCGGCCCACAACACGTCGGGAGCATCGAGCAGGACGGCCAGCGGCCCGGTGACGTCGGTGCGCAGCCTGCGCCGGGAGATTACGGGCTCGGGTTCGACGCCCGCAGCCAGCGTGTCGTCGATCGCGGCCTGCTCGAAACGGTCCAGCAGTTCGCCCACCGGCTCGTTGAGTCGGGTGATGCCGGCGACCGCCGCGGTGCCCGGGATGATGCAGACCTGGTCGGCGGAATACCGCGCGTCGTGGGCCTGCCACAGCGAGTCGCTGCGCCACCAACGGCGGACGTCCTTATCGATGACGGGCACGAAGTTGACCGGCTTGCCCAGCGTCTTGCACAGCTGGACGAAGAACGGCACGTCGGCCGGATGCAGCTTGAGCGTTTCGGCGTCGGGGTAACGCGCTACCAGCGCGGCGATCGCCTGCTCCGGATTCTCCAGCAGCGCTTCGTCATTGAACAGGGTCTCGATCGGGCCGAAGTCGTTCGGGTGCAACCTCGCCTCGGCCCGGTTGAGCATTTCGGCGAAGCGGTCCCGCCACGTATCGGCCAACCACGGGCTGCCCGGCGCGGCGGTGTCGGCGGTGCTGTCGCCGTCACCGATGGCCAGCTCGACGTAACGCTGCAGCCACTGCAGGTAGGTCATGTCGCCGATGTCGCCGAAGTACGGCTTGGCGGTGTTGGCCATCGCGGCGATGATCTCGTCGCGGCGCTCGGCGACAGCATCCGCGTCACCGGCGACCTCGTCGAGCAGCCGGCCGCAGCGCGACGCGGTGTTGTCGATCTCGTGGATGTCGGCGCCCAGCTGGCTGCGGCTGGAAGCCATGCCGCCCTGGGCTTTTCCGGCGCTGATCCACTGGTCGGTGCCGTTGGTCTCGACCAGCATCTGCTTGACCGACGGCGAGGTGGTGGATTCCTTGGTGGCCATAGCCGCGGTGCCGACCAGGATGCCGTCGACGGGCATGAGTGGGAACCCGTAGGACTCTGACCAACGCCCGGACAGATACTCGGCCGCCCGCTCCGGGGTGCCGACGCCGCCACCGACGCATACGGTGATGTTCGACCGCGAGCGGAGTTCGGAGTAGGTGGCCAGCAGCAGATCGTTGAGGTCTTCCCAGGAGTGGTGGCCGCCCGCGCGTCCGCCCTCGATGTGCACGATCACGGGCTTGGTCGGCACCTCGGCGGCGATGCGGATGACGCTGCGGATCTGCTCCACGGTGCCCGGCTTGAACACGACGTGGCTGATGCCGATGCCGTTGAGCTCGTCGATCAGCTCGACGGCCACTTCCAGGTCGGGAATGCCGGCGCTGACGACGACGCCGTCGATTGGCGCCCCGGACTGCCGGGCCTTCTGCACCAGGCGCTTTCCGCCCACCTGCAGCTTCCACAGGTACGGGTCGAGGAACAGCGTGTTGAACTGGATGGCGCGGCCGGGTTCGAGGAGCGTCGTCAGCTCCTCGATGCGGGTATTGAAGATGGGCTCGGTGACCTGCCCGCCGCCGGCGAGCTCGGCCCAGTGGCCGGCGTTGGCGGCGGCCGCCACGATCTTGGCGTCGACGGTGGTCGGGGTCATGCCGGCGAGCAGGATCGGCGAACGCCCGGTGAGGCGGGTGAACTTCGTCGACAGCTTCACCTTGCCGTCGGGCAAGCTGACGAGACTCGGCGCGTAACTCGACCACGGCCGGGCCACCTCGGGCACCGCGCCGACGGTGAACAGGTTGCGCTGGCCGCCACGGGTGGCCGCCGGCACGATGCCGACACCGAGTCCGCGGATCACCGGCGCGGTCAGCCGGGTCAGGATGTCGCCGGGGCCGAGATCGAGGATCCACTGGGCGCCCGCTTCGTGCAGGTCGGTGATCTCGTCGACCCAGTCCACCTGCCGAACCAGGATGGCCTCGGTCATCTCCCGGGCCAGTTCGACGTCCAGGCCGACCTGCTCGGCCCAGCGGCCGACGATGTCGATGCCGTCGGACAGCCGCGGCGTGTGGAAGCCGACCTCCACCTGGACCGGTTCGAAGACCGGGCTGAAGACCGCGCCGCCGCGCACCTTGTTCTTCCGGTCGGCGGCTTCGGCCTCGGCGATCTGCTCGCAGTACAGCTCGAAGCGCGACAGCTGCTCGGGAGTTCCGGTGATGACCACGGAGCGCCGGCCGTTGCGGATGGACAGCACCGGCGGCAGCACGGTCCGCACGTCCTGGGCGAATTCTTCGAGCAGCTCGTGGATGCGGGTCGGGTCGGCGTTGGTGACCGAGACCATCGGCGGGCGGTCGCCGAGGATCGTGATGCCGCGGCGGCGGGCCACCAGCGTTCCTGCCGCGCCGATCAGCTGCGCCAGTGCCAGCAGCTCCACATCCCTGGCTCCGGCGGCCGCGACCGCCTCAACGGCCAGCACGCCCTGGGAGTGCCCCGCGACCGCCACCGGCGGCGTGGCGGCCAGGTCCATGCCCTGACGGGCCAGGGCACGCACGGCGGCAATCTGGGTCAGCAGGACGCCGGGCACCGAGACGGCGGCCGACGTCAACTGCTTAGCGTTCGGCACCGGCTCTTCGGCGGCCAGCGAGCGCACCCACTGCAGGGGCTCGAAACCGATCGGCCGGACGACGACCAGCTCCTTGGCCACCGGCTCCAGCAGCAGCGCGGCCTCCCCGGCCAGCGTCGCGAGCTCGGCCTCGATACCGGCCGAGGACACCAGCTCCTCCAACGTCTCCAGCCACGCGCTGCCCTGTCCCCCGAAGGCGACGGCATAGGGTTCGCCGGCGCTGAGACGATCGACAAGGGCATGAGTGGTATGGGTCGATCCGGACTCATCGTCGCGGCCGGTGGACACCCTGTCGTGCTCGAAGATCGTCACGTCTTTCTATCTCCTTGAGTATTGCTCTCGCGTCTATCGCGTATCGCTTGTCGTATGTGGGCTGTCGTGTCTCGGCATCGATGACCTGCGCTCCCCTGCGGAAGCCATCGCGATTCGGCGTCGAATCCCGACTGGATCTGGTCGCGTTTGGCGGACCGGGCCGTCTGACCGTCCGTTGTGGACACTCCAGCCGTACTAAGACTGGCATAAGAGCCGCCTTGATTTTCGCGCGCTATTTGGTTACTGGCGAGTTCTACGCGTGAGTAACCTAAGGTTGGGTAACACGGTCTTCCAGGCGGGCCGAAGGTATCCGGGACAAATGTCCTGCATGCAGGTGGTTACGGTCGAGTAGCAACAACGGCCCTGATCAAAGCAGTATTGTTATGTAATCGTTATGTTAATATTTTGGCTTCTTTTCGACGTCACAGCGGCGAGCGAAGAGGTGACAGATCGGTGCGATTTGTCTTCTGCGCGGCGCAGCGCGCCGAAGAAAGTTTGCTGGAGTCTGCCAATCGTGGCGCGATAGTGGAGCCCGCGACTAGTCCCACTGGCCGAAACGTGGCTTCAGAACATGGTTGATATCGACGCCGACCCCGCCCACGCTGCGCTTGTCGATCTCGACCTGATGCAGGTGAGCCGCCGGATGGGTGAAGCCTTTGGGTGAACCCCAGTTGTGCTGCCAGAAGAAGGAACCCAACCCGTCCTGAAGCGCCCAGTCGATGGTCCCGGCGTTGGCATATACACCCACCCGCTGGTGTCCGAGGACGGCCTCCCAGCCCCGCAGATAGGGCGCCACCTGCTGTTTGTACTGCTCCAAAGTCGGATTGTCGTCGATCGACGCATAGATGGGCGCGCCGTAGGATCCGCCGGCCGCGACATGTAACTGCCAGCCGCGCTTCGCATGCTGGATACCCGCGTTCTGCCCGCCCAGCCAGTCCGCGGTGTCCTGCTTGCCGTATTGATAGCAGGAGACGATTTTCAGGCCGTTGTGGTATAGGTCACGGGCTTCGGGCAGCTGGATCGGCTTGCCGAGCATCCAGGCGCCGCCGGGTCGCCGGTCCGACACGTAACGGATAGCTCCCGCCGCCCCCGCGGCACGGATGTCGGAGGCCTTGATGACGCCGGCGGCATAGTCGAGCAATATCCCGAGCGGAGCGGCCGACGCCGTCGGCGGACACAGTGTCGACGCCACCGCCTCGAGTCCGGCGCCGAGACCGAGGACGGCAGGCGCCGCGGCGGCGCATTTCAGCACGTCGCGCCGGGACATTGACACGTGCCACAGGGTACGACAACTGCACCACTTTTAACATCAACGCCACTGGTCACATCTGTATCAAGATTCTCAGCGCCGCCGTCGGGAGGCACATCCGTTGCGGCCGGGCGCCGAAACGAAAACCGTCGGCGAACCACCCTCCGAGGCGCGAAATCAGCGATGAAGCTGCGCTGCGACGGTCGAATTCATACGATTGGCCATGCCCTCCGGGACGGTCCGCCCGCGACCCGACGCGAAATCGGTGGCGGCCGTTGACGATCCACAGATCGAACTGATCGGCGTCCGGAAGGTGTTCGGCGACAGCCGCAACAGGGTGGTCGCCGTCGAAGGCGCCGACCTTGCCGTGTTTGATGGCGAACTGTTCGCGATCCTCGGGCCATCGGGATCGGGTAAGACGACGGTGCTGCGCATGATCGCGGGGTTCGAGGCGCCCACCGCCGGGGTCATCCGGCTCGGCGGGACCGACGTCACCGCGCTGCCCGCGCGTCGACGCGACGTCAACACCGTCTTCCAGGAATACGCCCTTTTCCCCCACATGACGGTGGCGCAGAACGTCGAATACGGGCTGAAGGTACGCGGCGTGGCGAAGGCCGAACGACGCCGTCGCAGCGCAGACGCGCTGGACATGGTGCGGCTGACCGACCAGGCGCCGCGTCGCCCGGCGCAGCTTTCGGGCGGCCAGCGTCAACGCGTGGCCCTGGCGCGGGCGCTGGTCGGGCGGCCGCGGGTGCTGCTGCTCGACGAGCCGCTCGGTGCGCTGGATCTTAAGCTGCGCGAGCAGATGCAGATCGAGTTGAAGGAAATCCAGCGCGAGGTCGGCATCACGTTCGTGATCGTCACCCACGACCAGGACGAGGCGCTGACCCTGTGCGACCGGCTCGCCGTGTTCAACGACGGGCGCATCGAACAGGTCGGCGCGGCCCGCGAGGTATACGAGAACCCCGCCAATCGCTTTGTCGCCGACTTCGTCGGGACGTCGAACGTGTTGGACGGGGCCGCCGCCGAGGCGCTCGTCGGCCGGCCGGGGATGTTCGTCATCCGACCGGAACGCATCGCCGTCTTCGCACCAGAAACCGATGCCGTGCCCGGCGTTCGAACTGTGGACGCCACGGTGTCGGAAGTCATCTACGCCGGTCCCACCACGAAGGTCGCCGCGGTCACCCCGCAGGGGGTCGCGCTGACCGCCACCGTCCTGACGGCCAGCACGTGGCTGCCGCCAGACCTGCAGCACGGCACCCCAATCACCTTGGCGTGGCCAGAAAAAGCCCTTCACCAACTGTCAATCAAGGAGTAGCCATGAAACCATCGGTCGCCCGAATCGGACTGGTCCTCGGCGCGTGCGCCGCCCTAATCGTTGCGTGCTCGAGCTCCGAGGAATCCGGCGGGACGGGCGAATCGCCGCCGAAGCTCGAGCCACTGTCCGCCGTCGGCGACGGCGAAGGCCAGCTGAACATCATCGCGTGGGCCGGTTACGCCGAGGACGGCTCCAACGACAGGGCGGTCGACTGGGTGACTCCCTTCGAGCAGCAGACCGGCTGCCAGACCAATGTGAAGATCGGCAACACCTCCGACGAGATGGTCCAGTTGATGCGCACCGGCCAGTACGACGGGGTGTCGGCATCCGGCGATGCCACGCTGCGGCTGATCTACGCCGGCGACGTCGCACCCGTCAACACCGACCTGGTACCCAACTACGCGACGATCTCGTCGTTCCTCAAGGACAAGCCGTGGAATTCGGTGGACGGACAGATGTTCGGAATCCCGCACGGCTGGGGCGCCAATCTGCTGATGTACAACATCGACGTGGTCCGCGAGGCGCCGAACTCGTGGGGGGCGGTATTCGACGGTGCGGACAAGTACAAGGGCAAGGTGACCGCCTACGACAACGCGATCTATATCGCCGACGCGGCACTGTACCTGTCGAAGACCAAGCCGGAGCTGGGCATCAAGGACCCGTACTCACTGACCTCCGAACAGCTCGACGCCGCAACCGAACTCCTCAAGAAGCAGCGCGAGAACGTCAGTGAATACTGGTCCGACTACACCAAAGAGGTGCAGGCCTTCGAATCCGGCACCTCGGTGATCGGGACCACCTGGCAGGTGATCGCGAACACGATCGGCGCCGACAACAAGGTCCAGGTCAACACCGTGCTGCCGAAAGAAGGCTCCACCGGATGGTCTGACACCTGGATGATCTCGGCGAAGGCCGCGCATCCGAACTGCATGTACAAGTGGATGAACTGGATCAGCTCGCCCGAGATCAATGCTCAAGTAGCCGAATATTTCGGCGAGGCACCCGCGCAGACGAAAGCCTGCGAGCACACCACCGAGAAGGACTTCTGCGACATCTACCACGCCACCGACGCTGACTACGCCGCTCAGATCCATTACTGGACAACGCCACAGACGCAGTGTGTCGACGGCAGTGGCGACAACTGCACGGCCTACGACGAGTGGGTCGACAAGTGGACGCAGATCAAGGGGTAACGCGGACCGCGCCGATCTCGGTGTCCATGAGGCGCCGGGTCGGCCTGACCCTCCTCCTGGTCCCGCCGCTGGCCTGGCTCGTGGTGGCGTACCTGGGATCGCTTGCGGTACTGCTTGTCTCGGCATTCTGGACCACGAACAGCTTCACCGGCGCGGTGGTACACCGCTTCACCACCCACAACGTCGTGCGGGTGTTCACCGACGCGGTTTTCCGGATCACCACGGTGCGCACCGTTTCGATCGCGCTGCTGGTCACCGTGATCTGCATCGTGCTCGCAGTGCCGCTGGCGTTGTACATGGCCAAGGTGGCCTCTCCGCGCGTGCGCCTGCTGCTGGTGATCGCGGTGACGACACCGTTGTGGGCCAGCTACCTGGTCAAGGCGTATGCGTGGCGGATGCTGCTTTCCCCGGAGGGTCCGCTGTCCTGGGCGATCGGCTACACCCCGGGGTACGGCCTGGCGGCCACCGTCATCACGCTGACCTATCTCTGGTTGCCGTACATGATCATTCCGGTGTTCGCGGCATTCGACCGGGTGCCCGACTCCTTGATCGACGCCAGTTCCGACCTCGGCGCCTCCGACTTCTCAACACTGCGGATGGTGGTGGCGCCGTTGGTGTTTCCGGGCATCGCGGCGGGATCAATCTTCACGTTCTCGCTGTCGCTGGGTGACTACATCGCGGTGACCATCGTCGGGGGCAAGACACAGCTGCTCGGGAACATCATCTATGCCCAGCTGGTGACCGCCAACAACCAGCCGCTTGCAGCGGCGCTGTCGATCATTCCGCTTGTTGCGATCATCCTGTACCTGTTGGCGATGCGCCGAACCGGCGCGCTGGAGAACGTCTGATGTTGTCCGGCGGTACGCAGCGCGCGGTCCGGGCGTGGACTGTGTTGATACTGTTATTCCTCTATGCCCCTTTGGCTCTCGTATTGGTCAACGCCTTCAACTCCTCACGATCGTTCGCCTTCCCGCCAAGCGGCTTCACGACGCAGTGGTGGGTCGTTGCGTGGAACAGCGAGGGCATGTGGAAGTCGCTGGCCAATTCGGTGGTGGTGGGCCTCGGCGCGACCGCGATTGCGCTGGTGCTCGGCACCATGGCGGCGTTCGCAGTTCAGCGGTACCGATTCTTCGGCCGCGAGGTGGTG
Organism: uncultured Actinomycetota bacterium; assembly: GCA_963799495.1. Lineage (GTDB taxonomy): Bacteria > Actinomycetota > Actinomycetes > Mycobacteriales > Mycobacteriaceae > Mycobacterium. The sequence continues at coordinate 19,540 of CAWCXH010000033.1, forward strand.
AGTCTGCTTGTGGTGCTGCCGATCACGCTGCCGGGCATCGTCACCGGCATCGCGCTGAACGCAACATTCACCTCGGCGCTGGGCGTCACGCTGGGCCTGGCCACGGTGATCATCGGCCATGCCACGTTCTGCATCGTTATCGTCTTCAACAACACGCAAGCGCGCTTGCGGAGGTTGGACGCCAGCCTCGAGGACGCCTCCGAAGACCTGGGCGCATCGCCGTGGCAGACATTCCGGTTCGTCACATTTCCGATGATGCGTGGCGCACTTGTCGCCGGCGCGATACTGGCGTTCGCGCTCAGCTTCGACGAGATCGTGGTGACGACGTTCACCGCGGGTCCGGCGGTGCAGACGCTGCCGATCTGGATCTTCGGAAACCTGTTCCGCCCCAACCAGGCTCCGGTCATCAACGTGGTGGCCGCCGCGCTGACGTTGGTTGCGATCGTCCCCGTCTGGCTGGCTCAACGCTTCGGTGGCGATCCCGCAACGACGCGGGTGTGACCACGGGCCTTACGCACTGAAACCGACGTTTTGCAGACGAAGTTCGGCGTGTCGCCTACTAGACGCAAGTGTCGCGGCGGCTGTCACCCTGACACTGAACGCGCCCGCGGAGGCGTGGGCGGCCTACTGACGTTTCGGCTCCACTTGGCCACTGAGAAGCATTTCGGCAGTGATCTCGGAAATACCCGCCACTGTCTGTTTCTGCAATGTCTTGTCGAGGTGGTAGGCGACGACACTGTGGCTCAGGTCGCGGAAATCCTGCAGGATCTGGCTGAACGCGGTCGTCTCCTCGGGCCTGGGGAGGTAGTTCGGCCCGAAGCGGGACGTCAACGACTCCTCCAGCGCGCCCAGGGCCTCGGTGGCCAACTCGTCGATGGTCGCTCGTGTCAATTCGACGATTCTCAGAATGGCGCGAATGTAGAGCAGCTGATCCGGGGCCCGTGCCACGATCTCACCCATCGCTCGGTCGCCCAGCACCACCGCGCCATCGACCACCTCGGCCAGGCCGAGGTCCACCAGCTTTCGCGCTTCATCGGAGTGCGGATCTACCTCCACGGCCACAGGCCGCGCCGCTGCCGGTTTCCCCCCCGACTGCGGGCCAAGGATGGCCTGTTGAATCCCGAGAATGTCGGCCAGATCGGCACCCCCGCGCAGGCTCGCGAAGAACTCGGCGATATGGGCGGAATTGAACCCCTTACGCAGCAAGTGGCTGATGGTCTTCAACTGGGCGAGGTGGTAGTCGTCGTAGTAGGCCGACCGGCCCTCATGCCGGGGAGGATAGAGAAGACCGCGTTCGCGGTAGGCCCTGATGTTGCGGGCGCTCACGCCCGAAACCCGGGAGAGCTCGTCGAGCCGATACTCAGCCAACCGACTACACCTCGAGCACAGGGCTGATCGCGGGGATTCGCTTTGCACCGCCACAATGCATGCGACCACTGTAGCCCCGGAAACGAAGTCGCGAGCGAAGTTTTGGCGACTTTGGACAAAGCGCCATATGTCGCACGTTAGACATCGCTATCAGCGGATATGTCGGTCATGTTGCGGTAGAAACGTCGGCAGGATGCAATTTCAGCCAACTGACCCGAAATCGTGTTCGGCGTTGGGGTGAGGGGTCTCACGCCGGGAAAATTGGCATGCGGACCGGTCCGTGCGCGATGATGGGCGGCGCAAGACATCAGGACAAAGTGAGGCTCCGCGTGCGGCCATGGATCGTCTGGTCCACCGGGCTACTCGCATACATCGTCGCCGTCCTGGACCGCACCACGCTCGGCGTTTCCGGCCTCGATGCGGCGGATCGCTTCGCGGCGAGCCCGGGCTTGTTGTCGACGTTCGTTGTGCTTCAGGTCATCGTTTACGCCGGCGCGCAGGTCCCCGCCGGCCTGTTGCTCGACCGGTACGGGTCCAAGGCGCTGATTGTGGCGGGCGCCGGTCTGATGGCGTGCGGCCAGCTGACGCTCGCCTTCACCGAGTCCTTGCCGATCGCCGTCGCCGCGCGTGCAGTGGTGGGCCTCGGCGACGCGGTGACGTTCATCTCCGTGCTGCGGCTGGTGCCGCACTGGTTCAAGCCCCGACTGGTTCCGCTCGTCACACAGCTGACCGGCATCTGCGGACAGCTGGGTCAGGTGCTGTCGGCGGTGCCCTTCATAGCGGTGCTCACCGCATCGGGCTGGACGGCCGCCTATGTTTCCGTGGCCGCGCTCGGCGTGGTGTCGATGGCGTTGACCCTGGCCCTGGTGAAGAACACACCGAACGGCCCGGTGGCCGAGCCCGAGACCACGACCGTCCGCGACATCCTGGCCAGCGTCAAGACCGTGTGGTTGCGTCCGGGGACACGGTTGGGCTTCTTCACGCACATGGGCACCCAGTTCTCCGTCACCGTGTTCGCGCTGATGTGGGGGGTCCCCTATCTGACCGTCGCCCAGGGCGTCTCCACCGGCGTGGCGGGTGCTCTGGTGACCATCTCGGTCGTGGCGGCGATCCTGTCCGGCATCGTCGTCGGCATCTTCACCGGGCGCCATCCGCATCGGCGGTCCCGCCTGGTGCTGGCCATCATCTTCAGCAACGCCCTGGCCTGGACGGCGGTGCTCGCGCTGCCGGGTCGGGCGCCAATCTGGCTGCTGCTGCTGCTGATCATCGTGATCTCGGTCGGCGGCCCAGGTTCGATGGTGGGCTTCGATTTCGCGCGCACCTTCAACCCCAGCGCCACGCTGGGCACCGCTCAGGGCATGGTCAACATGGGCGGCTTTGTGGCCTCACTGCTGGTCATGCAGGCAATGGGCCTGATCCTGGACGCCGCAGGCGATTACTCGTTCTCCTCGTTCCGGCTGGCGTGGACCGTCCAGTACGTGATCTGGGCGCTCGCTGTGGTCGGCATCCTGATCACCCGCCGCAAGGCGCGCCGACAGATGAAGCTCAAGCAGGAACGAATGCTGTTGGAAGGCTTCGAAATTGAACCGACGCACTCGACGCCGACGCGCTAGTCGCTAGCGATTTCGGGCGGACGCGCGGCGGTTGGCCTTCTTGATGGCGGTGACCAATTCGTCCTTGGTCATCGTCGAGCGGCCCGAGATATCCAGGCGCCGGGCCACCTCGACGAGGTGCTTCTTGGACGCGTTGGCGTTGACGCCCTCGGCCGATTTGCCCTTGGGGTTGGGGCCGCCGCTGCGGGCACGCGCGTCCGAGGGCCCCTTCTGGGGCTTGCGCTCCCAGTGGTCGCCGATCTTCTCGTAGGTGTGCTTCAGCGCGTCGTAGGCAACCCGGTGCGCGCGTTCACCATCGCCATACTGCTTCGCCGCGGCATCGTGCGCCTTGGCGAACGTCCGCTGCGCCTTGGCATCCGACTTGCGCAATGTGCTCGGCAGTTCGCTCTTCTTGGCCTGGCCGCTTTTCGTCGTCTTCGGCATCGCTGCGTTCCTCGTCTCGGCTACGTCTTGGACTTACCCGGATCCGCTTCGGCCAAACTCTTGGCGATCGCCTCGTCGACGTGTCGGTGCCCGAGCAGTTCGAAGCCGACCACCGTCACCATCGGCGCCAGCATGACGATCAGCAGGCACGACGTCATCGGGACGCCCCGGGCCGCGAGAACCACCGCGGCGATCAGCACCGCCGCGGTAAGCACCACCAAGAGCGCGTGGAAGGCGTAGTAGGTGCCCACCAACAGCATGTACAGCAGGTAGACGGAGGCGATGTACGCAGCGACGGGTATGGCGACCGTCATCACCGTTTCCGCCGAGCCGAGCTGGGAATGGTGCTCGATGTAGTACGCGGCCGCATGCAACCCGGCCCCGGTGGCGACGATCGAACCGATCACCACGTAGTGCAGGTAGCCGTACCGAAATGAGCGTTTGCGGTGCGCATGGAGCAGATCTGCCGCCGGCACCACGAAGTACACCCACCACATGCCGAACGTCAAACCGGTGCCGGCCACGGCCACCAGGACGGCGTCGATGGTCCAGCCCTGCGCGCGGATCACCGCCGACAGCGAAGCGACCGTACCGACCACGCCTTCACCGAGGGCGATGATCGCAAGCAGCCCATAGCGTTCGACGATGTGATGCGCGTGCCACGGCGTGCCGCCCTTGCGGGTCTCGGCCAGCCACGGGCCCATCGTCTCGACGCCGACCAGCAGCACCGTGAGCGCGAACGTCACCACCACCGAGGTGTTGGCCAGCACCATTGCGATCCATCCGATCTGCGCGATGGTGACGACGACGGCGTAGGTGAGGCACGCCGAGCGGCGACCGGGATCCTGCTTCGCCGCGCGTAACCACTGGCCCACCAACGCAATCCGCATCACCACGTATCCGGCCAGCAGGACGGTGTTGTCGACGTGATCGCCGTGTTCGATCGAGGCGTACATCTGCGGAAGGCCGAGCGCCAGGATGATGACGCCGACCATCTGCAGCATGGTCATCAGGCGATAGATCCAGTCGTCGGTGTCGTAGGCCGAGGCGAACCAGCTGAAATTCATCCAGGCCCACCAGATGGCAAAGGTGGCGTACAGGAAACCGGCCAGCCCGGCGCCGACGTGGTTCTCGGCGAGAGCGTGCGCGAATTCCGACGCCGCGATGCCGAACGCGACAACGAACGTGAGATCGAAGAGCAATTCCAGCGGCGTCGCCACCCGGTGGTGCTCATGCGGATCGCGACCGGACATCCGGCGAAGACGGTGCGCCTGCGCTGTCGGCGCAGGCTCGACCTCACTCACGTGATCTGTCCTTTCCCACGGCGGTTATAGATACCGATTGTCAATGAAAGGCCAAAAAATGAGGTAGCGCATTACGCATGGCCGTCAGGTGTCGCCGCGGCCACGATCGACGCGTGCCGGAACAGTTCTCGCTACGGCTGCTGGGCGGATTCGGTGTCTACCGCGACCAGCATCCGCTGGCCCTGCCGCCGTCCCGCCAACGAGTGGTCGCCTTGGCGGCGCTGAAGCGCCGCACCGTGCCCCGTTCGTGGATCTGCGCGACGTTGTGGCCGTATGCCCCACCCCGACAGCCGCGGCGAGCCTGCTCGGCGACCCCCATCCAGCCGGCGCCGATCCGGGCCTGGTCGCCGATCTGCTTCCGCTGCTGCGCGCCGGCGAGCTGCTCGACGGCTGGGCCGAACAGTGCCATGCCCACGAGCGCAGCCGATATAACGCGAGGCGGACCGCCGCCCTCAACGTGCTCACCAGACCGTCCGAACGCGCTGGCACGAGTACGGGCCGCCCGGCCCACCGCGAAAACAGGTAGCGAACTACGCGTGCCGTCGTCTGCAGCCGTTCATACGTTGGGTTAGTCCTGAAAGCCACGACGACTCGAGAGAGCCATGAACGTACTACTAGTCACCAGCCTTTCCCTAGGCGCCCCGGTTGCCGCATTCGTACTCCACGATTTGCAGGCGCGGCTGGAGCGCTGGGACTACGACCGCCACGCACAGGACTAGCCCGAGTCGCCGGCGGGGTGGCGCCACCGCAGGAACTGGGGTAGTCCGCTACTCACGTTTCCGGTGGCCAGCGATCGTACGTTGCTCCTATGGACGCCGGTTTTGCCGGCCATGAACGAGAGATGTTGAAATGACCGTGTTACCACGCACATCCGAGGAGAACCGGCCCGAGACCGTTTCAGGCGGACCGCTGGAGGAGCGCGGACGCCTCGCTGGGCCACCCGTTATCGTTACCGAACAGCAGGTCCGCCTCGGCACGGCGGCGGCGGTTTCGCTACCGCGCACCGGGGCGACCCACGGGTTGACCGACGCGTTTCGCCGCATGGTCACCGCCCTGCACGGCGTATTTGCCGCATCGACGCGACAGGGACGTCCGGAACGACGCTCCGTTCCGCGGCGGTCGCGCAGTTACTACGAGTCCTCGCTCGTCTCGCGTGAACGAATGAGGTTGTGACCGCCGCAGCGGTCAGGAATCGGGCAGGGTGACCGCGCGCGATGCTCGTTCGATCCGGCCGCCGAAACCGCGGCCGAACCGCGCCAGAATCGGCAGCACCCGCATCGACTGATTGCGCGCGAATATGCCGAACTGCGACGCGGGAAGCAGCGTCGCCATCCCATCGGTTGCCAGCCGCTGATTCTGCTCAACGTTGGCCCGAAAGCCGCGTTCCCACATCCCGAATGCGGTCGGCAGGTCCGGAGATGCGCTGATCGCATGCGCGAGCAGAAACGCGCCGATCAGCGCCAGCGACGTGCCCTGACCCGACATCGGCGACGGCCCGAACGCGGCATCGCCGAGCAGCGCGACCGAGCCTTCCGACCAGCCGGGAAGCCGCACCTGGCTCATCTCGTCGAAGTAGAAGTCATAGGCGTCGCTCATCGCCTCTACCAACCGTTCTGTCTCCCAACCCATCCCGGCAAACTGTCTGCGCAGCAGGGTGTGTTGAGCCGCCTGATCGCCGAAATCGATGTCCAGCGGGCCGCTGCGGAACAGCAGCACCACCTTCGCCCGTTCGTTTCCACGAACGGTGAACATCGCCGCGCCCCGTCCCGGTTCGTTGTAGAGGACCGCACGGTCACACAGCTGCAGCAGGTTGTCGACGGTGAAGATCGACAGGTACGCACCCAGATGATGGGTGAACTTGTGCTCGGGACCGAACGCGAGCTCACGAATATCGGAGTGCTGACCGTCGGCACCCACAACGAGGTCAACCTCGCGGGATGGACCCCGTTCGAATTCGACACCGACCCGCCCGTGGTCCTGAGCCGTCAGGGTCCGCACCGAGTCGCCGAACACGACCTCGACATCGTCGGCCACCGCACCAAACAGGATGCGTACCAAGTCGTCCCGTATGATCTCAATCTCGCGATCACCGCGCGCCTCGTGCAGGGGTCGCAAGGCCACATCGTAGGTGCGCCGGCCGTCGGGACGCACCGCCGACAGCGTCAAAATCTGCGTTCGTGCGTCGCGGACCACCTCGTCGAGCCGCATCCGTTCGACGACCTGCAGCGCGGTACCGCGGATGTCGACCGCGTGCCCGCCGACCCGCAGTTCGGGTGTGCGCTCGACCAGCATCGGCCGATGGCCCCGCCGCAGCAGCCAATAGGCCAGCGTGGGCCCGGCGATACCCGCACCGGAGATGACGACGGTGAGGGAGCGTTGCACACTGTCAAGGTATCGAGCTTCGCCCGCGCAGTGGTGCGGCCGTTCCGAGCGTTAGCGTGGGCCAATGCGGGAATCGTCTGTGCCCGGAGCCGTTGGCGTGGTGCTCGCCGCCGGTACCGGCACCCGCGTCGGCGCCGACGGCAACAAGGCGTACCTGCGATTGGGCGGCCGGTCGATGGTGTCCTGGTCGCTGGCATCCGTCGCGGCGGTCCCCGACATCGCGCGGACGGTGCTGGTCATCCGGCGCGGCGAACGTGACGTGGCCGAACGCATTTTGCAGGCCGATCTTCCTACCGCGCCGGTGGAACTCGTCGAAGGCGGCGACAGCCGCCACGCCTCGGAATTCAATGTCCTGCAGTATCTGGCCGCCGACATCGAATCGGGCGCGATCGACATGGTGCTGATCCACGACGCCGCCCGACCGCTGGCGGGGCCCGACATGATGCGCACCGCGCTGGCGGTGGGGCGTGAATTCGGAGGTGCGGTCCCCACGCTCGCCGCCCCCAACGCGGTGCAAGTCGGCCCGACCGGAGACATTGCCCCGCCGCGGACCGACAGCAGCCTGGTGCGGGTGCAGACGCCGCAGGCCTTCCGCGCGCTGCCACTGCTGACGGCGTATCGGGCCGCAGAGCGCGAAGGTTTCGACGGGACCGACACGTCGTCGTGTATCCAACGATTCACCGACGTCGAAGTCCACGCGTTCGACGGCCATCCGCGCAACCTCAAGGTGACCTACGCCCGCGATGTGCTGGTCGCCGAACGCCTGCTGCTCAGCGGGGGTCGTCCTGACGAGTCGAGATGATCGCCTCGACGAGTTGACCGTCGCGTGGCAGGTCGACGACGAACGCGTCGGGATCGCCGTCGACCACGGTGATCGCCAGCCCGGCGCGGATCGCCTCCTCGACTTCGTCGAAATCATCGGTCGGGCAGGCCGCCACCAACGACGACAGCCGATCCCAGGTGAAACCCCGCGGATACTGCACCGTTCGCAGTGTCGTGCGATCGACCGTTTCGATGATCCGGCCGCTCGAGTCGACGGCCTTGACGCTGTCGGTGAGCGGCACAGCCGGAAACACCACCGGGCTACGTGCGCGCAGGCGCTCAATCACCCGGTCGCATACGCCGGAGGGCGCGAGCGGATACCGGTGGTCGTGAACGAGCACCAATGGTGTCCGGATCGAATCGCCCCCAAGGTTTTCCAGCGCGGCATCGACACATTCGCGCCTGGTGGCGGAGCCCTCGACCACGGCCACCGCCACCGAGGACAGTTCGTGCGCCGCCAGGCAGTCGCGGACTTCGTTGGTCAGCTGCTCGGCGGCCGCGACGACGATCCGTCGCTGCGGCCCGAGCACCGAGCGCACCACGCGTGCCAGTGGCGGCTCACCCGCCAAGGCGACGAATGCGGCAGCCGGGTTGTCCGCGACGGCTGCGGGAAGCGGCACGATTACCGAAAGATCCACCGCCGATAGAGGATAACGGGGCATCGTCAGCGGAAGCGACTCAGGTAGGCACGCCAGTCCCAGGTGGACAGGAACTTCTCTGCCGCCGCATACCCCTTCGCATACAGCGCCTCGACCTCGTTATCGGAGATGTCGAAGTCCAGGAAGCCGATATCGGTCGAGTCCACGCGGATCGCCCGGGCACTGACCCACGGCTGGTTCAGGTAGGCCTGGTCGCGACCGACCAGCACGGTGGTGATGACGCTTTCCAGCAGATGCGGCGGGCCCAGAAGGCGCAATGGCGCCAGCGCGGGGATCGTCTTGTCGTTGCCCTCGGGCAGGTTCGGCAGCACCGTGATGCCGAAGCTGGGCCAGCGTGGTTTCTTGCCGTCGGTGCGGTCCAGCGAGTCGATCGGGAAGTTCGACAGCAGCCCGCCGTCGACGAGCGTCGACGTGAGTCCGGTGGAGGCGCGCAGGCTGACCGGGCGGAAGAAGAACGGAATCGACATCGAGGCGCGGACCGCGTCGGCGACCGGCTGCTCGTCGGGGTCGAGGCCGTAGACCCGCCGATAGTCCCACGGCAACCGCACCAGCTGACCCGTCGTCACATCGGCGACGGTCACCACCAGCTTGTACCGCCGCTCCTCCGGCAGCTCGGCATCGTCGAAGGCCAGGTCACCGAAGGTGGTGACACCGAGGTCCTTGAGTTGACGGCGAACCCAGTCGTGCGCGTAGTCGCCCTTGTAAACGCCGCTCCCGCGCAGCAGTGCCAGCGACGGACCGAGGACCGGGACACGCTCGATGGGGCCGGGGTCGGTGAACTTGCGGTAGTCCAGGTCGAGCGCAAGGTCCTTGACCTCGTCGGGTGTCAGCTGGGCGCCCTGCGAGGCGGCGGCGACGATCGCGGCGACGATCGAACCGGCCGAGGTGCCCGACACCCGCTGCGGCGTGTAGCCGGCCTCCATCAGGGCGACGACGGCTCCGACCAGGCCGATTCCCTTGACACCACCGCCCGACAGAACCAGGTCGGCCCGTTTCGCCGTCGCCGCGGTCACGCCGGACCCCGGGGTTCGCCCTCCAGCTGGCGCAGGTACCCTTCGACGAACTCCAGCGTTTCAGCGTGACCGGCGGACATGCCGAGCGCCTGTTCCATCACCAGCACCCGGGACAGGCTCGTGGCGAACACCGCCCACACCACTGGGGGCACTTCAGAGGCGTCCACTCCGTAGCGTTGCAGCGCGTCCGACAGCCCCTTGCGTTGTTGGGAGCGGAAGCGTTCGCCGAAGCGGGCGAATTCCGCTCGCAGTACCTTGCGGTGGTTCGCCAGTGCCATGAACTCCATGGTGAAAGTGGTCGTTCTCGGATCGGTGCTGTATCGCCACAGCGCCCAGAGTGGTTGCGGCGATTTCAGCGCCAGCGCCTGCGCGTCGAGCCCCTCATTGGCACGCCGGCGGAACACGGCAAGGAACAGATCCTCCATCGTGCGGAAGTAATAGTGCACCAGTTGGGGCTTCAGGCCTGCCTTGTCCGCGACACGGCGCGAAGTCACCGCTGCGTAGCCTTCTTCGAGCATCAGGCGCTCGGCGGCGTCGAGGAGCACGGCGCGATTCTTCGCGTCCGGCGCTCCGATCCTTCGCGCCGATGTCACACCGTTACCTCACTTTTCTTCGTCCCAGCAGGCCGATGGTAGTCGTGACCGACCGCGTTGCCTTGACCCTGACCTTACCGCCATGCTAAGCAGATGCTCAGCATATTCGTCGATCCGGCGTTCAAGGCCGTCAAGATCTCATAGCGTTTGATTCGCCTGACGCCGACGCAGAGACTGCAACCTACGCACACAAAGTTCGAGTAGCGCCCTGCGCGGTTACAGTCTCGACGACGCTGATCGCGTTGCAGCACTGGGCCGCAACCCGATGGCCGCGCCCACCGGAATCATCGGCAACGGCGGTGCCACCGGTGCGCTCGCGGACTACCTCCTCATCGAGGACGCGGTGCGCGGCAGGAGCCTCGAGGTCGTGCCCGACCACATCCCGTTCGAAGTCGCCGCCTTGAACGAGCCGATGGCCGTCGCCCGGCATGCGGTCAATCGCGTTGCGCCGCAACCCTCCGACAAGGTTGTGGTGTTCGGGGCAGGCCCGATCGGGCTGGGCGCGACATTCGGGTTCAAGTCGCGCGGGGTGAGCCACGTGGTGGTCGTCGATCTGATTGGCGCGCGCCTGGACAAAGCACTCAAGGTGGGTGCCGACACGGTGATCAACTCCGCCGACGAGGACGTCACACAACGGCTGATCGAGCTGCACGGGGCGGCCGAGTCGATGTGGCCCAACAAGGCGGGAACCGATATCTACTTAGACGCCGCGGGTGCGCCCGCCGTCATCAACACCGCACTGGCGACCGCCAAGCAAGGCGCCAGGCTCGGCGTCGTGGCCGTCCACAAGGAACCGGTGACGGTCGATTTCGTCAACGTGATGAGTTCCGAAATCACCATCACCGGATCGATGGGCTACCCGAAGGAGATCTTCGAGGTGACGCGCGACATCATGGCCAAATGGGAGAAGTACGCGGTCATCGTCAGTCACACCTTTCCGTTCGACGATGTCGACGAAGCCCTGCGGACCGCCGCGACACCGGGTGCCGCCGACAAGGTCGTCGTACCTTCAACTGACCGTCGCTAATCGAAGGAGATTCTCATGGCGTGGGATTTCGAAACCGATCCCGAGTATCAGGAGCTGCTGGACTGGGCGGACGCCTTCGTGCGCGAGGAGGTTGAGCCGCTCGACCTGGCGTGGCCGCATCAGCAGTTCGTTCCGCTGAACGAGACCCGGCGCAAGGCGATCGACCCGCTCAAGGACCAGGTTCGTCGCAAGGGGCTGTGGGCAACCCACCTCGGCCCCGAATTGGGCGGCCAGGGCTATGGCCAGCTCAAGCTGGCGCTGCTCAACGAGATCCTCGGCCGGTCGGCGTGGGCACCGATCGTGTTCGGCTGCCAGGCCCCGGACACCGGCAACGCCGAGATCATCGCCCACTACGGAACCGACGAACAGAAGGAGCGCTATCTGCGTCCCCTGCTCGACGGCGAGATGTTCTCGAGCTACTCGATGACCGAACCCCAGGGCGGCGCGGACCCAACCCTGTTCCAGACCCGAGCGGTCCGTGATGGTGACGACTGGATCATCAACGGCTGGAAGTACTTCTCCTCCAACGCCAAGACGGCGTCGTTTCTGATCGTGATGGTGGTGACGAACCCGGATGTCAGTCCCTACCAAGGAATGTCGATGTTCCTGGTGCCGACCGACACGCCCGGCGTCGACATCGTCCGCAACGTCGGCCTGTTCGGCGAATCGTCGCACGAGGGCTCCCATGCGCTGATCCACTACGACAACGTGCGGGTGCCCGCCCAGGCGCTGCTCGGGGGGGAGGGGCAGGCATTTGTGATCGCCCAGACCCGGCTCGGCGGCGGGCGCATCCACCACGCCATGCGCACCATCGGCCTCGCCCAGAAGGCCCTCGACATGATGTGCGAGCGGGCGCTGAGCCGGGAAACCGCGGGCAGCAAGTTGTCGGACAAGCAGTTCGTGCAGGGCTACATCGCCGACTCGTACGCGCAACTCGCGCAGTTCCGGCTGTTCGTGCTCTACACCGCGTGGGAGATAGACAAGTACAACGACTACAAGAAGGTCCGCAAGGACATCGCCGCGGTGAAGGTGGTCATGCCGACCGTTCTGCACGACATCGCCTGGCGGGCAATGCAAGTACACGGCGCCCTGGGTGTAACCAATGAGATGCCGTTCTTCACGATGATCGGCGGGGCCGCGGTGATGGGCCTGGCGGACGGCCCAACCGAGGTGCACAAAACCACGGTGGCGCGTCAGGTGCTGCGGAACTACCAGCCCACCGACGACGTGTGGCCCACCCAGTGGATTCCCAGGAAGCGCGAAGCCGCCCGGGCCAAGTTCGCCGAGTACCTCGATCTGGAAGTGGGGAACCTGTGATTGACGTTGCGCGCCTTGCCGATTGGATGGACGGTGCCGCGCCGCCGGGTAAGGGTGAGCCGGTGCGGGCCCGGTTCCTTTCCGGCGGGACCCAGAACGAGATCTACGAGATCCGCCGCGGTGAGGAAAGTTGCGTCATCCGCATCCCCCACCGGGCGCTCCCCCCGATCGCGACAAGGGAATCCTGCGGGAGTGGCGGATCATCGAGGCGCTCGACGGCACCGATGTGCCCCACACCCCTGCGGTCGCGGTGTGCCCCGATGCCTCGGTGCTGGGCCGCCCGTTCTACTTGATGGGGTTCGTCGACGGCTGGTCGCCGATGGACCACAAGAAGTGGCCGGCGCCGTTCGACACCGACCTCGTCGCGCGCGCCGGACTCGCCTACCAACTGGCCGAGGGTATCGCGCTGCTGTCGAAGGTCGACTGGCAGGCGAAGGGTCTGGCGGATTTGGGACGTCCCGACGGCTTCCACGAACGCCAAGTCGACCGCTGGACAGGCTTTTTCGAGCGGATCAAGGGCCGTGAGATCGAGGGCCTCGACGTCGCGACGGAGTGGCTGCGCACCCACCGACCGCTCGACTTCGTCCCCGGCATCATGCACGGCGACTACCAGTTCGCCAACGTCATGTACCGCGACGGCGCACCGGCCAGAATGGCCGCGATCGTTGACTGGGAGATGGGCACCGTCGGCGACCCGAAGCTCGACCTGGCCTGGATGGTCCAGAGCTGGCCCGCCGACACCAGCGCGCCGCAGGCGTCCGAGATGAGTTATGTCGACATGGTCGGCATGCCGTCGCGCGCAGAGGTGGTCGCTCACTACGCCGAGGTGTCCGGCCGCCAGGTCGACGACCTGGACCACTACCTGATCCTGGCCAAGTGGAAGCTGGCGATCGTGCTGGAACAGGGCTTCCAGCGCGCGGGTGACGACGAGAAGCTGCTTGCGTTCGGCCCGGTCGTGCCCGAGCTGATGGCCTCGGCGGCCGAACTCGCCGAATCCAGCGACTACCACTGACATGCGTGCCGCGGTCTGCCCGGCCTACGGGCCGCCCGAAGTGGTCCGTGTCGAAGAGCGCCGGTCGCCGACGGTCGGGGCGGGACAGGTCCGGATCCGGGTCGGCGCCGCGGCGGTCAACTTTCCCGACGTGCTTTCTGATCGCGAACCAGTACCAGATCAGCGTGCCGCCGCCGTTCGTTCCGGGCAGCGAGTTCGCTGGCATGATCGACGAAATCGCCGATGATACAAGCGATTTCGCCGTGGGCGACCGGGTCACCGGCACCGGCCTGTACGGCGCCTTCGCCGAGGAGGTGGTGGTGCCCGCGGCCGGCCTGGGTCCGGATACCGGCCGGCGTCGATGAGCGCACCGCGGCGGCCTTCTGGGTTGCCTATCGGACCGCCTATCACACGCTTCGCTTCGTCGCGCGGCTAGCACCGGGCGACGACCTGATTGTGCTCGGCGCCGGCGGCGGTGTCGGGCTCGCGGCGGTCCAGCTCGGCATCCAGCTGGGCGGGAGCGTCACCGCGGTCGCGTCGTCGGCCGAAAAGCTTGACGTGGCCGCCTCCTACGGCGCACACCACCTCGTCAATCACCGCAAGGGCGATCTGCGCAATGCGCTGCGGGAGGCCCTGCCCGACGGTGCGCACGCGGTCATCGACCCGGTCGGCGGCCAATTGTCCGAACCGGCACTGAGGTCGCTGCGCCGCGGCGGCCGATTCGTCACCGTCGGCTACGCCTCGGGCGTCATTCCAGCCATCCCCCTCAACCTGGTGCTGGTGAAGGGCGTAGTTGTGCTCGGTTTCCAATTCCAGGATGTCGCGCCCGCCGAATTCCAGCGCAACGAGGACGAACTGCGAGAGCTCCTGGTGACGGGTCGGGTGCTACCTCACATCGGCGCGGTCTATCCGCTGGCCGAAACGGCCGGCGCGCTACGTCATGTCGCCGACGGTCGAGCCGTCGGCAAGGTCCTCGTCGACTTCACAGGCTGAGCCGCTACTCAAGCCTCAGCGCGAAAGCGCGCCTGTGGCCGGTGTTTCGTGTGTGCCGACCGGGAGACGGGTACTCAAATTTGTCGGTAAGCCAAATTTGCAATTCACGCCACGCCTACGCTGCTGGTTATCGGGCGGAGCCGGACCCGACCAGGCGCGTTCACCGCAAAGGAGTAGCCATGTTGTCGGAGAAGTCTGAATCCGTCGTACGCGAGACGCTGCCCGTGGTCGGTGCAGCAATCGGTGAGATCACGCTCATTTTCTACGACCGCATGTTCACTGCCCACCCAGAGCTCATCAAGAACCTGTTCAACCGGGGCAACCAAGCGCAAGGCGACCAGCCGCAGGCGCTTGCCGGGTCGATCGCCGCATACGCCACCATGCTGGTCTCCGACACGCATCATGACGTCGACGAGATCCTGGACCGCATTGCCCACAAGCACGCCTCCCTCGGCGTCGTCGGGGACCAGTACCCGATCGTGCACGAACACCTGTTCGCCGCCATCGTGCAGGTGCTCGGGGAGGCAGTCACCGACGACGTGGCGGCTGCGTGGGACGAACTCTACTGGCACATGGCTGACGACCTCATCGGCCGAGAGGCGGCACTGTACGCCTCGTTCGGCGTCGCTCCCGGTGACGTATGGCGCACGATGCGGATCAAGGAGCGCGACCAGGAATCACCGGACACGGTCTCGTTTCTGCTCGAGCCGACCGACGGCTCGGAGCTGCCCCACCCGAAAGGCGGGCAGTACGTGTCTGTCCAGGTTCCACTGCCTGATGGCGCGCACCAGATAAGGCAGTACAGCCTCACCCGGGCGCCGAAATGGGAAGCCTGGGGTATCAGCGTGAAGGCGGTGCCGGAGACGACTGACGAGAACGGGAGCGTCGTCCCCGAGGGCGAGGTATCGAACTTCCTGCACCGGAATTACTTCGAGGGCAACGAGCTCAAGGTGTCGCTGCCCTTCGGCGATCTCGTGGTCGACGAGGGGGATGACCCGGTGATGCTGATCTCTGCCGGCATCGGCTGCACACCGGTCATCGGGATGCTGCACTACCTGGCGTACACCGGGACCGAGCGCGAGGTGACGGTGCTGCACGCCGACCGCTCTCCGGCACGCCAGGCGCATCGGCGTGACCTCGCCGAGCTGGTCTCCAGGCTGCCGGGCGGCAATCTCCACCACTGGTACGAGGATCTTGGTATCCGGGAGTCCAGCGAGACCACGAGTGAGGGTCGCATGACGCTGCAGAACGCACATATCAGCAGCAACGCGCAGGCCTACCTGTGCGGCCCGATGCCGTTCATGGACTCGGTCCGAAGCACCCTCGTCGAACGGGGTGTCGCCCCGGCGAACATCCACTACGAGGTGTTCGGACCCGACAAGTGGCTGCCGAACGCGTAGCTCTCCGGACACCGGCGCCGACCGCTGGTGTCGCGCGACACTAGCTGGCCGGGATCAGATCTGCCGCGACCGACGGGCGGGTCATCGCGCCGCAGCGGAACGTTTCGGTATGTCCGACGGAAGCCGCGGCCGGGGCGGCTGCCGCCGCGAGCGCCTAGGCCTTGAATGCCCGCGCGGCCGCGCTCAACCGGTGTTGCACCGAATCGACGTTCTGGTCGAGCTCGGCAGGACAGTGCTCACCCCAGAGCGTCACTTCGGTCAGGCCCTGATCGAGCGCCTCCAGCACATCGCGGCGCACCCGCTCGTCACTGCCGAAGAGATCCGCCGCAACCGCGACGGTCTGCGGATGGGGGCGCTCTTCCCACAACTCGAGCGCCGATTCCAGGTCGAGTGTGTCGGCGCCGAGGATCTCGAGCGGGCGGACATCCTCGTCACCCGCGGATCAGCACGGTGACATCCCATCCGGCCATCACCCGGTCGAACAGCCAACCACCGGTGAACTGGACGGCGTCGATAACGCTGGGGGCGATGACGTCGAGGCGATACCTCATGCGCGCGCTCCGCTGCTCCCCCGGTCGCTTCGCTCCTGCCCGCCGGCGGCTCGAAGTCGCGAGCCAGCGTCTCGGCGTACCCCTTGCACGCCTCGGCCACTGGTATCGAAGGGTCTAGCAAGCCAAGGCCGTGGAAATACTCGCCTTTGTCAACGGAATGGAGACGTCATGGCCGGCCGCATCAAGATCTGCGCGGTACCGGCCGGCCTGCTGACCACGCCGGATGATGTCGGCGACGACGTCAACGGCGTTCTTGAAGGCGCTCACAAGCCGAGCGACTTGGCGATGATCACCTTCATCACTTCGCTGGTACCGGCGTAGATTCGCGCCACCCTGGCGTCGGTGTACAGCCGGGCGATGGGGTACTCCATCATGTAGCCGTAGCCGCCGAACAGCTGCAGGCAGCGGTCCACGACCCTGGCCTGCATCTCGGTGCAGAACAGCTTCACCCGGGCCGCGTCGGCCCCGGACAGTTCCCCGTCCACCAGGTCGGCCACCGCGCGATCCAGCATCGTCTGGGCGGCCTCGACCTCGGCCGAGCAGGCGGCGAGTTCGAACTTGGTGTTCTGGAACGACGCGACCGGCGTCCCGAACGCCTTGCGGTCCTTGACGTAGTCGATCGTCGCCGTCACCGCCGCCCGGGCCTGCGCGACCGAACCGACCGCCACCGTCATCCGCTCCTGCGGCAGGTTGTGGCCGAGGTATCCGAAGGCTTCACCCTCCTCCCCCAGCCGATTGGCCACCGGAACGCGGACGTCTTCGAACGACAGCTCGGCGGTGTCCTGCACCTTGCAGCCCATCTTCTCCAGCTCTCGGCCACGCTTGAATCCCGGCATACCGTCCTCGACGACCAGCAGCGTCAGACCGCGCCGCCGGTTGTCGGGATCGGTCGACGTGCGGGCCACCACGATGACCAGGTCGGCCTGAATCCCGCCGGTGATGAACGTCTTGGCACCGTTGAGGACGTACTCGTCGCCGTCACGGACCGCCGTGGTCCGGACGCCGGCGAGATCAGAACCCGTGCCGGGTTCGGTCATCGCGACGGCGGTGAGCAGGGTGCCGGCGGCCAGCCCCGGGAACCAGCGCTGCCGCTGCTCGTCGTTGGCGTAATGCAGGAAGTACGGCAGGATCACGTCCAGCTGGGTGCGCACCGTGGACAGGGTGACCAGGGCACGCGCCGCTTCCTCATGCAGCACCACGTTGTAGCGGTAGTCGTCGATCGACGACCCGCCGTACTGCTCGGGGATCGCCATGCCCAGCATGCCGAGTGACCCCATATGTTCGAAGACCTCGCGCGGCATCCGGCCGGCCTTCTCCCAATCGGCGTAGTGGGGTGCGACTTCCTTCTCCACAAAGTCGCGGGCCAACTGCCGGAACGCCTCGTGGTCTTCGGTGAACAGATTTCGACGCACTCGGCGTCCTCCCGTTGTCTGTCGTTACGCGATGAGTTCGACCAACGTGGCGTTGGCCGTGCCGCCGCCCTCGCACATGGTTTGCAGGCCGTAACGAATTCCGTTGTCACGCATGTGATGAACCATGCGCGTCATCAGCACCGCGCCCGATGCGCCGAGCGGATGACCCAGCGCGATTGCACCGCCCAGCGGGTTGAGCCTCTGCTCGTCGGCGCCGGTGTCGGCGAGCCAGGCCAGCGGCACCGGCGCGAACGCCTCGTTCACCTCGAAGACGCCGACTTCGTCCAGGCCGACGCCGGCCTTGTGCAGCACCCTCTCGGTGGCGGGAATCGGACCGGTCAGCATGAGCACCGGATCGGCTCCCGTTACCGCGCCGGCGCGGTAGCGCACGATCGGCGTTAAGCCCAACTGGACCGCGTTCTCGGCGGTCATCACCAGCAGTGCGGCCGCGCCGTCGGAGATCTGCGACGAGTTGCCGGCGTGGATGACACCGTCGTCCTTGAACGCCGGCTTGAGCCCGGCGAGCTTTTCGACGGTGCTGCCCCGCCGCACGCCCTCGTCGGCCACCACCGGGTCACCGTCGGTGAACACCGGGACGATCTGCGCGTCGAAGGCCTTGTTGTCCTGGGCCGCCGCGGCCCGCTCGTGCGACATCGCCGAGTACTCGTCGAGGCGGGTGCGGGAAAAGCCCCACTTCTCGGCGATCATCTCGGCGGAGATGCCCTGGTTGAACGAGAAATCGTCGTAGCGCGCAAGCACTTTCGGCCCATACGGCATGCCGGTCGCCCTGGCGGCCCCGAGCGGCACCCGGCTCATCACCTCGACGCCGCCGGCCACGACCACATCCTGCTGGCCCGACATCACGGCCTGCACGGCGAAGTCCAGCGCCTGCTGACTCGACCCGCATGCGCGGTTGACCGTCGTCCCGGGGATGGTCTCCGGCCACCCGGCGGCCAGCACCGAGTAGCGCCCGATGTTGCTCGACTGGTCGCCGACCTGCGACACGCATCCCCAGACCACATCGTCGACGACGTCCGGGTCGACGCCCGCGCGTTCCATCAGCTCATTGAGAACGATGGCGGACAGGTCGGCCGCGTGCATCCCCGACAGCCCGCCGTTGCGCTTGCCGACGGCGGTGCGAACCGCCTCGACGATCACGGTCTCACGCATTCATCTACTCCGATCTGTAGGCCGGGCCTACCGCGCCCCGCTCTCGCAGCGCGGCAATGTCATCCGTGCCGAGACCGAGCTCGGCAAGCACGCTGTCGGTGTGCTGTCCCAGCCCGGGAATCGCGCCCATCGGCGGGTCGAACCCCGAAATCACGGGAGGTGGCAGCAGGGCGGGTATCGGACCGACAGGGGTTTCGATCTGACGCCAGCGGTTACGCGCGGTCAGCTGCGGATGCACGAGCACCTCGCTGGGCAGGTTGTACCGCGCATTGCCGATGCCGGCGGCATCCGCCACTTCCTGCACATGCTGCAGGTCGTGTTGGGCACACCACGCGGCGATGGCCTCGTCGAGCAGCTTACGGTTCTCCACCCGGCCCGCGTTGGTGGCGAATCGCTCGTCGTCGGCCAAGTCGTTGCGCGCCAAGATGTCCCGCGCGAAGCGCTGCCATTCCCGGTCGTTGGTGGTGCCCAGCACCGCCGTCTGCCCGTCGGCGGTGGGATAGGAGCCGTAGGGCGCCACCGCCGGCGAACTCATGCCCAGCGGCTGCTGGTCGACGCCCGAATGCCGGGTGTAGTTGAGCTGGTAGCCCAGCACCTCGGTCGCGGTGTCGAACAGGCTGACCGCGACCGCAGGCGCCGTTCCACCGTTACGGCGGTCCTTCGAGTACAGCAGTGCCAGGATCGACAAGGCGGCATAGAGCCCGGAACTCACATCGGCCACCGGCGGGCCGGGCTTGGCGGGCGCGCCGGGGTAACCGGTGACCGCGCACGTTCCCGACTCGGCCTGGATGAGCAGGTCGTAGGCGCGCTTGTGGGACAGCGGGCCACCCGGGCCGTATCCGTCGATCTCGACGGCGATGACGTCCGGATGCCGCGCGGCCAGATCCGCGGGCGCGATACCCAATCTGGCCGTTGAACCGGGTGCGAGATTCGAAACCAACACGTCGGCCCGATCGAGCAACCGGTGCAGGATGTCCATGCCCTCCGGCGATTTCAGGTTGAGCGTCACCGACTCTTTGCCGCGGTTTGCCCAGACGAAATGTGCCGCAAGACCATTGACCACATCGTCGTAGTCGCGGGCGAAATCTCCGCCCTTGGGATTCTCCACCTTGATGACACGCGCGCCGAAATCGGCCAGCGTGCGGGTGCACATCGGCGCGGATATCGCCTGCTCCATGGCGACGACCGTGATGCCGGCGAGCGGCGCTTCCGTGCTCACATCACCATGCCGCCGTCCACGGGCAGCACCTGGCCCGTGACATACGACGCGGCATCCGATGCGAGGAAGACAAATGCGCCTGCGACCTCCTCGGGTTCGGCCCAGCGTTTCAACGGGATTCGCGCCATCATGTTCGCGGCGAACTTCTCGTTGGTGCGGATCGTCTCGGTCATCGGGGTCGCGGCCAGCGGCGCCAGCGCATTCACCAGAATGTTCTTTGACGCCAGTTCACGCGCCAATGACTTGGTGAAGCCGATGATCCCGGCCTTGGCTGCCGAGTAGTTGACCTGGCCGAGGGTGCCGGTGAGGCCGGCTGACGAGGTCACATTGATGATGCGGCCGGTCCCATCGGTCGGGATGTGCGGAAGCGCGGCCTGGGCGCAGTGGAACGCGCCCATCACGTGGATGTCGAGCACCAACCGGAAGGTCTCGTCGGTGAGCTTGGGGAACATCGCGGGGGCCGTCACACCGGCGTTGTTGACCAGGATGTGCAACTTGCCATCGGCGAGGCCGGCGGCCTGCGCGGCGGCCGCGACGGCGGCGTCGCGGTCCGAGACGTCCAGCGCGGCGCTGTCGGCCGTACCGCCCGCTGCCGAAATGCGTTCGGCCGTCGCGGCTGCCGCGTCCTTGTCGATGTCGGTCACCAGTACGCACGCGCCGGCTGTTGCCAATGCCCGCGCCACCGCCGCACCGATGCCACCGGCGGCGCCGGTCACCATCGCCGAGCGTCCCGTCAGGTCGAAAAGGCCACTCATCAGTAGCTCCTCGGCAGGCCGAGCACATGCGAGGAGAGGAAGTTCAGGATCATCTCCTGGCTGATGGGCGCGATCTTCATCAGTCGGGACTCCCGGAAGAAGCGGGAGATGCTGTATTCCTCCGAATAGCCCATCCCGCCGTGTGTTTGCAGCGCACGGTCGGCGGCGTCGAATCCGGCGTCGGCACAGAGGTATTTCGCCATGTTGGCCTCACGCCCGCACGGCTTGCCGTTGTCGTAGAGCCAGGTCGCCTTGCGCAGCACCAGTTCGGCCGCATCGAGGCGGGCCAGCGAGTCAGCGAGCGGAAACTGAATGCCCTGATTCATGCCGATCGGCCGCTTGAAGACGACCCGCTCGTTGCCGTACTTCACCGCCCGGTCCAGGGCGACGCGCCCGATCCCCAGCGCCTCGGCGGCGATCAGCATCCGCTCGGGGTTCAGCCCGTGCAGGATGTACTCGAAACCACGGCCCTCCTCGCCGATCCGGTCCTGGGCCGGCACCCGCAGGTCGTCGATGAACAGCTCATTGGAGCTGACCGCGTTGCGGCCCATCTTGCTGATTGGCCGGATATCGACATAATCGCGATCCAGGTCGGTCAAGAACAGCGTCATCCCGTCGGTCTTCTTGGTGACCTCGTCATACGACGTGGTGCGGGTCAGCAGCAGGATCTTCTCGGACTCCAACGCCTTGGAGATCCACACCTTTCGGCCGTTCACCACGTAGCCGTCGCCGTCGCGCTTGGCGAAGGTGGTGATTCGTGAGGTGTCCAGACCCGCACCGGGTTCGGTGACCCCGAAACACACGTGCAGGTCGCCGTCGACGATGCGCGGCAGTGTGCGCGCCTTGAGTTCGTCGGAGCCGTGCACCACCACGGGCTGCATACCGAAGATCGACAGGTGAATCGCACTGGCCGCGTTCATCGCGCCGCCGGAGCGGGCGACTTCCTCGAGGAGCAGGGTGGCCTCGGTGATGCCGAGTCCGTGACCGCCGTACTCCTCGGGAATCGTCATCCCGAGCCAGCCGCCCTTGGCGATGGCGTCGTAGAACTCCTGGGGGAATTCGTGCGCCAGGTCCTTGGTCATCCAGTAGTGGTCGTCGAACTTCGACGCCAACTCCGCGACCGACTTACGCATCAGCTGCTGATCGTCGGTCAGCTCGAAACTCATTCCGGCGGACACTTCACTCCTCTGGTACTCCCGCACAAATCAATGCGCCGGCGCGTGAACGGTCCCATCCGCACCGGTGCACTCTCGACTCTATTCCCGACTGTCAGCCCGCAAGTCGCCCTGGCGACTCAGTCCTTGTTTCCGTCATCGCCTTGGCATTCGCCGTGAAGTCGGCCACGTCGGAACCAGCTCTCTTGTCGTGGTGGCTGAGGGCCTGGATGGACACGTCGCCTTGCGCAGCGCGCCGACGGTGGCCTGTTCTCTGGGGATGTGGGTGAACGGGTCGAAGTGATACCAGCGCATCGCGTTCTCGTAGGTCATCTTGTTCATCTCGTCATCGGGAACGTTGTTCTCGGTGAGCACGTCATGCAGCTGCTCGGGGGCGCCGGGCCACACCGAATCGCTGTGCGGGTAGTCGGGCTCCCAGCAGATGTTGTCGACACCGATCTGGTGGCGCAGCTTGACCCCGACCGGATCGGAGATGAAACAGGTCAAGAAGTGCTCCCGGAACACCTCACTGGGCAACTTGCCCTTGAAGTCTTGGCCCGTCCACGTCGAGTGCATCTCGTACGTACGGTCTCGCGCGCTCGAGGAAGTAAGGAATCCACCCGGTGCCGCCCTCCGAGAGCGCGATCTTGAGGTCCGGGTATTTCTTGATCGGCTTGGACCACAACAGATCCGCGGCTGCCTGCACGATGTTCATGGGCTGCAGTGTGATCGTCACGTCCATCGGTGCGTCCGGCGCGGTGATCGCCAACCGGCCCGAGGACCCGATGTGCACGTTCATCACCATGTCGGTGTCCACCAGCGCCTCCCACAACGGCGTCCAGTAGTCGTCGTGGAAACTCGGATACCCCATCGCGGCGGGGTTCTCGGTGAACGTCAGGGCGTGCACGCCCTTCCTCGACACCCGCCGCACCTCGGCCGCACACGCCTCGGCGTCCCAGATAACCGGCAACGCCATCGGGATGAACCGGGCCGGATACGCCCCGCACCACTCCTCGATGTGCCAGTCGTTGTAGGCCTGCAGCAACGCCAGCGAGAACTACGGGTCGTCGGTGGCGAACAACCGGCCCGCGAACCCGGGAAACGACGAAAAACGGATCGCGCCCAGGATGCCGCCGGCGTTTATGTCCTTGACCCGCTCGTCGCCCTGCCAGATCTCATCCAACCCCTGGGGCTCCAAGCCGTACTCCTCCTTCGGCCGCCCGGCCACCGCGTTCAGCACGCTGATGCCCTTGTGTTTCGGGACATCGGGATCGGTGCGCACGAAAGTCAGCAGCACGTCGGCATCGTGGGCGTCGGACGTCCACACCTTCTGTCCGTTGACCACGAAGTGGTCGCCGTCCAGCACGGCCCGGGTGCGCAGCGCGGCCAGGTCCGAGCCCGCGCTGGGGTCGCTCATCCCCAGCGACGCAGTCATCTCCGCCCGCAGGATCGGCACTGCCCATTTCCGTTGCTGCTCGGGCGATCCGAACGAGGTCAGCGAGGCGGCGACATATGCCCACGCCCTACGGGTTGTAGCTCTGGTAAATCCGCCGTCGCGACAGCTCCTGGCGGTGCACGTACTGCTGCAGGATGGTGGCGTTGCGGCCGCCGAACTCCGGCGGATAGCCGGGAAGCAGCCAGCCATGGTCGAACAGCAGGCGCTGCCAGCGACGCGCCCAGTCCGGTATGTGGGCGGTCGATCGGGGCCGCTCGACAGCATCGGCCTCCGACGGCAGATGCTCGTCGAGGAACGCCACGAACTCGGCCCGAAACGCCTCGACGTCGGGATCGAAGGTCAGCTGCACCGTTCTCCTCAGCGATCCTCGCCAGTGCGGTTATTTTCGAAGGTCTTCTATTAACGCCAAAATGAGAATACTATTCTCATCATGAGAAAGTTACAATCTCTGACACATTGACCGCGAGGGGGTCTAGCACGGCAATGCCCAGGCGTTCTCCGGTACAGTTCATCCATGTTCTCCCCACACAGCAAGCATCCGAGCCGCTGGTGACCAGTCCCAGTAGCGAAGAACCGGCCTGGAAGCAGCGTGCGGTCGAGCGCTCCATCAAAACCGCCAAACTCCGGGCGGCGCAACGCGTTCAGCGGTTCCTGGATGCGGCCCAGGCGATCATCATCGAAAAGGGCAGCACAGACTTCACTGTGCAGGAGGTTGTCGACCGCTCTCGCCAGTCGCTGCGGAGCTTTTACCTGCAGTTCGACGGCAAGCATGAGCTGCTGCTGGCGCTGTTCGAAGAGGCCCTGAGCCGCTCGGCCGACCAGATCCGCGCCGCGACGGCGAGCCAGTCGGATCCGCTCGAGCGATTGCAGGTCGCCATCCAGCTGCTGTTCGAATCCACGCGTCCCGACCCGACCGCAAAACGGCCGCTGTTCACCGATTTCGCACCGCGATTGCTGGTTTCGCACTCCGCCGAGGTGAAGATCGCGCACGCGCCACTGCTTGCGCTGCTCACCGAGCTCATGGAGGAGGCCGACGCCGCCGGCCAGCTGCGGCCCGGTATCAACCCGAGGCGGATGGCGGCGATGACGATGCAGACCGTCATGTTCGTCGCGCAGTCCAGCGGCGACACCGATGACAACATCCATCCCATCACTGCCGAGGAAGTGTGGGACTTCTGCTCCCACGGGTTGGCCGCCAGCTAGCTGAGAATTTTGTTCTCGTAGTGCGAGAACCTGCATTACACTGGCGTCGTGCCCGATCTGATCCTGCTCGCCGAGGACGGCGCCGGTCGCCTCGTACGCCCAGGAAGCCCTCCTGCGATTCGGAAGCTGAGGCGCTACCCTGCAGCCAAATCCATTGCTTGCCACGCTCACTGACACCGCGGCCGACCGGCGGCCATATCGGGTGGTGCAGTGGGCCACCGGAACCATCGGCGCCCGAGCGCTGCGCGCGGTCATCGACCACCCGAACCTGACTCTCGCCGGTGTATACGTCAACGCGGCGGACAAGGTGGGCCGTGACGCCGGCGAGTTGTGCGGAAGCGGTCAAACGGGTGTAACCGCGACCGCCAGCATCGAGGCCATCGTGGACCTCGGGGCGGACTGCGTACTCTACATGCCGAGCTTTCTCGATGTCGATGAGCTGTGCCGGCTTCTTGCCTCCGGCATCAACGTCGTCACCACCTGCGGACACTTCCATCATCCGGCGAGCGTGGATCCCGACGTGCGCACGAAGGTGCAGACGGCGTGCGAGCTCGGCGAGGCCTCGGTCCACAGCACGGGCAGCAGTCCCGGTTTCATCACCGAGGCCGTCCCCTCGTCTTGACGTCGATTCAGCGCAGGCTCGAAGGCCTGACCATCGACGAGTATGCGGATCTGTCGCAACGCAATTCACCGGAGCTGCTGTTCGACCTGATGGGTTTCGGGCGCCCCGCGGGCCCGTTCGATCGGTACCGGGCCGACTACCTGCAGTCCAGTTTTGGCCGTCCCTGCGACTGGTCGCCCACGTGATCGGCGTGCCGCTCGAGTCCGTGCAGACCAGCGGCCGAGCTCGCCGCCGCCACACGGGAAACCACGATCGCCGCGGGCACACTGCCGGCGGGCAGCGTCGCCGCCCAGCGGATCACCGTCGCCGGTATGCGGGCCGACCGCCCGCTGCTGCGATTCCGCGCCACCTGGTACTGCACCACCGACCTCGAGCCCGCCTGGGATGTGCGCGCCACCGGCTGGCATATGTCGGTCGACGGCGACCCGCCTCTGGACGTCGACATGCGGATGCCAGGTGCCCCTGGAGCGGATGGCGGCCGTGTCGCCGGGCTACACGGCCAAACCGCACCGTCAATGCCGTGCCCTATGTCTGCGTGGCCCCGCCGGGAACCCTTTCGACACTTGATCTGCCACAAATCGTCACGTCAGCGCTAGATCGAGAAGCAGGTTCTTCTAAGCAGAGAGTATAAATTGCCAAAAATCGGTTCGCTTCTTGACACCTCTATGTCGCCGATGACGGACGCGTGGCGGACACAAGGCGCTTGAACAGCGGGTTGGACAGCTGACACGGAAAATCCTGAGCCTGAACGAGTCCTCAGCTTCGTGTATTACACAGTTGCTGGGCGAGTTGGCGCAGATCGGTTGTGACAAGGGCCGGTTGCGGCATGTCGTCGACTCTCAGCGGCGCGTTGCCGGGCCGGGTGATCAGGGCAGCGCTGAGTCCTGCGCTTTGTGCGCCGATGGTGTCCCACACATGTGCGGCGACCATCATGCATTCTGAGGGCGCGACCGCGAGTTCTTGGCACACGTGGCGATAGACCGCCTGAGCGGGTTTATAGATGCGGCAGGTATCGACGCTGAACTGCCGCTCGAAGAACCGGCCTAGCCCGGCGTGCTCGAGTGGGGTCGGGCCGTGCGGGTTGGGCGGTGAGTTCGTCAGGGTGACGAGCCGGAAACCGTTGTCGCGCAGCTTCGTGAGTCCGTCCTCGACGTCGGGGTGCGCCGGCAGCGTCAACATGCCTTCCTTGACGCGGCGCAGGTCTTCGTCGGTGATATCTACCCTGTGAACCTCTGCGAGCATCCGTAGCAGTCCCTGGCCGAGGGTGAAATAGTCGACATAGTTTCCCGACAACGTCGCTGTCATCGAGTACATGACGAGCTGGCCGAACCACGCGCGCAGGACCCGCGGATCACCGAAGATCTGCTCGAAGAGCGGTGTCATGGCGTCGATGTCTATGAGCGTTTCATTGACATCGAACACGAGCACAGACGGCGGGGCCGATACCGCCCCACTGCGGATATCCCGTGCGGCACCGGCTTGGGGCGGTGACGGCATGAGTTCAGTCTCCATCGCTTTCATCGCGCCCAACGAATGAAGGGGCCGACACCGGGGCGTTCGATACCGGCCCAGTGGGTCATCGTTGTCCGTAGTTGCACGACACCTCGTTTCCGGTCAGCTGGTGCGACCGCGTTCCTGCAACACCCAGGCATTGCCGTCGGGATCATGGAAATCGGCGAAACTTGCGTAGTCGCCCCGGTCCGGATCTAGACCCGAAATGAAGCCGCCGCGCCAGCCGTCATCGGTGTCCTTGTGCCGGATCTCGCTGACTGTGACCCCGCGGTCGGTCAGTTCGCTTCGGTAGGCCTCAATGTCGGGAACGACCAGGTACAGACCGCGCACCGAGCCCGCCGGCGCGTCGGTCAGGCCGACGCCGATTTGGATTGATGTGCTTGATCCTTGGGGGGTCAGCTGGATGACCCGAAAATCGGGCACGGGTGCGTAGTCCACGTCGAGGTCGAACCGGAGCTGATCGCGGTAGAACCGCAGCGACGCATCCGGATCCGACACCGGCAGGATTACAACTTCGAACAGCGCCTTCATCTCTTTGTCCTAGACCGGGGTATTCTGCAGGATCTCGTCGGGGTCAAGTCCACGGTCGACGCCGTGAGAGATCACAGTCTGGCCGGGCTCGAGGTGCAGCTGTTTGCCGTCGAGGTAGACGTCGATCTTGTCGGGCTCGAAGGAGACCAGGGTGCTCACCCGCCCCACTTCCGGCCACGCGTTCAGGTAGGACCACGCCGCGCGCTTGTGGTCACCGATGTTGTAGTAGCTGGCCAGACCCTTGTAGGGGCAGAACGTTTGTCCCTCCACGGGTTCCAGCGCCGATTCGACGACGTCGCCGCGGGTCACATACCACCGTGGGGCGAACCCGGACTCGTAGAGGGCCAAGGGTCGGCGGGTGTCGGCGATCACCTGATCGCCGTCGCGGACCACGAGATGGCGTGAGGTCGCGCGGATGTCGATGCGGTGATAGAAGTCCGCAGCGTGCCCGAGAATACGCTCGTCTTCTTCGTAAAAGGCGTCCATGGCCCGCCAGGCGAACGCCACCCGCCCGTCCAGCACTCCGGCATAGGCCGGCAGCGCCTTGTACTGCCAGGCCGCGTGGTTGGCCTCACGCTCCCCCATCGCGACGGTGAACCAGTTCACCTCGCCGAGCCCGGGGTGGTTTGTGACGCGGTCTTCGGCAATCAGGATGCCGGGGTTGATGTCGCGTTGCCGGAAGTAGGCCACTGGGTAGCGACCCGGCTCGTGCAGCAGCACGACGTCGTCGCTGTCGGCGACCCACTGGTCGCCGAGCCGCACCCGCATCCGGCGCCGTAACGGCTCAGCGAACAGCAGCCGCTGCGGTAGTGGCTGTGGTGTGAGAAAGTGCCCGACCGACCCGGTAGCCAGTGGGCCCTGTTGCCATGCCAAACCCATCGCTTTGCCCTTCCTTCGTGAAATCGGTTGTGGTAGTTGCTATCCCAGGTTGCAGTGGCATCGCCGAGCGTTTGACGACGTCGCCGCGCTCGGCGGACAGCTGGAGATCTCAAGTCCCGCCGGCGAAGGCACGTCACTGCTCGTCCACATTCCGTTCGACGCGCCCCTTACCGTTCGGGCACATTCGAGAACAGGCCGCCTAATCCCTCCGCCATCGTCGGATGGGCCAGAACGGCGTCGCGCAGTCCGGTGTAGGGCAGGCCGGCTATCATCGCCATCTGTACCGCGGCCATGACCTCTCCGGCTTCGGCACCGATCATCGTGAAGCCGAGTATGCGGTCGTCGTGCGCGGCGACTAGCGCCTTCATGAATCCCTTTGTTTCACCTGTTGTTTGGGTGCGAAGCACGGCGTTCATCGGCAGTTTGGCGACGCGGACCTCGATGCGCTGGCGTCGCGCCTCATTCTCGGTCAAACCGACATGTGCCAGCTGGGGGTCGGTGAACATGCAGTGCGGAACCAAGCGGTCGCCGGTGGTGCGGTTCCCGCCGGCGAGATTGTCACGCAGGATGCGGAAGTCGTCAAAGGACACGTGCGTGAATTGTGGTTGCCCAGAACAGCACTCACCAATTCCCCACACATTGGGCGCGCTGGTCTCCAAGCGCTCGTTGACGTCCAGGTAGCCACGATTGTCGAGCTTTACGCCGGCCACATCCAAACCGATGCCGGCCGTATTGGGAATGCGCCCGGTCGCGATCAGGATGTCGGTGCCTTCCACGGTCTGCTCACCTGCCGGCGTGCGGACAATGACGCTCACTTCGTTACCCGAGCGACCCCGCACAGCCAACGTCTCTGCCGCCTCGAGCACATCGATCCCCTCTTCGGTGAACATGTGCCGAACCGCGTCCGCGACGTCCTGGTCTTCCCGGGCGGCGACGTGCTGCCCATGTTGGACGATCGTCACGCGGCTGCCGAACCGGCGATACGCCTGGGCCAGTTCGAGCCCGACGTAGCCGCCGCCGAGCACGATGAGATGTGGTGGTACATAGTCGAGGTCGAGCGCCTCGATGTTGGTCATCGGCCCGGCGGAATCCAGGCCGGGAACATCGGGAATCGCCGCATGAGTTCCCAGATTGAGGAAGACCTGATCGCCCACCAACACCCGGGTCCCGCCGTCGTTCAGGCGGACTTCCACCGTCCGCGGCGCCACGAAGTACCCGCTTCCCATGATCAGCTCGGCCCCACTGCTCTCGTATTGCTTCAGGGTGCCCGCGATCATGTAGTCGACCATCGCACGCTTGCGCTGCCTGACTTTGACCATGTCGATCGGCACGAATCCATCACTCGCGCCGAGTATTTCGGCGTGATGTAGCAGATCGGCGACCTTCGCGCTCCAGATCTCGTTCTTGCTGGGCAGGCAATTGATGTTGGGACAGGAGCCGCCGATCCATCGGCGCTCGACCACCGCGACGCGTCGCCCCGATCGGGCCAGGTGCCAGGCCAGATACATGCCACCGTTTCCACCGCCCAGGATGAGGGCGTCGTACCGGTCTGTCTCGTCCATGTCTGTTTCTCCGATCTTTTCCGACTTGACGGATAGGTGTCGCAGAGTTCTCGCAGCCGGACCGCTATGCGGCGGTTCTAGTTATCGCCAGGAGGTGCCGTCGGCGCCGGG
The DNA here is from genome assembly GCA_963799495.1 of uncultured Actinomycetota bacterium. GTDB lineage: Bacteria > Actinomycetota > Actinomycetes > Mycobacteriales > Mycobacteriaceae > Mycobacterium. The sequence continues at coordinate 49,582 of CAWCXH010000033.1, forward strand.
GGCGCCTTTATCGGGGGTGTGAACATGTTGCCGCCGGTGGGATTGATCGTCTTTTCGGTCGGCGGAACGGGGGGAGCCGGCGGGGCGGGCGGTGGCGTCGTGGCGGTGGTCGTCGTGGTGGTCGTGGTGGTTGTGGTGGGGGGAGCCTCTTCCGCCTCACGACCGCAAGCGGCGGTTAAACCGACCGTCGCGATGATAGCGACGCCACCGGCAATGACCGGGAGACGACGAGCGAAACGACCTGACCTCATGATGCAGTCCTATCTGTGACCTGTGGGAAGCCGATTCGCGACCAGCGGGCTTATGGTTTGGGTCGTGCATCCCAGTATGTACCCGTTCAGGTATCCGGACATTGCAGCTAGCACCCACCCGCCATGGACGTCAGCGGTAACGACATGGGCAGCCAGCGCTAGAGCGTTGACCCGTGGGTCGCGGTGTGCATATTCTGGGTTGATCATCCCAATGCGTGCTTCGCGCCGGGAGGCGCCCTGACGACGGCGTCAAGATCGGTGGACGTCGGCGCGACAGCTCTGTTGCCGGCCGCTCGCCTAACCGCGGCAGATCGGAGGAGTGGCTGGCGATGGGTAACGCGTTGCAGGACAAGACAGTTGTAGTGGTTGGGCGCGAGCACGTCGAGTAACTCGTCCAACTGCGCGCCCCGGCGGGTGAACGGCGTCGCTGTCGACCACGACGAAAGCACCGTTAAGAGAAAGGAAACAGTATGACCACCTACCGCAACAATCGGAACATCGGGGAGATCGTGAGGCTCTCCACGATCGACACCATCGCAAGCCTTTTAGGCCGATACGGTCTCGTCATCGTCATCGGCTGGATCGGCGCGCTGAAGTTCGCCAATTTCGAGGCACACCAGATTCAGCCGCTGGTGGCCAACAGTCCCTTCATGGGCTGGCTGTATGGCATCTTCCCCGTCTACACGTTCTCGGCGCTGTTAGGCGTCTTCGAAGTCACCGCCGCGGTGTTGATTTCGATCAAACCGCTGTCCCCCGAAACTCTCCATTGTTGGCAGCATGCCTCTTCGCCGAATGGCTGACGTTTCGCCGGCGCAGCGACCGTGAGACATATCGACATCTATTGTGGGCCGTGGCAAACCCCCACCTTCTATAGTCATCTGAAGGCGGTCGACGGCTCGGTAGGAGTGCAGGGACGGGAGGTATCCGTGGCTGCGCGACAAACCAGTCCAGAGCGGGTGGGTCTGTTCTCAGACGCAGTGTTCGCGGTGATCATCACAATCCTGGTTCTCGACCTCAAGCCACCGAGCGCCGCTACCTTCAGTGCCCTGCTACCGCTGTGGCCCACGGGTCTGAGCTATGCGGTCAGCTACGTGTTCATCGCGATCGTCTGGGTCAATCACCATCATTTGTTCAGCTATGCGCAGGTGGCGACGCCACGGCTGGTGTGGTCGAACTTCGCGCATCTATTCTCGGTGTCGCTGATCCCATTTACCACCGGGTGGATCGCCGATAGCAGGCTGGCCGCTGCGCCAGTGGCAATGTATGCCGCCATATTTGTTCTCGTTAACATCACCTATATCGCGCTCTGTTGGGAGGTGGTGGACCGACCCGCTCACGAGGACGTCTCGCAGCGCATGCGGCGACTGCTGCGAATGAGATCGTTCATAACGATCGGCGTGTTCGCGGCAGCGGCAGTGATTGCGCTCAGATGGCCGGTGGTAGCGACGGTGCTGATTTGTTTATGCCTGATCGGCTACCTACGGCCGGACATTCCCGCAGTCAAGAACGTTGGGCACTAGCCCAGCCGGCTTCCATTGAACGCGCGTTGCAGCCAACATCGCAGACTTGAATCATCTCGAAACCCGCAAAGCCATGCCAGCCGGTGAACCACCAAAGCGCCCGGTACAGATACGCCCGATGAGAGTGAATGCGTCTAGATCTTATTCGCTTCGCACCATCGACGGCAGCGGGTGTACGGGGAAGGTTGGAAGGGCGACGCGCGCCGTGGGACCAGGGTAGCCACAGGGACATGAGGCTGGTGCGGTCGAAAACCTTGTGCAGAGCCAGTTCCCGCGGCAAGAGCCGTGCGAGTGATTCGCTGTGCTCGAGCGCGGCAAGTGATCGTGATGCGGGTGTCGGCGTCTTCGGTACCGGGCGCCTTCGCCGCCAAGGTGACGATGCCGATCTGGTTTTCCTGCGGTTCCTCCTCAGGGCCTGAAATGCCATGCTTAGTCGGCGGACTCGGGCCGTCCGGAGGCCGCGCTGTCAGAGATCGAGGACGACGCCGCTGCGTGGTGTGGCCACGCAGATCAGTACGGCGCCAGCCGGGGGCTCTTCCAGCGGCTGCTGGCTGTAGGTGGTCGTACCTTCAATCACTGGCGTCAGACATGTGTGGCAGACGCCGCTTCGGCATGAGTACCGGGTGGGCACATCGCAGGCATCGGCGAGTTCGAGGATGCTGTGGTAGTCGGGTGACCAGTTGACGTTAAGTCCGCTGCGGGCAAACGTGATTCGTGGCCCGATTCCTGGCATTCCTTCGGGTGGGTGTGGTCGCGTGGGTGGCGCGCCGACGACACCGGGGTTGATCGGGGGTCGGGCGCCAAACAGTTCGGTGTGAATGTGGGCTGGGTCGACTGCGGCTTCCGTTACGGCTTCCCGCATGGCGTCCATGAACGGACCCGGGCCGCACAGATACACCGTGGCGTCGGCCGGTAGACCTAGTGCGGCGATCGACTCGCGGTTGAGACGGCCGTGGACCATGAAACTATCTGCTCCGTCGCCGCCAGTGTAGAAGACATGTTGTTGAGCAGCCGGCAACGACTCGATCAAGGTCGTGACCTCGGCGGCGAAGGCGTGAGACTCAGCATTGTGTGTGGTGTGCAGCCACCAGATCTGACGGCGGCTCCGTGCTGCGGCCAGCGCGTGCACCATGGCCAGCACGGGCGTGGCGCCGATGCCCGCCGAGATCAGCACCACCGGACCGCTGGTGTCGACGAGGCAGAAGTCACCGCGCGGGGCGGCGGCTTCGATGACTGACCCGGCTCTGATATGGGCGTGGAGCCATTGGCTTACCCGTCCATGATCTTCGCGTTTCACGCTGATGCGGTAGTGCCCCGCTGCGGGGTCGCCCGATAGTGAGTAGCTGCGCAGCGGCGCCGGTTCGCCGGCGTCGGGGATCCTGACGGTGAGGTACTGCCCGGGAAGCGGTGTGGGCAGCGCGGTGTGATCGTCGGCTTCGAGCTGGATGGACAGAACCGCCGGGCTTTCCGGGCGTGTTGCCATCACTCGCAGTGGCCGGAATCCGGTCCATCCGGGCTCGACTCCGACCGGGGGAGCCGTTGGCGCAACGCCGCTTTCGTGCGCGGCGAGCATGTCGTGGAAGGATTGCTGCCAGCCGGGGCTCAGCGCAGCCACGTCAACGATCTTGCGGAGCCGGTCGATGTTCCGGTCGGGCAGATACAGCAGCGCGTCGACATCGGCGACGCTGAGCTCGTGGCGACCGCGCCGGGTCCGCACAATCGCGTCACCAGCCTGAACCAAGCCCTCGGTGATGACCCGGAAATAAAACCCGGGACGGCGATGCGAGACCAGTAGACTGGGCATCTCAGGTTCGCCGAGGCGCATACCGACCCGGAAACACGTGACCCGCGGCTGGGTGACCTCGAATTCGGCCTCGCCGATGCGGTACCGGTCGCCAACGCAGACCTCCCGATCGCTGAGCCCGTCGACCGTGAAGTTCTCCCCGAAGTGCCCCGGTCGCAGGTCGTCACGTCCCAGGTAGCTCTTCCAATAGTCATATGCGTGCGTCTGGTAGACCATCACGGCGCGTTGTTCACCACCATGCCCGGCGAGGTCGCCCTGGCCATCGCCGTCGATATTGAGCCGTCGGACCATGACCGGTCCGTCAACCGGGGCCTTCCAGATGCCGGTGTGAACGGTCTTGCCCTGCCATTGCACGTCTTTGGGCATGCCGACGTTTACTGAAACTAGTCTGGCCACCCTTAATCTCCTCGAGGTTCGACGCCGGCCCGAAGACGTTAGGTCAGCGGTTCGCCGCCGTCGATCTTCAACGTCACACCGGTCAGGAAGTTGTTGGTCATCGCGAACAGCACGGCGTCCGCCACGTCCTCGGAGGTCCCGATGCGCCGGGCCGGGTTGCTGGCGCTGACGTGCTCGAAGTAGTCGCGCTTAGCCTCTTCGCCCAGCGAATCCCAGGCGCCGGTGTCGATGACGCCGGGAGAGATCGTGTTGACCCGCAGCGGGGCCAGTTCGACTGCCAGCGACCGGGTGAGAAAGTCGACGGCGCCATTGGTGATGGCCACACCGAGATAGCCGACGTTGACCTTGAACGCGTTGACACCGGAGAAAAATACGAACGATCCACCGGGATTCATCTGGGGCGCAAGATGCTTGGCGAGCATGGCCGGTCCGATGACCTTGGTATCAAACGACAGCTGCAGGTTCTTGCGTTCCAGATCCGCCAGCTTTCCCCGTGCGCGGGCCGATGCGGTCGACACCACATGATCGACGGAGCCCACCCGCTCGGCCAGGGAGGCGATCGACATGTCGTCGGTGACATCGACCATCTCAGCGCTGATGCCGGGGTCGTCGTAGGCGCCGGCGAGCTTGTCCTTGTCGCGACCGGCGGCGACGACTCGCGCGCCTTCTGATCGTGCCCGCAGTGTGACCGCGCGGGCGATCCCGCTACCGCGCCCAACCACCACAACCGTCTTGTCCTGCAACGCGTTACCCATCGCCAGCCACTCCTCCGATCTGCCTGCGGTTAGGCGAGCGGCCGGCAACAGAGCTGTCGCGCCAACGTCCACCGATCTTGACGCCGTCGTCAGGGTGCCTCCCGGCGCGACCACGCATTGGGATGATTAACCCAGAATATGCACACCGCGACCCACGGGTCAACGCTCTAGCGCTGGCTGCCCATGTCGTTACCGCTGACGTCCATGGCGGGTGGGTGCTAGCTGCAATGTCCGGATAACTGAACGGGTACATACTGGGATGCACGACCCAAACCATAAGCCCGCTGGTCGCGAATCGGCTTCCCACAGGTCACAGATAGGACTGCATCATGAGGTCAGGTCGTTTCGCTCGTCGTCTCCCGGTCATTGCCGGTGGCGTCGCTATCATCGCGACGGTCGGTTTAACCGCCGCTTGCGGTCGTGAGGCGGAAGAGGCTCCCCCCACCACAACCACCACGACCACCACGACGACCACCGCCACGACGCCACCGCCCGCCCCGCCGGCTCCCCCCGTTCCGCCGACCGAAAAGACGATCAATCCCACCGGCGGCAACATGTTCACACCCCCGATCAAAGCGCCGCCGGCGCCGACGGCACCTCCCGGCGATTGCTGTTGACCATGGTCGGGTTTGCCCCGGGGATAACTAGAACCGCCGCACAGCGGCCCGGCTGCGAGAACTCTGCGAAACCGGTCCGTCAAGTCCGAAACGATGCGATGCGATCGACGGCGATGTTCAGCACCGTCTGCATGACTCGCGGATCATGCGCGGTTTGCGACACCAGGTAGCCGCCTTCCACGGCGGCAAGGAGCCCCGTGGCCAGCGCCGGGGCGCCGAAGACGTGGAGGCGTCGCTTCACCGGAATGCCGCGGTCCTGCTCGAGGCCGCATCCGAATCGTCACATCTGCTCAGGAGGAATCGCCCATGGCCGCTGTTCATCACCGCTACGTCACCGTCGACGGTCACCGGCTCTTCTTCCGCGAAGCGGGGGACCCGGAGGCGCCCGCGCTGGTCCTGCTGCACGGATTTCCGACCAGCTCGTATATGTTCCGGCACTTGATCCCGGCGCTGGCTGACCGCTACCACGTGATCGCACCGGATCATCTGGGTTTCGGGCTCTCGGACGCGCCGGGCATCGAGGAGTTCGACTACACCTTCGACGCGCTGAGCGCGTTGACCGCGGGCTTGCTGCGCACACTCGGAATCGACCGGTATGCGATGTACGTGCAGGACTACGGCGCGCCCATTGGGTGGCGCCTGGCGCTTGGCCAGCCGGGCGCGATCACCGCGATCATCAGTCAAAACGGCAATGGCTATGACGCCGGATTTGTGGAGAGCTTCTGGAAGACGGTGTGGGACTATCAAACTGAGCAGACCACCGAGACCGAGGCGGCGGTGCGGCAGTTTCTCACTCTGGATGCCACCCAATGGCAATACCTCACGGGTGTGCCTGATGAGACACTGGTCGACCCCGGATCGTGGTATCACGACTATGCGCTGATATCGCGGCCCGGCAACGACGAGGTGCAGCTCAAACTGCTGCTCAATTACGCCACCAACTCAGCGCTGTACCCGCGCCTGCACGAGTACTTCCGCACCAGCACGGTCCCGCTGCTGGCGGTGTGGGGTCGCGGTGACGCAATATTCGGCCCGGCCGGTGCACAAGCCTTCGCCGACGACCTACCCGACGCCGAGATCCATCTACTCGACGGTGGGCATTTCTTGCTGGAGTCCGCACTGGACGAAGCCGCCCGGCTCATCCGAGCCTTCCTTACCGAGCACTACCCGGCCGCCTGACGACACCCCCGACATACTGGGTTGAATATCCCATAATCTGGGAGTCGGGCCATTAACCTGACGCCATGGCTAACGCCGACCTGCGCGAAGAGCAGCCGTTGACCCCGAAGGGGCGTGCCACCCGTGAGCGGATCGTGGATACGGCCGCCGAGGTTATCCTGGCCGAGGGGCTCTCGGCGTTGAACATGGACAACGTGCGCAAGGCCGCATCGGTCAGCGGCTCGCAGTTGACCCACTATTTCGCCGATAAGCAGGCGCTGATCAGAGCGATCCTGACCCGCCAGATCAACGTGGTGCTGGACTTCCACCGCCAACCCAAGCTGCACGGGCTGGAGTCACTGGACGACTTCGAGCGCTGGATCGATCTGAACATGCGCTACCTGCGGCGCATCGGCTACTCGGGCACCCCCACCTACCATGCCCTCGCCGGCCAGCTCGCCAAGTCCGACGACGCGACACGCGAGACGCTCGCGGCGGGCTACCGGCAATGGGTTGTGCTCTTGGAGAAGGCGATCCAGCGGATGAAGGACCGCGGTGTTCTTGTCGCCGACGCCGACCCACGACTGCTGGCGTTGGTCATCGTCAGCGCTCACCAAGGCGGCCTCACCATGGCATTCACCTATCGCCAGGAGTGGCCACACGCCGACGCCGTGCGATTCGCGGTGAACTGTCTGCGCATGTTCGCCGCCGACCCCGCCGAACAGTTCGCCCGTCCACCACGGCGGGCACCGAAGGCTGCGCACACGCCGGTGAGCGACACGGTCTCCGACGACAACATTGCGCGGCTTACCAGCAAGGGACTGGCGACCAGGGCGCGCATCGTGAATGGCGCCGCCAAGCTGATGTTCGAGCGCGGCGTCGCCGGGACCAGCATCATCGATGTGCGCAGTACGGCCGCTGTGAGCGGATCGCAGATCGCGCATTACTTCCAGGACAAGCGCGACCTGACCCGCCAGGTCATCGGCGCACGCCGCCACGACGTCATGGTGTTTCACGCTCAACCGCAGCTGGACGCCCTTGACAGCCTCGAGGCGCTGCAGGCGTGGGCCGATGCCTGTATAGCCGACGCGGAGGCCGTCTATCGCCGGGGCGGATGCGTGTACGGGTCGCTGGCCGGTGAGCTGCTCGAAGCCGACGACGACATCCTCGACGACCTGGCCGCCGGCTATGACCAATGGCTTGCGCTGTTTCGCAAAGGCCTCACCGCCATGCGCCGGCACGGCGATCTGCGGCCCGGCGCCGACCCGCGCCACCTCGCGGTTGCACTGGTGGCTGCCCATCAGGGCGGCGCCATGATCACCTACGCCACCGGCAGCGGAGAACCGATGCGCGCAGCGGTCAATGCCGCTGTCGACTACGTGCGCTCCTTCGCACCCCCTCCCAAACCGCGCAGATCGCGAACAAGGTCGCGACGCGAACCCGGATCCGCTTGACCACGGCGGGGCGGGGTGCCTACGTGGCCAGGCGGATGGTCCAACTGCTGGAACAGCGCCCTGGACAAACCGGTCCACCGGGAGAATAGTGGGTTACACATCCCAATAAGTTGTGGGAGGGGACATGTCCACCAACGACCCGGTTCGGCGCGCGAACCGGTTCGACGGGTAGCGAATCGATCTCGATCCCCCGCGCTCCAACACTGTGCACCAACTGATTTCAACCAGGGAAGGACACCCGCACCAGATTTCCGCGTCATCCAGCTGACCCCTCAAGGAGCCGCCACGTCAATCCAATTCGGTGTGGGACTGACCGACGCGCCGGTCGGCTCGGCGCGCGGTCTGTATCTAGTCGTGCCGGACGTCGAAGCTTGCCGACGTGAATTAACAGATCGTGGCGTGGCTGTCAGCGAGATCCGGGACAGGGACACCGACGGCGGCTGGCGCGGCGGCTTCCTTCCGGGCCATCAGGGGCGGCAAGTCGGAGGAGGCCCATGTCCGGCCAACAACAAGCGCTCAGCGATCGCACCCTGGTGGTGTCTGGCGGCAGCCGAGGCATCGGCCTGACGATCGCACTCGGCGCGGGTAAGCAGGGCGCGAACGCCGTCCTCCTGGCGAAGACCGCCGAACCGCATCCGCGGCTGCCGGGCACGGTGCACACAGCGGTGGCCGACATCGAGGCTGTCGGCGGCAAGGCCGTGGCGGTGGTGGGTGATGTGCGCCGCGAAGAGGACGTGCAACGCGCCGTCGACACCGCGGTGGAACGATTCGGCGGCGTCGACATCTGCGTGAACAACGCGAGCGCGATCGCCACCGAATCCACCGAGCAGCTCTCGGCCAAGAAGTTCCACCTGATGCAGGCAATCAACATCCGCGGCACATTCCTGCTGACCAAGGCGTGTTTACCGCACCTGCGCAAGTCATCCAACCCCCACGTGCTGACGCTGGCCCCGCCGATCAACATGAACCCATACTGGCTGGGTGCCCATCCGTCCTACACGCTCTCGAAGTACGGGATGACCCTGCTGTCGTTGGTTGGGCGGCCGAGTACGCCGATGCCGGCATCGCCTTCAACTGCCTGTGGCCGCAGACCTACATCGCGACGGCCGCGGTGTCGAACATGGCCGATGGCCAGAACATGATGTCCTCGTCTCGAAGCCCGGAAATCATGGCGGACGCCGCTGTCGAGATCCTGCGCCGCCCGGCCGCTGACACCAGTGGCAACTGCTATATCGACAGTGACGTCCTCACTGCCTCGGGCGTTGAGGACTTGTCGCGCTACGGTGGCGGGGACCACCCCAAACTGGACATCTTTCTGGACAGCCTATGAGCATCTCCCTTGTGCTCGAGATGACAATGTCGGGCAATCCCGACCGGCTCGCCGTCGTGTCCGGCGAAACGCGATTGACCACAAGTCAATTGAGCGAGCTCGCCGACGGCGGTGCCGGCGTCATAGCGGCGTCGGACGCAGAACATGTCGCGTATGTCGGCACCGGCGGCGCGCTGTTGCCGCTACTGCTGTTTTCCTCGGCCCGTGCCGGCGTGCCTTTCACGCCGCTGAACTACCGGTTGAGCGAGGAAGGCCTTCGGGGCCTGATCGACCGCCTCCCTTCGCCATTGGTAGTGGTCGACGACGAATACCGCGAGATGGTCACCGGCGCGGGCAAGCAGGTGATGTCTGCCGACGAGTTCACGTCGAGCGCCCAGACCGCCGAACCGGCCTCCGAATTCCCGGATCCCGACGACGTCGCTGTCGTGTTGTTCACCTCGGGCATTACGTCGCGACCCAAAGCCGTTGAGCTGACCCACAACAACCTGACCAGCTACGTCACCGGCACGGTCGAGTTCGACTCGGCCGACCCCGACGACGCCGCGCTGATCTGTGTACCGCCGTACCACATCGCGGGCGTCAGTGCCGCATTGTCCAACCTGTACGCCGGGCGAAAGATGGTGTACCTGCGCCAGTTCGACCCTGGCGAGTGGATCCGGCTGGTGCGCGATGAGGGCGTCACCGCCGCGACCGTGGTGCCCACCATGCTGGACCGCATCGTGTCAGCGCTGGAATCCGAACCGGTCGAGCTGGCCACGCTGCGAAATCTCGCCTACGGCGGCTCGAAGGTCGCACTTCCCTTGGTCCGCAAGGCACTCGAGTTGCTGCCAGACGTCGGGTTCGTCAACGCCTATGGGCTCACCGAGACCAGTTCCACGATCGCGGTGCTCACCCCCGACGACCATCGCGCCGCGCTGAGCGCCTCCGACGCAGCGGTGACCCGCCGCCTCGGTTCGGTGGGCCGGCCGGTGCCCAGCATCGAGGTGCAGATCCGCGCCGAAGACGGCACGGTCCTCGCGCCGGGCGAGACCGGGGAACTGTTCGTGCGCGGCGATCAGGTGTCGGGCCGGTACGCCGAGATCGGCTCGGTACTCGACGCGGACGGCTGGTTCCCCACCAAGGACATCGCCACGCTGGACGAAGGCGGCTACCTGTTCATCGGCGGCCGCTCCGACGACACCATTATCCGCGGCGGCGAGAACATCGCACCCGCCGAGATCGAGGACGTCCTCGTCGAGCATCCCAAGGTGCGCGACGTCGCGGTCGTCGGCGCCGACGATCCCGAGTGGGGCCAGATCATCGTGGCCGTGGTGGTGCCCGCAACCGGCACCAGTCCCGAGCCCGACGAGCTGCGCGAGCACGTCCGTAAGCACCTGCGCGGATCGCGCACCCCCGACCGCGTAGTGTTCCGCGACGAGCTGCCGACGAATGCGACCGGCAAGGTGCTGCGCCGCGAGCTCGTCCGCGACCTGAAATCAGCCACCAAGGAGCCAGCATGATCAGAACGGCACGCGTTTACAGAGTCAGGTGTGTGACACCCAGGTCATCGTCGTCAAGGCCACCGAGAGCCTGGACGACCTGCGCGCCGGCGGCGTCCCGATGGTGCCGCTGGACGCCGGGAAAGCCGCCGACGCGTCGCTGGACCCGGCTTTTTCCGACGGCAACGTGATGGGCAAGCGCTATGTCGACGAGTCGGGCGCGGAGGTCCTCGTCACCAAGCCGGGCGCCGGAACCCTGAGCGTCGGATCGACCGCGTTGAGCCTCAAGGAAGCCAAGCCGCTACCCGCCAGCGACTGACGTCAGGTGGGCCTGCTCGTCACCCGCCGTCAACGACTAGGTAGATGCCGGTGATCCGCGGCGCCCGTCACCACCACACCACTCACCGGCAACAAGTTAGTTACCCAGTGCAAACGGGAATGCTGGCATATGGCCTCAAGCGCTCCGGGGACCGCGGTTACGGCCAGGGCACGCATTCGGGCCGGCGAGCACGCCGGCCCGACAAGCGGGCTGGCCCCTGGTTACGCCCAAGCCAATCTTGTCGTGCTGCCCGTCGACGATGCGCTCGACTTCCTGCGCTTCTGCGTGCGGAACCCGAAGCCATGCCCGGTCCTCGAGGTCACCGACACCGGGTCGGCGCGTCCCAAATTCCTCGCACCGGACGCCGACCTGCGCACCGACCTTCCGCGTTACCGCGTTTTCCGCGACGGGGAACTCGTCGACGAACCGACAGACCTCGTGCAGCACTGGCGCAACGACCTCGTGGCATTTCTGCTCGGGTGTTCGTTCACGTTCGAATGGGCTCTCGCCTCCGCCGGGCTGCCCCTTGCCCATCAGGCTCAGGGCGTCAACGTCCCGATGTACATCACGAACCGCCGGTGCATCGGCGCCGGCCGATTCGAGGGACCGCTGGTGGTGTCCATGCGGCCGTTTACCCCGCGCGACATCCCTTGCGCCGCTGAGATTTCGGCCCGATTTCCGGCGATGCACGGCGGCCCGGTGCACGTTGGAGATCCGGCGGCGCTCGGCATCGCCGATCTCGACACCCCCGACTACGGCGATCCGGTGCGGCTGGGTCCCGGTGAGGTACCGGTGTTCTGGGCCTGCGGCGTGACACCGCAGGCCGTCGCAGTCGAGGCCCGCCCGTCGCTGGCGATCTTCCATGCGCCCGGCCACATGTTCATCACCGATCGGCCGCACGCGGAGTTCGACTCCGAGGAGGAGCGCCATGTCCACCATTGAGCATCACAGGCACGCCGACCCGGTAGCGGTGCGTAGAGCGGTGCGCGGCGCCGCGATCGGAAACACCGTCGAGTGGTTCGATTTCGCAATTTACGGCTTCCTGGCCACCTATATCGCGGACAAGTTCTTCCCGCCCGGCGACGAGACCGCGGCACTGCTCAATACGTTCGCAATCTTCGCCGCCGCCTTCTTCATGCGGCCGCTCGGTGGTTTCTTCTTCGGACCGCTCGCGGACCGGATCGGCCGGCAACGGGTGCTGGCCATCGTGATCCTGCTGATGTCCGGCTCGACGTTCGCCATCGGTCTGGTGCCGGGCTACGACACCATCGGCATCGCAGCGCCGCTACTGCTGCTATTTCTCCGTTGCCTGCAAGGCTTTTCGGCCGGGGGTGAGTACGGGAGCGGCGCATGCTTCCTGGCCGAATATGCGCCCGATAAGCACCGCGGCTTCGTTGTCTCCTTCCTGGTCTGGTCCGTGGTCATCGGATTCCTGTTGGGCTCGATCACGGTCACCGCATTGGAGACGATGCTCTCGGAGAGCGCCATGGACTCCTACGGCTGGCGCATCCCGTTCCTGATCGCCGGCGTTCTCGGCCTTGTTGGGCTCTACATCCGCCTGCGCCTTAAGGACACCCCAGAGTTCGAGGAGCTGCGCGACTCCGGCGAGGTGTCCAGTTCGCCACTGAAAGAGGCGGTGACGACCTCGTGGCGCCCAATTCTGCAGATCGCCGGGCTGGTGGTGATCCACAACGTCGGCTTCTACATCGTCTTTACGTTCCTGCCGAGCTATTTCACCAAGACCCTCGAGTTCACCAAGACGAACGCGTTTTTCTCGATCACGGTGGCGAGCCTGGTGGCCCTGGTGCTGATCCCGCCGCTCGGCGCGCTGTCCGACCGGATCGGGCGCAAGCCCCTGCTGATCGCCGGCGCGGTTGGCTTCGCGGTGTTCACCTATCCGCTGTTCCTGTTGCTGAATTCGGGCTCGCTGGGCGCCGCGATCGCCGCGCACGCCGGGCTGGCTGCGATCGAGGCGGTTTTCGTGTCAGCCTCGCTGGCCGCCGCGGCGGAATTGTTCGCCACCCGAGTGCGCTCCAGCGGCTACTCCATCGGCTACAACGTGTCAGTTGCGCTGTTCGGCGGGACAGCGCCCTATATCGCGACGTGGCTGGTGGACCGCACCGGGAACGTCCTTGCGCCTGCGTTTTACGTGATCGCGGCCGCGATTGTCACCCTGGCGACGGTGTTTACCATGCGTGAGACCGCCGCCCAGCCGCTCCGCAAGCTGGCCGCACCGTAGCGCCCAGTCGCGATAACGCTGTACTCTCCAGCGAGAATCGGCTTCTCGACTCGTGGCTGGGGGTAGGAGACGCGCACGCCTCCACCAGGGACCGCCGCGGATCTACGGAGCACGACCATGACAACCTCGACGGCGCAAGCTTCCCCGCTACGGGTAGCGCTGGCCAGCTTCATCGGAACGACGGTCGAGTTCTACGACTTCCTGATCTACGGAACCGCTGCCGCCCTGGTCTTTCCGAAGTTGTTCTTTCCCGACGCGTCACCAGCGGTGGGATTGCTGTTGTCGTTCGCCACTTTTGGTGTCGGGTTCATCGCCCGCCCCCTTGGCGGGATGGTGTTCGGGCACTACGGAGACCGCATCGGACGCAAACGGATGCTGGTGTACTCCCTGCTCCTGATGGGCGCTGCGACCGTGCTGATGGGGCTGCTGCCCACCTCCGCGCAGATCGGTCTGGCCGCCCCAATCCTGTTGACGCTCTTGCGACTCGCGCAGGGCTTTGCCGTCGGCGACGAGTGGGGAGGCGCCACACTCATGGCCATCGAGCACGCGCCCGCGCCAAAAAAGCGGCTCTACGGGGCCTTCCCGCAGATGGGCGCGCCGGCGGGCACCGCCGTGGCGACGCTTGCTTCTTGTCCGTGTCTCTACTGCCCGACGCGCAGTTCCTCGCGTGGGGATGGCGCATACCGTTTCTGGCCAGCGCCGTGCTGATCGTCATCGGGCTGGTGATTCGCCTGTCGTTGTCCGAGAGCCCGGACTTCGCCGCACTGCGTGAGCGGGCGGCTGTGGCACGCATGCCGATTGCGCTCGCGTTCCGCAAGCATTGGAAGCAGATCGTCTTGGTCGCGGGCGCCTACCTGTCCCAGGGCGTGTTCGCCTATCTCTGCGTGGCCTACCTCGTGTCCTATGGCACAACCGTCGCCAAAATCGACCGCACCCAAGCACTTTTCGGCGTATTCGTCGCCGCGCTGGTGGCCGTTGCGACGTATCCGCTGTTCGGCGCACTGTCGGACAGACTCGGCCGCAAGCCGGTTTCCTCGCCGGTGTGGTCTTGATGGGAGTGGCGATCGCACCGGCGTTCGCACTGATCAACACTGGCAAACCGGCGCTGTTTATGGCGGCGCTGCTCTTGGTGTTCGGCATCGCCATGGCTCCCGCCGCCGGCGTTACCGGATCACTTTCACCATGGTCTTCGACGCCGATGTGCGCTACAGCGGAGTGTCGATCGGCTACACGCTGTCCCAAGTGCTGGGATCCGCATTCGCCCCGCCCATCGCGACCGCCCTGTACGCCGCGACCAAGACGAGCAATTCGATCGTCGCCTACTTGATTGCCGTTTCGGGATTTCGGCGGTGTCCTGCTTCCCGGCGGCTGGTCCCGACCCCCGGCCAAACCCTGGGTCGGAACGGACGCGGCGACAAGCCGTTCATAGGCGCCGCCGCGTTATACGCGCGGGGCTTCGCGGATCTTGGTGTCCTCCTTGCCAAGTGTCTTGCAGTACGCGAGCGCCGACACACGGGTGGCGGTGATCTCGAGGTTTGACGGGTCGGTCCCCTTCTCGTCCTTCAGCATCTCGCCGACCGCCGAGTTCTGCGTGGCCTCGTCCGCAGTGTTGAATTCCTTGCAGGTGGTGTCACCACCACTGTTGGTAGAGCACCCGCTGAACAGCAGCGCGGCCGCAAGACCGGTCGTTGCGAGAAGTCCGAACCGCTTCATCTGTGCCACCTTTCGTGGGGGCCGTGCATGGCCTGGTCTCTATTCACCAAAATCGGCCCGGCCAAACACTGACGTATGGTCGAGACATGGCGGTGACACGCGAGCTGCGCGCTGTCAGGCAGAGTCTGAGGCGGGGCCTGTTCGGTCTGGTCGCCGGCCCGGACGGACCCGTCAACCGGGCTCGAATCCACGAAACGCCGGGCCCGCGGTGGTTCGGTGAAGATCGTCCGATCCGGCGCGTCCACGCCGACGCGTCGATGTTCGTGGGCGGCCTGCGCGCACTGCTGCTGCAGTCGCTGCATCCGCTGGCCATGGCCGGGGTCGCCGATCATTCGGACTATCGCGGCGACCCCTGGGGCCGGCTGCAACGGACCAGCACCTTCTTGGCGGTGACCACGTACGGCACAGCCGCCGATGCGCAGCGGGCGGTCGATCGGGTCCGTGGGATCCACCGGCACGTCCAGGGGATCGCCCCGGACGGAAGGCCGTATCACGCCTCGGATCCGCACCTGTTGGAGTGGGTGCACATCGCCGAGGTGGACAGCTTCCTGCTCGCCCACCAGCGCTACGGAGCCGCACCGCTGGATCGGCGCGGCCGCGACCGCTACGTCGCCGACACCGCTCGGATCGCCAGCGCGCTCGGGGTGCCCGACCCGCCCCGCACCGAGCGGCAACTGCGTGAGCGGATCGCGGCATACCGACCCGAACTGCAGGGCACCGACGCGGCACGCGAAGCCGCCCGCTTCCTGCTCCTCACACCGCCGTTGCCGCTACCCGCCCGGGCGCCCTACGCCCTGCTCGCCGCCACATCGGTCGCCATGTTGCCCGCCTGGGCCAGGCTGCCGTTGCGGCTGCCCTACCTGCCGCCCGTTGAGGCCACGGCGATCCGGTTCGCCGGGCGCGTTCTCGTCGGCGGCATCCGATGGGCGATGACCGACGACTGAGGGATCAGCCCAACTCGAAATCCGCTCTTCCAGTGCGGGCACCGTGCTGGCAAAGGTCTCCAGCACCCGGATAGGTCGCTCGCCCGAGGAGTCGATGTCGAAGATCGCGTGGTCGGTGTAGACCCTGCTGACGCAGCGCAATCCGGATCCATTGCCCCGCCGACCGCCGGCCGCTTCGGGGTTGACGCACAGACCATTGCCGAGTTGCAAACTGGACCTGCGCTACGACCGAAAATCCGACGGGGAGTTCGTCCACTTCTACACCCGCACGGTCGGCAGCGTGTTCTTCGAATTCGTCGAGCGCCGTGGGCATTACGACGGATACGGCACCGCGGCCGCCAGCCGCGGTGCGGCTGGCGGCTCAGCGCAGCGTTCGCTAAGGCGTCAGTAGGACCTTGATCGCCCGCCGTTCGTCCATGGCGCGGTAGCCTTCGGCGACGTCGTCGAGCGACAGCGTCATGTCGAATACCTTGCCGGGCTCGATCTTTCGGTCATACACCAGATCGATGAGGTGCGGCAGAAATCGCCGCACCGGTGCCGGACCGCCGCGCAGACCGACGTGTGAGTAGAACAGCTCCGCGCCGTCGACGTTCACCCCGTGCGGTAGACCGACCATCCCGACAGATGCGCCGGGCCGTGCCGAGTGCAGCGCCTGTTGCATGGATTCGGCGGTGCCGACGCATTCCAGCACGGCATCGGCGCCGATACGCCTGTCATGTCCTTGATCCGGGCGATCCCCTCGTCGCCGCGCTCGGTCACGATGTCGGTTGCACCGAAGTCAAGGGCGAGCTTCTGACGCGGTTCATGACGGCTCATCGCGATCACCCGCTCGGCGCCCATCTGGGCCGCGGCCAGCACACCGCACAGCCCGACGGCGCCGTCACCGACCACGGCGACTGTCACGCCCTTCTGCGCGTTGGCGGCCTCGGCGGCGAACCAGCCGGTACCCATCACATCGGACAACGCGAGCAGGCTGGGCACCATGTCAGCCGAGGGCGCCTCGGGGACGGCGACCAGAGTGCCGTCGGCCATCGGAACCCGAATCACCTCGGCCTGGCAGCCGCCCATCAGAATCCGATGCTGACATGACGTCTGGAATCCGTTGCGGCAGTTGGGGCATGTGCCGTTGGAGGCGAAGAACGAACCGATGACGAACTGGCCGGGTTTGACGGCGGTGACGGCGCTGCCGACCGCCTCGACGATGCCGCAGTATTCGTGGCCGAACGGCGTGGGTTCGGTGACGGCGCGGACTCCACGGTAGTCCCACAGGTCTGACCCGCAGATACAGGTCGCGGCGGTGCGGATGATGGCGTCGGTCGGTTCGACAATGGTCGGCTCGGGGAGTTCCTCCGAGCGCACGTCGCCAGCACCGTATATGACGGCTCCTCGCATGATGGTGTTCCCGTCTGTTGGTTCAGATAGCCGATACTCAGCCGAGGTACTGGTCGTCGCTGACCTTCTCCATCCAGTCAACGGCCTTGCCGTCGACCGTTTCCTGGATGGCGGTGTGGGTCATCTCCCCGGCGGGCGTTGCGCCGTGCCAATGCTTGACGCCCGGCGGTGTCCAGATCACATCTCCGGGGTTGATCTGCTGCTTTTGACCGCCCCACTCCTGTACCCAGCCCGTCCCCGCGGTCACGACCAAGGTCTGTCCGGCCGGATGGGTGTGCCAGGCGCTGCGGGCACTCGCGCTGAAGGTGACGTCGGCGCCGCCGGTGTTGCGGTGGTTATTCGGGTCGAACAGCGGCTTGATCACAACCTCGCCGGTGAAGAAGTCCGGCGGCCCGGCGTTGGCGGGTCGCGATGCGTCGCGGGAGATCTCCATGGGTTCCTCGGCATGTGCCGGCGTTGACTTCAGCAGTCCCAGCTGCACGGCCGCCGCCAACAGCGCCGCGATGGTAAGCAAGCGGTTCATCGCCTTCTGCCTTTCGTCGATGTCACTTCCGAGGAAAGCGCACGCAACGCTTCTGCGACAGTGCCTGGTTATCCGTGTAACGGCAGAACACCCCTGCGCTCGACGCGCGACCGTAGCCTGGCCGTGTGGACACCAGGAATGACCTACGTGAGTTCTTGGCCACCAGACGGGCCAGGATCACCCCACAGCAGGCGGGTCTGACCAGCTACGGCAGGCGACGCGTCCCTGGGCTGCGCCGCGAAGAAGTGGCCATGCTCGCCGGGGTGAGCACCGATTACTACGCCCGCCTCGAACGGGGAAACCTCGCCGGGGTGTCCGACAGCGTGCTGGAAGCCATTGCGCGCGCGTTGCAACTCGACGAGGCCGAGCGCGAACATCTGTGGGACCTGGCCACCGCTGCGAACGCCACACCGCACACTCGTCGCCGCTCATCCCCACAGCATCAGGTTCGTCCCGCCGTTCAGCGCATCCTTGACGGCATGACCGACGTGCCGGCGTTCGTCCGCAACGGGCGGCTGGACATCCTGGCCGCCAGCAAGCTCGGTTACGCGCTGTACTCGCCGGTATACGAGAACCCCGCACGGCCGGCCAACCTCGCCCGCTTCGCGTTTCTTGATCCCCCGGCAAACGCCATCTATCCGAACTGGGGGGAGGCTGCCAACACCACGGTGGCGCTGCTGCGCACCGAGGCCGGCCGAAACCCCTTCGACCGCGGGCTGTCCGACCTCATCGGTGAACTGTCCACCCGAAGTGAAACGTTCCGAACCCGATGGGCCGCGCACAACGTGCGGCTGCACCGGTCTGGAGCCAAGCATTTCCACCACCCTGTCGTAGGCGAGCTCAGCCTCAGCTTCGAAGCCATGGAACTGTCGGCCGACACCGGCCTCACCCTCACCGCGTACACCGCCGAACCCGGCACGCCATCACACGACGGACTGAAACTGCTTGCCAGCTGGGCGGCGACACAAGACGAGAATCGGCAGCCCGCGACCATCCCCACCGACCTGCCCAACACCTAGCCGTTCAAGCGGACTCGACGCTGGCAAGGATGGCGTGCCCGAGGTCGGTGGGCCGGGTGAACTGCGGCCAGTGACCCGTGGGCAGGTCGACGAAATCGACGTCGCGGATCTTGACGAGTTCGCTGACGTACGGATGCCCCTGTTCCATCATCTGCCGGAGCATCGCGCTCGGGAACTCGCATGCGATCACGGTCACCGGGACGTCGTAGCGACGCTCGTCCGACAACTGCTGCGGATCGCGCGCGACGTGCGTGGGCGTGGGAATCGCACGCTCGCGGAACGCCGCGCGCACCTCGTCCTCGAGGTCGACGAGGTCGGGCTCGTCGAAGAATGACCAATCCGGCAGCGGCACTTCGTTATTCACCACCGGCACCGCCTCATTGATCGCCGCGCCCTCGGCGAGCGGTCCGCTGTCGACGTAGACCACGCGCTCGACGCGGTCGGGCCGCGCATCCACCGCCGCGTGGGCGATGGCGCCGCCGCCGGAGTGCCCGACAAGGACGACCCTGCCCGCCGCCGGGTCGAAGGAGTCGATCACCCTGACCACGGCGTCGACGTGGTCGCGCAGGGTGATCTGCGAGCGGTCGGCCTCCGCGGACTCCATGCCGGGCAGGGTCAGCGCGTGGGTGCGATGACCCGCCCTGTGCAGGATCGGGACGACCTCATCCCACGACGAGCCGTCGAGCCAGAACCCGGGAATCAGGAGCATGTCCATGGGCCGAGGCTAGAGCCACGTCACTCCTTCTCGAGAACGCGCGTCTTCATCAGGCTGGCGACCGTGGTGACGACCAGGGTGACCACGATGACCCCCAGGCTGAGCAGGGTGGGGATCTCCGGCACGTTGACGTGCTCGCCGCCGTTGATGAACGGCAGTTCGTTCTCGTGCAACGCATGAAGTATCAGCTTCACCCCGATGAAGAACAGGATGAACGCGAGGCCCTGAGAGAGATAGACCAGCCTCTTCAACAGGTCGCCGAGCAGGAAGTACAGCTGCCGCAGCCCCATCAGCGCGAACACGTTGGCCGTGAACACCAGGTACGGCTCGGAGGTCAGCCCATAGATGGCGGGAATCGAGTCCAGCGCGAAAAGCAGGTCGGTGGTGCCGAGCGCCACGATGACAAGGAACATCGGCGTCATCAGGCGCTTGCCGTCTTCCTTGATCCAGAGTCTGAGGCCGTCCCACTTGTCGCAGAAGCTCAAATGACTGCGCGCGAACCGCACCACCGCGTTCTCGGCGTCGTCGTCATGGTCCGTGTCGCGAACCAGGTTGGCGGCCGTGTACACGAGGAACGCGCCGAAGATGTAGAAGATCCACGAGAACTGGTTGATGGCCACCGCGCCGAGCGCGATGAAGATGCCCCGGAAGATCAGCGCTAGCACGATGCCGACCAACAGCGCTTGCTGCTGGTACTTCTTCGGCACATTGAAGCTGGCCATGATGATGAGGAAGATGAACAGGTTGTCCACCGACAGGCTGTACTCGGTGAGCCAGCCGGCGACGAACTCCACCCCGAACTGGCTGCCGTGGAAGTACCAGACCCACGCGGCGAATAGCACGGCCAGTCCGATATAGACCGAGAGCGCGATTGCGCACTCCCTCATCGTCGGTTCATGCGGTCGACGTCCGATGACGATGACGTCGAACAAAAGTACGGCGATCGTCACGCCCAGCGTGATGATCCACTCGAGTTGGGAAACGTTCAAAAGGGCCTCCGGTCGTCAAACACGCCGGAGGTCTCTTCCACCGCCACGGTGGTCCGTAGCTGGTCCGCGGAACCGGTCGTCCGATGACGGTCGACGTGATGACGACGCCGCGGCGAAGGAATACTCCCCTCCACGTCCATGGTCTCAGGTCCGGTCGGATTCCGCGAAGCCGGGCTGGTTATCGGCTCCGCGGCGGCGTACTAGCGATCGCCCCGTCCCGGGTATGAGGCCGTTTCGCGCGGGATGTGGATGTCGTATTGGCCGATTTTGCGGTAGAGCGTGGCCCGGCTCATCCCGAGCTCGTGGGCGGCCTCCTGCATCGTCGGGCGCCCCGCCGTGAGAACCCGGATGATTTCCCCGCGCTCGAATGCCTCGATCCGCGAGAGGTGACGTGTGGTGCCGGCCAGCACTTCCGGCGGCAGGCTCCCGACGTCGATGATGTCGGCCCGGTTGGCGGCATGCGCCACCACCCGGGACAGCTGGTCCACGTTGCCGGGCCAGCCATAGCTCTGCAGCGCCCTGGTGGCGGCGGAGCTGAACATCACATCTCGGCCGCGGGCCCGCTTGGCAATGTGGGCGGCCAGCGGCGGAACGTCTGTCGGTCGCTCGCGCAGTGGCGGCACCTCGACGACAGTGTCGACGAGTCCGGCCAACGCAGCGGGGATGTCTTCGAACCGCTCGGCTGTGACCGCGAACGGCACCGCGGAATCGGCGCGGCCGCGCATCACCATATCCCTGAGCTGGTCGGCTACCCAGGCCGGCAGCGTATCGACGTCGCGGACGATGACCACGGTGTGCGATTTGCCGAGTTCGGGTGTCCACAGCCCGAGCCATGTCAGCATGTCGGAAGGTCCGGGCACGCCCGCGGACAGGATGCGGTCGCGCGGATAGGTATGGCGCGCTGCCTGGGCGAGGACCGTCGCACGCCCGGCCCCGGCCTCGCCGACAGCGGCGACGACCTTCCCCGCCGACATCGCCTTTTCGGCGTGTTGCACGGCGGCGTTCCACGATTCGGAAATCGAGTGCAGCGTTCCCGATCCCGGCTCGAGTCGCGGGACCTCCACGCGGAACACCTCGCCCCGCGGTGTCCGTCGCGGTTGGCGACCGCTGGAGCGGGCCAACATCAGCGCCGAGGTTGTGCTTGCCGCCGAACGCGCCAACGCGAGCAGCAGATCGCTGGACGATTGCGACCAGGTCGTGAGGTTGACGCTGCCCTCCAGCCGGCCGGTGGCCGGGTCGAGAACGGGCACGGCCGCGCAGGTGAACGTGCTCAGGCTCAGTGCATAGTGCTGGTCCGCGCGCACCAGGGTGGGGACGCGATCGGCGAGTGCCAAGCCGAGACCGTTGGTGCCGACCTCGCGTTCGGAGTAGGAGAACCCGGGCGCGAGGTGCACGTCGTCCAGTGCCTGCAACAGGCTGTGGTCGCCGCTGAGCCGGCTGAGCACCACGCCGTCGGCGTCGGTCAGCATCATGCTGACGGGCTCGTTGGCCAGGGTCAGATGCAGATCATGCAGGACGTCGCTTCCGCACTCGAAGAACAGCGATCCGAGGTTCTCGGTGCCGGCGAACACCGGTTCGACGGCGTCAAGCGGGACGCCGTAATCCTCGCTGCGCTGCCAGGACGCGAGAAGCCGGCGAGGAACGCTGCCGGCCTCGCGGTGCTGCACCTGATGCAGCTTCATCCGATCCGGTAAATCTCCAGGCACCGGGCTCCTTTGGTGCGCACGCGGGCCACGGCCCGCTGTGATCCACGTTACAACGAGCGTGAAGGACGCCCGCCAATGCGTCAGCCGCCCGACGTCTCAGATTGAGACGCGCAGCCGCTCGGCGGCTGCGCTCTTGGTCATAGGCTCGCCCCCATGTTGTGACCGCAGTCACACGAAGGGAGACCCTGTTCATGTATCGCAAGGATGACACCAGCTACTTCATCGTCGACGCCCATATCACGCTGTGGGACGCACGGCCGGAGAACCAGCGCAACATTCACGGCAGGCAGTTCATCGACTGCTTCTATGACTATCACCGCAATCTGTCGCCGGAATCGGAGGTGTGGAGCTACGAGGAGTACCTCTACCAGGGTGGCGATCGCTTGATGAAAGACCTGTTCACCGACGGTTACGTCGACCACGCCATCTTCCAGCCGGTTCAGTTGGGCGAGTTCTACCACAACGGCTTCGGGCAGACCGACGAGGCATCGGCGTTGGCGGCCGCACATCCGGACAAGCTCACCTACAACCACAACTTCGACCCCCGCAACGGAGAGACCGGCCTCGATCAGTTACGGGCCGACGCCGAGCGATTCGGACTGAAGGGCGTCAAGCTCTACACCGCGGAGTGGCACGGCGACTCGCGCGGCTACAAACTCGACGACCCCTGGGCCCACCGCTACTTCGAGGTCTGCCGCGAACTCGACATCCGCAACATCCACGTCCACAAGGGCCCGACGATCAGGCCACTGGATCGGGATGCGTTCGATGTCGCCGATGTCGACCACGTGGCGTCGGACTTCACCGATCTCAACTTCATCGTCGAGCATTGCGGTCTGCCGCGCCTGGAGGACTTCTGCTGGATCGCCACCCAGGAACCCAACGTGCACGCCGGACTTGCGGTGGCGATGCCGTTCATCCACACCCGGCCGAAGTACTTCGCGCAGATCATGGGCGAACTCCTGTACTGGATCGGCGAGGACCGCATCCAATTCGCTTCGGACTACGCGATATGGACGCCGCGCTGGCTCGTGGAGGCGTTCGTCGACTTCCAGATACCCGAGGAACTCGGCGAATACCCGGAGATCACCACCGAACAGAAGAAGAAGATCCTCGGCCTGAACGCCGCCAAGATGTACGACATCCCGGTTCCCGCCGAATTGCAGCTGCCCTCCGCGGACGAACCCGCGGTCGGTCCGCGCGGCGCCGAGAAAACCACCGAATCGGCGGACCACCTGGTCGGGGCCTGAGATGGACACGCTTCGCGACCAGGCGTACACGGCCCTTGGCGCCGTCATCGATCCCGAACTCGACGAGCCCATCACCGATCTCGGGTTCGTCCGCTCGGTGACCATCTCATCGGACGGTGACGTCGAGGTGCACCTTCGGCTGCCAACCTCCTTCTGCGCACCGAACTTCGCCTACCTGATGGCCTCGGACGCCAAAGACGTTCTGACCGCGTTGCCTTGGACGCAGCGAGTGGTGGTCAAGCTCGACGACCACCACGACTCCGACGTGATCAACGCCGGCCTGGCCGCCGACGCCGGCTACCGCGGAACGTTCGGCCACGAAGCCGAGGACACCCTCGACGATCTGCGCGTCACCTTCCGGCGCAAGGCGCACACCGCCGCAATGGAGCGCTGCCTTACGGGGCTGTTGCGCGCGGACCCCGACCGGCCGGTCGCCTCGCTGGGCCAGGCGCGACTGCGCGACCTTCCCGACGACGCGGCCACGTCGGCCCTACTGCGGCATCGACACAGCCTCGGATTGCCCACGACACCAGACGCTTTGGTGATGGTCGACCACCAAGGCCGCGGCCACGCCCCCGACACGGTTTCGATGGTGCTGCGACGGGCCCGCTCGACCCGGATCTCCATCGACGGAAACGCTCACTTCTGCCGCGGTCTGCTCCGCACCCGCTACCCGGGCTCGCAACGCGACCAGGTCCACCGGTCCGACGGCGCCGAGGCCGCCGACGCCTCATACGACCCCACCTTCATCCCGCTGTCTGCACTGACATCACCCAAAGGAGCACTCCGATGAGCACCATGCGCGCCGTCCAGGTTGTCGGCTACCACCAGAACCTCCAGATGGCCGAGGTACCCGTCCCCACACCCACCGGTCCGTTCGACGTCGTCGTCAAGATCGGCGGGGCGGGTGTGTGCCGCACCGACCTGCACATCCTCGAGGGCCAGTGGGCCGAGAAGTCCGGCGTCCAGTTGCCATACACCATCGGACACGAGAACGCCGGCTGGGTTGACGCCATCGGCCCGGCCGTCACCAACGTCCGCGAAGGCGACAAGGTCATCGTGCACCCGCTGATCACGTGCGGGCTGTGCCGCGCCTGCCGCTCCGGCGACGATGTGCACTGTGAGGCCAACGCGTTTCCCGGCATCGACACCAACGGCGGGTACGCCGAGTACCTCAAGACGTCGGCCCGCAGTGTGGTGAAAATCGACGACTCGCTCGAACCGTCGGGCGTCGCCGCCTTGGCCGACGCCGGTTTGACCGCGTATCACGCGGCCGCCAAGGCGGCCCGCCGCCTGACGCCCCGCGACCGCTGCGTCATCATCGGTGCGGGCGGCCTGGGGCACATCGGGATTCAGGTGCTCAAGGCGCTCACCGCAGCGGAATTGATCGTCGTCGACCGCAACGCCGACGCCGTCAAGCTCGCAGTGTCCATCGGCGCCGATCACGGTGTCGTCGCCGACGGCACCCATGTCGAACAGGTCCTCGAACTGACCGGTGGACACGGTGCCGAAACCGTGGTCGACTTCGTCGGCGAGGGCGGCGCCACCAGCGAGGGCGTACAGATGCTTCGCCGCGCAGGCGATTACCACGTCGTCGGCTACGGCGAGAACATCAATGTGCCGACGATCGACATCATCTCCACCGAGATCAGCTTCATCGGCAACCTGGTCGGGTCCTACAACGACCTGTGCGACCTGATGGCCCTGGCCGCCCGCGGCGCCGTCCACCTGCACACCGCAAAGTACCAACTCGACGACTTCCAATCCGCCCTCGACGATCTCGACGCCGGCAAGGTCCGCGGCCGCGCGATTCTCACCCCATAGGAGGCAGGCCCATGATCTTCATCGTGGTCAAATTCGAGACGAAACCCGAGTGGACCGACCGCTGGCCCGACCTGGTGGCGGAATTCACCGCCGGCACTCGCGCCGAGGACGGCAACCTGTGGTTCGAATGGTCGCGCAGCCTGGAGAAGCCCGCCGTCTATGTGCTGGTCGAGGGGTTCCGCGACGGCGAAGCAGGCAGCGTCCACGTCAACAGCGAGCACTTCAAGAAGGCGCTGGAGGACCTGCCTCAGGCACTCGCCTCGACACCCCAGATCATCAGCCAGACGATCGACGCGACGGGCTGGTCGGAAATGGGCGAAATGACCATCAGCTGATGTAGCCACACTGCAACATTGCTCAATTAGCAAGAAATGCAGGCGATTTCAGCTCTACCGCGACCGAATCAGTACTGGTAGAAGAATCGGAAGCTGTCACCGGATCTTCTCGTTGGTCGGGTCATAGATTGCCTTGAGCGAGACCGCGATTGGGTAAATGTCGCCGCCGACGTTGACCTTGTAGGTCCCTGCACTGATCCAGTCCGCGCTGATCGTGACGTAGTCAGGTGCGCGGACGTATGCCAGGCCGACGCACGATCCGACGGTTTCACCCCAGGCAGCAGAGGTGACCTGTCCGGCGACTACGCCGTCACGAAGTATCAGTTCGCCACCCCACAACATTGGCTCGGCAGAGTTGACCGAGAACCCAACGAGCTTGCGAAGCGGACCTTCCGCCTTCGCCTTTTCCAACGCCTCGCGACCAAGGAAGGGGACGTCGGTCTTGAGCTTGCAGGCGAACAGCAATCCCGCTTCGACCGGGTTGTAGTCGGGCGTCAACTCACGTCCGAACGCACGATAGCCCTTCTCCAACCGCATCGACTCGATCGCGTAATAACCCCCACGGGCGACACCGAACTCGCCGCCGGCCTCCAGGAGATCCTCGTAGGCTCCGACCGCGAATTCTGCGGGAACATACAACTCCCAGCCCAGCTCGCCGACGTATGTGATCCGTGTCGCGCGGACCGTCGAGTAGCCCAGTGAGATCTGCTGGCTCGTGCCGAACGGAAAGGACTCGTCGCTCAAGTCGGCGGAGGTGAGCGTCGCGAGGAGATCCCGAGACCCGGGTCCCATGACACCAAACACCGCCAGCGACGAAGTCACATCCAGGAGGGCGGCTCGCGTCCCGGCGGGCAGGTTTTTGCGGATGTGGTCCTTGTCGCGCTCCGTGGTCGCCGCGCTGCTGACGATGAGGAATTCGTCGCTGGCGGTGCGTGTAACGGTCACATCCGACTCGTAGGTGCCGCGCTCATTAAGCATCCCTGTGTACACGGACTTCCCGATCTCGACCGCCACGTCAGCGGTGCACAGCCACTGCAGCGCCCTTTCGGCGTCATCGCCGACCAAGACATACTTAGAGAATGAGGTCTGGTCGAAAATCGTGACGTTGGCGCGGGTGTTGATCTGCTCTTCGGCCGACCACGGTAGCCAGTTCGGCTTGCCCCAGGAGTATTCGATGGTCGGTTGGCAACCTTGCGGGGCGAAGAAGTTGGCGCGTTCCCATCCCATCTTGCTGCCGAAGTTCGCGTTCGCGTCCTCCAGAAGGTGATGTACCGGCGAGCGCCGGAAGGGGCGGGCAGTCTTCATTTCGCGGTTGGGCCAGGGGATTTCGTAGTGTAGGCCGAGGACTTCGCCAACTCGGTCGTGCAACCAGCGAACGTTGCCGTTGAACGGCGCGAAGCGCCGGATATCGACACCCGTGAGATCGGAGGTGGGTGTGCCGTTGACGATCCATTCGGCCAGCGCACGCCCGGCACCGCCAGCCGTCGCGATGCCCACCGAGTTGAATCCGGCGCCGACGAAGAAGTTCACGAGCTCGGGTGCCTCGCCGAGGATGAACTGGTTGTCGGGTGTGAAGCTTTCGGGTCCGTTGTAGAACTTCTTGATCCCGGTTTCGCTGAGTGCGGGAATCCTCAGCAGCGCGCTGTTCATCAGGATCTCGAAGTGGTCCCAATCTTCTTCCAGGAGCTGGAATTCGAACGGATATGGGATCTTGTCCGGAGCGACCCACGGCTTCGCTTCCGGCTCGAATCCACCGATGACGAGACCACCGACTTCTTCCTTGAAATAGGTGTAGCCGTCGGGGTCACGAAGAATGGGCAGGTCCGTGTGTACTCCGTCAATGGTGTCGGTGACGACGTAGAAGTGTTCCGCCGAGTGCAGGGGCACATTGACTCCGGCCGTCCCACCGACCTGCTTGGCCCACTGCCCGGCGCAGTTGACGACGATCTCGGCCTCGATATCGCCTGCCTCAGTACGCACACCGGTCACCCGCCCGTCCGCGGTGAGAACCTCGAGTACACGGATGTGTTCGATGATCCGCGTCCCGCGCATCCGGGCCCCTTTGGCCAGCGCACCGGTGAGGTCAGTCGGATTGGCTTTGCCGTCGGCGGGCAGCCAGATCGCGCCAACGAGGTCGTCGACGCGCATTATCGGGTAGCGCTCGAGTGCTTGTTCGGGGGTGAGGAGTTCACACTCGAGGTCAAAGGCCGCGGCATTGGCGGCCGTGCGGCGCAACTGGACCATCCGGTCTTCGGTGCGCGCGACTGTCACGCCCCCGCATTGCTTGTATCCGGCCGACAGCCCGACTTCGCGTTCGAGTTCGGTGTAGAGCTGGGTGGAGTACTGAACGAGCCGCGTGCCGCTTTCCGAGGCACGCAGCTGTCCGACGAGGCCAGCGGCGTGCCATGTCGTGCCAGAGGACAATTGGCCCTGTTCCAGCAGGAGGATGTCGGTGTAGCCGAGTTTGGTCAGATGGTACGCAACGCTGGTTCCGATGACGCCGCCGCCGACGATGACAACGTGCGCGCGGTCGGGAAGCGGTGCTGTTGACATATGTCCCTATCTCTCGGTGCTTAGTCCGCCGCCTGCGCGTCGTCGAGTAAACCGGCGAAGTCGGGGCCCTTGAACTCGTCGACAGCACCGTCGTAACGCTCCGTCGCCCACCCCCAGAAGTCGAAGTCCAATGGGCTGGAGCCATTCTGGATGCAGCCCCACAGTGTCCACCCGTACTTGCCGACGATGCCTTGCAGCCGAGCACGCGCGATCTTATGGCGCAGCCGCCTGCCGTAGTAGGCGGTCACCAGCTCGTCGAGCTGCTGCAGGGTGAGGTGACATTCGGCCCACGTGTTGCCCAGTTCGAAGCATGGATCGTTGTTCCCGGAGTATTCGTAGTCGATCAGCCACAACTTGTCGCCGTCCTCGACGAAGTTTTCGGCCAATAGGTCGTTGTTGCAGGGAACGGTCGTCTGGTCGGTCGCCGTCAACACCTGCTTGATGTCGTCGAACTTGTCCGCAAAGTCGAGGTAGTCACGGGGAATCCGGAAGCCATTGTCCTGCACGACCTTTAAGTAGCCGAGCTGGCGTTCGAACATGTCGAAGCGCCCGCGGAACCGCGGTCCCGAATGCAGTGCCCGACACGCTGCAGCGACCTTGGACACGACGCCTGGGCGCTGAAAGTCTTCGTTGCACAGCGTCTTTCCGTTGAGATAGCCGATCAGCAGAATCCCCAGGTCGGGTCGATAGTCGATAACGGGTGCGCCCACCCCCGCCTGCGCAGCAGCCCTGCTGTTGTACTGCTCCTGGTCCCGGTCGATGCCAAGAAGGGTCGAGGTGGTGTCGGCGAACCGAGCGACGTAGACGCCAGTTGGTGTGGTGACCTTGACGTTGCGATTGGTGAGGCCGCCGGAGAGATCCTCGACCTGCCGCGACTGCCCGGCGATCGCGGGCAACTCATCGAGCAGTGCGTTCAGTTCAGACGCGTTGAGCGAGAACGGCCGTCTACCGACACCCGTCATACGTACTCCACCTCATGTACCCGCGGGATATGGTACTTGCCCAAGCTCAGGCCGGTGCTGCTGCCCCCCACGGCCGCAGAAACTCGAACCAAAACCCTGTCGGGCCGCTCGCAAGGCTTCCCCGAGCGGCTCTTGAAACATAACTGAACTGCGCGGATAGCTCCATCTCTGCAGTCCGACATGAAGGGCGGGAAAGACGACCCTTCGCAAGCGACGACTCAGAGACCGGTCATCCGCTCCAAGTGGTCCGGGCTGAGGCGGTAGTCCGTTGCATCCTGCGGGCTGCCGATTCCAGGGAGTGCCGTCGGGCCGCCGCGGGTGTGAGCGCCCCACCTGCGGAGGTGAGCCATGGGCGACTTCGGCATAGCGGGTCTTTGGCTACTTCTGGCCCTAGTGCTCATCGTGTCGATATTGGTCGGAGCTGGCAGTGTCTGGCTGGCGCACCGCACCCTCTCCAAAACGCGTGCCAAAGAGTACAACTCGACGCTGTCGCCGTTCCTGACATGTGTCGGGCTGGTTTACGGCGCTCTCCTCGGATTCACCATCGTCGTCGCTTGGGAGCAGTTCTCTTCCGCTGAGGCTAATGTCGCGAACGAGGCGTCCACTCTGACAACGATGTACCGGCGGACCGTCGGCATGCCTGTCCCACAGCAGACCGAGATGCGGGAGCTGCTGCGGACATATACGACGGCGGTCGAGGGCCCCGAATGGAACAAGCAAGATGTTGGCGGTACAACCGACACCGCAAGAGACGCACTCACCGAGATGTACAGGATCCTGGGAGGTGAGCAATCCAGCGTCGCGTCGAGTCCGATGAGTCAGGAGTTCCTCGGCCAGCTGACCGTCCTGGCGTCGGAGCGGAATCAGCGAATCCTGGACGCCCAACCTCGAATACCCGGGTTGCTGTGGGCCGGTCTGCTCTTCGGCGGTGTCGTATTGGTGGGGCTGAGCGGTTTCATGCGCCTGGAGAGCACCCGTGGTCACCTAATCGTCTTGAGCGCGGTCGCCGTCCTGCTCGGGCTGCTGTTGTTCGTCGTCTACTGGCTCGACCATCCCTTCGGGATGCAGCTGGGCATCACTTCCGCACCGTTTGAGCAATCCCTGAGCGTTTTCGACGCAATCGACCGCGGGACATGATCAGGTCCTCGTTGCACCTCGGCTCGGCGCGGTGGTCGACGAGCTCGGCAACTTGATACCACCCATGCGGCCAAGGTTCGCGGCTCCGGCCCTTCGTTACTAAACGCCCCCCAATAATCGACCGGACGCCGCACGAGTTTGCCGCCACGGTTCGCCGCCGGGACCGGATCTGCGCTCATCTTGGTGATGATCCGTGGTGGGTAGCCTGCGGGCACGGTGGTTGAAGTGGGAACGCAGCGCGAAGCTGGGTGGCGGAGCCTACCGAGACCGGACCGGGGACCGGCCCCGCAGTGAATCGCGGGGAGAGGGTGGATCCCCCCGCCTCAGAAGCGTTGTGCAGCAGACACTTTCATTCGACGAGGACCTGTTGGCGCACAAGCAATCCCATCCACACTGCCGCCGACGACCGAACGGCCTTGCGCCACAAACCGCGCCGCCGAAACGTCAGGGGGTCTCCGGAACCCCACAGCGTTGGCGGAATTCAACCGAGGGTTGCCGGATGGCCTGAAGCTCGGTCCCGAACTTGCGGGTTGGCGTCCAGATAAGTCTGTACCTGATCCCGGATCTGATCCTTGGGTTGGCCTTTGAGGCTCGTGAAGAAGTCGTTCACGGCGGGGTGCTCGGTTAGGTAGTTCCCCGTGAGGAACGTGACGCCTGACATCACGCGCGCCAGTTCGGCGGCCGTGCACGCCGGCGGATATGGCGGCTGGGCCGTTGCGGTGGCGGCGGCACCGAAAAACATCGCACCGGCCAGTGCGCCGGCGCCGATCGCTCCCATTACCGCGCGGCGCGCGGGACGTGCTGAGGGCAACATGATGGCTCCTTCATCGAGTGGTTGACGGATCATGGGGTAGTTGCTCAACGTGGTCGGATGCCACCGCCTCCACCACCAGGACGGTTCGGACGGCCCGGATCCCAACCGACGTCGAGATCCCATTCGGTGCCGCAGTACCAGTCGTTCTCGCACGGATAGGGGACGACCGGAGTCGCGGCCCTTGGCACGCCGTCCGGACCGCGGACCTCGCCCTGCGCACATACGGTGGCCCCACCGGCGTAGTTGCAATCGGCCCCCGCCGGGGGCGCGGTGACGACGATCGCGATGGGAGCCACCGTCAATGCCAATCCCATTATCAGGTAGCGCAGTCTCGATCGCACGGCTGCTCCCTCTCTACAGTTGGTCGGGCTCAGCGGCCCATATGCGGGAGCATAAATCAGCTAACCAGCGCACGTGAGCATATTGGCGCATTCGAATGCCGTTGTTGACCGGGTGTCCACCTATCACACTCAGGCGGAAATCTTGAGTATTTGAAAAGCGGGCAACCAATTTAGATGCACTATACAAAAGGGCCGGCCCGGCAGTGAAGCCTGGCCCTATGCGCTGAAAGCCCTCGTGGCAGTTTGCGGTGCCACCCTTTCGGAATCTGGACACCTGACTGCACTTTCCGATGTCAAACAGCCATGGCCGTGATCACACCGGAGTACCGTCCGCTGCAACGGGTTCGAGAAAGGGAGCCGACATGGCGACGACTGACCATGACTGGACGAAACCGGCGGCGATGGCCATCCCCCAACAGGGCTATTTCGAACTGGAGCGTGGGCGGTACGGCCCGGTCTACCCGCGGACGCCCGCCTGCTACGGGTTCTCGATCATCGCGAAGGTGAAGGAGGGGCGCGAGGAGGCGGTGCGGGCCTACGGGAAGCAAATCCAGGATGCCATTGCGGGGAGTCCGGACGTGCTGGCGCCGCTGCGCCTGCACTATCTCCGCTGGGTGCTGTTCGACGTGGGATCCGGTCTGCACTTCCAATACCAGGGCATCTTCGATACCGACTTCGACAAGTACACCGAGGACGCGGTGGCCTTGTTCAGCGCGACCGGCATCACCACCGTGTTCACCAATCTCGAGGGTTTTCCGGAAGATTGGAAGGAGAACCCCGATGCGTTCGTCAAGTTCGTCCGCGAGCATCACTACCCCAGCTTCCTGGAGTACGGCGAGTACCCCTACGTGACGGCCGACGAGATCAAGAAGGCGCTGCGGCTGAAGGCGGCCTTCTCGAACATGCTCGACCAAATGCAGTGACCGCAACCGAGCCATCGCTGCTCGAACTCGATGACATTCAGCACATCCTGCTGACCCGGACGCCGGCGGTGACCGGGAGGTACGAATTTTTGTCGTTCGACGACCCGTCCGGGGGCAGGGCGTGGCTGACCGGGCTGTTGGACCGTGTGCAGTCCGCCGCCGATGCCCAAGCCACGATGGACGCCTCACAGCGGTGGATCACGTTGGCGTTCACCTGGAACGGCCTGCGGGCGCTCGGTGTACCGGAAGAGTCGCTGGCGACCTTCCCCGCGGAGTTTCGCGAGGGCATGGCGGCGCGGGCGGACATCCTGGGTGACATTGGAGCCAATCATCCCGACAACTGGGTGGGCGGCTTGGCCGGTGACGACCTACACGCGATCGCAATCCTGTTCGCGCGCACGGACGCCGAACACCAGCGCGCTACCACCGTCCACGACGAGCACGTCGCTCGGTGCGACGGAGTGCGGAGCCTCTCGGTCCTAGATCTCAACGCGACGCCGCCGTTCAACTACGCCCACGACCACTTCGGCTTCCGTGACAGGTTGTCTCAGCCAGTGATGAAAGGATCCGGCGAGGAACCGACGCCGGGCTCGGGAGCGGCGCTGGAACCCGGGGAGTTCATCCTCGGCTATCCCGACGAAGACGGGTCGCCCGCCAATTTGCCTCAGCCCGAGGTGTTGTCGCGCAACGGCAGCTACATGGCCTACCGGCGGCTACAAGAACACGTCGGCGCATTTCGCGACTATCTACGTGAAGACGCCGACACACCCGAAGCTCAGGAGTTGCTCGCCGCGAAGTTCATGGGCCGCTGGCGCAGCGGCGCCCCGCTCGTGCTGGCCCCGGAGCGCGACGACCCCGAGCTGGGCGCTGATCCCATGCGCAACAACGACTACAACTACAAGGAGATGGACCCGCACGGATACGCGTGCCCGCTGGGGTCGCACGCTCGTCGCCTCAATCCGCGCGACACCGCCCACAACATGAACCGCCGCAGGATGATTCGTCGCGGCGCTACCTACGGACCGGCCTTACCGGAGGGCGCTCCCGATGACGGAGTGGACCGCGGCATCGCCGCGTTCATCATCTGCGCCAACCTGGTCCGCCAGTTCGAGTTCGCCCAGAACGTCTGGATCAACGACAAGACGTTCCACGAGCTCGGCAACGAGCGCGACCCAATCTGTGGCACCCAGGACGGCACACTGGAATTCAAGATTCCGAAGCGACCCATCCGCCAGGTCCACAAGGGACTGCCGGCCTTCACCACCCTCACGGGCGGGGCGTACTTCTTCCTCCCCGGCCTCAATGCCCTGCGCTATCTCGCCACGCTGGGCGACAAAGGATCACCATGAACACACCATCGCGGGCGCGCACCTACAACCAGAGCCACACTCCGCGACCGCATACCGGCGGCCGACGCATCAGCATCTACTGGACCTGGAGCTATCCCTGGGAAGCCCAGCGCGATCCCGCCGCGATGGAGAACCGCTTCTCCACGATGACCGAGGTGCGCAATGTCTTATGGCCCTCGTATGAGACGCCGGACTACGACGCGGCGAATTTCCTGCAGGGCATTGCAGGCACGCTGGAGCTCTTCCACCGGTCCGCGCTGGCCTTCCAGGAGCTCGCCGAAGAGGCCACCGGGCACCGGGTGGCGGTCTTCCAGCGCATCGACCAGGCCGGCTACAAGCTGCCGATCGACGAACGGGTCCTGGCGGACACCGACACGCTCATGGTGTTCGGTCTGGACCATCTGCTCTCCGAACAAGAGGCCGCCCCGGAGGAGATCGCTGCGATCACCGAGTGGCTCGGGCGAGAAGGCACCTGCCTGCTGCTGGCACCTCATCACGACGTGGGCTTCACCGACGACTTCGGGCAGCGTCAGGTCGAGTACGAACACCACGGTGATCGGCTCGTGCCGCGTCAACAGCGCTT
This sequence comes from uncultured Actinomycetota bacterium, assembly GCA_963799495.1. Taxonomy (GTDB): domain Bacteria; phylum Actinomycetota; class Actinomycetes; order Mycobacteriales; family Mycobacteriaceae; genus Mycobacterium. The sequence goes on from CAWCXH010000033.1 coordinate 83,975, forward strand.
CGGCCAGTACACCCGCTCACTGATGCGGGCGCTCGATGTGCCCGTGCACAACATTTGGGGACTGCGACCCGCCGTCGTCGAGGGCACCAAGGAAATCGCTCCCCTCACCGCTATTCGCGACCTCGACAGTCCGCGGCTGCTCGACAACGTCACTACGTTCAACTTCCACCCCCATCTGCCGCACTACGAACTCACCGCACCGGAGAGCAACGACCTGCGGGTCCTCGGACGGCAGCGCATCGACCCGAACAGGCCGCATCCGTTCACAGCGGAGGGCAACACCGAGTTCAACGCACTGATCTGGATGCCACCGAGCGGACAGCGCGCCGGCGACATCGTTCTCATCGACTCCACGCACTTCACCACACTGTTCGGCGGCACCGACAGCTTGAGAAACCTGTGGCATAACCTCGCAACGCTGAAGTGACGGCGCCAGACGCCACGTCGGTAGGTGCTCTGCGACGGCGATTCTTCGGAATCTCCCGCGGGTGCATCTTGCCTGAACTCGCGGTGGAACTCGTCGTAATCACCGACCATCACGTCGCCGTTGATTGTGAAGTCGCCGCCATCGGCGGGTTGGAGTGCGTTGGCTTTCATCGTTCGCCACTGCGCGTCTGTCAGACTCGTTCGGGGTGGTTGGAGAAGTTGCCGGCACCCATGTTGGGTTGCAGGACACCGCCGGTGTCGGCGTCCATACCTGCACCGTGCCGTCGATGCTCGCGCTGGCCAGCCGGTGCCCGGCGAGAATCATTAGGAACTATCGGCGTCGGCGTCAGCCGAGCCGCCGCCCGTGGAGCGGCCTGTCGACGACGAACCGGCCGACGACGATGCGGCCGATGAGGGTCCAGCCCGTCGCCGCCTCATCGCCGGGCGGCGGCGCCCCGAGTGCTCGGCGGGTCACCATGGCCACGGTGCAGTTTGCGGATCGGCTGGCCGATCGCGCCCTCGCGCGGGCATAGACCCGGATGTCGTTGGCGCTTAAGAGATGACAGCACCGGGACCGCTCGACCCCGGGGCAGTGCTGACTCGGCGGACTTACTGCGCTGCGCCCTCACTTCCGTACGCATGGTTGACGTCGTCTGTGCCGCCGCTCAGCGCCTTGTCCATGCTGTCGGAAACCTTGCTGACGACCTTCGTGATGTGACTGCTTGCGTTCTTGACCGCATTCCGCTCTGGCGTCTTCCGCGGGGGGCGGGTTGTGACCGGGTGTGAGCCGTTGTCGGTGCCGGCGGACCGCACGATGGTGCGGCCGTCGCCGATGACCGACTTCACAACACCGACGGTCTGGTTGATCCGGTCTCGTGTCGCCGCCAGCTCTCGACCGGCCGTGCGCCGGCTTGCCTGGAGATCGTCTCGGATGACCGCGGGCGGCTGCGGTAGCGGTGACCGCACCGCGGTCAGCACCCGTGAGACACCGTCACCCACGTCGCGGCCGACGCTCTCGATGGTGGTGCCCGGCGCCGAGAACACCTGCTCGATGGCCGCATCCTGATCCGCGGTGACAGGCGTGGGAATGCTCAGCGGCGGTGGCGAGCCGATCAGGGCCGCGGCGTTGGTGATGCCCTCGCCGATCGCGTTGACGAGATCGCCGGCCACCGTCGCCGGGTTGAGCGTCGGGATCAGCCGCGCCGGGGTGGGCTCCCACGGCGGGATGCTGCGGTCATAGCCCAGTTCCACGATCTCCCGGAAGAACGGCTCGACCACATCGATCACCGGCTCGGGCACCCCCAGGGTGCGCAGCGGAGCGAACAACGGCAGATCCGGGGTCTCGAAGAAGTAGTAGCTGGTGTCGCCGTGGGTGCCCTGGTAGGCGGGAGACTTCGTCGGATCGGCAGGCAGGCTGACGTCGAGGTCGTACGGGTGCACGTAGACGGCGCCCAGGACCGCGTTAAAGAGGGAGACGCCGTTGAGCGGATACAACGGGAAATCGGCTACGCCTTCGTATTCGCGGGTGATGACGACCGTGTCGAACTGGGTGTCGGTCGGTTCGGGGCCGTTAAAAGAAATATCGAGGATCGGAATGTAGAGGCCCGGGAATCGGGCAAGAAGGCCGCCGTTGGGCAGATTGAGGTCACCGCTGAGCACGAAGTCGATGTCGGGGGCTTTGGTTCCCGCTGGGTACTGCTCGGCGAGCTTGCGCTTCTCCCGGATCGCGATCATCGCGCCCTGCGAGTATCCGTAGATCACCAGATGGTCGTTGCCGTGCTCGGCCATCGCCTGCTCCAGATCGGCGACCCCGGCCTGGGTTGATTGATCGTATGTGAGGTCGAACAGCCCCGAGAGTTTCCACCACGGCTCATTCGGCCACGCCGGGCCACCCGGCCCCCAGACGCTCGGGGGCCCGAGCGCGAGCCAAACGAGGCGGATGAGCCCCGTGAGGGGCCACCCCTCCTCGGGCGTCGTCACCGCGACATAGTTGATTTCCTGGCCCGGATGAGTGGGCGCGACGAAATGGTTCCTGACGGCGTCGATGTAGGCGTTGTCGGGCGTCGGGACGGTGGTCCCGCCCAGGATCAAAGCGGTCTTGTCAGGCGGCGGTACGTCCGAGGACGACGCCGACGCCGTCGATACCGGCGCGACCGTGGCCATCACCACCAGCACTGCCACGCCGATCGACACCGTCATCCGCGCGGCGGTGCGCCGAGAATTCCTGACTCGCAGCGCGATGGGAATCGCACCGGACGATTGACCCCGGCGTGGCGAAGCGGCCGACATGCGCCGCGTCTGGATCAGCGACATGATGTCGAGGGCGACAGACATTTCCGTTCCTCTCGGTGAGTGCGAGCGCGACGCTCACGTCAACGACTCGGGCCCGACAGCGCCCCGGTCCGGAGGTCGCTGCGCCCGTCGACGGCGAAGTCGAATTCGCCGACGCCGCGCAACTCGTCGATCACGGACCCGGGAGGACGACGATGTCGACCCGGGCGTTTCAGCCCATGCCACCGCGCATCCGCACCCCGTGGTGACCGCGGCCCCGACCCCCAAGGGCACCGCAAACCCGCCAACCCGACCCGCATACGCCGCTGAACGCATTGCTTGTTTGTACGCCCAGTGTCGTAGGTTTTACGGCTTTCGCGAAATTCAGTTATAAATTACACGGCTTTCGCGAAATTCAGCCATAAGTTATACGGCTTCGGAGCAATCTCGTCTGAATTCGCTGACGCGCCCAGGGATCCCCGACGTGTCAGGCCGTCGGGGTGGAGATGGGCCGCGGTCCTGTTGTCCTGTACCAGGCGTGTCGGCCACGCCAACCGGGGCGGGCGGGGAGTGGCCGAACTCGGCCGCTCCTTCTCTTCGAACCACTTTCGGCGGCCGCGATACTTGCCCAGCCCCAAACACCGGATGGAGAAACTCATATCGCAGGGGCGCCGTCCCGAAGTCGTCTAACGGATGGTTCACCAGGGCTGTGAAAGCTGCCGGGTGCAGGGCATCACGCCGCACGATCTGCGTCACACGTGCGCCTCCATCGCGATCAGCGCCGGCGTGAACGTGCTGGCATTGTCACGGATGCTCGGACACAAGTCGGCGAAGATCCCGCTGGACACCTACGCGGACCTGTTCGACACCGACCTCGATGCCGTCCCGTCGGCCTTGGATTTGAAGTGTGCCCAAAGTGTGCCCAAAGCGGTGCCAATGGCCACTCTCCGGAGGTGAAATAAGCCTCTGACCTGTGCGAGGGCCGTATGTGGGATGTGCGGGCGGAGGGACTCGAACCCTCAAGCTCTCTCGAGCACCGGCACCTAAAGCCGGCATGTTTGCCAAGTTTCATCACGCCCGCGGCTTGGTGATCGTACCGCTCCGCTGGTCGACGAATCTGTCGGCGGTCCTACCTACTTTGGGTTATCGATGGGCGGGGAAAGGTGCTGCAAGTGCGATCCGCTGAGGAGTCCAACGATGTGCGGTATTCCCGTCTGCCTCGCAATTGCGCAATCGTTCATCCCGGCGCCAATAGGCGCTGCGGAGGACGGTTTGGGCTGGCGCCACAGCCCGCGACCAATACATCGTCTCCGTCTACCGCAAAGCCGCCACAGCACGCCTCGACGCGTTCGTCGGGCCGAAGGACCGCGCGGTACCGTGGAAGGATGTCCACTACACGGCGTAGGAGACCAGCGCTCATCGCGCTGGTGATCATCGCCGCCGCCGGCTGCCTGGCTTTGGCCTGGTGGCAGTGGACCCGCTTCGAATCGGCGTCGGGCACCTTCCAGAACCTCGGCTACGCGCTGCAGTGGCCGCTGTTCGCCGGTTTCTGCGTCTACGGCTACTACAAGTTCGTCCGCTACGAAGAGGCGCCGCCCGAGCCGCGCAAGCACGACGCCGTCACCGAGATACCCGCGGGCCTGCTACCCGAAAGGCCGACGGCCGCAGCGCGTTCCGATGCCGATCCGGCGACGCGGGAGTACAACGCCTATTTGGCCGACCTCGCCAAGACCGACAACGACGACAGGACCGACAGATGAGTTCACCCGGCCCGGAAACGCCTGAGTTGCCCGACACCGCTGACGCCCTCACGCCTGCGCCGACTGCCACCTCCGTCGACAGTATCCGCAAGGCCCTGCTGGGCTACCGCGTGATGGCATGGGCGACGGGTATCTGGCTCATCCTGCTCTGCTACGAGATGGTGCTGAAATACATCGTGGAGGTCGGCAACCCGCCGAACTGGATCGCTATCGTGCACGGCTGGGTGTACTTCGTGTATCTGCTCTTCACCGCCAACCTCGCGGTCAAGGTGCGCTGGCCCATCGGCAAGACACTCGGCGTGTTGCTGGCCGGGACCATCCCGCTGCTCGGCATCATCGTCGAGCACTTCAACACCAAGGACATCAAGCAGCGCTTCAGGCTGTAGCACCCGTGTGGATTGATACGCCCTGCACGGCATGTCGCGTACGAAACCGCACGGTCGGCGTGAACGGGTCAGCCGGCGAGCCCGCGCAACGCGGGCAGCAGCGCCGCGAGCGCCCGGCCGCGGTGCGAGGCCGCGTCCTTCTCGGCGGGGCTCAGCTGCGCCGCGGTGCGCGTCGAGCCCTCAGGCAGAAAGACCGGGTCGTAGCCGAACCCGCCGTCGCCGCGCGGCTCGCCCGCGATGCGGCCCGGCCAGACGCCGCGCACCACCGTCTCACCAGACCCCGACACCAGCGCGCACGCCGACACGAACGCCGCGCCTCGCCGCGAGTCGGGCACATCGCGCAATTGCGCCAGCAGCAGCGCGGTGTTGGCGGCGTCGTCGCCGTGGACCCCCGACCACCGGGCCGACAACACGCCGGGCATGCCGTTCAACGCGTCGACCTCCAGCCCGGAGTCATCGGCCACGGACGGCAGCCCGGTCGCGACGAACGCATCCCGCGCCTTGGCCAGCGCATTGTCCTCGAACGTCGCCCCCGTCTCGGCCGCCTCGTCGAACGCCGCGACGTCATCCAAAGACAGCAACGTCAACGACACCCGCGCGGCGTCGAGCACTCGGCGCAATTCGGCCAGCTTCTTGCGGTTGCGGCTGGCCACCAGCAGTTCGGTCAGCTTCCGAACGCCTTCTTCCCCGGCGCCGCCGGCTCGGGCAGCACTCCGGGGTACGGCAGCTCCAGCGCCTCGGCCTGCACCTCGAACAGCTTCTCGCAGGCGGCCAACGCCACGTCGAGCATCTTGTCCAGCGTCGAGCGCGGGAACGTCGCACCCTCACCGGTGCCCTGGATCTCGACGAGAGTGCCGGTGTCGGTGGCGACGACGTTCATGTCCACCTCGGCGCGCGCATCCTCCGAGTAGGGCAGGTCGACGCGGATGCGGCCGTCGACCACACCGACGCTCACCGCGGCGATCGCGCACGACAGCGGCCGCGGATCCGACAGTCGGCCGGCCGCCGACAAGTACGTCACGGCGTCGGCCAGTGCCACATACGCGCCGGTGATCGCCGCGGTGCGGGTTCCACCGTCGGCCTGCAGCACGTCGCAGTCGATCGCAACGGTGTTCTCCCCCAACGCCGCAAGGTCGATACAGGCCCGCAGCGACCGCCCGATCAGCCTGCTGATCTCCTGGGTGCGCCCGCCGATGCGGCCCTTGACCGATTCGCGGTCCGAACGCTCGTGGGTGGCCGCGGGCAGCATCGCGTATTCGGCGGTGAGCCAGCCCTGACTCGATCCCTTCCGCCACCGGGGCACACCCTCGGTGACGCTGGCCGTGCACATGACCCGGGTCTGGCCGAACTCCACCAGCACCGATCCGGCTGGATGTGAAGTGAAGCCGCGGGTAATGACCACCGGACGCAACTCGTCATCGAGGCGGCCGTCTTCTCGACTGGACACCCGCCAACACTAACGGGTTCAGGATCGCGTGATGTCGAACGTCTCCCCGGACACCACCGCGTGCACCGGTCCGTCGAACTCCGCTTTGGCCTCGCCGATCACGTCCTCGCGCGACGTCCACGGCGGAATGTGGGTCAGCAGCAGCTCGCCCACACCGGCCTTGGCCGCGGCCTGGCCGGCCTCGATACCAGACAGGTGCAGATGCCGCGGACGCGTCGGCGAATGCGTCCACGACGCCTCGCACAGGAACACATCGGCGCCGCGCGCCAACTCGACCAGCGCATCACATGCGCCGGTGTCGCCGCTGTAGACCAACGTCGCGCCGGAGGGGTCGGTGAACCGCATGCCGTAGGACTCGGTCGGATGACTGACCAACCGCGGCAGCACGGTCAGCGCCCCCAACTGCACCGGCTGATTGTCGGCCCAGTGCCGGACCTCGAAGATGTCGGTGAAGTCGTCGACCCCCCGGCCCTCGGGCGACGACGCCGCCCCCAGACGCGCCCACGTGTTGGCAGGGCCGTACATCAACGCCCGCCCCGGCGCCGGTGAGGGGTGGTAGCGCCGCCACACGAACAGACCCGGCAGATCCAGGCAGTGGTCGGCGTGCAGATGCGACAGCAGCACGTGCACGGAATTGGGATCGGCGTGGCGCTGCAGCGCGCCGAGCACACCGCCACCGAAGTCGATTACCGAGGGCGGAGTGTCGGGCGCGGTGAGCAAATAACCCGACGCTGGCGAATCAGGCCCGACAACACTGCCGGAGCAACCGAGTACGGTGATTCGCACGCACACTAGCTTGCCATGCCCGCTATCGCGGTGACGAAAACATCCCCGCATTGGGCGAGCAATGTCATCTTTGGGCGCCGACGTGACGCTGAACAGGCCGGACGCCGTCGAGAGTGGGACCAAGGAACCGGGCCGCGAGTGTGGTGAACGCCTCAGGATCACCGGTCGCCTCGAACACTCGCCGCACCGGCGGAGCGTCGTGCGGCCGCAGCAAATCGAGTTCGGTGAGCACGCGCAGCAAGCCTTTCGCGGTCTCCTCGGCGCTGGACACCAGCGTGACGTGCTCCCCCATCGCCAGCTGGATCAAACCCGACAGCATCGGGTAGTGCGTGCAGCCCAGCACCAGGGTGTCGACCTCGGCGCGCTGCAGCGGTTCCAGGTAGCCCTCGGCCAGCCCGAGCACCTGACGACCACTGGTCACGCCGCGCTCGACGAAGTCGACGAACCGTGGGCACGCCACCCCGGTGATCACGGTGTCGCGGGCGGCGGCGAACGCGTCCTGATACGCGCCCGACGAGATCGTCGCCGCGGTGCCGATCACGCCGATGCGGCCGTTGCGCGTCGCGGCCACCGCGCGCCGCACGGCCGGCAGGATCACCTCGACGACGGGCACGTCGTAGCGCTCGCGGGCGTCGCGAAGGCACGCCGACGACGCGGAGTTGCACGCGATCACGAGCGCCTTGACGCCGCGCTCGACCAAGTCGTCGCCGATCGCCAGCGCATGCGCGCGGATCTCGGGAATGGTCAGCGGGCCGTAGGGACCGTTGCCGGTGTCACCGACGTAGATGATGTCCTCGTCGGGCAGCTGATCGATGATCGCCCGCGCAACCGTGAGTCCGCCGACGCCGGAGTCGAAGATCCCGACGGGTGCCAACCGGGAACTCACGACGTCAGGTATGGGGACGTCCCGCGCTTCCGTAGCGCGCGAGCCTTGCGTTCGGGCCCGGACAGCAGATACGCCGCGACGACGCCGGCGATCGCGCCGCACAGGTGGCCCTGCCAGGACACGCCGAAGGTGCCTGGCACCACGCCCAGCAGGATGCCGCCGTAGACGAACAGCACGATTACCCCGACGACGATTTCCCACGCCTTGCGGGTGAAGAACCCGAACATGATCAGGAACGTCAGCCAGCCGAAGATCAGCCCCGATGCCCCGATGTGGTTGGTCTCCACGCCGGGCGGCGCGCCGGCATTGCCGATCAGCCAGGTGCCGAAGCCGCCGAGAATCCACACGATCGCGGTGGCGTAGATGAACCGTGACAGCCCGGCCAGCGTCATCAGGAAGCCGAGCACCAGCGCCGGACCGGTGTTGGCGAGCAGGTGCTGCCAGTTCGAGTGCAGCAATGGCGCGAAGATGATTCCCGTCAGCCCGTCGGTCTCCAGCGGACGGATGCCGTTGTCGTCGAGGTTGTGGCCGGTCAGCGAGTCCCAGAGCTCGATGACGTAGAGCAGCACCACGAAGCTGACGATCGTGGCGCCGCCGACCACCCACGCAGGCCGCTTCTTCGGCTGCTGCGGTGTGGTGGGGTGTCCGATCGGCCCGGTCATGCCCATAGCTGCCCTTCCAGCGCGTCCTCGGCTTCGTCCAGGCTACCGGCGTAGGCACCGGTCGACAGATACTTCCATCCGGCGTCGGCCACGACGAACGCAATGTCGGCCCGCTCGGACGCCTTGACCGCCTTGGCCGCGATGCCCAGCGCGGCGTGCAGCACGGCGCCGGTGGAGATCCCGGCGAAGATGCCCTCGACCTGGACCAGCTCGCGGGTGCGTTTGATCGCGTCGAACGAGCCGACCGAGTAGCGGGTGGTCAGCACGTCCGGGTCGTACAGCTCGGGGATGAATCCCTCGTCGATGTTGCGCAGCGCGTACACGCCCTCGCCGTAGCGCGGTTCGGCGGCGACGATCTGGATGTCCGGATTCTGTTCGCGCAGATAGCGTCCCGTGCCCATCAACGTGCCGGTGGTGCCGAGGCCCGCGACGAAATGGGTGATCTCCGGGAGGTCGGCCAACAGCTCGGGACCGGTGCCGTAGTAGTGCGAGTCGGTGTTGGCCGGGTTGCCGTACTGATACAGCATCACCCACCGCGGGTTCTGCGCGGCAAGCTCCTTGGCGTGCGCCACCGCGGTGTTCGATCCGCCTTCGGCAGGCGAGAAGATGATCCGCGCGCCGTAGAGCTCGAGCAGCTGCCGACGCTCGATCGACGTGTTCTCGGGCATCACACAGATCATGTGGTAGCCCTTGAGCAGCGCGGCCATCGCCAGCGAGATGCCGGTGTTGCCGCTGGTGGGCTCCAGGATCGTGGCACCGGGTGCCAGCACGCCACGGCGTTCGGCGTCCTCGATCATCCGCAGCGCAGGCCTGTCCTTGATCGAGCCGGTCGGATTGCGGTCCTCGAGCTTGGCCCACAGCCGGACATGGGGCTCGTCGTCCCAGCGGGGCGACAGCCGGTTCAGCGCGACGAGCGGCGTGTTGCCCAGCGCCTCGAGCAGCGAGCCATACCGGGTCAAGTCAGCCGCCCGCGACGGCGGGCAAGATGGTGACCGAGTCGCCGTCGGAGATCTCGGTGGCCAGCCCGCCGGAGAACCGCACGTCCTCGTCGTTGACGTAGATGTTGACGAAGCGGTGCAGCTTGCCGTTATCGATCAGGCGCTCGGTGATACCGGAGTAGTTGGCTTCCAGGTCGGTGATGACGGCCTCCAACGTGTCGCCGGTCGCGGTGACGCGCTTCTCCCCGCCGGTGTGGGTGCGCAGGATGGTCGGGATGGAGACGCTAACGGTCATGAAGTGCCTTTCTAGTACTGCTCAACGATTTTCACGGGTTCTTCGGTGACGACACCGTCGACGATGCGGTAGCTGCGCAACTCATGGTCGTCGGGGTCGCGGGTCGACACGAGCACGTAGTGCGCGTCGGGTTCGGACGCATAGGAGATGTCGGTGCGGCTGGGGTAGGCCTCGGTGGCGGTGTGTGAGTGGTAGATGACAACGGGCACCTCGTCGGCGTTCTCCATCGCGCGCCAGACCTTGAGCTGCTCGCCGGAGTCGAAGCGGTAGAACGTGGGCGAGCGTTCGGCGTTGAGCATCGCGATGTGCCGCTCGGGACGGTCGGACCCCTCCGGCCCGGCAATCACCCCGCACGCCTCGTCGGGGTGGTCGGCGCGGGCGTGGGCGACCACGGCCTCCACCAGGTCGCTACGAATCACCAGCAACTTCTCCGGCTCCCATCAGTTCTCGAACGCTCCCGGCAACATGCCACGGTAGGTCGGTATTCCGGCCACCTCCTCGGCGGCCAGAACTCCCACCAGCACCGCGCGGGCCAGGCAGTCGGCGGCGGCGGCGCCGACGGCCGTCGTGAGGGCGGTTTCGGGTGACAGCGCGGCCGGTGTCGTGGTGGCCGCAGCCACCTCTACGGCGCCCGTGGCCAGCGCGAACACCGTATCGCCGTCCAGCGGCGTATGCGACGGCCGGAGGGTGCGGGCCAGTCCGTCGTGCGCGGCGATGGCCACCCGCCGGCACGCGGCCGGGCTGAGCGCGGCATCGGTGGCGACCACCGCGATCGTGGTGTTGAGCGGGCTCAATTCCGTTTCGACGTCGGCGTAGGCGGAGATCTGGTCGGCCGGCGGCGCGGTCAGTCCGAACTCCTCGATCAGGTGCGCCAGCCATGGCAGGCCGGTGCCGGGGTCGATCGCATTGCCGGCCGCGTTCACCACCACCAGTGCCCCCACCGTCACACCGGACCCGAGCGTGACCGACGCCGTCCCGACACCACCCTTGAGCACCCCGACACGGGCACCGGTCCCGGCGCCGACGGTGCCGACCGCGACGTCGGTGCCGGCACCCGCGGCCGCGGCATACCCGAACTCGGCGGTGGGTCGGCACTGCCAGTCGCCCACCGGCAGATCGAAGATCACCGCGGCGGGCACGATGGGCACCAGTCCGCCGTCCATCACCACACCGCGGTCGTTTTCCTCCAGCCATTGCATGACACCGTCGGCGGCCGCCAGCCCGAAGGCACTGCCACCGGTGAGCAGCACGGCATCCACGTAGCGCACGCTGTTGGCGGGATCGAGCAGATCGGTCTCCCGGGTGCCTGGCGCGCCGCCGCGGACGTCGACGGCGCCGACGGTGCCGGGAGGCGTCAGCACCACCGTGCTGCCGGTGGCCCAACCGGAGCCGAGCGTGGCGTCGGCGCAAAGCCGGTGATGATGGCCTACCCGGATCCCGCCGACGTCGGTGATCGCGCCCGTCACCGCTGCCTGTTCTTCGCCCAAGAGGCTCATCACCGCTTATCCATCAACCCCAGCACCAGGTACTCCTGCAACACCGTCAGCCACTGGTAGACATCGAAGTGCCCGGCCATGGGATGGTCGGCGGGCAGACGTTCGGGGCCGTCCGGGCGGATATCGAGCATCGTTCCCAGCGCCAGCCTGACGTCGTTGACCGCGGCTGCCCAGGCATGGGCGTCGTCCTCGGTGAGTTCGAACCGGCCGCCACCTTCTGGAATGGTCTGCAATACCTGTTGTGCTGCTTGGCGTTTGGCGTCGATGATCTCCGGCTCGTGCAGGCTGCGCAACGCACTGTTGAGACTCTCGGTGGTGGCGGATCCGGCCGGGTGACCGGTCTGCGACCGGTAGAAATCCGGCAAGAGCCGCTTCATCGTTTCATCTTGGGGCGGTTGCGAATTGCCGGTCCGCATACCGGTGATCTCTTCGAGTTCATCTGGGGGTGAAGACGATTCGCGATCCTCGAGCATGCCCAGCATCGAAGTGACCAGGCTGTCCAGCAGCGCCGCCTCGTGCGAGGCCAGTGAAGACCGGAAGCGCGGACCGTCGGCGGTCTCGACTCGTTTCCATTTGCGCACGGCGGCGTCCCGGCGTCCTCGATGACCCGGTCAGCGGTCCTGCTGCAGGGTGGCCCACAGGCCGGCGGCGTGCAGCTTGGACACGTCGACCTCCATGGACTCCCGGCTGCCTGCCGACACCACCGCCTTGCCCTCGTTGTGCACCTGGAGCATGAGCTTGGTGGCGTGCGGCTCGCTGTAGCCGAACAGCTTCTGGAAGACGTACGTCACGTAGGTCATCAGGTTGACGGGATCGTCCCAGACGATGGTCACCCACGGACTCTGCGCGACGTCGGCGGGAGCAACATCCCGCTCCTCGCGGGTTGCCGGCCGGGTCCGCGCTGGCGTAGCCATGACCCAAGAATACCGAGGCGCGTGTCCCCGTTTCGAGGGATGCCAGACGTCCGCCGGGGGTGCCGGTGATGGAGTCGCAACGGTCATCACCGCACCGACCGTCAGCGCGAGCCGATACCGTTGGGCGTGTGAGCACGGCGTTGCTGACCGACAAGTACGAGCTGACCATGCTCGCGGCCGCGCTGCGCGACGGTAGCGCGCACCGCCGCGCGACGTTCGAGGTGTTCGCCCGCCGCCTTCCCGAGGGCCGCCGGTACGGCATCGTCGCGGGGACCGCGCGATTTGTGGAAGCGTTGGCACAGTTCAGGTTCGATGACACCGCGCTGGCCTCGGTGTCGGACTTTCTCGATGACGACACGCTGGCGTACCTGGCGGACTACCAGTTCCGCGGCGATGTCGACGGGTACGCCGAGGGCGAGCTCTATTTCCCGGGCTCCCCGGTGCTCTCGGTGCACGGCAGCTTCGCCGAATGCGTCGTGCTGGAGACGCTGGCGCTGTCGATCCTCAACCACGACACCGCGATCGCGTCGGCCGCCGCGCGCATGGTCAGCGCGGCGGCAGGTCGCCCGCTGATCGAGATGGGCTCGCGACGCACCCACGAGCAGGCCGCCGTCGCCGCGGCCCGTGCCGCCTATATCGCCGGCTTCACCGGCACCTCGAATCTGGAGACCCAGCGTCGCTACGGAGTCCCGGCGCTGGGTACCAGCGCGCATGCGTTCACGCTGCTGCACACCTCGCCCGACGGGCCGGACGAGCGCGCCGCCTTCCGCGCGCAGGTCGACGCGCTCGGGGTCGGCACCACGCTGCTTGTCGACACCTACGACATCACGGCGGGGGTGGTCAATGCCGTCGAGGTGGCCGGCCCCGGGCTCGGTGCGGTCCGCATCGACTCCGGCGACCTGGGCGTGCTGGCCCGCCAGGTGCGCGAACAACTCGACGGTATGGGCGCCACCAAGACCCGGATCGTGGTGTCCGGCGACCTCGACGAGTTCGCGATCGCCGCGCTGCGCGCCGAACCCGTCGACATCTACGGCGTCGGCACATCGGTGGTGACCGGATCGGGCGCTCCGACCGCCGGCATGGTCTACAAGCTGGTGGAGGTGGACGGGATACCCGTCGAGAAGCGCAGCAGCCACAAGGAATCCCACGGTGGGCGCAAGTCCGCGGTGCGACTGGCCAAGCCTTCGGGCACGATCATCGAAGAGGTCATCCACCTCGCCGCCGAGCCGCCGCCGCGGGCCGGGCCGACCGCGCGGGCCTTGACGGTCGAGCTCGTCAAGGGCGGCGAACCGGTTGCGGACCCGGGCCTCGATGCGGCCCGCGAGCGGGTGGCGGCCGGGCTGCACAGCCTGCCGTGGGACGGTCTGAAGCTCTCCCGCGGGGAACCCGTCATCCCGACCCGGATGATCCCACCGGGCGCGACCCGCCGAGCCAACTAGGAGGAGCCACGCCCTCCGAGGTGCGCAAGCTGCTCGCCACCGCCGTCGACGCGCTGGGCGGCACCGAGCGCCGCGGTCAGATCGAGATGGCCGAGGCGGTCGCGGCCGCCTTCGACACCGGTGAACACCTCGCCGTGCAGGCCGGCACCGGGACCGGCAAGTCGCTGGCCTACCTGGTGCCGGCGATCGCACGCGCTGTGGCCACAGGAGAACCCGTGGTCGTCTCGACCGCGACCATCGCGCTGCAGCGCCAGCTCGTCGATCGCGACCTGCCGCGGCTGGCCGACTCGCTGGCCGGGCTGCTACCCCGCCGGCCGGAATTCGCCCTGCTGAAGGGACGTGGAAACTACCTGTGTCTCAACAAGATTCACAACGGATCCGCGGACGCGCCCGGGGACCAACCGCAAGAGGAGCTCTTTGAGCCTGTTGCCGCCACCGCCCTGGGCCGCGACGTTGCGCGGCTCACGGCCTGGTCGTCGAGCACCGAAACCGGTGACCGCGACGACCTGACACCCGGCGTGCCGGACCGGTCATGGGGGCAGGTCAGCGTCTCGGCGCGGGAATGCATCGGGGTCGCCCGCTGCCCGTACGGCATGGACTGCTTCGCCGAGAAGGCCCGTGACAAGGCCGGCCACGCCGATGTCGTCGTCACCAACCATGCGCTGCTGGCCATCGACGCCATCTCCGAAGCCGCGGTCCTGCCCGAGCATGGGTTGCTCGTCGTCGACGAAGCTCACGAGCTGGTCGACCGGGTGACGGGCGTGGCCACCGCGGAGCTGTCGGCCAGCGCGCTGGGCGTCGCGAACCGGCGGAGCTCCCGGCTCGTCGCGCCCGAGCTTGTAGAACGGCTGGAGGCCGCGACGGCGACCTTCTCGTCGGCGATCCACGATGCGACACCGGGCCGCATCGACCGGCTCGACGACGAGATGGCGACCTATCTGACCGCGCTGCGCGACGCGGCCAGCAGCGCCCGATCGGCCATCGACACTTCGCCCAGTGATCCCAGGGCGGCGTCGGCGCGGGCGGAGGCGGTGACGGCGCTGACCGACGTCAGCGACACCGCGTCGCGCATCCTGACGTCGTTCGCGCCGGCCATCCCCGACCGCACCGACGTCGTCTGGCTCGATCACGAAGACAACCGCGGCAACATGAGACCCGTCTTGCGCGTGGCGCCACTGTCGGTGGCACAGCTGTTGCGCGGCAGGCTTTTTGAGCGCTCGACGACCGTGCTGACCTCGGCCACGCTGACCGTCGGCGGCACCTTCGATGCGATGGCCTCGGCGTGGGGCCTGGCCGGGGCCGACGACGACGCGAAGCCTCGATGGCGGGGCATCGACGTCGGTTCGCCGTTCGAGCATGCCAAGGCCGGCATCCTCTACGTCGCCGCCCATCTCCCGCCGCCGGCGCGCGACGGGACAGGTTCGGCCGAGCAGCTCGACGAGATCGCCGCGCTGATCACCGCGGCCGGCGGGCGCACCCTCGGCCTGTTCTCGTCCATGCGGGCGGCCAAGGCCGCCGCCGAGGTGATGCGAGAACGCCTCGACACACCGGTGCTGTGTCAGGGCGAGGACACCACGTCGGCGTTGGTGCGGCGTTTCACCGATGACCCCGCGACCTCGCTGTTCGGCACGCTGTCGCTGTGGCAGGGGGTCGACGTACCGGGCCCGTCGCTGTCGCTGGTGCTGATCGACCGCATCCCATTCCCCCGCCCCGACGACCCGCTGCTGACCGCGCGTCAGCGCGCGGTGGCCGCGCACGGCGGCAACGGGTTCATGGCCGTCGCCGCCAGCCATGCGGCGCTGCTGCTGGCGCAGGGCGCCGGCCGGCTGCTGCGCCGCGCCGACGACCGCGGGGTCGTCGCGGTGCTCGACTCCCGGATGGCGACCGCCCGCTACGGCGGTTATCTGCGCGCGTCGCTGCCGCCGTTCTGGGCGACGACGGACGCCGTCCAGGTCCGCGGCGCACTCGAAAGGCTCCGGCATCCAAGCTAATTCCCGCTATCCTGGCGGCGAACTGCCAGCGCGCGCCGGCCCGGCCGCTGATGATCGCAGGAAGGCGGCGTCCATGAGCCGACGACAGCTGGTAAGCGTCCTGATCGCCACCTGCGCGGCGCTGCTGGTCACGTCCTGCTCACAAACGCTGGAGGGCAAACCCGTTTCGGTGTTCGACGACCCCTTCCAAGTCGCCGGCATGCGCGCCGTCGACGGTGACACCGGGCTGCGACCCGATGCCGAACCACCGTCACGCGAGGTCACCGACAGCGACGGCGGCGATATCGACGAACTCGCCGCCAGTGCCGTCAGCGACATCGAGGAGTTCTGGAAGGACGCCTACGGCGAAACATTCGACGGCGAGTTCAGCCCGGTTTCCGAACTCATCTCGTGGGACGCCAACGGGTTCGACGGCCAGTTCTGCGGCGACGACACCTATGGCCTCGTCAACGCGGCATACTGCCCGCTCGACGACACCATCGGCTGGGACCGCGGCGAACTGCTGCCGGCGCTGCGCGACGCCAACGGCGACATGGCGGTGACGATGGTGATGGCCCACGAGTACGGCCACGCCATCCAGCGGATGGCCAGACTGAACAAGAAGGACACGCCGACGCTGGTTTCCGAGCAGCAGGCCGACTGCCTGGCGGGGGTGTACATGCGCTGGGTCGCCGAGGACAACTCGCCACGCTTCACGCTTTCCACCGGCGACGGCCTCAACAACCTACTGGCGTCGACGATCTCGTTCCGCGACCCGCTGATGAGTGAACTCGAGTACTCCGGCGAGGACGAGCACGGCTCGGCCTTCGAGCGGGTTTCGGCGTTCCAGTTCGGGTTCACCGACGGCGCGACGTCCTGCGCCGCGATCGACCTGAAGGAGATCGGCCAGCGGCGAGGCGACCTGCCGGTCATGCTGCCCGCGGATCAAACCGGTGAATGGCCCGTCACCGAGGAGTCGGTGTGGGCGATCGTGCGAGGCGATGGGCACCCTGTTCTCGCCGGCCGACCCGCCGCAGCTTCGCTTCGACGCGGAATCGGCGTCGGACTGCCCCGATGCCCGGCCCAGCCCTCCGGCGTCGTACTGTCCGGCCACCAACACCATCGTTGTCGACCTTCCTGAGCTCGAGCTGATGGGCGCGCAGTCGCAGGGCGAGAACGGCGTGGGCGTGCTCTCCGGCGACAACACCGCCTACTCGGTGCTGGTCTCCCGGTACATGCAGGCCATCCAGAACGAGCGCGGCGGCCTGGTTCTCGACAACGCCGAGGCCGCGCTGCGCACCGCATGCCTCACCGGTGTGGCCACCACGAAAATGACCAACGAAATCACCACTGCCGACGGCAACACCATCGCGTTGACCGCCGGTGACGTCGACGAGGCGGTGTCGGGCATCCTCACCAACGGCCTGGTGGCCAGCGATGTCAACGGCGAGTCGGTGCCGTCCGGCTTCTCGCGCATCGACGCCTTCCGCGTCGGCGTGCTCGGCGACGAGGAGCGCTGCTTCAAGCGGTTCCCGTGACTAGACCTTCTTCGTGACGCCGTAGTACGCCAAGATCGCGTCCGAGACATCCGTCGACCTGGTCAAGAACGCGTAAGAACGAATGAACGACTCGCCGACACAACCGTCGATCTTGACTTGGAATCCGGTGATCGTCACCCAAGGCTCGGCTCCGGTGAACTCCTTCTTCGTCACCGGAATGATGTTGACGATGCCGGGCTTGAGGCCGACGGCCATGCTGCCGCTGACCGGCGAGGTGAGCACCGGAATCAGGCCTTCGCCCCCGGGGATGACGTCGATGCCGCCGAGGCCCAGCGACGGGCCGACGCCGACGGTACCGGCCATAGTGACGCCTTGGGACGTGCTCATGTCGATCCCGCACCCGATCTGATAACCCACTTCGAGGACTCCGTGCGGCGGCTCGTCCTCTTCTGGTCCGGTGAGTGAGCCGGTGAAGGTTCCGCCGACGACGTAGCTGCGCGACGAGAGCGCGGTGGTCAGCGGTGGGATCTGTTGTTGCGTTTCGTCCTTCGCCGACATTGTCAGCGTCCAGCCGTCCGGGGAGGTCGTGGTCGCCGGGGGGGTGGACTCCACCCGGCCGTCGTCCACCGGAGCGGGTTCGGCAGCCAGCGCGGCCGCCTCGGGCGGCGGGGCGTCGGCAGGCGGCGGGGCGACGGCAACGACTGGGGCGGCGGCGGCGACTGGGGCGGCGGCAGGTGGCGGGGCGTCGGTGACGACTGGGTCGGACTCGGGGTCGGCGGCCGCCTTGGGGGCGGTCAAGGCGCCTGCCAGGACGCAGGCGGCGAACAGGGCGACGGGACGTAACACCATTTTCGGAACTTACCTGAACCAGGGAATTTCCCGAAGCGGGCTACCTCAGTGCGGCCGCTTGCTATGCAAGCGTGACCAGGCCCAGTTCGTTGTCGGCGGCGAGCAGCGAATTATGCGGCAACACCCGCACCGTGTAGCCCACCGGCCCGGCGACCGGCAGCGGCGTCGTTGTCGAGAAGACCTCGTTGCCACCATCGGCGGTTCCGGTATGCGACATCGGCACCGTAACCGGATCCAGCAACGCGTCGGTCGCGTCGACCCGGCCCACCACCGCCTGCACCACCACCTCGTCGGGCTTCAGACCCGCCAGCTGGACGGTCGCGGTCAGGGTGAGCTCGGAGCCCAACAGCGGGGTGTCGGGCAGCCCGTAGCTGTCGACGTCGGTGATCTGGATCTTCGGCCAGGCCTCCGCCGCGCGCTGACGGTAAGCGGCCAGTTGGCGAGCGGCGCCGAACGGCACCCCGTCGACCGACTCGACCGTCTTGTGCAGCGACCGCGCCGCGGGCGCGTAGTACTTCTCGGTGTAGTCGCGAACCATCCGGGACGCCAGCACCTTTGGCCCCAGCGTCTGCAGCGTGTGGCGCACCATCTCCACCCACCGCGGCGGGACGCCGTGCTCGTCGCGTTCATAGAACTTCGGGGCCACCGACTGCTCCAGCAAGTTGTAGAGTGCGCTGGCCTCCAAGTCGTCTCGACGGGTCTCGTCGGCGAGGCCGTCGGCGGTGGGGATCTCCCACCCGTTTTCGCCGTCGTACCACTCGTCCCACCAGCCGTCGCGGATCGACAGGTTCAGCCCGCCGTTGAGCGCGCTCTTCATGCCCGAAGTGCCGCACGCTTCCAGCGGGCGCAGCGGATTGTTGAGCCAGACGTCGCAGCCCCAGTACAGCAATCGGGCCATCGACATGTCGTAGTCGGGAAGAAACGCGATGCGGTGGCGCACGTCGGGCCGGTCAGCGAACCGCACCACCTGCTGGATCAGCGCCTTACCGCCATCGTCTGCCGGGTGCGACTTGCCCGCCACGATGAGCTGGATCGGCCGCTTCTTGTCGAGGAGCAGCTTCTCCAGCCGTTCCGGGTCACGCAGCATCAGCGTCAACCGCTTGTAGGTCGGCACCCGACGGGCAAACCCGATCGTCAGAACGTCCGGATCGAATGCCGTTGCAATCCAACCCAGTTCGGCCTCCGACGCACCACGCTCGAGCCAGGAGCGACGCAGCCGGACCCGGACGTCGTCGATGAGCTGCGCGCGCAGTTGCGAGCGGATCCACCACATGTGCCCGGGATCGACCTGCTGCAGCCGCTCCCACACCGCGGGTTCGCTCGGCGAATCGGACCCGAGCAGCTCACGGCCCAACTCCAGCCACTGCGGCGCGGCCCAGGTCGGCGCGTGCACGCCATTGGTGATCGACCCGATCGGCACCTCGCTTGTATCGAATCCCGGCCACAGCTCGCTGAACATCCCGCGGCTGACCCGCCCGTGCAGCAGCGATACCCCGTTGGCGCGCTGCGCCAGCCGCAACCCCATGTGCGCCATGTTGAATTTCGACGGGTCGTCCTCGGCGCCGAATGCGATGATCCGGTCCAGCGGCACCCCGGGCAGCAGCCGTGGGCTGGCGCCGGACGGGCTGCCCACCGGACTGCCGAAATACCGCTTCACCATCTCCACCGGGAACCGGTCGATGCCCGCGGGCACCGGCGTGTGCGTGGTGAACACGGTGCTGGAGCGCACCACCGTCAAGGCGGTGTCGAAATCGAGCCCCTCGGTCATCAGCTCCCGGATCCGCTCGGCGCCCAAGAAGCCCGCATGGCCCTCGTTCATGTGGAACACCTGGGGTGCGGGCAGGCCCTCGATTTCGGTGAAGGCGCGGATCGCGCGGACACCGCCGATACCGGCCAGGATCTCCTGCTTGATCCGATGCTCCTGGTCGCCGCCGTACAGCCGGTCGGTGACACCGCGCAGATCGTGCTCATTCTCGGGAATGTCGGAATCCAACAGCAGCAACGGAACTCGGCCGACCTGCGCGATCCAGACGCGTGCCCGCAGCTGGCTGGAGTCGGGCATCGCCAGCTCCACCAGCACCGGGTTATCGGCCTTGTCCGCCAGTAGCCGCAACGGCAGCCCCTGCGGGTCCAGCGACGGATAGTTCTCGCGTTGCCAGCCGTCGGCGGTCAGAGACTGGCGGAAGTAGCCGGACCGGTAGTACAGGCCCACCGCCATCAGCGGCAGGCCCAGATCCGAGGCCGACTTCAGGTGATCGCCGGCCAGAATCCCCAGGCCGCCGGAGTAGTTGGGCAGCACCTCGGCGACGCCGAACTCCATCGAGAAGTAGGCGATGCCGGTCGGCATCGAAGTTTCCGCCTGCTTCTCCTGGTACCACAGTGGACGGGCCAGGTAATCGTCCAGATCGGCGGCCAATTCGTCGAGGCGCTGCGCGAACGACTCGTCGGTCGCCAGTTCGTCCAGCCGTTTCGGGCTGACCTGTCCGAGCAGCGCCAACGGATCGCGCCCGACCTGTTTCCACAACTCGGGATCGATGGCCGCGAACAGGTCCTGTGTCGGCTTGTCCCACGACCAGCGCAGGTTGATCGAGAGCCGTTCCAGCGCGACCAGGCGATCGGGAAGGTGTGCGCGGACCGTGAACCGGCGGAGAGCTTTCACGCGACCCAACCTTACTGACAATTCGCGTGCGCGCAGCCTCGCGGAGCAGGCCGCTTCGCTCACGCGGGATTGGGCCGGACACTACGGTGGGTATAGGGCGCGATGAGGTTGTAAACGAGACGCAAGCACAGCGGCCCCAGCGGCCGCGCCAGTGTTAGGAGTGGGTGGGTGGCCGGTCGTATCGAGATCGATGACGTCGCACCCGTCGTTTCCGGCGGAAGATTTCCGGCCAAGGCCGTCGTCGGCGAGGTGATGCCGGTTCGGGCCGCGGTGTGGCGCGAAGGCCATGACGCCGTGTCGGCGACGCTGGTGGTGCGCTACCACGGCACCGCCTATCCGCGCCTGGCCGAGGCGCCGGTGCCGGCCATGACGGCCACAGAACCGGTCCCGATCGAGGACATCGTCAACCCGCCGGAACGGGTCAAGCCGCAGCTTGTGCCGATGTCTCTGGGCCGCTCGCCCGACGTCTTCCACGCCCAGTTCACTCCCGACAGCGTGGGGCTGTGGACCTTCCGGGTGGACGGCTGGGGCGACCCGATCACCACCTGGCGCCGCGCCGTCACGGCCAAGCTGAACGCCGGGCAGGGCGAGGTCGAGCTGTCCAACGATCTGCTCATCGGTGCTCGGCTGCTGGAGCGGGCCGCCACCGGCATGCCCCGCAAGCTGCGCGATCCGCTGATCGAGGCCGCGGCGGCACTGCGCACTCCCGGCGATCCGTCCACCCGAGCGGGTGCGGCGCTGGCGCCCGAAGTGACCGAACTGCTGGATCAGTATCCGTTGCGCGAATTGGTAACACGCGGCGAACAATACGGCGTCTGGGTGGATCGCCAGCTGGCCCGTTTCAGCGCCTGGTACGAGATTTTTCCGCGCTCCACGGGCGGGTGGACCAAGAAGGGCAAGGCCAAGCACGGCACCTTCGCCACCGCCGCAAAGGCGTTGCCGCGCATCGCCAACATGGGCTTCGACGTGGTCTACCTGCCGCCGATCCATCCGATCGGCAAGGTGCACCGCAAGGGCCGCAACAACACGGTGACCGCGGCGCCCGACGATGTCGGATCGCCATGGGCGATCGGCAGCGACGAAGGCGGCCACGATGCCGTGCATCCGAATTTGGGCACCATCGACGACTTCGACGACTTCGTCACCGCCGCCTCCGATCAGGGCATGGAGGTGGCGCTGGATCTCGCGCTGCAGTGCGCGCCCGACCACCCGTGGGCCAAGCAGCACCCGGAATGGTTCACCGTGCTGCCCGACGGAACCATCGCCTACGCCGAGAACCCGCCGAAGAAGTACCAGGACATCTACCCTCTGAACTTCGACAACGACCCACAGGGTCTGTATGAGGAAGTGCTGCGGGTGGTGCGGTACTGGGTCAGCCACGGCGTCAAGATCTTTCGCGTCGACAACCCGCACACCAAACCGCCGAACTTCTGGGCGTGGTTGATCGGCCAGGTGAAGAACGAGGATCCCGATGTGCTGTTCCTGGCGGAGGCGTTCACCCGGCCGGCCCGCCTGTACGGGCTGGCCAAACTGGGCTTCACCCAGTCCTATACGTACTTCACCTGGCGCACCGCGAAGTGGGAGCTCACCGAGTTCGGCGAGCAGATCGCCGAGCACGCCGACAATGCGCGGCCAAATCTGTTCGTCAACACGCCCGACATCCTGCACGAGAGCCTGCAGCACGGTGGTCCGAGCATGTTCGCGATCCGCGCCGCGCTCGCCTCAACCATGAGTTCGTCGTGGGGGGTGTATTCGGGCTACGAACTGTTTGAGCACCGTCCCGTCCGCGAGGGAAGCGAGGAGTACCTGGACTCAGAGAAGTACGAGTTGCGTCCGCGTGATTTCGAGGCGGCGCTGGCCAACGGTGAGTCGTTGGAGCCGTTCTTGTCCCGGCTCAACGAGATTCGCCGACTACACCCAGCACTACGTGAGCTGCGCACTATCAAGTTCCACCACATCGACAACGATGCGCTGCTCGCCTACAGCAAGTTCGACCCCGTCACCGGCGACGCCGTGCTGGTGGTGGTGACCCTGAACGCTTTCGGACCCGAGGAGGCCACATTGTGGCTGGACATGGGCGCGCTGGGAATGGAGCCGTACGACCGCTTCTGGGTGCGCGACGAGATCACCGGAGAGGAATACCAATGGGGACAAGCAAATTACGTTCGCCTCGATCCCGCCAAGGCGGTCGCGCATGTGCTCAACATGCCTCAAATGCCATACGAATCTCGAATGACCTTGTTGCGCAGGGAATGAGGGGGAGATGACGCGAACCGATCAACTCACGAGCCCGCACCTGCGGCCGGATCCCGCCGACCTGCGGCGGCTGCTGGCAGGTGTGCATCACGACCCGCATTCGATTCTGGGTGCCCACGAATACGGCGACCACACGGTGATCCGGGCGTTCCGCCCGCACGCGGTGGAAGTGGCGGCGCTGGTCGGCGACGACCGATATGCGTTCCAGCACATCGAGTCGGGCCTGTTCGCCGCGGCGTTGCCGTTCACCAACCTGATCGACTACCGGCTGGAGGTCAGCTATCCCGGTGCGGGTGATTCCCCGGACGTGCACACGGTGGCCGATGCGTATCGGTTCCTGCCCACGCTGGGCGAAATCGACCTGCACCTGTTCGCCGAGGGCCGTCACGAGCGTCTCTGGGAGATCCTCGGTGCGCATCCGCGCTCCTTCACCACCGCCGACGGCGTGGTGAACGGGGTGTCGTTCGCGGTGTGGGCACCCAACGCCAAGGGCGTCAGCCTGATCGGCGAGTTCAACCACTGGGACGGCAACGAGGCGCCGATGCGGGTGCTCGGGTCGTCGGGCGTCTGGGAGTTGTTCTGGCCGGATTTCCCGGCGGGCGGGCTGTACAAATTCCGGGTGCACGGTGCCGACGGTGCGGTCACCGACCGCGCCGACCCGATGGCCTTCGCCACCGAGGTGCCGCCGCAGACGGGGTCGCGGGTGACCGAGAGCTCCTACAGCTGGAGCGACGACGACTGGATGGCGAAGCGCAGCCGGCTCAACGCGGTGTTCGAGCCGATGAGCACCTACGAGGTGCACCTGATGTCGTGGCGACCGGGACTGTCCTATCGCCAGCTGGCCGAGGAGCTCACCGAATACGTTGTCGCCCAGGGCTTCACCCATGTCGAGTTGATGCCGGTGGCCGAGCATCCGTTCGGCGGGTCGTGGGGCTATCAGGTCACGTCGTATTACGCGCCGACGTCGCGGCTGGGCAGCCCCGACGACTGCCGGTTCCTGATCGACACGCTGCATCAGGCCGGGATCGGCGTGATCGTGGACTGGGTGCCGGCGCACTTCCCGAAAGACGCCTGGGCGCTGGGCCGGTTCGACGGCACCGCGCTCTACGAGCACTCCGATCCGAACCGTGGTGAACAGCTCGACTGGGGCACCTATGTGTTCGACTTCGGCCGCGCCGAGGTGCGCAACTTCCTGGTGGCCAACGCGCTGTACTGGCTGCAGGAGTTCCACGTCGACGGTCTGCGGGTGGACGCCGTCGCCTCGATGCTCTACCTGGACTACTCGCGGCCCGTGGGCGGGTGGACGCCGAATGCCTACGGCGGCCGAGAAAACCTCGAGGCGGTGCAGTTCCTGCAGGAGATGAACGCCACCGTGCACAAGATCGCGCCCGGCATCGTCACCATCGCCGAGGAGTCGACGTCATGGCCCGGCGTGACCCGTCCGACAAACCTTGGCGGGCTTGGCTTCTCGATGAAGTGGAACATGGGCTGGATGAACGACACGCTGGACTTCATCAGCCATGACCCGGTGCACCGCAGTTATCACCACCACGAGATGACGTTCTCGATGCTCTACGCGTTCAGCGAGAACTACGTGCTGCCGATCAGCCACGACGAAGTGGTGCACGGCAAGGGCACGCTGTGGGGCCGAATGCCGGGCAACGACCACGTCAAGGCCGCCGGGCTGCGCGGCCTGATCGCCTACCAGTGGGCCCACCCCGGCAAGCAGCTGCTGTTCATGGGGCAGGAATTCGGGCAGCGCGCGGAATGGTCCGAGGAACGCGGGCTGGACTGGTATCAGCTCGACGAGAACAGCTTCTCCGACGGCATCCTGCGGATGGTGTCCGACATCAACGCCATCTACCAGACCCGGCGGGCGCTGTGGTCCCGCGACACCAGTCCCGAGGGGTATTCCTGGATCGACGCCAACGACTCGGCCAACAATGTGCTGAGCTTCCTGCGTTTCGGTGATGACGGCTCGATGATGGCCTGCGTGTTCAACTTCTCCGGCGCCGAGCACACCCGCTACCGGCTGGGCCTGCCGCACGCGGGCACCTGGCGCGAGGTACTCAACACCGACGCGACGATCTACAACGGCACCGGGGTGGGCAACTACGGCGCGGTGGAGGCCACCGACGAGCCGTGCCACGGCCGCCCCGCCTCGGCAATGATGGTGCTGCCGCCGCTGGCCGCGCTGTGGTTCGAGCCGGCCTAACTGCGCCCAAACGAACAAACGGGCGCAAAAGTGCAAGTAGGACGTGCCATTTCGTCGATCTCGGCGACTAGTACAGCGCGTTGGCGAGCTTGCGCCGGCCCGCGATGACCTCGGGATCGGCCGGGTCGAAGAGGTCGAACAGCTCGACCAGCCGGGTGCGCACCGAGGTGCGCTCGTCGTCGGCGGTACGGCGCACGAGCCCGATGAGCCGCTCGAAGGCCGCCGCGACGTTCTGCTGCAGGATCTCCACGTCGGCAGCGGCGAACGCGGCCTCGATATCGTCGGGAGCGGCGTCGGACACCGCGACCGCGTCGGGCCGCTGAGCGGTGGCGCGGTTCAGAAATGCGATCTGACGCACCGCACCCTTGGCCTCGGCGTGATTGGGGTTGGCGTCCAGGATCGCCTGGTATGCGGTCAACGCGGCGTCGAAGTTGCCCTCGTCGAGATGCGCCCGCGCCTGCGCCAGCTCGGGGTCGACCTCTTGGGGTTGCTCCGAATCGGCCGCGTCGCTGAGCTTGCCCGCCGTCGCATTCAGCAGCGAGTCGATCCAACCCCGCAACTGATCGGGCGGCTGGGCACCCTGGAAACTCGACAGCGGCTGCCCCCCCGCCAAAGCGACCACGGTCGGCACCGCCTGCACGCCAAACATCTGGGCCACCCGCGGCACGGTGTCGACGTTGACCGTCGCCAGCGACCATTTCCCGCCGTCGGCGGACGCCAGACCTGACAGCGTGTCGCCCAGCGCAACGCTGGCATCGCTGCGCGGAGACCACAGCAGCACGACGACAGGGACGTCGTTGGACCGGACCAGCACCTCGGCTTCGAGGTTGGCCTCGGTGATTTCGACACCGTTCGGGGGGCCGGACGCCGCGCCAGGAGCGGCGCCCTCACTGGCCGCGGACGCCCGCTGCTTGAGGGCGGACAGGTCAACCGCGCCGGCCATGGCGGGCGCGACGGGAGGTCGGGGACGAGTCACGCCCACAAGTCTGTCACGTCGTTTCCGGTACCGACCGGCCCGGTTGCACTACCGCCGCGGAGGCGCTCGTCGCACCCATTCGGCCGGTCCGATCAGCCCATATGAGGAAGATCACACTGCAAAGCGGGACAATGCTCGCCAGCAACGCCAGCAACCATATCCCGGCGGCCCACTTGACGGCGATCCCGGCCAGCACGCCGAGCACCACGAACGCGATGAAGATCAATCCGTGGGCAATCCCGAACACCTTGACGCCGATTTCGGTTCGCTGGCTGCCCAGGTATTTGAAATACATGCCGATCAGCAGACCGACCCAGCTGACCGCCTCGGCCAGCGCGACCAGACGAAACCATCCGGCGACTGAACGAAGATCAAGTGCGCTTGTCACCGGCGCCATTGTGCCCGGCCGCGCCACCAACTACTACACAGCGTCGTTGACGCTAGCCGGCCCGCAGGATCAGCGCGTCGCCCTGCCCACCACCCCCGCACAGGGCCGCGACAGCGTAGCCGGATCCGCGCCGTGCCAGCTCAAGGGCTGCATGCAGGGTGATGCGCGCCCCCGACATGCCGATCGGGTGCCCGATCGCGATGGCACCGCCGTTGACATTGACGATGTCGGGGTCGACTCCCAGCTCCTTCATCGACGCCAGCGGGACCACGGCGAATGCCTCGTTGATCTCGACCACGTCCAGCTGATCGACAGTGATGCCCTCGCGGGCAATGGCTTTCTTGATCGCGTTGGCCGGCTGTGACTGCAGGGAGGAGTCCGGGCCGGCGACCATGCCGTGGGCGCCGATCTCGACCAGCCAGGTCAACCCCAGTTTCTCGGCCTTGTCCTTGTTCATCACCACCACGGCGGCCGCACCGTCGGAAATCTGCGACGCGGACCCCGCGGCGATGGTGCCGTCCTTACGGAATGAGGGCTTGAGCCCCGCTAACGACTCCGCGGTGGTGTCGGCGCGGATGCCCTCGTCCTCGCTGAACTCCAGCGGGTCGCCCTTGCGCTGCGGGATCTGCACCGGCACCACCTCATCGGCGAACACGCCGTCTTTCCACGCCGCGGCTGCCCGTTGGTGCGATCGTGCAGCGAATTCGTCCTGCTCGGCCCGGGTGAACTGGTCGATGTCGTTGCGCTGCTCGGTGAGCGCGCCCATCGGCTGGTCGGTGAACACGTCGTGCAGCCCGTCGTACTCCATGTGGTCGAGCACCGTGACGTCGCCGTACTTGTAGCCGGCCCGGCTCTTCATCAGCAGGTGCGGCGCCTGGGTCATCGACTCCTGCCCACCCGCAACGACCACGTCGCACTCGCCAGCCCGGATTAGCTGGTCAGCGAGTGCGATCGCGTTGATTCCGGACAGGCACATCTTGTTGATCGAAAGCGCGGGCACGTCCCAGCCGATGCCGGCGGCCACCGCGGCCTGGCGGGCGGGCATCTGGCCGGCGCCCGCGGTCAGAATCTGGCCCATGATGACGTACTCGACGAGCGAAGGCGGCACCTTCGCCTTCTCCAATGCACCGGAAATGGCAATGGCGCCGAGGTCGCTGGCCGAGAAATCCTTCAGCGAGCCCATCAGCTTGCCGACCGGCGTGCGGGCTCCAGCAACGATCACTGACGTCGTCATTCCTACCTCCAAAGCTGCTCGTGGCGGCTTCTGAACCGCTCAAGAAGCCGATCGGCGAAGCGCGATCTTCCCCGTCAGGTTACCGTTACGTTATGACCACTAAGCAAGTTGACGTCCGTCACGTCCTGGCCACGGCCCTCGTCACGGCGATCGACCATGTGGGCATAGCGGTGCGGGACCTCGACGCTGCGATCGCGTGGTACCACGACCACCTCGGCATGATTGTGCTGCACGAGGAGGTCAACGAGGACCAGGGCATCCGCGAAGCGATGCTATCGGTGCGCGGTGCACCAATTGGCAGTGCTGCCGTCCAGCTGATGGCGCCGCTCGACGAATCCTCGACGATCGCCAAGTTCCTCGACAAGCGCGGCCCCGGAATCCAGCAGCTGGCCTACCGGGTCAGCGATATCGAAGCGCTGACCGAGCGACTCCGCGACCAGGGTGTGCGGGTGCTCTACGACGCGCCGCGGCGCGGCACCGCGAACTCCCGGATCAACTTTATCCACCCCAAGGATGCCGGCGGCGTGCTGATCGAGCTCGTCGAGCCGGCCGACGATCACTAGAGCTTTAAGACCATTTTCGCGTCGGGCCGCGTGTGGCCCGGTGCGTCCAGCATGGCGTGTGCCAATGACGTCGGTCGTCGGCCCCCCGCTCGCCTAGATCATCTGCTGCCCATACCACTAAATGCGCTGTCCCAGAACGAATTTCGTGATCACACCCGGGGCAACGGTAGGTCTTCGTCGCACGGGATCCTGCGACCGCGCGCACTTCGTAGTCGTGTCCGTCCGGACCGACTTCGATGCGGCGGGCCGCTGGAAACGGCGGCAGCGGTCGTTGCCGACGCGGTGGATTTCTGCGCTTGGTCATCGCAACATGGCCACGGCGGCCATTGTCAGCGCATCTTCGAGCCGCGGTAGCGCGGCCTCCGCGCCCGCGCGAACCTCGCGGCCGACCAACTCCGTGATCCCACCGACCAGCGCGACATAGTGCTCCGGCGGCCGCGCACGCCCGCTCCCGTATCGGCAGTCGATTTCTCGCATCAGCGCGGCGAACCCGTCCAAGTAGCTGTCTCGCGCCTCGATGCCCTCCGGCCCCGCCGCGGCCAGTTCGAGCACCCACGCTCGGGTATGGTCCGGTTCTCGCGCGCACGTTTCCAGGTAGACCCGGCTGATCGCCCGCAGCACCGTCTGCAGTGAGCCGTCGGAGACCTCCTGCATGGCTTCCGCGATACGCGCCGTGATCAATTCCCGACCCGCTTCGATCGCGGCCAAGAAGCAGTCCAACTTCCCGTCGAACTCGCGATAAATGACGCTGCGGGACACCCGTGCCCGTTGGACGATGTCGGTGATCGTGGTCGCTTGATAGCCCTTGTCGGCGACGGCAGAGATGACGGCCCTCAGCAGTCGCGCTCGCTGGAGGGCGGTCGCGTCGAGCGGATCGAGGCTGGTACGTCCGCGGGGCAGGCCGGGTGCAGATTTGGGGAAAGAACCCGACAGCGTGCTCACCCCCGGGACCATACGCCGTTACAGTGAGCAGCTTGCCAGCACAAAAGTACGATATGGTACTATAGGCGACATCAGACCAGACGACCATTCACAGGGGGTTGCGATGAGCACCACGACGCCGACGACGCGGCCGGTCACGGCGCTCGATACCCTGCCCCGCCCGAAGATCTCCCTCGCGGCATGGGCCAAGTTATTCTTCGCGCCCGAGACCGCCCGACAGCAGCTCGCAGCGCTCGGGGAACGGTTCACGTTGGACGTACCGCTCTTGCCGACGATGTTTTGGACCTCGTCCCCGGACGACGTACGGGCGGTCTTCCAGGAGAAGAACCGAGCCTTGTCGTTTGGCACGGGCCTACGGCGGTTGGCGCCGCATGAGATCGTCTTCGGCAATCGGATCATGGAGTGGTGGGCGAGCGACGACCACACGACGGTGCGTCGCAAGGTCACGCCCGCGTTCATGGGCAAGGCACTACAGGGGTACGAACCAGCCATGGAGGCGGTCGCCCGCAGTATGGTGCGCCAGCTCCCGACGGGGCAGCCCATCCGCTTCCACACGTACATGCGGACGCTGGCGCGCGAGGTCATCATGTCGGTCGTCTTCGGGGTCACCGAACCCGAACGGCGGGCACGATTGGCCGGCCACCTGATCGAGCTCGACCGCCTGCTCGGATCGCGCGGCCTCGCGTTGCGATACGCCGCGTCCATGGCGTCGCGCGGACGGTGGCTCCCATTTCCCGCGCTCGATCGGGTGCTGGCCGCGCTGGACCAGGTGACCTACGACGAGATCGCGGCCCGCCGCGCGTCGCCGGAACACACCGAGCGGCGCGACTGCCTGGCCATCTTCCTGAGGATTCAACAGGCCGACGATGACGGCCTGATGGACGACGAGATGATCGCCGGCTTCCAGCGTCTGCTGCTGGTCGCAGGCAACGACACGACCGCGGCGACCCTGTCCTGGGTGGCCGAGCGGCTGGCTCGACACCCGGAGGTGCTGCAACGGCTCGAGGAGACGCTGGCCGCTGGCGACGACACCTATCTCGACGCGGTGATCACCGAGACCCTGCGGCTGCGACCCACCGTCCCGTTCACGGTGCGCGCCGTCAATCGTGATGTCGTACTCAACGACGTGTACCTACCGCGGGGGTCGATGGTGTTCCTGTACATCAACGGCATTCACCGCCGGGGCGACCTGTATGACGCACCCGACGAGTTCCGGCCAGAACGGTTCCTGGGAACAACCCCCGACCCTTACCACTGGCTGCCGTTCGGAGGCGGCATCAATCGTTGCCTGGGCGGGCACATGGCGATGTTCGAAGCGCGGGTTCTGCTGCGCACGATCCTGCAGGAGACGACGTTCGTCCCGGAGACTTCTACTGGCGAGAACCAGAAGGCGCAGACCGTCTTGCTGTTGCCGGAGAAGCGGGCCACCGTCACCCTCCGCAAGCGCACCGATCTGGTGGCAAGTCATGAGCGGTGACGAGCGGGTTGCCGTGCGGGTCACGGTGGACCCGGAGCTGTGTTTCGGATCGGGTACCTGCATGGCCATCGCGCCAGTGCTGTTCGACATGGGCGACGCTGGAACAGCACAACCGCTGCGGTCGGTCGTCGAGCGGAGTGCAAAGTTGGACGAGGCGGTTTCGCGCTGCCCGACGGGAGCGATCGAGGCGACGCCACCGGCATGAGCTTTCAGAACAGCCGGTACTCGTCGCTGTCCATCCCCCGCATCTGGTCGTAGTCCAAAGTCACACAACGGATCCCGCGGTCGGTGGCCAGGGTCCGCGCCTGCGGCTTGATCTGCTGTGCCGCAAAGATTCCGCGCACCGGTGCCAGCACACTGTCACGGTTCAACAGATCGAGGTAGCGGGTCAGTTGTTCGACGCCGTCGATCTCCCCGCGTCGCTTGATCTCCACGGCCACCGAGCGGCCCAGCTCGTCACGGCACAACAGGTCGACCGGCCCGATGGCGGTCATGTATTCGCGTCGCACCAGGGTGTATCCGGCGCCCAGCAGCTCGACGTGTTCGGCCAACAATGCTTGCAGGTGGGCCTCGACACCGTCCTTGACCAGCCCCGGGTCAACGCCGAGTTCGTGGCTCGAGTCGTGCTCGATGTCTTCCACGGTGATGCGCAGCTGCTCGCCGGCCTTGTTCTCGACCACCCACACCGGTAGCGGCCCGTCGAGCTCCTCGGTGACCCAGCACGGCGGACTCATCCAGTTCAACGGCTTGTAGGCGCGGTCGTCGGCATGCACGCTCACCGACCCGTCGGCCTTGAACAGCAGCAGGCGGCGCGCGGACGGCAGACGTGCGGTCAGGCGGCCAAGGTAGTCGACGGTGCACTGGGCGATCACGAGCCGCACGGGTACACCATAGGTGGTGGCCGGCCAGGCAAATTAGGCTGACGCCACGATGAACGCCAGCAAGAGTGTGCCGCAGCGGCTCGGCCGGGTGCTCGAGGCGATGACCCGGCAGAGTGGTCGGCTGGCCGCGACTCCGGAATACGGGTCCTGGCTGTTAGGCAAGGTGTCGGAAAGCCAGCAGCGCCGGCGGGTGCGCATCCAGGTCATCCTGACCGCATTCGTCGTTGTCGCGAATCTCATCGGAATCGCCGTCGCGTCATTGGTGGTGACCGTCGCGTTCCCGATTCCCAGCGTGTTCGAACCCGAAGTCCGCTGGATCACCTTCGGCGTGGTGCCCGCCTACATTGCCGCCGCTTTGGTGATCGGCGTCTTCTGGGCCACCCGCCGGGTGATCCGAAACGTGCGATGGGCAATCGAGGAGAGGACACCCACACGGACCGACCAGCGCAACACGTTCTTCGCGCCGTGGCGGCTGACGCGGGTACTGCTCGTTCTGTGGGGCATCGGCACCGCCCTCATCACCACGCTCTACGGCCTGGTTGACACGAACTACATCCCGAAGTTCTTGCTGGGCATCAGTTTCAGCGGCATCGTCGTCTCAGCCTGCTGTTACCTGTTCACCGAGTTCGCGTTGCGGCCGGTAGCGGCGCAGGCGCTCGAGGCCGGCCCGCCGCCGCATCGGTTCGCGCAAGGCATCATGGGCCGGACCATGTTGGTATGGGCCCTCGGATCCGGAGTGCCGGTGCTGGGCATCCTGCTGGCGGCGGTGATCACGCTGAGCCTTCGGAACGTCACCCCGACCCAGTTCATCGTTGCGATAATGATTCTCGCGGTGTTCGCGCTGGTATTCGGCTTCATCCTGATGTGGCTGCTGTCCTGGCTCACCGCGACGCCGGTGCGGGTGGTGCGCTCAGCGCTCAAGCGCGTCGAGGACGGCGACCTCGACTGCAATGTAGTCGTGTTCGACGGCACCGAACTCGGCGAACTACAACGCGGCTTCAACGCGATGGTGCACGGGCTGCGCGAACGCGAGCGGGTCCGGGATCTGTTCGGGCGCCACGTCGGACGCGAGGTCGCAGCGGCCGCCGAGCAACAGCGCCCCAAGCTCGGCGGCGAGGAACGGCATGCCGCGGTGATTTTCGTCGACATCATCGGCTCCACGCAGTTGGTGACGGGCCGGCCGGCCGTCGAGGTGGTCGAACTGCTCAACCGATTCTTCGCGGTCATCGTCGAGGAGGTAGACCGCCACCGCGGGCTGGTCAACAAGTTCGAAGGCGATGCGGCGCTGGCTGTTTTCGGTGTGCCGGTGACGCTCGAACATCCAGAGGACGCGGCATTGGCGTGCGCACGCAGCATCGCCGAACGGCTCAATAGTGAGGTACCCGAGTGCCCGGCCGGCATCGGGGTGGCCGCGGGACAGGTGGTGGCCGGCAACGTCGGAGCCAAGGAACGCTTCGAATATACGGTGATCGGCGAGCCGGTCAACGAGGCCGCCCGGCTGTGCGAACTGGCCAAGTCCACGCCCGGCCGCCTGGTCACCTCATCCGACGCGGTGGCGAACGCGACCGAAACTGAAAGTACGCATTGGACTTTGGGTGACACAGTGACGCTTCGTGGGTACGACGAGCCCACTCGCCTGGCGCTACCCGTCTGACCGCGAGCCCGCGACGACGAGGCGGTGCGCCACCCTGCCGGCCGCAGCGCGGATGTAGTCGTCGCGCTCGGGGTTGGCGCGGGCATTCGGCGAGTCGGGTCCGTGGCGCATCAGCTTGTCGCGCAACCGTTCTTCCACTGTCATGATGGTCCCGTTCGGCCCGGCGGTGTTGTCCGCCACCGCCAGCGCATCCGACGGCGGGTCCTCGACGAACTCGAACTCGCGCAACTGATCGTCGAGCCCGCGAACGCGCGCGACGTAGCGGCTACCCGAGTGATGTGCCACAAGCGTGCACACCGGCTCGGGCCAGCCCTCCCGACGGAGGTACTTCGCTGCGTCGAGCGGGTGAAAGCCGGTCTGTTTCAGCTGGGACGAATAGCCGATGTCGTGCAGCCACGCCGCGGCCACCAATGTTTCGGCAGCCGACTGCGGGACAGTGGCCGCGAGTTCGCGTGCCCTATCGGCGACTGCTGCGCTGTGGGCCAGCCGCTCCGGATTGTCCTCCAGTACGCGGGTGGCAAGCTCGCGGGCGGCGTCAACCAACGTCTCCGACATCGGCCGCCCCGTCTCGCATCTGATCGCCCAATCGGAATTCTTGTGCGGCGATGACGGCGTCGTCAAGGGTGTGGAACACGATTGCGTCGTAGCCTTCCTGGCTCGCCGGCTGCACCACCGCATTGTCGGGATCGACGAGAAAGCCTTCCTTGCCCGCAGCGGTCAGTGTCGACCGCATACCGGCGAGCATGCCGCGGCTGGCGTCGTTGATGTCGTCGATCCGCGACACCTCCATGATCGCCACATCAAAGTCTCCGCTCTCCCGCTCAACGGTGCGCAGCACCTGCTCGGCTCCGGCGAACAACAGGTCGCCGTGCAACTCGTACACTCGCACGCGCTCGCAAGGGTCATAGATCGACCGGATGGTCGAACGGGATTCCCTTGTGACGGTGAGGAAATGCAGCCCTAGTCGGTGCGATAGGCTGCGGCACACCTTGACTCCGCGGACGCTGTTGCCCTTGGTGTCCAATAGTGGGGAATAGACGCCGATTCCGAGCTGACCCGGTAATACCGCGACAATGCCGCCGCCCACGCCACTCTTGGCGGGCATCCCTACCGCGCTCACCCAGTCGCCGGCGGCGTCGTACATCCCGCATGTCACCATCACGCTGAGCGTGCGCTGCACCACCGACGTGTCGATCACCCGTCGCCCGGTCGTCGGGTTCACGCCGCCGCGTGCCAGTGTGGCCGCCATCCGGGCCAGATCGGTGCTGGTGACCTTGATGGAGCATTGCCGGAAGTACACATCGAGGACGTCGTCGGGGTCGGCGTCGAGCACCCCTAAGCTCTGCAGCATGTAGGCGATCGCGCGGTTGCGGCTGCCGGTCGCCTTTTCCGAGGCATATACCTCGGGGTCGAGGTCGAGCTGACGGCCGGCGCAGCCAGAGTAGAAGTCGCGGATCCGCGCGTACCGCTCGTCGGGTGTGGCGCCTGGGACCAGTGAGACGGCGGTGATCGCGCCGGCATTGATCATCGGGTTCTTGGGTGTCTTGGTCGTGTCATCGACGCTGATCTCATTGAACGCCTCACCCGAGGGCTCGACACCGATCTTGGCATCGACGGCATCCTGGCCGATCTCGGCGAGGGCAAGTGCATAGGTGAAAGGCTTGGAGATCGACTGGATGGTGAACTCGGTTGCGGCATCGCCGGATTCGTAGACATATCCGTCGGACGACGACAGTGACAGTCCGAAACCCGCGGGGTCGACGCGGGCGAGTTCGGGGATGTAGTCGGCCAGCGCCCCGTCGTTGAACCCCGCGTGCTCTTCGCGTATCTGGTCCAGGTATCGCTGCACCAGTTCGGCCACGGGTTGGAGTCTATCCACGGGCGCGCAGACGACGATGTCGGTTTTCCGCCAGTGATGTCGGTGGGTAGGTGTAATTCTTCAAACGTGCACGAAGATTTCGACCGCTGCTACCGAGCCGTCCAGTCCAAGGACGCCCGCTTCGACGGGTGGTTCGTCACCGCCGTGCTGACGACGAAGATCTACTGCCGGCCAAGCTGCCCGGTCCGCCCGCCGTTCGCCCGCAATGTGCGGTTCTACCCCACCGCGGCCGCGGCGCAGCGTGCCGGCTTCCGGGCGTGCAAGCGCTGCCGGCCGGACGCGTCGCCGGGGTCACCGGAGTGGAACATCCGCGGTGATGTGGTGGCCAGGGCGATGCGCCTGATCGCCGACGGCACCGTGGACCGCGAGGGTGTGACCGGGCTGGCCGCCCGCGTCGGCTACACCACCCGCCAACTCGAACGCCTCCTGCAGGCCGAGGTCGGCGCCAACCCGCTGGCTTTGGCGCGGGCACAACGCACACAGACCGCCCGAGTGCTCATCGAAACGACCGACCTGCCGTTCGGCGACGTCGCGTTCGCCGCCGGTTTCTCCAGCATTCGCCAGTTCAATGACACCGTGCGGACGGTATGCGACCTCACGCCGACCGCATTGCGCAAACGCGCACGGGCAAGATTCGGACGAGACGTCGGCGGCGCGGGCGCGGTGTCATTGCGGCTTGCGGTACGGACCCCGTTCGCCTTCGAGGGGCTGTTCGGTCACCTGGCCGCCAGCGCGGTGCCGGGCATTGAGGAGGTGCGGGACGGGGCGTACCGGCGGACGCTGCGACTGCCAGCGGGCAACGGACTCGTCAGCCTCACACCACAACCCGACCACGTCCAGTGTCAGCTGGTGCTGGACGACTTCCGCGACCTGTCGACGGCAATCGCCCGGTGCCGACGGCTGCTCGACTTGGACGCCGACCCCGAGGCGGTGGTCGACGCACTGGGCAACGACACCGAGCTAAGCGCCCTGGTGGCCAAGGCCCCCGGGCAGCGCATCCCCCGTACGGTCGACGAACCCGAACTCGCACTGCGAGTGGTGCTGGGCCAGCAGGTGTCGCTCAAGGCGGCGCGCACCCACGCCGGGCGCATCGTGGCGGCGTACGGCCAGCCCGTCACCGACGCCGGCGGCGGGCTCACCCACGTGTTTCCCGTGGTCGAGCAGCTCGCCGAGATCGACCCGGCGCACCTCGCGTTCCCGAAGTCGCGGCAGCGATGCCTGACCGCGCTGATAAAGGCGTTGAGCGACGGCGAGGTGGTGCTCGACCCCGGCTGCGACTGGAACCGCGCGCGCCAACAGCTACTGTCGCTTCCCGGAATCGGCCCGTGGACCGCCGAGGTGATCGCCATGCGTGGGCTGGGCGATCCGGACGCATTCCCGGTCAGCGATCTCGGTCTTCGGTCGGCCGCCAAGCAGCTGGGCCTGCCGGCAGATCCTGACCCGCTCATGGAACGCAGCATGCGCTGGCGGCCGTGGCGGTCATACGCCACTCAGCATTTGTGGACCGCGCTCGACCATGCGGTAAACGAATGGCCACCGAAGGAGAAGTGATGGGACCATTGCAATTTCGAACCGTCGACAGCCCGGTCGGCACGCTGACACTCGCCGGGCACAACCGGCGCCTGATGCATCTGCGGATGGTCGACCAGACGTATGAGCCCAGCCACGACGGGTGGGAGGCCGATGATGAGGCATTCCCCGACGCCGTCGAACAACTCGAGGCGTACTTCACCGGCGACCGGACCACGTTCGACCTCGAGCTCGACCTCGTCGGCACGGCGTTTCAGCGACGGGTGTGGTCGGCGCTGTTGACGATTCCGTACGGGGAGACGCGGTCCTACGGGGAAATAGCGCGACAGATCGGATCACCCGGTGCGTTTCGCGCCGTCGGCCTGGCCAACGGCCACAATCCCATCGGCATCATCGTGCCGTGCCATCGAGTGATCGGGTCAAATGGCAGCCTCACCGGCTACGGCGGGGGCATCGACCGTAAACGTGCTCTCCTCGAATTGGAGAAAAGCCGGACGTCGCCGATACCGACATTATTCGACTGACAATTCGCCAAAAATGCCTTTGCCCCCCAATCGAAATTGGGGGGCAAAGGACTTAATTTGTGTTCGGCGGTGTCCTACTTTTCCACCCGGGTTGGGTAGTATCATCGGCGCTGGCAGGCTTAGCTTCCGGGTTCGGGATGGGTCCGGGCGTTTCCCTGTCGCTATTACCGCCGTAACGTTATTTTGTGTGTGTGGGCCCCGGGGTGGGGCCTTTTGTGGTGTGTTTGGTGGCGGGGTGTGGGTTGTGGTGTGTGGTGTGGTTGCGAGGTTTTTCCCATTGGTTGTGGGTAAGTTTTCGGCCGGTTAGTGCCAGTTCCCTGAGCCGGTTGCCCGGTGTGTAGGTCTGGTCTATTGATCCCGTGGTCTGCGGGGGGCCTTATCCCTCTAAAAAGGGTGAGAAGCCTGGTCTTGGAGGGGGTTTCCCGCTTAGATGCTTTCAGCGGTTATCCTGTCCGAACGTGGCTATCCAGCGGTGCCCCTGGTGGGACAACTGGTGGACCAGAGGTTCGTCCGTCCCGGTCCTCTCGTACTGGGGACAGGTTTCCTCAAGCTTCTGACGCGCGCGGCGGATAGAGACCGAACTGTCTCACGACGTTCTAAACCCAGCTCGCGTGCCGCTTTAATGGGCGAACAGCCCAACCCTTGGGACCTGCTCCAGCCCCAGGATGCGACGAGCCGACATCGAGGTGCCAAACCATCCCGTCGATATGGACTCTTGGGGAAGATCAGCCTGTTATCCCCGGGGTACCTTTTATCCGTTGAGCGACACCCCTTCCACTCGGGGGTGCCGGATCACTAGTCCCGACTTTCGTCCCTGCTTGACATGTTCGTCTTGCAGTCAAGCTCCCTTGTGCACTTGCACTCGACACCTGATTGCCGTCCAGGTTGAGGGAACCTTTGGGCGCCTCCGTTACATTTTGGGAGGCAACCGCCCCAGTTAAACTACCCGCCAGGCACTGTCCCTGAACCGGATAGACGGTTCGAGGTTAGAGGCCCAATACGGTCAGAGTGGTATTTCAACAACGACTCCACGACCACTGGCGTGGCCGCTTCAGTGT